>CAZKBH010000001.1:0-8740 GCA_964550795.1 uncultured Saprospiraceae bacterium
GACGAGGTGCTGAAGAGCGATGGTACGCCCTACACCATATTCACGCCTTACAGCAAACGCTGGCTCGAAAAACTTCAAACCCAATGGCGCAGCATCCCAGGAGAAGACGGGGAGCCGCAGCAGGTTTCGTATTACCTCACGTCCTACCCGACAGAAAAATATTTCTCCAATTTCGCCCCCATCCCCCCTTCACCCCCCACCGTCTCCCGTCCCCCGTCTCCCCCCCCCCCTCCCCTGGGGCCCCCCCCCCCCCCCTCCCTCTTTGTCCCGTCCACCGTCCACCGTCCACCGTCTCCCGTCCACCGTCACCCTCTCCACCCTCGGTTTCGCCCCCTCCGGCATCGAATTTCCACCCACCAGTGTCGCCCGCAGTATCATTCGCAACTACGACAAAACCCGCGACATCCCGAGTTTGGCAGGCACCTCAAGGTTAGGCGTTCACTTCCGGTTTGGTACCATCAGCATCCGCGAAAAAGCCCGGAATGCGCAGCGTCTCAACACGACGTATCTGAACGAACTAATCTGGCGGGATTTCTACAGCCAAATCATGGGTAATTTCCCCCATGTGGTCAATGGCCCATTCCGGCCTCAGTACGATTTGATTGAATGGCGCGATTCGCCCGAAGATTTGGACAAGTGGAAAAGCGGCCTCACGGGTTATCCGATTGTAGATGCTGGCATGCGCGAACTGAACGCTACAGGCTATATGCACAACCGGGTCCGCATGATTGTGGCCAGTTTTTTCACCAAGCATTTGCTGCTGAATTGGCGTTTGGGCGAGGCCTACTTTGCCGAAAAATTGTTGGATTTTGATCTGGCCAGTAATTCCGGTGGCTGGCAATGGGCGGCAGGTTGCGGCACCGACGCTGCGCCGTATTTTCGGATTTTTAACCCCACAGAACAGACCAAAAAATTCGATTCGGAATACAAATACATCCGCAAATGGGTGCCGGAATTCGGAACGCCGAAGTACCCAATGCCGATGGTAGAGCACAAGTTTGCGCGGGAAAGGTGTCTGAAAACCTATAAAGCGGCGCTGCAATAAGTGTTACTCCGAAAACCAACCCCTCGGATACTGTTCCAAATCCACCTGCTGAAAAGCATCCAACTGTTTCCAGGTTCGCTGCCGCAAATAATCCAGACTGGTCGAAATGAGCGCGGGATGTCCCTTGACCAAAACCGGTTGCATCAGATTTTGAAAGCGCGACATCTGGACGGTAGTTGGAGTTCCGGATTTTTGATCCAAAAACTGGATATGCGTGTGGCTCACGCTCGCTTGGGCATCTTGTACCGCTGTCAGCCATACATCTCCAAGCGGGTGTTCCCCTTTAAATAGTCGGCGGATTTGCACCAGACCATGTCCGGCGCTGTGTTCGTTTTTATGCAATCCGGGCCAAACTTCCGGCGAAATTTGTTTGGTTTCGCCTACTGGATTTTTCCATTCAGGATTTTCCAGATTACCCCCGCCAATGTAAACCGCCCGCATTTTCCAACCTTTTGGGTTGAAAGGAAAAGCTGGGGGCGCAGGCGTTTCTTCCTCCGAAAAATGACCGAGCGCCCGTTGTTCCATCGCTGCTTGGGTGGCCCAAATGCTTGATTCCCAGACCAATAATCGGATGGCAGATTCCAAAAGTCTCAATTGAAGAAAGGGGCCTTGAATGGTCAAGATGGGTTCGTCGGACAGGATCAAGGTGCCTTCCGGGGCGGCATTGATGTGCGTCCGCAGTCGCAGTCGCTGGAGGTGGTTGAGAAAACTTTCCTGAAAAACGGAACGGCCCTTGGGATCAGTTACCTGCCCCAAACGTTGGATGATGCCGGGGGTAAACTTGAACCGACGAATATGCTCAGCCAGCAACCCCGCCCCACAGGCGATGGTAAAAGGTGTTTCTTGCAAGCCTTTGAGCTGTGCGAGATGAGGCTTTTGGTAGCTGCCGTCCAGCCAGGATTCCTGGGCTGCGAAAAGCGGTTTTAAATCGGATAACCAGTCGAAATTTGTCATTTTTTTCGCGCCGTAGCCTCCGGCGAAATGGGGGATGAGCATTTATTAAGGGCATTGCGGACATTGGCACAAACGTTGGACCTCTCCGAGGTTTTTCGGAACATAAATGCAGTTGGAAGTGCCGAAATTAATGTTGACTCACAACTGCGAACAAATTATAGTGTACCGCAAAATAGAACATTTGGCCGCGCAAGGCTTCGTTTTTTTGACCAAAATTGAGGCCATTCCAGCCAAATTTCAACCTCATTCCGTGGTATGAACCCTTGGGCATATCCCAATCCCGGTAGTTTTTGGAAAAAAGTTTGATGTCCGCGGTAATGGCTGCCGAGAGATGAAATTCTAAAAAATTGAAATTGCGGTAATAGTCTGGCAAGGGGTCTTCGTCTTCGCCCGGGGTAGGGGGGCGGAGTAATCCAAGGCCCCCGCCAACGCTGGGGAAAATGCGGATTTTGGAGGAATTTACGATATCATACCCGACATTTAAGCCAGTCAGGAGGAAATTCGTGGGGTCTTTTTCAGGCCAAACTTCACCATCCTCAACCAAATCGCGGGTGATTTTAGGCGCGCCCACGGCAAAGTCGAAGGACAAACTCCAGCGTTTTATCCAATAAGCTATATCAAAACTGAACGCATAAGGATTTGCCACCGTTCGTTCAATATTGCCGTTCCAGCTACCCACCAATAGCCCCGCAGATACACTAAAAGCACTGTTGGAAGGCTTCAGGATTTTGGGTTTGATACTGCGCACAAAGCCCAAAAATCGAGACGAGGGGTACAGTTTTTCAAAGGACTGCAAGCGTTCGGCCCATTCTTCTTCCTCGTGGTTTAGCCGCAATAGGTATTCCAACAACAAAGTGGTAAAGACTTTTTCCTCCTCGTTTAAAAATGCACTCCGGATGCTGCTAAAAATCTCAAAACGCCGTTCGTTCAGCGAATAATCCACCCATTCAAAGAGGCTGTCTGCTGCGGGCTGCGTTTTCCAGGATTGTAGCGCGCGTTGATTTTCATCAAAAACGCTGACCTCCTCCAGAAGCGTCCCGTACGATTCCGTCCAATAGTAAAGCAGCCAGCGTTCGTCCCAGATTAGCCCGGCAAATATTTCATTTTCCAGCCGACTCAAAGAATCCATCCAAAGGCCCGTTCCGGCAGGGTCATTCTCTAAAAATGAAGCGAGCAATGCCTGCCGCGCTTCTGAAATTGCTTCGGGTTTCGCAAGCGGTTTCGGGCTTGGTAAACTATCCGTTTGGGCGAAAGAAACCGCACTTAAAAAGCTGAAAATCAGGAGTATAAAGTGTTTTTTCATGGTCATATATTTCACAAGATTGTTTCGATTTTTCCTTCAAAAACCCGCTCCGCAGGGCCGCAAAGCCAAACATTGCTAAACTCGCCGCCTGCTTTAGCTTCAAAACGCACAGCAAGATCGCCACCCAAAGCCTTCAGGGGTATTTCATACTCGCCCAATGCACTGCCATTTTGGACAAACGAAGCAATGGCTGCGGCGGTCACGCCCGTGCCACAGGCGAGGGTCTCGTCTTCCACGCCGCGTTCGTAGGTACGAATATCGTAGCCTTTTCCAGAGGGCGATGGCGATACCAGGTTCACGTTGATTCCGTTAGTCCTCCAAAGCTCCGAGTATCGTACAGCCCTTCCTTGCGCCACCATATCCAGGTTTTCAAGGGAGTCCACGAAGCGGACGTAATGGGGCGAACCCGTGTTCAAAACAAAGGCATTGTCTTGTTTTTCAACAGTTTTTACATCCATCATTTTAAGCTCCACCCAACTCGCATCCGCACTTTTTGGGGTGATAATGGCTTCGTGTGCGCCATCTATGGCCCAAAACTGGCACTGTCCTTGCACCACGCCCAAGTGCTGGGCAAACGCGGCAATGCACCGACCGCCATTTCCACACATACTGCTCTCGCGGCCATCTGCGTTGAAATAAATCATCTCGAAGTCTAAATTGGCATGGGGTTGAAGGAGGATTAGCCCGTCCGCACCGATGCCAAACCGGCGATTGCAGAGTCGCGCGATTCTTTCGGTGTCGTTGCGGTGAATCCAGGTATATTCACGCTGGTCAAGCATGACAAAATCATTGCCAGTACCTTGGTATTTCCAAAATTTCATGGGCCAAAATTAACAGCAAGTCATCCTTGTTTTCAAACAAATAGCTGTTCATATCGTTCATCGAGTAAACTGATTCATTACTATGAGAAATTATCTCGGGCTTTCCATCGTCTGCGTGCTCAGTTCGCTGCTTTCGGTATTTATCTACAGCCGCTTTATCGAGCAACAAAAGGTGGTCTGGGACAATCAGGAAGGCGAAACACGCCTCACCGGATTGGTAGATAAACTGTTTGACAACCGAGTCAACAGCTCTTTTCTTTCCGCTGCGCCCACCGATTTTATAGTCGCTGCTGAAATTGCTACGCCATCTGTGGTGAATATCCGTGCGGTCATTGAATCCAACGGAAATATTTGGGGTGGTGGGGCACTTACCGGGTCTTCGGGTTCGGGCGTAGTGGTTTCCCCGGATGGTTATATCGTAACCAATCACCATGTGGTGGAAAAAAGTACAGATATCAAAGTGACGCTCGCGGACAAACGTACCTATAAGGCAAAATTGGTCGGCTCCGATCCTTCAACGGACATCGCCTTGCTAAAAATTGAAGAAAAATCAATGTCTTTTGTGGTGTTTGGAAACAGCGACTCGGTTCGGGTGGGCGAGTGGGTACTCGCAGTAGGCAATCCTTTTAACCTGGAAAGTACTGTCACGGCGGGAATTGTAAGTGCAAAAGGTCGCAACATCAACATCCTTTCTGGTGCCGCCAGCATTGAATCGTTTATCCAAACAGATGCCGCGGTAAATCCCGGAAACTCCGGGGGGGCCTTGGTGAATACCGCCGGCGAATTGATTGGGGTTAATACCGCAATTATAACAGAATCAGGAAGTTATGAAGGATATTCTTTCGCAGTGCCTTCTAATTTGGTCAAAAAAATCGTGCGTGATTTGCGCGAATTTGGCAGGGTTCAACGGGCGTATTTAGGGGTTGGTATCCAGGATCTGGACAGCGAAACCGCCCTCGAACTGGGTTTGCCGAATGCCGAAGGCGTTCTTATTAACCGCATCGCAACCGACGGCGCGGCTTCCGACGCAGGGCTAAAGCCTGGAGATGTGGTCATTGGAATCAATAACACCAACGTCCGTAGCACCTCCGCGTTACAGGAGTACGTGGGCCGTTTTCGTCCGGGCGAAAAAGTGGACGTGGATTATTGGCGGGGAGGGAAAAAATTGCGCTCCAACATCACCCTCAAGGACGTGAATAATTCCACACAAATCGCTCTTGCACAGGGCAATGAACTTGAACCCGAGCTGGGATTTGCGCTCCGAAATCTGAGCCGAGAAGAACAGCGGAAACTGCGTTTGCAAGGGGTGTTAGTCAGCAGTGTACGGCGTGGAAGTCCGGTGTATGAAACCAATATGCAGCCCGGGTTTGTCATTACCAGCATCAATGGCAAGCGGGTGAACAATGTGAGCGAGGCCGTTCAATCCTTGCAAAGTGCGATTAACAACCTTACGCTGGATGGCTACTACGAAGGAGAATCGGACCTGTATTCCTATCGTTTTAAGAAGGAAGATTAATAAAACTTGTTGCGGTGGGGGCCTGTTTGTAGCCATTACGCCCGAACGCCTCCATCGCAACAAGTCTAGTCTCAATTACCACAAAATTTCCTCTTTCAGATACCGCTGCACGTAGTCCTGAATACCTTCTTCCAATCCGATGAAGGGTTCGGTGTATCCTGCGGCGCGTAATTTGCCCATTTCGGCTTGGGTGAAATATTGGTATGTATCCCGAATGTCCGCAGGGGTATCTACAAACGAAATGTCAGGCTCAAGGCCCTGACTTTGGAAAGTTCCCTTGGCCAAATCGAGGAAGGTTCTTGCCTGACCAGTTCCGAGGTTGTAGATGCCGGAAGCGGGTTTGTTTTCCAAAAAATAGAGCAGCACATCTACCACATCTTTCACATAAATAAAATCCCGGCTTTGCGCACCATCCTGATAATCAGGGCGATGTGAGCGGAACAACTTCATCGCGCCGGTCAGTTTTATCTGCCGAGCCGTGTGGAGAATCACGGATGCCATGCGCCCTTTGTGGTACTCGTTGGGGCCATAAACATTGAAAAATTTGAAGCCAGCCCAGTGGGGAGGGGTTAGGATTGAGGGGTTGGGTGCCCCGGCCATTTCCAAAGCCCAGACATCAAAATCCTGTTTGCTTTGGCCATAAGGATTCAGCGGGCGCAGTTGAGGAATCTGATCGTGGCGGTCGTCGTAACCCAATTCCCCCAAACCGTAGGTTGCCGCGCTGCTGGCATACAGCAAGGGAATTTCAAATCCCGCACAAATCATCCAAAGCGCGCGGGAATATTCCAGGTTCAACTCGTTGAATATTTCTACATTTTGTTCGGTGGTATCCGTCCGGGCACCAAGATGGATTACGGCATCCACGTCGGTGTGGTTGCGTTCGAGCCAGCGCACGAAGTTCATGCGGTGCATTTGTCCCCAAAGTTTTTTGCCTTCCAGGTTTCGGTTTTTGTCGGGGCGGCTAAAATCATCCACGGCCAACACGTCTGTGTAGCCCGCATCATTGAGTCTTTTTACCATGCAGGAGCCTATAAATCCTGCTGCGCCTGTTACTACGATCATGAGGATTGATTCGATTGATTCGATTGATTCGATTGATTCGATTGTTTCGATTGATAAGCAACCCGTTCGCGCTAGAATTCGGACAAATCAATTTGCAAATCGGCTGTAAAAAAGCCGTTTTCACGGGTGGTTTTGAGCTGGTGTTGGTCGGGGTAGAGCAGATCAAGCTGGCGTTTTACATTCCGCAGTCCAATCCCGCTGCCGCTTCCACTGATGGTTGGGGCGACTTCTTTGTCCTCCTCGATGGTGTTTTTGACGATGTAGGAAAGTTGTTTGTTTTTGAGCTCAATTTTGATAAAAATCTGCACATCGCCGATGGTACCGCCGGCGCCGTGTTTGAAACTGTTTTCCACAAAAGGCAAAAGCAACAGTGGCGCGATGGGCGTGAGCGAGTCATCCATTTTTTCCTGATAATCAATGGTTAAGCGGGTGTTGTAACGCAGTTTTTCCAGTTCAATGTAATCCTGAATCACCTTCGCTTCGTCAGAAATAGCAATCCTAGGTGCGCGACATTCGTACAATACAAAACGCATGATTTTGGAGAGCATCATGATTGCATCAGGCGTTTTGTCGCTTTTTTTCCGGGCCAGTACGTACAGGTTGTTGAGGGTGTTGAACAAAAAATGGGGAGTGGTTTGTGCCCGCAGAAAGCTCAATTCAGATTGCAGTTTTTCGCGCATCAACTCCGCCTCAAACTCCAGGCTTTTGTAATGAACCCGAATCATTTTGATGGTTACCGCCGCCGCTAGCGTGATGAACAAGTCAAACTCTGTGAGCAATAAACCCTTGGGATTCAAAAAGTTATATGTTTCTCCCGGCCTAAACATCGGGTAAAAAATATACGCCATTTCAAGCCTGTAAATCACCGTGGCGACCACGAAGGCCAGAATGAGCAAGCCGACGAGTTTCCAAATCTTGTTGCGGTCCAGATAAAGCGGGATCACGTAGTAAAAAACAAAATACGTGAGCAGCAATTTGACGGGTAGTGAAAAAGCTTCCCCGATGAGGGCTTCTCTGAATCCCTCTTCCAAGGTTTGTTGCCCCAAAATGCAGTTAAGCACTGCGTTGAGCGGCACATACACCGCCCAAAAAAGGATGTGGAGCGAAATGCGTTGCCAGTTTAGCTGCGAAATCATAGGAGGAATAGGTGTAAAGGTGGATGAAGCGAGTTGAATATTAAGCAACCCTGAGCCCGTTCGGTACCGGACGTTCGGGATGAAGCAGGGTGATTTGTTTTTGGTCTCCTACCAGCCCGAGCACCAGGCATTCGGAAAAAAAAGTAGCAATCTGTTTGGGTGGAAAATTCACCACGGCGATCACTTGTTTACCCACTAAATCCGTTGTTTGATACAAATCCGTGATTTGTGCAGAACTTTTTTTGATCCCGAACTCGCCAAAATCAATCCGCAACTGATACGCGGGGTTTCGCGCACCGGGGAAATCATTGGCTTCCAGGATGGTGCCAACCCGCATTTCTACTTTTTCAAAATCTTGCCAGGATATCATGGTGTGTGGTTATTCCGCAATAATCAGCTTTTTAGTCCAGATTTTGCCGGTTTCAGTAGTAATTTGGATAAAATGAGTCCCTTTGCTTTGTTGTGGAAGCTGAATGGTAAGCTGCCCATGCGCTGGAAACATCCTATTTTGTTGATACACCGGTTGCCCGTTCAGGTTGATAATTTTGACCAAAACAGGTTTTCTGCCTGCAGGTGGACCATATCTTTCGCCGGATTGGGCCAGATACTCAGTTCGTTTGCTTCTGCCAGTGGGGTAAGCGTACTCACCACCAAAGAATCTTCCAAGACCATTATCCAAGGCTCTTGACCAACAATGCCATCATTCATGGAAAAAAAGAGCCGATTTCCGCTCAGGTAGGCATCACTGACACTTGGCACAAAATAATCCTTCACAGTAGCGAGGGACGCAACTTTGAAAGTGCCGGAGGAAGTGCCATTGGTGGCCCACCAGGAAACTTCCGAGCCGTCGTTGGCGGTAAAAAGCCAAAGTTGATCGTTGTAGCGCACAAAATTGTCAGGATT
>CAZKBH010000001.1:8750-26370 GCA_964550795.1 uncultured Saprospiraceae bacterium
GCAGATCTCGAACCTCTGCTGTACCGCTTGGGGTGCCATCACTGATCCAAAGTTCAACATTGTTTTCAGTCAATCCGGCCCCAAAAAGCACTGAATTCCCCAAGCGATGCAAACGGCTTTGCGGCTGAGGTTCAAAATATTGATCCCCCACGATGGACTTGAATTTTCGCAGTAAGTTTGGCTGCCCATTTTCTGCCGTCCATAGAGAATAATGGAAACTATCCGTTGGGCTATAAAAACGAGGCCCTAACACGAACAATTGATCTTCTGTGATAGATAAACCATTAAAATCATCGGAATACAACTCAGGAAAATATACCGAATCAAATCCGCGGACATGCAGGGTGCGTGCATAGGGATTGAAAGATGCGGTACTGTAAGCAAGGCGATTTTCAACGGATTGCAGGAAAACGCTGGAGCCACTTTGAATGATTCCACTAATTTGAGTGCCAATGGTGGTGCCATCACTTGACCATAAATGAATGTTCGGCTGGTTCGGCACGGTAAATCGCTCGATAAAATACAGGCTGTCTCCTGAAGCCTTTAAGCCATACAGTTGGCTATTTGCAGATGCGGCAAAAACTTCGAAGGTGCCTCCAGGAGTACCGTCCGTGCGCCAAAGGCTTTTGCCGTTATTGGCTATAAAATAGACCGAGCCTCCAGGCCCGTAATCCCAATCATATGTAAAGTTAACAGGGAGTTGGATTTCATTTATGATACCACTTGCGTCTGTCACACGCAAGGTGTATGCGTTTGAAAACCATAGAACCTTATCGCCAAGCGACATAGGAGTGGCTACATCCAGATATAGATCTTGGGATGTGGTGTCCAGCCGAGAGATCGAATAAGGAGCTGAAGGCTCGGTGTGCCACACACCGCTATAGGTAAGGTTATTAGCGCGAAAAAAAACCACCTCATCCGGGCCAGATACAAATCCAACAGGGTTTGAACTGGCCAAATGTGATGCGGGTGCGCCCATTACGGTATAGGTGCCTTGTTCCGTACCATCGCTGCGATAGGGGAAATCGGGTGCGCCAGGGCCTGAGAATGGGCTTTTAAAAAATACAGTGGAGTCAGTGGATGCACAAGTAGTGTTAGTGAACGCAAATTCACTGAAACCTAAGTCCTTGGCTAATAGCGTGCCAGCAATACTCCCATCGCTTTTCCAAAGTTCTATGTTCGCTTGTTTTCGAATAAAGAAGAAAAACACCTGTTTCGTGGATGCTGCCGCAAGTGGAGAACCCTCCAGCGATACAATTTTTTGAGTTCCGAAGGCGGTGCCATCACTTTTCCACAATTCATGTTCTTGAGTGGTCTTGTTCAAATAAAAAAAGAAAAACTCCCCGTTTAAGATAGATCTACCCGTGTTTCCATTATTTATGAGAAAGTAATCATCACTGCTTGTAACGTCAAATAAACGCTCGGTCCCAGCGGTGTTTACGTCTATGGCGACCCATTCAGAGCCTTGATTTTGAGCATTATTCGCGAGGTAGATATATTCCTCGCCTAAGAAAAATGCTTCGAAACTGAATTGTTGGGTGGTTGCGGGCACGTCTGCTGCTTTTGAGGTTCCAGCCGTTGTGCCATCGCTGGTCCAAAATTCGGTTTCACCAAAATTATTCCGAACCAGGAAATAAGCATTGTTCCCCAAGGCTTTTAATGACTTAGGTTGTATGACTTGACTGGTGCCCATAATTTGAAAAACCATAAACGTACCCGCTTCTGTGCCATCAGTGCGCCACAATTCACGCCCCGTTGATCCTCCGCGAAAATATACCAGATCAACCGCCTTGGTCAATTCCATCGGATGCGTGCTGCCCGTTCCTGGGGTTGCATCCTTGAGCAAATGAGCGCTTTCAGGACTGTCGTCTGCCATCCAAAGTTCATAACCGGTAGTTGATTCCCAATTTGGGTAGAGTACCTTGCCATTTAAGGAGGCAATACTTGGAATGTTATTGGGCGAACTGGCCTTGATATCGTCTAAACTTATGGTCACGCCTGGGTCTCCTCCATGTTTGAACAACCAATACTTCGAAACATCGTAAGAAGATATAAAATAGAACCCGTCATCAGTTTCTGCGGGATTTGTACTTGTGCTGCCATAGTTACTAATGTAAGTTGCGCGATCAGATCCATCGTAGGTCCACAAACCATAGCCTTGCTCATACGTAAGCCCGAAAAAAAGCACTTTGCCGTGAACGGAATAAAATGGCCCGCCTAAATTTTCAAAAGGATTGAGCGAGGGCTTGTGAATATCGCCCAGGAGTTGGGACGTTTGGCCGCTTGCCCAGGTAATTTGGCCAATAAAAAAGATGAAAAAGAAGAAGTGTTTCATAAGAAAAAGCGTTTTTAACTATGATAAATTTGATTTGATTCTATTTAATACAAGGTGGTCTTGTATGGCTTTAGTGCAATCGAATCAATCGTTCCAATCGTTCCAATCGAATCAATCGTTCCATTCCACTCGTTCAAAACCCGGTTCCAAGCTCAAGGTGTACAGCGAGCGGTCCCGAAGTTTAATTTCTTTGATCGGATAATCCGTCCCGTCCACAGTGCATTTTTTGACGTAAGTCGGGTAACCCACGAGGTAAATTTTCACCTTGTCATAGTCCGGAAGGAAACTGCCTTCTTTTCGTTGGCGCAGGGAAAAAGAGCCGTTTTTGCCCTCTGTTTCCAAAATTTTCAGACTAAAATCCCCCGATTGATGTCCATAACCTTCCCCGGAATCTTCGTATAAGTGACTGGTTTCCAATCCATTTTTGTAATAAACATACAAAGTAAGCTCGTCAATTGCTTCGCCCACATGTTGGCGAATTGGGTACACGGGCAACACCGCACCTTCCCGCACAAAGAACGGAATCTGGTCGGGCATTACGTTCACAAAAACTTCTCCATTCCCCAATTGCCCCGTCCAGAAATAATACCAATTCCCCTTGGGCAAATAAACCCCCTGCCGCTGCACCTTGGACTGCACCACCGGACTAACCAACAAGTGTTCACCAAACAAAAAATCGCGCTCTACGTCCCAAAGTTTGGGATCCTGCGCATCGTCAAAGGCCAAATGCCGCAGTACCGGCGAACCATCCAGCGTGTGCAGCCACATGGCTGAGTACAAACAAGGTAGCAGACAATAGCGCAATTCAATGGCTTTTTTCGCCAAATCGGTCCATTTTTCGCCAAAAGACCAAGGTTCCTGATCCGCAACATGCAAAGCCGGATCAATCAATTCGGCTTCTTCGGCAGGCATCGCATCCCCGGCGGCGTGTTTGCCAATGCTGTGTACCCGCATGAGCGGATGAAAAACACCCAACTGGAGCCAACGCACAAAAAGTTCACCTTCTGCATTGCCCGCAAAGCCACCGATGTCTGTTCCACAAAACGAAAACCCCGAAACAGCCAGCCGCTGACACTGAATATTGGCGATTTGCAAGTGTTCCCAGTCAGAGCAATTATCGCCCGTCCAAATGGCCGAAAAACGCTGGCCGCCACTGAACGACGCCCGACTGAGCAAGAAAGGACGCTTTTCAGGTTTTAAAACTCGAAAACCCTCCCAGGAAGCGCGGTTCATCTGCTGCCCGTAAATATTATGCGCCTTCCGGTGGCTGCAAGGGTAGCCCTCGTGGTGGTGCATCACATCGTCGGGCAAAGTTTTGTGGTGGACGTGAAACACCGCAGGCTCGTTCATATCGTTCCAAAAACCCGCAACGCCAATATCGTTGTATAGACTTGTGTATAGATTTCCCCACCAGGCGCGCACATCCGGGTGGGTATAGTCTGGAAACGCGCAGAAACCAGGCCAAACCGGGGCTTTTGCCACCAAACCATCCACCGTGCGCAAAAACATATTTTGTTCCAAACCTTCCCGGTACACCGCATAACCAGGGTCTTCTTTGATGCCCGGATCAATCATGGTGACGGTTTGAAAACCCATTTCCCGCAAATCATCCACCAAAAGTTTCGGGTTGGGAAACGATTTTTTGTCCCAGGTAAAACACCGATACCCGTCCATGTAATCTATATCGAGGTAAATCGCGTCGCAGGGTATTTTCCGGTCCCTGAATTCGGCGGCGATTTCGCGCACATGACTGTCGGGATGGTAGCTCCAGCGGCACTGATGGTAGCCCAAAGCCCAAATAGGGGGCAATGCGTGGGTTCCCGTCAGTCGCGCGTAACTCCGCGCTACTTCAGAGAGGCTGGGGCCGTTCAGGAAGTAGTAGTTTAATTCACCGCCGTCGGCAGAAAAAAGCGTGGTGCCGGTCTCTTGGGTGTCAAAATCAAAGTTTGTCCGAAAGCTGTTGTCAAAGAAAATTCCATACGCAATTCCTTGATTGAGTGCGTAATAGAATGGAACGGCGCGGTAAAGCGGATCCGTTTTTCGGCCAAAGGCATAGGAGTCGGAACACCAGTTTTCAAATTTTTTGCCTGCGAGGTTGGTACCGCAAGCTTTATCGCCCAGTCCAAAAAACACCTCTTTTTTGTGGCACTTTTTCTCCATTTGGAGTTTGCACCAACCTTTCAGAATGGTTCTTTTGGCAGAAAATCCGGCCTCGTCTTCGCAGAGGGTTCGGTCGTCCTGATCGTAAAATTTGAGTTTTAAATCGGATTTGGATACCACCACCTGCAAGGCTCCAGAATCAAGCAGATATTCGCCGTCGCGCTCTTCCAGCCGCACGGTTACTTTATCGGGCTCAAAATCAGGATCCAGCGCGTATGAAAAATCTGGCTGAAAAACGCCGTCGGGCGAATACCGGATCCGGAATATACCCGCAGTCAACACGGATACGCGAAGGGCAACGCCGTTTTGGCAAGTAAATTCGTAGGCTCCTTCACTCCAGCGTACATCGGTCACTTCATTGGGGCGAACCCACTGAAAAACATCATCATATCGGAGGCTAACACTGGCTTCCGTAAAATTTATCTCGCTCGGCGGAACCTCGACGGGTGTAACGATGGGGGATATTGGCTTGGATGTCATGCTGTTTCGATTTCGGGGCTAAAGTAGCGACAAAACAAGACAGGCCGCCACCGAAAATTCGGGGCGACCTGCTTTTGGTCCGGTTGCTTCATACAAATTGAGCGGATTTGAATATCTGGATCTTGGGTTTGAAATCAACAGGAGTTAAAAAAACAAGGTACCGTAAAGTGAAAAAGTAGGGGTGTTTTTGACTTTCCCGGTGTTTGTACTAAATCCATTATTGGGTATCGCTAAATTGTCAGAGCTGTGGGTAAGAATAGACTTGAAATTGCTGAAGGGCATTCTTGCGGTAAGCCCGACTTCAAAACTATCCCCTATGGCGAAACCCGCGCCCAGCATCGCAGCAGCATTCCATCTACTGAATTCATTGGAACTCAATCTACTGGCATCGTCCGTTGCAGCCTTGTCATTTAGTCTCAAAATGTATTCCCCGGCGTAATTCTGATGATCTGCTTTCGCGCTAAGGGTACGTGCGATGGAGATACCGCCAATAAGCTTCATGGCCCGACTTGGCTGCCAAAAAACAGTAAGGGGGATTTCCAGGCGCTGCAACCGGCTCACGGGGATCAAAATATTACCTGACAGGGAGTCATTGTAAAAGCTGTGTCCGGGGCTATTGAGGACTTCGGCACCCGTGTTTGCGTTCACGACAATCACATTGCCATCTACGTTGGAGGTATAATCTGCGGAGTTCACGGTGGCTACAGGGCGGTCTTTTACCTGTGGCGTATGGATGCTGTAAAATAAACCAGAGCGAACGCCCCACTTGCGTGCAAATTTCCAGTCCACATTCAGTCCGGTAGAAAATTCATTGATGCTATTGTATCGCTCGGTTGAAATAGCCGAAGTAGCACCAACTGCCCAGGTTTTTTCAGGTATTTTTGGTTTGATTTTTGGAAAACGTTCTGCGGGAATGGGGGGAGTGTTTGGGGTTTTAACTGATTCATAGTCAATTGTTTGAGCATTGACGGAAATCAGACTAAGTGCAATCTGAGGGATTTCAGAAGGTTCAACTTCCGTTAAAATTGCCGGCTGCTCATTCAAAGGAATCAAAGTGTTTTCATCTGGGTTTTGATCCTCCAAAACGCTTAAAGCGGCAATGCTTGGAGCATTGGCTTTTTTATCAACCGAGCCGGCTTTTTTCAGGACGGTGCTGGGTTCTTTTTGGTTTTTTGGGGGGCTTTGAAAGGTTTTATTTGAAAAATTTGAATTGGCGCGGGGTTCATTTTGCGGCACATCCAGCGCATTTTGACGGATTTGCGCGTCCAAATTGCTGACAGGAGCGTCAGAAACGAGTGCAATAACCTGCGGTTCCGATGGCACCGCCGCTTTGTTGCTCCAATACCAGACACCCAGCCCAGCTGCCGGGAGCAACAATAAGCCAAGCCACCACCAAACGATTAGGCGATGGGTATGCTTTTCGGGCATTTCACGGTCCAATAATTGCCGCATTGCTGCCCAACCTTTATCCGTAGTTTTGTTATCCATGATGATTAAAAGTACGCTGAGTTTTGTTCGTGTTACGCGCCCGCACTTCTTCTGGTTGGCGAGCAATTCTAGAATGGATGGAATGGTTTTTTGTCAACTCACTATTTGATCGCCGAAGCGGAGAAATGAAATTCTTTTTCCAGTATGACTCTTAATTTTTGCCGGGCTGTGCTGAGGTGCCATTTTGAGGTGCCCTCACTAATTTGCATGGTTTCAGATATTTCGGAGTGGCTGTACCCTTCGATTGCGTACAAGCGGAACACCTCCTGCGAGGTGGGTGGCAAGGTCCGTACGGCTTTCAGGATATCTTCTTCGTAAAAGGACTCGTGGCCACGTTCAGGAACACTTTGGTCGTGATCTTCCAGCACTAAAAAGTGCAGATAACGGGCATTTTCGCGGTAATAATCGGCCATGCAGTGGTAAACGAGCCGCCGCATCCAACCTTCCAGACTTCCTTTGAACGCGAAAGTGTGAATTTTTTTGAAAACCCGCAGCATCCCGTTGTTCGTCACTTCAATAGCGGTGTCTTCATCTCGGGTATAACGGCGCACCATACGCAGCATTTCCGGAAAAAAACGGCGGTACAGCGCCTCTTGGGCACGGCGGTCGTTGGCAGCACATGCCACGACAAGCTCCTGATCCGAATAGTTTTTTTTGCCGAAAAAAGCCACAGTTACATGTTTATGCCCTGAATCATAGTTTATGACTGCAAATTACGGGATTGAAATTTGTCTTGGTACGATTGTCGTCCCGAATTTTCCATCAAGACGGGCTGTTCATCGAAAAAGGTTGGGGTTGAACGCCATAATTCCCAACCTTTCGCCCTGAATTAAACAGAAAAGCTATGACGATTCTTAACCAACCCTACACCGACACCACACAACCACTCGTTTATGCCTCTTTTGTCGAACGGGTGCTTGCTCGGCTCATTGACCTTGCGCTTGTAATTATCCCGTCTCTTATCATCCCCATCGTTTTTCCATGGCTCTATTATGCACTTCAGGAGTCCAGCAGCAGTGGCGCGACCATAGGCAAACGCGCTTTAGGCCTGCGCGTCGTGAGTGTTCAAGGCCGACAAATTGATTTTGGCACTGCAACAGGCCGTTTTTTCGCCAATTTCCTGAACCTTTTTACCATGTTAATTGGTTATTTGCTGATGTTTTTTAATGCACAAAATCAATGTCTGCACGACATGATTACCGGCACGGTCGTCGTAAAAGATTATCCTATCACCTTTCAACCCACTCAAACGCCCAAACAATCGCAGCAGCAAAAGCGCAGTTGGAGCAATAAAATGGGGAATTCCGACACGCATTTTGTGGAAATCACCCCCAACGGAGGCCGGCACTGGCATCGCAGCCCGGCGGGTGAAGTCATCAATGGTTTTACCCTGTGGCAATTGACGGATGGGTTGGTGGATTTTTCTGGGGAATTTAGTCCTGAAGATATCGAAGCCATGAAGCAATATGCAGAACACTTGTTGCGGAGCAAGGCTTGATTGGGCCACAAGTAAAGTTACCTTTGGCGCGAAAAAAATGCCATTCCACTCATGCTTAAATCCCTTTTCAGGTTTCTTTCCCCACGGTTCCAAACCCTCTTTCTCGAGTATAAGGTTGACCTAAAACCGCGGTACGGTCATGGGCTTCCTGCACATGAAAAATTGCTGGAAATCATTGATTGTCAAAGAGGTATGTACCAGTTTTGGCTGGGTAAAATCAATCAGTTTGCCCCTCAGCTTCAGACCATCCAAAAACTGGCCGACGAAAAAGACGCATCTCAGCCGGGCTGGAACAACAACTTTTTGCCGGGACTGGACATCATGGCATTGTACACCATCATCGCCGAAACCAAACCCCGCAGATACGTGGAAGTAGGCTCCGGCAACTCCACCAAAGTGGCCCATAAAGCGGTGAAAGATCATGGACTTTCTACCAAAATTACCTCCATTGATCCGTACCCACGCGCCGAAATTGATGGACTGGCCCACGAAATTGTCCGCAAACCATTTGAGGATGTGGATACGCGTTGGCTCGCCGAACTGGAAGCTGGTGATATCCTGTTTATTGACAACTCCCACCGGATGTTGCCCAATTCGGATGCCACGGTTTTTTTCCTGGAAACTTTACCAGCACTAAAACCCGGGGTAATCGTGCATATCCACGACATCTACCTGCCCTACGATTACCCGCAGTTCATGTGCGACCGGTTTTACTCCGAACAATACGGACTGGCCATTGCGCTCCTGGCAAATCCTGCGCGCTATCAAAGTATTTTTCCAGCCTATTTTATCTCTGAAGATACCGCGCTCAGTACCATCATTGCCAATATCTGGGAGCACCCCAACACCCAGGGGGTGGAGCGTCATGGCGGTTCTTTTTGGTTGAAAATTGGGGAGTAAAACGCCCATGGCAGCGGTGGTATGGCCTTCAGGCCGTCGGGAAGTGCGCCGTTTACGGCGCAGAATAGCCATTCTCCTAGACTTACATGAGTTGCCCGAATTTTGTAACAAGGTAAATACGGAGAAATCGTTATGGTTTTTAGTTGCTTTTGCTCGATAAATGGAGGGACAGCCCGCTAAAAAAGTTTCGTCCTGTAGCAATTAAATCGAATTTAGAGAAGTGACACTTTTTTAAAAAGTGTCACTTCTACGCACGAAATCCCGTTTTGGCATTATTACAAAATTTGGGGTTACTCATGAATATGAATAGCCCCGATTGCATCGGGGGCTTCACGTTCAACCACTCTGTGGTTATTAAAATGCTTAAGTCTATGACATTGGCCATCTGGCCAAAATACCCCTTACAATCCCCCCTTTCAACTCAGAACAACTCAGCGTACTCTTGATCCCATCATCAAGGACTTCACCCGGCGAGCAGCTTCTGATTTCGTGTCCGGGTCGGCCAATTTTTGCAGCCCCGCCCAGGAGGCAAAACCGTATTCCTTGGATACCATACTTTTAAAACCTTCTTCAACCGGGTTATTTTTAGCAACTGGTGCGGAAGATTTGGCAATGCCCTTGGAGACCATTTTCTTTTCAGCGGTTTTACGCAAACTCGGCACTGCAGCCGCTGCCGTCGGGGCCTCTTCTGGGAAATACCGAAGCAAATCATACTCGTTCATGATTTTTTGCATGCTCCAGCCGTATTTGTAGCCTTTGATAGCGGTTGCGGTAGGCTTAACCCGTTCTCCGGCATGGCGGGCGGCATCGCGTTGCAGTTGGGCTTGGGTGTAATCGCTTAGATAGGATTGCACAAGGACATGCGCGAGCAATACTTGTGGTTTTACATTGTACTCGTCAGCGGCATCGCGGACACTTGATTTCCACTGTTTTGCGGTGGCAGTCACGAAATCCTGGTCGCTGTACAGAGATTTCAAGCGCTCATCGGCGGAGCGTTGGTCTGTGGATTCGGTGCCTTTTCGAGTAGAAATTTCGCGCTTGCTGGAACTGCTCGAATTGGAGCGCATGGGGCGGTCTGAAATAGAACGTGGCGCGTCCTCAATGTCGGCATCAGCGCCAATTTCTGACAAAAAACCGCCCTTTGAGCTGCTGCCGAAACTGTCCTTTTTTCCACCAATGACGATAAAAATCAAGGCTGCAGAGATGCAGGCAGTGGAGAGGAAACCGAAGAATTCGAAAAAATTTTTCATGTGTAGATGATTGAAAAAGTGAAGGGAAAATGAATATGTGATGTCAAATTGAAAAATCCTATTGAATGGACGCAACTACCTCATAATCAATCTTCCAAAGTTGGTAAGTTTCGATGATGAGTGTCAATTTCTCCGCATAAAGTCGCGCGGTGGCATAGCCAGATTGTTTGAGTCCTACGCACCAGGCGGCGTAATAAGGCACCCGGTCGTGCCCAAAAATCTGCTTTTTGATTGGGTATATTCCACCCACTTCATATTCGCGCAGCATCCAGCCGTATCGGCGATCTTGAAGCAAGAGAGAGTGCCGGCGGAAACTCTCCCGTGCGGAAGGATAGACCTCAAATCGGTCCCAGGCGTAGTCATCGTGCATTTGCATACAATCCACCGCCAGGGAGTGGGCGCTAAAATCGTTGTCGTCAATAACCCCGTCGCGGCGAAAACCGGGTCGCGCGCGACACTTGATCCCGAAGTGGTTGTTGCCTTTGGTAGCCAGGACGCTTTTCCCAGCATTGGTTTCTAAAATGCCTTGAGCCAGTGTAATGGACGCGGGAATTTTGCTTCTCCGCATTTCAAGTTCGGCAAAATCCCGGTATTTTTCCACGTAGTCGAGGTAACGAAGGGCGTTGGATTGAAACCTGCGGCCCAATTTGGCCCGCAAATCTGCTTCTACGCGTTCCCGTCGCCAGTAGCTGTTTTTTCGTGTGGGAAGTATTTCGAGCCGGGCCGCACGGGTTGAGTCTGCGTAAAACGCACGCAGTTCAGCAGCAAAAGTCGCGCCAGCGATTTCAGCTCCGGTTCTAAAATCAGTAGTAAGTTGTTGAAAAACAGGCATTTCGCTGAGACCTGAAATCCGGGCCTCCAGCTCAGTTCGGTAACGAAGGACCAGAATACAAGGTACAACAAACACCAAGAGGGCAATGAAACTCCCCCTTCCAAAGGCATGAAGACAGCCTGTATTTGAATCGGTATGTGGTTGCAAAATATGGCTGGAGGTGATTCTGAATCATGAGTCCTCCCGATTTAATTTCAAATAAGTACCAAGCCCTACCCCCCATTGACCACATTCCCGCACATTCCCGCACATTCCCCCCATTCCCCACATTGACCACATTCCCCCCATTAACCACATTCCCCCCCATTCCCCCCATTCCCGCACATTCCCCACATTCCCCCCATTGACCACATTGACCACATTGACCACATTAATCTAATCGTCCACCCTGAATTTAAACCCCACCCCATGGATGTTTTCTACTTTAATGCGGTCGTCCAGACTCAAATATTTGCGCAGACGGGAAATAAAAACATCGAGGCTTCGGCCCAGGAAATAATCGTCTTTGCCCCAAATGGTAATCAGGATAAAGGAACGTTTAACCACCTGGTTGCGATGTTCGTTGAGGAGCTTGAGCAGATCAGCTTCTTTTTGCGTAAGCGTCTCGGAATAGCCTTCGGTGATGAGGCTCAGGTTTTTATAATCAAAAGCGTAGTTGCCGATGCTGACCGGTTTGCCGGGCTTGAGAATGACGGAATACTTGGTGCGGCGCAAAAAAATATCAATTTTCAACAGCAACTCTTCAATGCTGAAGGGCTTGGTCATGTAATCGTCGGCACCAATGGTGAGGCCATGGATTTTGTCCTGCTTCATGCTTTTGGCCGTCAGAAAAATAATCGGCACATGGTCGTCAATGGAGCGAATTTCTTCCGCGATGGTAAATCCATCCACTTCTGGAAGCATCACATCCAGAATACAAAGGTCGAATTTTTGACCCGCTTGGATGATGTCCATTGCCTGTTTACCATCCGCGCAGTAAGTGACGTGGTAGCCATTGAGTTCAAGGTTGTCGCGGGTGACGAAGCTGAGGCTTTCGTCGTCTTCCACATAGAGCAGGTTTGCTTTTGTATCAGCCATGGTTGGTTGTGCAGTTGGTTGTTAGTGTTGTTTGAGGTTATTTTTCGTAGAGGGGAAATCTTTTCATAAATGTATTCACGGCACCGCGAACTTTGGCCTGAACGCCCGCATCGCTGGCATGGGTGATGACCTCGTCCATCCATTCCACCACTTGTCGGCAATCGTCTTCTTTAAAACCTCTTGTGGTAATGGCTGCGGTGCCAACACGAATCCCCGAAGTGGTCATCGGTGGCTGTGGGTCGAAGGGAATCATGTTTTTATTCACAGTGATATCGGCTTCGCCCAATGCGTGATCGGCAGCTTTTCCCGTGACGCCTTTTTTGCGTAAATCAAGGAGCATCAGGTGGTTATCCGTACCGCCAGAAATAATATCGTAGCCCCGCGCGACGAATTCGTTCGCCATCGCCTGGGCGTTCTTCACCACTTGCTGGCAGTAAGTTCGATAACTAGGCTGCAAGGCTTCGCCAAAAGCAACTGCTTTGGCGGCAATGACATGCTCCAAAGGCCCGCCCTGCATTCCAGGGAAAACGCCACTATCCAAAATGCTAGACATTTGAATGAGGTCGCCTTTTTTGGTCGTCCGGCCCCAGGGGTTATCGAAATTTTTACCCATTAAAATAATGCCTCCACGCGGCCCACGCAAAGTTTTGTGCGTTGTACTGGTCACGATGTGGCAATGGGGGACGGGATCGTTCAACAATTTAGCCGCAATAAGACCGGCAGGGTGGGCAATATCGGCTAAAAGCAATGCACCCACGGAATCGGCAATTTGCCTGAACCGGGCATAATCCCAGTCGCGTGCATAGGCCGATGCGCCACAAATAATCAGTTTTGGCTGCTCTGCCAGCGCAATGGCCGCCACTTTATCCATGTCAATCAGGCCTGTCTCGGGTTCCACCCCATAAAAGGCAGGTTTGTACACTTTTCCGGAATAATTCACCGGAGAGCCGTGCGATAGGTGACCTCCATGGGCCAGATCAAAGCCCAGAATTTTATCACCAGGCTGCAAGCAGGCGAGGAAAACCGCCGCATTGGCCTGTGCGCCGGAGTGGGGTTGCACATTGGCCCAGGCGGCACCAAAAAGTTCCTTAAGGCGATCAATGGCGAGGGTTTCTACTTTATCCACCACTTCGCAGCCCCCGTAGTAACGTTTACCGGGGTAGCCTTCCGCGTATTTATTGGTTAGGCAACTGCCCATGGCATCAATCACGGCCTGGCTGGTGAAATTTTCGGAAGCTATGAGTTCTACGCCACGGCGTTGGCGGTCGAGTTCTTCTTGAATGAGAGAGAATACAATGTCAGACATGGGGCAAATGTAGATAAAGCAGAATGTTTTTTAAGGGAGAAATTACTCGCCCTTCCTGAATGCGCCGAATGAGGCACTAAACTGGGGCTAAAAAAAGAGAGGTTTAGGTGCCTGAGGACTTTGAAGTGGTTGAAATTCAATTGCTGATTTTCAATCGCTCGTTCCTCAAGCTCCTAAACCCCTAAAGATACTAATTTAGTTAAAAACTTACTTAACCAAGGTTTTTAGTACGCCCTCATTGATCACGACCGGATATTCTTTGCGGAGGTCCTGAATCCATTTTTTCTCCAAATAGTCCTGGTAGTCTGCCACCGCATAGCCGCGTGCTTCTGAAAGCAACTTAGTGGTAGGTGGAACAATCTCTTCTATTTTCAAAAACGACGAGGTTTTGGTTCCGGCATCCGTTTTAGGGATGGTCATATCGCCACCTTTCCACAAAGAGCCGAGGTCTTTGTTTTTGTCCTTTTCGTACAGTTTTTCCATCACTGTAACGACCTCAGGCTTGCCTTTTTTGTTGAACTTCTTAAGCACAGCCGCTGCGGGCTTTTTGGCTGCCAGGTCGCGCACTTTGGCCAGCACTTTTGGGTCGTCGGTTTTAAGCGTGTAGAACGTGACGCGGGCGCGTTCGTTCCAACGGTACTTCATTTTGAGTTCTTCTTCGTAATACTTCAGAAGCCCGATAGTATCGTTGTTGGCACGATCCCACACGTTTTGTTTGAGTGCTTCGAAGAGCAGAATGCCTTCTTCATACTCGCGCATCAGCGATTTGAACTCCGGGTATTTTTTCTCTAACTGGCTCTCTTCGAACGACATGGCGGTTTCGTCGCCCCAGCTTTTGTAGAGTTTGTTGATGGTTTCCAACACGGGATAACCTGCACCACGCATCCGGTCGCGGCCAGCACGTTGGCAATAATCTTCAAAATCGGCTACGGTGTAGGATTTGTCTTTGCCGTAGCGGAACAGTACATCCTGCGGCTTGGTTGGGTCAGGTTTCCACCTGAAGGTATGAAAAATCGTATCCACCTGTTTTTCCGTCCAGTCCATGCGTGCCTTGGGATATTCTACAAAATCGCCTTCTTTTTTGATTCGGCTGATAATAGCCTGTTTGGCGATTTCGCTCCGGGAGTCCCGTTTTACACGCTCCGTGAGGGCACGTTTCAGTTGGTCAAACGTGCCAATCGGGCGGTGACTTTTGCGCTGGATAATGTGCCAGCCGATGCTCGTTTCGACGGGTTTGGAGAATTCCCCGTCAGCGCTGAGGCTGAAGGCGGCATCTTCAAAGGAACGCTGGTATCGGTTGATGCCAAAAAATCCGATATAGCCACCTTTAGCAGCGGTTGTTTTGTCTTCGGAGTACGTTTGGCAAACGTTTTCCCACTTTTCCCCGGCTACCAAGGCATTGTAGGCGCTGTCTGCGCGCATTTTTTTCTCGTCGTTTTTGCTGGCGTCCTCCGCCTTGCGGATCAGGATCTGATTGACCTCAATTTCGCCGCGGGCAGGGCGTGAACCATTGACGCGCAGGAGGTGGTAACCGTTGTTTGAGCGCACCGGGCCATGCAGGTCGCCCACTTTTGCGGAATAAATGGTCTTTTCAACCCCGTAATATCCGTCGGGAAGCGTGGCAGTGATGTAACCAAGATTGCCCCGGTTTTCCTTGGCCGATTTGTCTTCCGAACTGTCGTAAGCGAGTCGGTGAAAATCTCCGCCTTTGATGATTATTTTAGACCACTCAATGGCGCGTTTGTAGGCTTTCAAAGTGTCTGCAGCAGGTGCGTTGCGGTCGCAATTTACCAGAATATGGCTCACGTCCAAATCCAGTTTCATGTGCTCGTACGCTTCTCGGATGAGTTTTTCCGTAACTTCCTTGTCTTCCAAATAGGATTTTGCCAACTGCTTTTTGTAACCCTCCAACTCACTGTTTAGCGAAGCGATGGTATCAAGTTTCATGTCGCGGGCTTTCTGGACTTTCAACTTGAAATTAGTGTAAAGCTCCAGGTACTCACGCAGGCTTTTTTCTGAAAAATCAGCCCGATCCTGATTGGTTTTGGAATAAATGTATTTGAATTCAGAGGCTGTAACTGGAATGCCATTCACCGTGAAAAGGGTGGCATCTCTTTGAGCGGAAACTACGCAGGTCACGCAAAGCGCAAGGACTACGGTGATCAATTTTTTGAACATACAGAGAGGTGTAGATGGTGTTTTTGTGAAAATTGTTCCCTTGCTTTGAGCGAATTGGGACATGGATAATGTTAAAAAGCCTGCAAAAGTAGGAAAGCACATCCGAACACCGGGTGCGACTTGTATTTTTTAAAATTGTTAACAGTGAAATGACAGGATGGGCAAAGTGGTTATGCTCTTTCAAAAGGCCATAACTTGCGCTCGAGTTTTACCCTTACCGATTCAATACGTTTTTAATCAATGATGTCGTTTCTAAGCCCATGGCGCTGCGCATTTGTGTGGTTTTTCTGCTCCGCTTTTGCTCCCCCCCCATTTTTCTCCGCCTTGCCTGACGGGCATTGTCAACGATTATACGCCCTTCCCGAACTTGATTCCGCAACAGTTTGTGGATGGTCGGTTTCGGGGACGCATCATGCGCCCGGGCGTTTATGTATGGCAGGCAAGACTGCGCTTTGTGGATGGGGTCATGCTAGAGTTGTCCGGGGATGTAACAATCCATAGATAGGTCTTGATAAAAAACGAAGCCCGGTCGTGGGGGACCGGGCTTCCAGCCTTGTTTGTGGCTGTCAATGTCAGGGAAGACCCTGTAAATATTTGCTTTTTTGAAACCGTTTTACAAATCGGTTAATCGTACATGTTGAATCGTGGAAGTTCTTTCTTTGTGGCGAAGCAGTTGTCGTTTAAGGGTGTCTGTAGAAGCGGTGACTGCGGATTCAAATGTTTTTCCAGTTTTTTTGTCAATTAACCAGCCTCCGGGAAGGAGTAATTTAACTTCAATGATTTTTTCTTGGGTAGGTCCGCCGGTATCTTGTAGTTTTAGGAAAACTTCGGCTTCGACGTTGCGACTTTTGTCAAAATAACGGGTGAGTCGCGTGAGTTTTTTTTCAATGAATTCTACCAATTTGGCATCAGCACGGAAATGAATAGACTGCACATTTACTTTCATCATAGCGTTACGAATGTTTAACGGTTAACAATACAAAATGCGTTCCTCTGGGTTTTATCAGCTGACGTCGGACGGCAGCCGGGGGTTGTATCATGTAATGCTTTTCTGGGTGTTTTGTTTTTTCAACACCCAATATTATGGGTATTGTTTTTGGTGTGCAAACCTTTTAACGAAAATTTTTTCCGAAATTTGTTTAACAATCAATAATGTCGGAAAACGGCGTTATTGCCAGCCGAATTGAGTGGTTTCGTTTATTGTGCCAATAATGTTAAAGTCAAAAAAAAGTGCGTATTTGGCATTTTTACTACTTTTGAGGGCATTTAACTCGTCCCAAAGTACCTCCCGAGTAACCCTGCAAATGACTCCATTATTTGAGAATTCTCGTGATTTTTAAGAACCTTTGCTGCCGCAAAATTGTCCCTTTCAACCACATTAGTTTACTATGTCCTCCATGCATATTCCCCCCGCCATCCACCCGGATCTCAAAGCTGAAATCCAGCGTGTTTTTAGTCTTCAGCAACAACACCAACGCGAAGTAGCGCGCTGTAATGCCGCGCAACGCATCGCCAAATTGCGCAGGCTCTACGATGCCATTTTGAAACATCGAAAAGACATCGAAGCCGCCCTTTGGGCCGATTTGCGCAAAAGTCCCACGGAGGTCAACATCACTGAGTTGGGAGTTATCCTCCATGAAATCCGGCACACCATTCGCCATTTGCAATCCTGGATGACACCCAAAAGGGTGGGCAGTTCCCTCACGCTTTTTCGCTCACACTCCGAAATTGTGTACGAACCCAAGGGCGTTTGTCTGATTCTTGCCCCCTGGAATTTTCCCTTCAACCTAACCTTCGATCCGCTGGTTTCGGCCATCGCTGCGGGCAACTGTGTCATCCTGAAGCCTTCCGAACTTGCGCCGCAGAGCAGTGCCGTGATGCGCCAAATCGTGACCGAGTGTTTTCCACCCGGAGAAGTCAGTTTGTTTGAAGGCGATGCGACGGTCGCACAGGAGTTATTGACCTTGCCGTTTAACCATATTTTTTTCACCGGTGGCCCCCAAATCGGGAAAATTGTGATGCGTGCCGCCGCAGAACATCTTACTTCTGTGACGCTCGAACTCGGCGGAAAAAGCCCTGTTGTCGTGGATGAATCGGCGGACTTAGACGCTGCCGA
>CAZKBH010000001.1:26380-68629 GCA_964550795.1 uncultured Saprospiraceae bacterium
TCAAGGTGATTAACGCGGGCCAAACCTGCATCGCACCTGATTATGTGCTGGTGCACGAAAGCCGCCATGATGCGCTTTTGGAGAAAATCGGTGCTAAAATCGGGCAGTTTTACGGCAAAAACCCCGCTGAAATTCAACAAAGCCCGGACATCTGCCGCCTGGTCAATACGAACCATTTTAAACGGGTGAAAAACCTGCTCGACGACGCCACGAAAAGAGGTGCAACACTGGTCGTGGGCGGAGAAACCGCTGAAGATGAACGATATATAGCGCCTGCAGTTTTGGCAAACATTCCCCAGGAAGCGCAGATTTGGGAAGAAGAAATCTTCGGGCCACTGCTGCCCGTGCGCAAATACGAACACCTGGATGAGGCGATTGCCTACATCAACGCCCGACCTAAGCCGCTGGCCATCTATATTTTCTCCGGAAATGACCGCCGAATTAGCAAAATCATTGCCGAAACGAGCTGTGGAGGAGTCACCGTCAATGACTGCGGACCCCATTTTTACAACGCAGAACTGCCCTTTGGTGGCGTAAACAACAGCGGCATTGGAAATTGCCACGGCGAATTTGGGTTTTTGGAGTTCACTAATAAAAAAGGCGT
The DNA here is from genome assembly GCA_964550795.1 of uncultured Saprospiraceae bacterium. Taxonomy (GTDB): domain Bacteria; phylum Bacteroidota; class Bacteroidia; order Chitinophagales; family Saprospiraceae; genus M3007. The sequence goes on from CAZKBH010000001.1 coordinate 26,985, forward strand.
CTTGTACCAGGCCCGCTGGAAACCCAACACTGATTTTTTCCTGCCTCCTTATGGCGGAAAATTGCGCGAATGGATGCTGGAAGGGGTGGTAAAGTGGTTTTGAACTTACCAGTTTAGCAGCTCCCCAATCGCTTTCGCTACTTTTTCAATAGACGGGATCATCCTTTGTTCGAGCACCGTATTCAGCGGGACTGCTGGCATATTTTCCGCGCCAATCGTTCGTACTGGTGCATCGAGTTGGGTGAAACAATTTTCCTGGATCCGTGCTGCCAGACTTTGGGCAAATGATCCGTTCACCTGTTCTTCCGTCACCACCAGCACCCGACTGTGTCGTCTTGCGGCCGCGTACATGGCTTCTTCATCCAAGGGACAAAGGGTGCGCAAATCCACGATTTCTATTTGACCCGGAAACTGTTCGGCGGCGTTTAAAGCCCAGTGTACGCCCATGCCGTAGGTAATCACGGCGAGGGTGTTTCCCGTAGCAACTTTTTGATTGTCAGCAGATAAGGCTGTTCGGGCCTTGCCAAACGGAATCACGTAGGCCGCATCTGGTTCGACGGTTCTGGCGGCTTCTGTGCCCGGCACTTTGCTCCAGTACAAACCCTTGTGTTCAAAAATAACCACGGGGTTTGGATCGTGCCAGGCCGATTTGAGCAGGCCCTTTAAGTCGGCTCCGTTGCTGGGATACGCAATTTTTACGCCCCGAATTTGCGCCACCACACTTTCCACGCTGCTGCTGTGGTACGGCCCACCGCTTCCGTAGGCACCGATGGGGACGCGTATGACACAACTGACGGGCCATTTTCCGTTGCTGAGGTAACAGCTCCGGGCCACTTCGGTGAACAACTGGTTGAGTCCCGGCCAGATATAATCGGCAAATTGTACTTCCACGATGGGTTTTAGGCCCACGGCACTCATGCCGGCCGTGCTGCCCACAATAAAGGCCTCTTGAATGGGCGTATTGAACACCCGGTGGTCGCCAAATTTTTCAGCCAGCGTGGCGGCCTCGCGAAACACACCGCCGAGCCGCCTCCCTACATCCTGCCCGTACAGCAGGCAGTCAGGGTATTCGCGCATCAGTTCTTCGATGGCGAAGAGGGCACAATCCACCATCACTTTTACTTCGCCCTTGGCGGGGCTGCGTTCGCCACGTTCTTCCGTGATTGGGGTAGGGGCGTAGTCGTGGGTAAAAAGATCTTCGGGCCGTGGGTCTTCCGCGTTTTTGGACAATTGAAAATCGGCGGCGACTATTTCGGCGGCCTCTTTTTCAAAAAGCTCAATCTCGGATTGGCTAAACCCGTTTTCCAGCAACTGTTTAATTAAAATAGGGTAGGGGTCGCGACTGGCGTGTTCTTCCAGATCATCGCGGTACCATTCTTTGCGGACGCCGGACGTGTGGTGGTTGAGCAAAGGCACCCGTGCGTGGATCAAAAAGGGTCTGCGTTCGAGCCGAATTTTCTCCATCACCGTTTGAACGGTGTTCCAGCATTCGATAAAGTCATTCCCCTCGATGCTGACGGTTTCCAGGCCGGGAAAACCTTTGGCATATTCAGCAGCATTGGCGACGCGGGTCTCGGCAGCATTGGCCGAAATATCCCAGCCATTGTCTTGTACGAGATACAAAATGGGCAGTTTTTTCAAAACGGCCATTTGAAAGGCTTCCGCAATTTCACCCTCCGTCACCGAAGCATCGCCGAGGGAACAAATGACCAGGCCCGGGGCCTGTTTAGCGGTCTGTCCGTTGGATTTGAAGTGGTATGGATAGGGGTTTTCGAGGTCCACCTGTTTTCCGCCCTGCGCTACATTAGCCATGAGATCCTGGGCTTTTTGCAGTTGCTCCCGATACCAAAAACCCAGGGCTGCGCCGGTGGCTGGGATGGCCTGCATGCCTGTGGCACTACTTTGGTGTGGGATTTTTGGGAAATGATCCTCACGCAGCGAGGGGTGGCAGTAATAAGAGCGGCCACCGGAAAAAGGGTCGTCGCGTTTGGCCATGAGCTGGAGCATGAGATCGTATGGGCGCAGACCCATGCCGAGCAACATACTGTCGTCTCTATAATAAGGATAGGCGAAATCTTGCGGATGGAGTTGCAGCCCGACGGCGAGTTGGATCGCCTCATGTCCTCTGGAGGTTGCGTGGACGTATTTGCTCACGAATTTGAAATTAGCCTCGTAGATTTCGGTCATGGCTTTTGCAGTGGCCATAAGTCGGAAGGCTTTTTCGAGTATTTCGCGGGAGACTGGCTGCGCGGGGTTGTTTTTGGGAACTTTCTGTGTGGTGGATGTTCTGCTTGGCACGGTGCGTATTTTTGCCCGCAAAAGTAGTCCAAGCGGTGCTGTTCAAGGTCAAGAAATATGATTAAACACGGTTTTATACTCGGCAAATTTGCGCCCTTCCATCTTGGGCACGCATTTTTAATCCAACAAGCGCAGCTTCGTTGTGACAAATTAACGGTGCTGGTCACGTCCAATCCTGGAGATTCCCTACCGGGCTGGCTGCGGTATCATTGGGTAAAAAGTAGTTTTCCAAGCCTGGATGTCCGGCACGTAATTGGCAAGGAACCGGGTGCAATGGATGCTTTTTTGCGGGGCATCGCGGTCGGCAGTGGGATGCTTTTTGAAAGTGGTGAAACCCAGGTGAAACTTGCGCAAAATATTGGTTTTCAGCATGTTAAAATAGATGCACTGCGGAGTAATTTTCCAATTTCAACTGAGATAATTCGTCAAAATCCATCTGCTTATTGGGCACTTTTGCCGCCAACGGTGCGTCCGCATTACCTCAAACGGGTTGCCCTGGTTGGTCCTGAAAGTTGTGGGAAAAGTTATTTGGCGGAGTATTTGGCCCGGCATTTTAACACGGTTTTTGTACCGGAGTACGGCCGAACCTACTGCGAGCAATTCGGGATGGATTCTACGCCGCTTGATTTTGCCCATACGGCTGGCGGTCAATTGTACCACGAAGACGAAAAGGCCCTTGAAGCCGATCGGCTCCTTTTTTGCGATACGGATTTGATTGTGACGCAGGTCTGGAGCGAGGTTTATTTTGAAGGAAAATGCCAGTCTTGGATATTTTGGGCCAACCATGCGCGGCGCTACGATTTGTTCCTGCTTTGTGCACCCGACATTCCCTGGGTGAACGACGGGCTGCGCAAATTTGACGCGCAGCGAGACTGGATGTTCGAACGATTGGAGCAAGAATTGGAGAGTCGCGGACTAAATTTTAAAATTATTCGAGGAGAATTTGAGGTCCGAACGGAGGCTGCAGTTCGGGCTGTTGAACAGCTATAAATCTCTAATTTCACCGCAATTTAATGTAAAAATAACATTTATGGGGCCATTTTTGGGGCTTTTCCTTATTTTGAAATTGTATAGATTTCTTGCATTTTAGCTTCAGGGGGATAAAATTTTTTCCAAGCAGCTACTGCGGTAATAAAATAGTGCATTTATTTGCTTCCACATTTTCCTAGCGAACTTTCTCAACTCATTGGTTTTTAATGGAAAATGCCCCCAATCTGCCGTTGTAAAACGCCCCGAATTCTATTGGAGATAATCCACTTTCTGAAGTTTTACTAATTTTTTAACCAAATCAAATTTCATTGTATGAAGCAATTCCTACTTGGGCTTGCGCTGCTTTTATTTAGCGCAGGCACCGCCTTAGGGCAACGAACCATTACCGGGAAGGTATCCTCCGATCAGGGGGAAGACCTAATCGGCGCAACGGTCGCAGCACTTGGCAGCTCAGCCGGTACGCGCACCGACATTGAAGGGAAATTCCGCCTGGAAGTACCCACAAGTGCCACAACGCTCCGTTTTTCTTACACGGGCTACGTCACGCAGGAGATTCCAATTACCTCTGCCGACGTTTACGACATTGTACTGTTGCCAAGCAACGACTATCTGGAAGAAGTAGTCGTGGTTGGTTATGGTACGCAATTGAAACGCGACGTGACGGGATCCATTTCTCAAGTAAAAGGATCCACGATTTCCAATTTTGCGACACCGAGTTTTGACCAGCAATTGGCTGGCCGGGCTGCTGGTGTTCAAATCACGCCTCCAAGTGGTATTTTGGGTGCTGCGCCACAGATCCGTATCCGTGGTGTGAACTCAATCACCTCTGGTACTGCCCCACTGATTGTGGTGGATGGTGTGCCAATTTACGATGGCGATCAGGGTGGTTTTACTCCAATGAACGCTTTGGGCGACTTGAACCCTGCCGACATTGAGTCTTATGAAATTTTGAAAGACGGAGCGGCTACAGCAATTTACGGATCGCGGGCTTCTAACGGGGTCGTTTTGGTTACGACCAAACGCGGAACAAAGGGCAAACCAAAGTTCAACTACGACATGTTTGTAGGTATGGCGCGCCCAACAAACTTGTTTGATCTGCTTGGTGCTGAGGACTTTATGACCATCAACAACGAGAAAAGCCGCAATACGGGCGATACCGTGCCAATTGCCAACCCAATGTTTGACGCCAATGGAAATTTGGTGGATACGGATTGGCAAGACAATGTGTTCCGCAACGCCATGCAACACAGCCACTCTTTCTCTGTATCCGGCGGTTCGGATTTTACGAACTATTTCTTCTCTATGGGATATTCTGACCAGGAAGGTATTGCGGTGGCCAACAGCCTACGTCGCTACTCTTTCCGGGCAAATATTGACCAAAAGGTAAATAAATGGCTGAAAGTAGGCGTATCCAGCGGTGTGACGCGTCAGGAAAACTTTGGACCACTAACGGGTTCCAACAACCTTTCCGGAAACACATTCGGCGTAATGCGTATGTTCCCGAACGTACCTGTGTACGACGAAAATAACCCAACCGGTTACAATCTGGACGTAATCAACCCGCGTACAGTGGGTAGAGGCAACAACCGTATTGAAATTGCCAATGGTATCCCGAATGCTCGTTTTGTCCTGGACAATGACAAGCGCCGCTCTATGAATGTGCGTCTGTTGGGTAACGTATATGCTGAATTGGCACTTGCAAAAGGCCTTACTTTCCGCACCCAAGGGGGTATTGATGGAAATTTTGTGGACGACTATTTGTTCCAGGACCCTCGCCATGGAGATGGTTTCTCGGCCAACGGTCGCGTTTCTCAAGCATTCTCGCCTGCGATGCGCTGGAACTGGCAGAACATTTTGTCGTACGACAATACGGTTGCTGAAAATCACAACTTTAATGTCACCTTGCTGCAGGAGTACCAGAAAGAGCGTAATCCGTTCTTCCAGGCACAGGGTTCTGATTTGTCGGACCGTCTCTTTGGCGAAAACCTCGTGTCAGGTACTTATGCCAACCAATTTGCATTTGGCGGCATCGGCGAGAATGGTATCGCTTCTTACATGGGTCGTGTGAACTACAACTTTGCTCGTAAGTACTACATCAGCGCATCCATTCGTCGGGATGCACTGTCATCTTTGGCTGAAGCAAATCGCGTAGGTTATTTCCCGGGCGCATCTTTTGCCTGGCGTGTATCTGAAGAAGGATTCTGGGGTGAAGAGCTTGCTCGTATTTTGCCAGACTTCCGTATCCGCGGTTCGTTTGCAGAAGTAGGTAACGTACGGATTGGCAACTATCCTTACATCGGGTCATTCGGTTCTGCTTTGTATGGCTCCCAGAATGGTATTGCTTACAGCAACTTCGGAAACGATGGCTTGCAGTGGGAGTCTCAGAAAAAAATGGACTTCGGGGTTGATTTCGGCCTGTTCGATGGTCGTTTCAATGGTTCGATCGCCTACTGGCGCCAGGAAAATGATGAAATCATCCTTCAGGCACCAACCGCACCTTCTCTGGGTATCCCAGGAAATCGTATTTTCTCGAACATCGGTAGCATGCGTGGTGACGGTATCGAGTTGACCTTGGACGCTGTAGTAATGCGTCGGGGTAATTTCCGTTGGAATTCCAGCTTTAACATCTCCACACAGAACAATGAAGTGACTTCTTTGGTAAAAAACCTGAATGGAACAGATCAGGACATCATCTCAGAATATAACATCATTCGTGTCGGTGAACAGATTAACTCAATCTATGGTTTTGACTACCATGGCGTAAATCCAGCCAATGGCAACGGTGTTTACAAAAAAGCAGATGGCACTTTAGTTCAACAGAATGTTAACACAGGGGCCTTCTCAGTCTACAATCCTGATGAGCCAGGAGGAGCCGGAGCTGCAGCTACCTTGTCCACTTCAGCTGACCGCCGGGTACTTGGCTCCGTATTGCCTACCTGGTTTGGTGGCCTGGACAATAATTTCTACTTGGGTGACTTTGATTTCAACCTCTTCCTGCGTTTCTCTGGTGGTAATGTAATCATGAACCGTACCCGTCAGGATTTGTTGGACATGGGCTTCAACAACAACAGCACCGAGATCCTTGGCCGCTGGCAAAGTCCGGAGAACCCCGGTGATGGTCAGACTCCAAGAGTCCGCTTAAATGCAAACAACAACACGAACCTCCCTAACCTCGCTTCAACGCGCTGGGTTGAAAAAGGTGATTTCCTTCGGGTAGGGAATATCTCAATGGGCTATTCCATGCCAAAATCTCTGTTGAACAGAGCTAAGGTTGCTTCGCTTCGTGTGTATGTTCAAGCACAGAACATCCTCACTTTCACACCTTACAAAGGCTTGGATCCTGAAACCAATACCAACGGTTTTGGCGTGGACTTTAACGGTAACCCACAGCAACAAGTGTTCCTCATCGGAGCCAACCTTGGCTTCTAAACAAACAAATCATCGCGATGAAAAATATCAATAAAACTATCAAATTTCTGTGCGTTTTCGCGCTGATGTTCGCCCTAAGCATTATGGCGCCATCCTGCGACAAAAAGGTTACAGACCTTCAGCCGTTTGACCGTATTACGGAAACAGCTGCATTTACTACCCCTGAACGTGCTGAACTTTCCATGGTAGGGGTTTATGATGCTGCCCAAAGTGGATTCTTCGCTGCCGGACAAGTCCGTGGCTATCCTTTCGGTGCTGCTAATGTGCAGCAAGGTGACAACCGGGGCGAAGACATGCTCAACGTGGCGGCATTTTATGCGTTCACCTACGAAGGCACGTACAACCCAACGACTGCCAACAACCAGTTCATGTGGGAAACTTTGTTCGGCGTCATCAACAAGGCCAATATTGTTGCAGAGGGTGTCCAACGTGCCCAGCGCGATGGTATTCTCACAGCTGAAGCCGCCAATGCGTACGAAGGTGAGGCGCGTTTCCTACGTGCACTATCGCACCATGAGCTACTCGTGCACTTCGCTCGTCCATACGCGCATACGGCCGATGCATCACACCTCGGTGTGCCATACCGTACTGTTGCCGTTAACAATGCTTCCGCTCAGGAAGCTGCTGTGCAGCAAGGCCGCAATACTGTTCAAGAGTGCTATAATCTTTTGATTGCTGACTTGGACTTCGCAGAGCAAAACTTGCCTGCTACCCGCGGTGGGTCACTCAATATCTCCCGTGCTACTTCAGGTGCTGCTATTGCGCTGAAAACACGCATTTACCAGCACATGGGTCGTTGGGATATGGTAATTACAGAAGGTAATAAACTGCTCAGCGGCAGTGCTTATGCGCTGACTGCGACGCCAGAAGGTCCATTTGCGAACAATGCATCCAACACCGAATCTATCTTCTCGATTGAAAATGCTGCGGTGGACAATCCAGGGGTAAATGGTGCGCTGCCAGTGATGTACAGTGTTGCCCCAGGTCGTGCTTTGGTGGCGGTCAGCCCGATTAGCTACAACGCGCCTTACTGGGATGCTGACGACTTGCGCCGTACGCAGTTGGTGAAAAACAATGGCCGGGCTTATTTCAGCAACAAGTACCGCAATGTGACTACACAAGATGACTGGAACCAAATTATCCGATTGGCCGAGGTGATTCTTAACGTGGCAGAAGCGCATCTTCGGGTTCCAAGCCCTGATATGGCCACAGCACTTCAATTGTTGAATCAGGTGCGCAACCGTGCGGTTTTGGATCCTGCAAAACAGTTTGACGCGGGCACCTTCGCTGATGCACAGGCAATGCTTCGTGCGGTGTTGCAAGAGCGCCGGATTGAATTCCTTGCGGAAGGTCGCCGTTGGTCTGACATTCACCGTCTGGCCAATGATCCAAACTTCTCAACAGGAGGAATTCCTGCTAAGGTGCTCTACAACCAGACTTCATTTGCAAGCTGGGGACCAGGCGTGGCCTACGATGCCAACGGTGTTTATACCGGATCTTTGGGCATCGTTGCAATCCCTTACGATGACTTCCGCTTTATTTGGCCAATTCCAGTGTCGGAATTGAACACCAACCCAGTGTTGGCGAGCCAGCAAAATCCTGGTTATTAAGGGTTTGCGTTGGTAGCATAAATTAAATTGGAACGGCAGTCAGCATTTTTGCTGGCTGCCGTTTTTTGATATGCTCATATCATATTCACCTCCGCTTCCAGCCGAATTCCGAATTGTTTTTCCACCGAATCAATAATGGCATACGCGAGGTTTTTAACCTCTTCCCCGGTGGCGCCCCCGTGATTCACCAACACAAGTGCCTGACGTTCGTAGCAGCCGGTGTTGCCCACGCGTTTGCCTTTCCAGCCGCATTGTTCGATGAGCCAACCAGCGGGTATTTTCACCCGACCATCCGGCAAAGGGAAATAGGGCGCTTGAGGGTGTGTAAGCAAGATTTCATCCAACACAGCACGATCCGTTTCCGGGTTTTTGAAAAAAGAACCACAATTGCCAATCTTGGCCGGATCCGGCAATTTTGAAGTTCTGATCTGAACGACGGCCTGACTGATATCCGCAATGGAAGGATTTTCTATGCCGTTGGTTTTCAGGGTATTGGAAATATCCCCGTAGGATATATTGAGTGGGTGCGGGCTTTTACTCAGTGAAAAAACCACCGAAGTGATGCACCACTTTCCTTTTTCTTCCTGCTTAAAAACACTGTCCCGGTAGCCAAATTGGCAATCTGCGTGGTAGAAAGTTTTGATTTCGCAGGTTTGCAGGTGCATGGCCTGAAGACTTACAAAAACATCCTTCAGCTCCACCCCGTAGGCCCCGATATTTTGAATGGGCGCTGCCCCGACGGTACCCGGGATGAGGCTCATGTTTTCCACGCCACCGAAGTTGTTTGCCACCGCCCACAGCACAAATTGGTGCCAGTTTTCACCGCCACCAACTTCCACCCAGACCTTGTTTTCAAAACTTTGGATCACTTGGATGCCGCGCAGATTGTTTTTTAAAACCAAACCTTCTACTGCGCGGGTAAACAACACATTGCTTCCACCGCCCAGCAAAAAAATCGGGCGAATGCCCAGGCCAATCCCTGCGCGTAAATCATCCAAACTGTTCACTTCGGCAAAATGGGCCGCCGAAACATCCAGTCCAAAAGTATTGTAAGGCAGGAGGGCGTAATTTGTGAGGAGATTCATGTTCGCAAAATCATTTGAACAGACAGGCCGCTTGTTGCATCAGCAAATCCACTTGTTGCACATCGTAATCGTCGTAGCCTTTGCTCCAGAGAATGCGGATTTTGTCCAACTCGCTGCGTCGAATCTTTTTTAAAACCTCCGGGTTGAGGGGGTATTGTGCTCGAAACACCGCTGACTCAGTTTCAAGATTAAAAACCCCCTCGTCGGCAATTGCATTTTGTAGTTGGAAGGTTGTTCCATCCAGAAATTTGAGGGTGGCAATCCCGTTTTTTTCCAAACGCCCAAACGCCTTGCGGGCATTGGGATCATTGATGTTGAACGTGAGCAGCAAGTTCGTTCTGGTTCCGATGCTGGAGAGCGCAGCCTCGCACACCACGTGGGTTTTTCCTTTCAAATAATTTTTGAGCGACGGATTGGTGTAGCGAAATAGTTCAGCACCGGCCATTTCACGGGAAATTTCACCTGAAAATTCGTCGCGGCTACTTGAAGCAATGACACAGGGTGCGCTCGGTGGTCGCAACATCACGTCGTTGGCCGGGTTGTACGTCGCAAAGCCTTTGGATGGATTGGCGGAACTGATCTGCGTTGGTGCGGGCGCTGGGGGCGGTGCTTCCATGGAGGCGTCACTGGCAGACTCGGCCTCACTCATTGCGGGATCATTTTGGACTTCAGTTGGCTCGCTGTTTTCGGTCGGATAGGCATCTTCGTAGATCCGGGTGGTTTGTTTCCAGGCTTTTGGGAGGTTTTTTCGTAAATTCAGGCTGTCCATCTCAACTATGGTATTGAGTAGCGCAATCGTTTTTTGGGCGTTTTTGTGCTGGTTTGTAGCAATTCGCACCTGTTTCTTGGCGGACTTGGTGGCTTTTGAAAGAGAGTCCAAAGTGGCTTTTGCGGCAGTGGTATCTTGTTTGGCCGCCGCAAGTTGAGCTTCCCAGTCGGCCAGAACGGAGCTGTTTGATTCCAGTTGCCCCGCGAGGGTTTGCTCCGCAGCTACGGCCATTTGAGAGAGCTCCCCAACGATGGAAACCATCTCGCTAATGCGAAGGCTGTCGAGTGGGGGTAACACCGCAGGCCGGGTTTGGGCCATGGATAAACCCGGCAAAATCAGGAGGACAATTGCGGCCCAGAAGTCTATTCGGATACAAGAATGCATTTTTGTCTATTTTTGGGCAAAAGTAAGTGGGCTTTGCGGTTTTTCGCCCCCACATTTTTTCAATCAACTATGTTTATGAAATTTCTGCTCACTACATCAATTGTTGCAAGCATCACGCTACTGGTCGCTTGCGATGCCGGAAACAAAGCCCCCACCAACCAAATTATGGATTTTAAACCAATCGCCGTGACGTATCCAGCCACCCTGAAAGACACCTCCGTGACGGATAATTACCACGGTACGAGCCTTGCAGACCCATATCGCTGGCTCGAAGACGACCAAAGCGCCGAAACCAAAGACTGGGTTTCCCGCCAAAACATCGTTACCAACGGATACCTTAGCCAGATCCCGTTTCGCGACAAAGTAAAGGCCCGCCTGGAACAAATTTTTGACTACGAAAAATTTGCGCCGCCGTTTAAAGAAGGCAACAAATACTACTTTTTCAAAAACGACGGACTGCAAAACCAAAGTGTCCTCTATGCCCAGGATAACCTGAACAGCCAGGCTGAAATGGTGCTCGACCCGAATAAATTCAGTTCGGACGGCACTACTTCGCTCGGAGAACTTGATTTTTCCAAAGACGGTCGCTACCTCGCCTATTCTACCTCGGTGGGCGGCTCGGACTGGCGCACCATCGTGGTGAAGGACATGCAGACCGGCGAAATGCTTTCTGACGAAGTAAAATGGGTCAAATTCAGTGGCATCGCCTGGCAGGGCAACGGGTTTTATTACACCCGGTTCCCAGAACCCAAAAAAGGCGATGAGCTAAAAGCTGCGAACAAATTTGGGGCGGTGTATTTTCACACGCTCGGGAAACCGCAGTCGGAAGACCAAATGGTTTATGCCGACAAAACCAATCCAGATCGCTCTTTTGGCGCTGGAACGACCGATGATGAGCGGTTTTTGTACGTATCCGGCTGGGAAAGCACCAGTGGTAACGCGCTGTTTGTCAAGGATTTGACTTTAAAAACGGATAAGTTTGTTCCCATTGTTACCACTTACGAAAAAGACTTCGGTGTAGTGGATAACATCGCAGAAAAGCTCCTCATCCTGACCAATCACAACGCTCCGAACCAACGGCTCATCCTGATTGACCCGACCAAGCCCGAAGAGGCTAATTGGCAAACACTGGTACCAGAAGATCCAGCCGATGTGCTCCAAAGCGCGGTGATTTGTGGCGGGAAAATTGTTTGCAGTTATCTGCACAACGCCTCCAGCAGTCTGCGCGTGTTTGACCTCATGGGCAAACCCATTCAGGAAGTAAAACTCCCTGAAATTGGAACGGTGGGCGGTGTAACGGGCAAGCCCAGCGAGCCACTGGCGTTTTTCGCATTTGCCTCTTTCCTGCGCCCCAGCACAATTTATAGTCTGGACATGAATTCCCTGGAAATCAAGGTGTTCAAGGCACCCAAAATTGATTTCAACCCGGATTTATTCACTACGGAACAGGTTTGGTACACCAGCAAGGATGGAACCAAAGTGCCCATGTTCATCACCCGCAAAAAGAACATTGCGTACGACGGTCAGAACCCGACGCTCTTGTACGGATATGGTGGTTTCAACATCAGTTTGACTCCGGTATTTAGTCCTACACGGGCGGCTTTATTGGAAAACAATGGCATCTACGCCGTAGCAAACATCCGTGGCGGCGGCGAATTTGGCGAAAAATGGCACCGCGGGGGCACAAAATGCCAGAAGCAAAATGTGTTTGATGATTTTATCGGAGCTGCAGAATTTTTGATCGAGAAAAAGTACACTTCTCCGCCACGCCTTGCCATTCAGGGCGGCTCTAACGGTGGGCTTTTGGTGGGCGCATGTATGACGCAGCGGCCTGACTTGTTCGGAGTTTGTTTCCCTGCGGTGGGTGTGTTGGATATGATGCGATACCACCAATTCACCATCGGATATGCCTGGGCTACCGACTACGGCCGTTCCGACAATCCTGAAGAATTTGCCTGCCTCCTCAAATATTCGCCCCTGCACAACCTGAAAAAGACAGCCTACCCGGCCACCATGATCACCACAGCAGATCACGATGACCGTGTAGTACCCGCGCACTCTTTCAAATTTGCTGCTGCCTTGCAGGAAAATCAGCAGGGACCAAACCCAACGCTTATTCGCATCGAAACCAGCGCTGGGCACGGAGCCGGCAAACCAACCTCCAAACTCATCGAAGAAGCGGCGGACATCCTGTCCTTCATGTTCTACAACATGAAAATGAAAGTGATTTACGGAGACGCAAAATAACTTGAACGGTGGCATGTACCCCGGAACGCTGTTCCGGGCGAGGGGTAAATAGCACTAATCCGACCCCGGAACGTAGTTCCGGGTTATCGGTGGTATGGCCTTCAGGCCGTCGGGAAGCGCGCCAGTTATGGCGCAGAAGTATATATAATGGGGCCTGAACGCCCCTTTCCCCGACGGCCTGAAGGCCATGCCACCACTTTTGCGAGGCGCGCTAAGCCACATTCTAACGGTTACAGGATGCGAATTGATGACTTATGTGACCCGGAACAGCGTTCCGGGATACGTGAAATCGCGCCCTGTAGCTATTGGATTGAATTGATGACCCGGAACAGCGTTCCGGGATACATGCATGCGCGCCCTGCTGTCATTTATCGATTTTGATGATCCGGAACAGCGTTCCGGGATACATGAAATCGCGCCACTTTACCCGCCGAAGCCTAAGCGAAGGAGGGACCCCAATTGACCACATTCCCCAATTGACCACATTCCCCAATTGACCACATTCCCCAATTGACCACATTCCTCACATTCCCCACATTCCTCACATTCCCCACATTCCCCCACATTGACCACATTCCCCACATTCCCCACATTAATTTACGACCACTTTTTCAACCCTTACCATCTGCTCTGTCCGAATCCACAATTGATACGTTCCACTCGGCAGATTTTTCAGGTCAAGCGGTATGTTTTGTTCCATTACATCGCGGACCGTCCAGGTTTGAAGTACACGGCCGGTGACATCAATCAGGCTGAGGTGTAAGGTTTGTGCTTTGGGGAGAGCCACGGATAACCAGGCCTTTTCAGTGGCCGGATTTGGGAATATTTCAGTGAAAAAATCTGTTTTAAGTTCTTGATTGTCAACGATTTCCGTCAAGGTAAACTCGTAAGAAGCCGTGCAGCCATTGCCATCGGTAATCAGCAAAGTGTAATCACCTGCGGGGGCGTTGGTAAGGTCTTCGGAATTGACAAACAGAGTGCCGTTGCGCAGCCAATTGTAGCTATACAAGCCATTTCCACCTGTTACGTCCAGAAAAATAGCGCCATTACTCTGGCCCAGCTGGGGTTGTTCGATACTGGTTGGTACGGCTGTGATGGCTGCTGGCTGTAGGAGGTTTGCGCTCAGAATCAATTCACATTCAAGCGCATCTGTGATCGTGGCGGTGTATGCACCTGCGGGGAGATTATTTATTTCGGCGGTAGTAGCAGCATTCGACCAGAGGTAGCGGTATGGACTGGTGCCGCCGGTTACAATCGCCGAGAGCATCCCGTTGGAGGCATTAAAACAGTTCGGCTGGAGTGTCGTAATGGCACCGGAGATCGCGCAGGCAATGGCTTCGCAGTCTTCAACCGTCCCTGCGAGGGCTTTTTCGCATCCGAGGGCATCTGTTACAACGACGAGATACGTTTCGCCGGAACTGAGGATTTCAGCGTCGGGATTGCCGCTGAAGGTGTAGGGCGCGATTCCTCCGCTTGCAGTGATTTGGAGTTTAGTGGTGTTGGTACTGATGCATTTTTCAGCCACTTGCAGGTTGATTGCTTCAAAGGGAGCTGGCTGGGAACCATCCAGAATTTGCAGGCAAAAACCGCCGGTTTCAGGCGTGGTACCCAGGGTTTGACTGGCTATTTGCACATAATACGTTTCGCCGGCAGAAAGCGCGCCAAGCAATAAAAAGCCATCACAGCGCAGTGGATTTTTGGCACAGAGGATATTTTCAAAATTACCACAGTTCCCTTTCCAAACAGATAAAACATGGGGAAAATCAGCCCCTGTATTAAACCGAACAGATCCGGAATTCGGCGCAACAAACCGGTACCACACATCGCTTGAAACGGACACAACACAAGGGGGCGTAAGGCCTGAATGGGTGGCTCCGACGTTGCTACCCTCCACGCAGGAGCCGCCAATATTGATTGGAATGGCACTCGCGCAATCGTCGTTTGCAGGCGCATCCAGGTTTATTTTACGGATTTGTGGGCACAGCGCGCCTTCAATGCTGGCAAAAGTGCCCGAAATTTGAATCAGGTAATTTTCCCCGGCAGTCAGATTGGAAAGCTGCATCGCATGCCCCTTGTAGTTAGAGGCGAGTTCCGTCAATGCGGCACAATTGCCCGAAAAAACGGTAATAATGTCGGAAAAGTTGGCATTGCTCTGAATTTCAAGCACCTCATTGGCCGCCAAGGCAGGTGCAGTGAACGCATACCATACATCGTGCCGCGCCAGCGTGTTAAAGGAAGGGCGATTGCTGGATGAATTAGCATTTAAATTGCTGCCAATCAGGCAGTTAGCGTCTATTTCGAGTGAAGCTGCGTTGCTGCAATCATCGTTTGCCGGAGGGATGGGAGCCGAGGCGACCTGTTCCAGGTTAACACAAAGCGAGCCGCGTGGAACGCCAAATTCGCCTTCCCGACCACTCACCCGAATCAGGTAGGTGTTGCCCAGCTGAACCGGGAAATAAGTGCTTTCCGCCCCAAAACCGTATTCATCGCGGTTGTTACAAAGCAAATGTTGGAGGTTGTTGCAATCGCCAGAAAAAACCTCCACGACATCATTGAACAGCGCGTTGGTGTTAAATTTAGCCGTTCCGGAAAAATCTGCGGTCCAGGTATACCATAATCCGCTGACGCTTTTTTCCACACAAGTGGGCGCTGGACCATCCAGCAAGGAGTTGGCATTGCTGCCAGGTATGCAACTTTGTCCGGTCAAAAGCTGCTGGGCGTTGGTACAGATGTCGGTTGTACTGCCCTGGCCGGAAATTTTCACATTGTCAATGCCTGCCCACCAGCCCCAGTCTTGACCGTCATCGAATTGAAACACCACCCGCATTTGTTGGGATTGGTAGGGAGAAAGGTCAAGTACGGTATGGACATAATTGGAAAAATAGGGGCCGCCCACATCGCCGATTGATTCTGCTACGAGATATTCTATTACGTTGTCATGTTCGACAAAAACGGCCAGTTTTTCCGAAAAATAACGCAGAATCAAATCGAAATCAAGGGTAAACTGACCAAATTCAGTGCCATCGAACCAGGGCGACATCAATCTGACAGTAGAGTAGGGCGCTGATTGCCCCAAAAAGTCATCATCAAAAAAGGCAAAGCAAGAGCCGTCCATCGAGTTCCCACTGCTGAGTGCGGCCCCTTCGGTGATCAATCCAAATTTCCAGTCATCTACGCCCGACAGGATTTGAGTTTCCCAGCCAGCAGGTTTTTCGCAGCCATTAAAAGTTTCCACCACCACGTTGGTGCCTTGTCCCATGCCCGTTACACGGACGTTGTCAATGCCAGCCCACCAGGCAAATCCGCCGCCGTCGTTGTACCGAAAAATAAGTTGAGCATTGGGCGATTGGGTCAACAAAGCCAGATCAAACACCAAAGTTTCAAAATCATATAAATTGCTGCCAGTGGATCGGAGCTGATCGTAGCGGCGAATGAGGGTTTCGGTCGTTCCGTCCGTCACGAGCACTTCAAAACTTTCATCCGCTTCATTCCAGTCCCGGTAGTGCACATCTACGGAAAGTTCAATGGTCGGATACTGAGACGCATCAAAGGGCGGCGACACAAAATCCAGGACATAAGCGGGTGTTTGATCGCCGGTGGCATCGTCGTCTATGAACAGAAAACAGGATCCGTTCATGCTTTGGCCGGTGTTTTCATCATTTAAAACTTCCGCCCCGACATACCAAACGGAATTCTGATTGCCTGTTGCAATAGCCTGCCAACCTGCGGGCAATGCACAAGCATCAAAGTTTTCGGTGAGCAAGGGCACCTGAGTATGTGCTGCGTAAGTGAACAAAAACAGACACGCAACAGAAGCGACGAGTTGGCGCATGATTTAAAAAAAATATTTCGAGCGAAAGGTAGAGCGAGAGCCTCGTAAACAGGCGATTGGAAACCAATAATTTCTAGGAATCACATTCTTTGAAAAAAAATTTGCGCGTTTGAAATTCAGGCCCATAAATTTGCCGCCAATGAAGCGGGTGTGCTGAATCAATTGGCCCGCTTCTAATAAACAAAACGCTCCCTGACCTTGGCTAAAAAACGTGTTGTCAAAGATTATGATGCCCTTTCTGAGGACATTACCCGGCTTGTAAAGCAAAAATACCCCTCTGGGTATGCCGAAAGCCTTGTCACGTACAGTGATAAAGAAGGCAAAAAAGTATCGGCACTGCCTTTCGAGACCGACGATACTTATTACCTCATCCGTATGACCATTCTCGAAGCCAAGCGCATCGTGAAGGAAGATGAGGATTTCGACGACGAAGGGCAACTCAAAGAGGAAATTGCCGATGTGGAAGTCGAAGTGGATGATGAATTCGACGGTGCGGGCGAAGACGACGACCTCGATGAAGGCCCAACCGACGAAGATGACCACATCATCGTGACCCGTCGTCGCGACGATGAGGAACTGAACGACATTCCGGACGACTCAGAATATTAAATTTTGTCTGTTTGTTTGCAAAAGGCAGGCCCTGCATTGGAGGTGGTAACCTCGGTGCAGGGTCTGCTGTTTTTAGCTCCGAAGCGAGCTGGACCTTCCCGAAAGTTTTAAATTTTCGGGAAGGTAAATTCCAAATAACCCAATTTAGTGGCCATCAATGCAGCCATTTATCAATCCGAACCACCGCTTTAGGGTATCCATTGCGCTCGGCACTGCTCAATAAATCCGGCCGGTGAATTTTATCGGTCGGAATTTTGGCGAGTTCAGGACACCAGATGCGCACATAATCTCCCTGTGGATCGTAGTTTTTGGCCTGTGTTAAAATGTTGAAATAACGATCTTCTCTGGGATCGCTGCCAACACCTGCCACGTAGTTCCAGTTGCCCCAATTGCTGCACGGATCGTAGTCAAGTAATTGACTTTCAAAGTATTCTGCGCCCATTTGCCAGTTTACTTTTAAATCTTTTACCAGAAAAGAAGCCACATTTTGGCGGCCTCGATTGCTCATCCAACCGGTTTCTGCGAGTTCGCGCATGTTGGCATCCACAAACGGCACACCTGTGCGGCCTTCTTTCCAGACTTCAAATAATTCCCGGTTGTTTTTCAGGTGACGCAGGTCTTTTTCCTGCGTGCCGCCTCTTTGGAAAATTTTGTTGCCATATTTTTTGCCCATAAGCCGGCAATAATCCCGCCAAAGCAGCTCAAAAAACAGCCAGTAGGTACTCTCATTGCTGACGCGTTCCCGTTCGTAGCGTTTTATTTCGTGGTAAATGAGTTTGGGCGACAAGCAACCCTGCGAAAGCCAGGGAGAAAATTTCGAGGAATAGTCTGGCCCGATAAGCCCATTTCGGGTCTCTTTGTAGTGCGCCAGCAGGTCTTTTTCCCAAAAATAATAGCGCAAACGGCGAAGGGCTTCCGTTTCGCCGCCTATGATCTGGAGCGCGGCCCGAGGATCAGTTTCAAAATCACTGTGACCCAAATCCCGCAAACTAGGCATTTCCCCCGCTTCAAGATTTTGGGGCAGCGGCGGCATAGCACTTGGAGAGGGCATAGGCTCCCGAACGGGCGTGATATGCTCCGTTTCTTTGCGAAACTGCGTAAACACATCCGGCGTATGTTGCACCGGCACCGGCAAATCCTGTGTGTGGTAGAGCATTTTACCTCTGGAGTAGATCAATTCTACCCCGATGCCCCATAATTTTTGCTCCAGTCCGTCTTGCACCAACACTTCCTCCTGGGTGCGTTCGCGGTTGCAAATGACCCAGGAAGCCTTGATTTGCTGGGCCATTTCGGCCAAAATGGTTTCGGGGCGACCGATCCTGATGACCAATTCTCCGCCAATTCCCTGGAGGTTCTTACGGAGATCGGCCACACTTTCGAGGATAAATCGAGCGCGGTGTTTGCCCGTTTTGGGCAATCCCAGGCGCGTTTCGCCTTTAAAAACCCGCTCGTCAAAAATATACACCGGAACGACCTCCTCTGCCATTCGGAGGGCCGTGGAAAGCGCTTCATTGTCGTGAAGCCGGAGGTCCTGGCGGAACCAAACTAATGCTCGTCTTTTCATATTCGACTAAACTTTGAGAATGGGCTTTTGTTTGGGAGAATCGCGTTTTTTATGGCTGTCTTTTTAGACAAGCACTTAGAGAAATGATGCCTGCCCAATCTTGTACCTTCGCCGCTCAAAATTGCCCGGAACCGTAACTCCGTGGTGCCCAATATCGTGAAAAAAAATACGCTACAACAACTCAGCGCAGCTGCCCAGGAGCGCATCCTCATCATTGACGGATCTATGGGCGTTTTTCTCCAATCCTATCAACTGCCCGAAGCGGACTTTCGAGGCGAACGATTCCGGGATTTTCACCGCGAACTCAAGGGAAACTTTGATGTGCTCTGCCTGACCCGGCCTGAAATCATCGAAGATATTCACCGCAAATACCTCGATGCAGGCGCGGATATAATCGAAACCAACACCTTCAATGCCACGGCTATTTCCCAGGCCGAGTTTGATATGCCTGAGGGGGTTTGCTATGACCTCAACAAGGCTGCGGCTGAAATTGCGCAAAACGCGATTCGAGCCTGGCGGGCCGATTTTCCCGACGATCCATCCCCGAAATTTGTCGCAGGCGCCCTGGGACCACTCAATAAAACCCTGAGTCTCAGTCCTGATGTAAACGACCCCGGCTACCGGACCATCACCTTCGACGAAGCCAAAAACGCCTACGCGGAGCAGGTTCGTGGACTGGTGGATGGCGGCTCGGACATTATTCTGGTGGAAACCATTTTTGACGTATTAAACTGTAAATCAGCTATTTACGCGATTGAAGAAGTGTTTGAAGAAAAGGGTTTCCGGCTACCAGTCATTATTTCCGGAACCATCACCGACGCCTCCGGGCGAACGCTGAGCGGACAAACCGTGGAAGCGTTTTGGATTTCCATCAAACACGCCAAACCTTTTGCCGTGGGCCTCAACTGCGCCCTCGGAGCGGAGGAAATGCGCCCGCACTTAGAAACTTTGGCGGGCATCGCAGATTGTTACATCAGCGCATATCCGAATGCGGGTTTGCCCAACGAATTTGGCGAATACGACCAAACTGCGCACGAAATGTGTGTGTTTATGGAAGATTTTGCGCGTTCCGGATTTGTCAACATCGTGGGCGGCTGCTGCGGAACTACCCCTGAACACATTCGGCACATCGCTGCGCACGTGAAAAAATACCCGCCGCGCATCCCATCGGCACGTCCGGAGAACAAATATACCCAATTGGCGGGCCTGGAACCCCTCGTGATTCGTCCCGAGACCAATTTCGTTAATATCGGCGAGCGGACCAATGTGACTGGCTCGGCCAAATTCGCGAAACTCATCAAAGAGGGCAATTTTTCAGAAGCCCTCACCGTCGCCCGGCAGCAGGTGGACGGTGGCGCGCAGGTCATTGACGTTAACATGGACGAGGGCCTGCTCGATTCCGAGGCGGCGATGGTCAAATTTTTGAACCTCATGTCTGCCGAGCCTGATATTGCCAAACTGCCGGTGATGGTGGATTCTTCCAAGTTTCAGGTCATCGAAGCCGGGCTGAAATGTTTGCAGGGCAAAAGCATTGTCAACTCCATTTCAATGAAAGAAGGGGAGGCAGAGTTTATTCGTCAGGCCAATATTTGCCGGCGTTTTGGCGCAGCCGTGGTGGTCATGGCTTTTGACGAACAGGGACAGGCCGATACCATGGAACGCAAGGTGGAGATTTGCCAAAGAGCCTATAAAATTCTCACGGAAAAGGTCGGATATGATCCTTCGGACATCATTTTCGACCCCAATATTTTTGCCGTAGCCACTGGGATTGAGGAGCATAACGAATATGCGATCCACTTTATCGAAGCGACTCGAATCATCAAAGCCACTTGTCCGGGTGCTAAAATTTCGGGCGGCGTGAGCAATCTTTCTTTTTCGTTTCGGGGCAACAACGCGGTGCGCGAAGCCATGCACTCGGCCTTTCTTTACCACGCCACCCGCGCCGGAATGGACATGGGTATTGTGAATGCCGGCATGTTGGAAGTGTATGAGCAAATTCCCAAAGAATTGTTGCAACGTATTGAGGATGTGTTGTTTAACCGTAATCCAGATGCCACCGAAGAATTGGTCAAACTCGCAGAATCCTTTAAAGAAACGGGCGGAAAAGTCCTCGGCGAAGACCTCGCCTGGCGGGATGCCCCGGTGCAGGAGCGCATCACCCATGCCCTTGTACGCGGCATTGACAAGTTCATCGAACAGGATACGGAAGAGGCCAGAACTCAATATCCCGCTCCGCTCCAGGTCATCGAAGGGCCGCTGATGGATGGCATGAATGTGGTGGGTGATTTGTTTGGCTCGGGCAAAATGTTTCTGCCGCAGGTGGTTAAATCCGCCCGGGTCATGAAAAAAGCGGTGGCCTATCTCCAGCCCTTTATCGAAGCGGAAAAAGGCGGCACGATTGAGGCCAAAGGAAAAATTCTCATGGCAACCGTGAAAGGCGACGTGCACGACATTGGTAAAAACATTGTCGGTGTAGTGCTCGGCTGCAACAATTATGAAATTGTGGATATGGGCGTCATGGTGCCTGCGGATAAAATCCTCAAAGCGGCCATTGCTGAAAACGTGGACGTGATCGGGCTTTCCGGACTCATCACGCCCTCCCTCGACGAGATGGTGCATGTGGCCAAAGAAATGCAGCGTTTGGGCATGAAAATTCCGCTGCTCATTGGCGGCGCGACCACCTCCAAAACCCATACGGCAGTGAAAATTGAACCACAATACCAGAATGCCCCGGTGGTTCACGTGCTGGACGCCAGTCGTTCGGTGGCGGTAGTGAGTTCACTTTTAACCAAAAATGCGACCGAAAACGAGGCGTTTGTAGAGCGAACCAAACTTGAATACGAACAAATCAGAATCCAGCGAGCAAGCCGCCAATCGGCTAAAAAATACCTCAGCTTGGAACAGGCGCGGGCGAACAAAATCAAGCTGGACTGGGACCATTACACCCCGCCCAAACCAAATTTTACGGGTATCAAAACCTTCGACAATTACCCGCTCGAAGCATTGACCGAATACATTGACTGGACGCCGTTTTTCCAAAGCTGGCAGTTGGCGGGCAAGTTTCCGGCAATTTTGGAAGACGAAGTGGTGGGCGTAGAGGCAAAAAAACTTTTCCACGATGCCCAATCCATGTTGCGCCGAATTATTGACGAAAAGTGGCTGGAAGCGCGGGCGGTGATTGGTATTTTTCCCGCCAAATCGCTCGGAGATGACATTCAATTCCAGGGAAACGCAGGGTCAACCATGCTGCATCACCTGCGACAGCAAAATCTGAAAGCGGCAGATCAGGCCAATTTCTGTCTCAGTGATTTTATTTCACCCAAGGGTGACGATTATCTGGGCGCGTTTGCGGTCACGGCGGGCATCGGCATTGAGCAGTGGGTAGAAAAATTTGAAAAAGACCACGATGATTACTCGGCCATCCTGCTCAAAGCACTGGCGGATCGGCTTGCGGAGGCATTGGCGGAACACCTGCACGAACGGGTGCGCAAAGAATTCTGGGGATATGCGCCGGAGGAAAGTCTTGAAAATGAAGCACTTATTCACGAAAAATACCAGGGCATTCGTCCGGCACCGGGCTATCCGGCATGTCCGGAGCACACCGAAAAGCGCATTCTTTGGGACTTGCTACAGCCGAAGGAAAATGCCGGAATTACCTTGACCGAGAGTTGCGCCATGTATCCCACGGCGGCGGTTTCGGGCTGGTATTTCAGTCACCCGGAATCTAAATATTTTGGCCTAGGCCAGATCGGGAAAGACCAGGTGGAGGATTATGCGCGGCGGAAGGGCATGTCGCTGGCCGAGGCGGAGCGCTGGTTGGCACCGGTGTTGAATTATGATGCCTGAGTGGTGGAGGGGAGGTCCTGATCGCTGTGGCCACCCCCGGCCTGCGGCCACCCCCTCGAGCGGGGGACAGGCTCCGCGCCTGGCATTTTGAGTGGAACACTATAGATTGTTTGTTTCAATCATAGCTTTCATGTCTCACAAATACCATCCGCGGAGCCTATCCCCCTTTGGAGGGGGTGGCCGCAGGCCGGGGGAGGGGAGGTAAAAAGGGCGAACGGTTTATATCCGTCCGCCCAAGTATAGAGACATCCCGCACACAGGTCGGGATGGAACGACGGCGGCCCCGCCCAAGGCAAGGGTTCCACCGTTTTCTGGATTCAAAGGTTGAACCTACATTTTTACAAGCTTTTTGGTCAAAATGCCCCCTTGCGTATCGCGCAGGATGGCAAAATAAACGCCGGGTTTCCAGTCGGCGGATTCAATTTGAACCTGTTGTTCTCCAGCCATCAAATTGCTAAAGGTTTGATTTTCAATCACTCGCCCGGCAATGTCCGTGATTTGGAGCTGCAAACTCGTGTTTTCCCGGAGGTAAAAATTGGCCCAAAAGCTGGACTGAACCGGATTAGGCATGACCTCAAAAAAGGCCACCGAACCGAGCGGTTCCTTGCTGGACGTGACCACCACGCCATCGGGCAGCGGGACAAACTTGTCGAGATAGAGCCGATACTCACTTGGAGCCAGCTGGAAGGACGTTGGCACCCCGGAACCCACGAACAAGGTGTCACCTGTATAGTATTCGTACCATTCGCCGGTATGCTGGAAGGCAGGATTGGTCACGGTGGTGGCCTGAACGCCTATATTGGCGAACACTGCTACGTTCATATCCGGGTGATTTAAAAATATACTTCTTACCTGTCCGGTGCTGATATTTAGTTGAAAATCAGTGGTTTCGAACACATCGTGGTTTTTGCGAAGGGTCAGGAGTGATGCAGTAATGCCGTGCAATTTTTTCCGGTCCGGGTTGCCAAAATAATCCCAACGGATGGGTTTGGGGCTGGTTCGGCAGTCGGTACTGATGCTGCCGTTCTCGCAGTAATTGATGGGGAAATCGTAGGCCATTTCCCCAAATTGCCAAAACATTTTGGGCCCTGGAACGGTGAATAGCAGGTTGTTCAACATGGCTATCCGCTGGGTGTAAACCGGAAGGGTACGAATGTTGTGCGAAGGCACTTGATTTCCATACGTTTTGCACTCAAACGCAATGCGTTCCTCATCATGGCTTTCCATGTATCCAATCAAGTGCGGCACATCCCAATCACGTTCTTTATATGAAATTCTGGAGAGGTTAGAAGTGGTGGAATAGCCTAAAGCGGCATCTTTATATACCCCAAACATATTTCCCCAAAGCATCATGCCATATTCTGCAAGTTCTTTTTCCTCGTCGTTGTCGGCAAAATGCTCCAAAATTACGTAGGAACTTGGGTCAATGGACCACATATAATCCGCGTAATCTTTCCAAATATTGACCCGACTTTGATCGTAAGCGCCCCAGGCTCCGATGTTCCCAACGGTGTTTTTTTGGGTAAATCCTTTGGAAAGGTCAAAACGAAATCCATCTACTTTAAACTCTGACAACCAATAGTTTATGCAATTTTTTACATAAGTTTTGGTGGCTTGAGATTCGTGGTTAAAATCATTAAAAACGTTGAAATCATGTTTGGCCAATGGATTGAGCCAGGGATTGTCGGCAGCAGGGCGATTGTTGGTCGCATCCCAGTACAATTGAGCGAGTGGACTGGCGCCGGTTGACTGATTAAACACCACGTCCAGAATCACGGCAATATTGCGCCGGTGGCACTCGTCCACCACCATTTTAAGCGCCTCGGCGGTACCATAAAATTTGTCCAGGGCTTTGTGGTAAGCTGGATTGTAGCCCCAGCTAATATTTCCATCAAACTCATTCACGGGCATCAACTTGATGGCCGTCACGCCTAATTTTTCCAGATAATCCAGCGTGTCGAGCAGGGTAGGGTAGTCGTGCCGGGCTATAAAATCCCGCAGCAACAATTCATACACCACCAGATCGGTTTTTTTCGGGCGCTCGTAGTTGTTGGCGGTCCAGTTGAACGGTGGCTGATCTGTTTGAAGCACACTTACAATCCCGGATGTTTTGCCGGTAGGGTAGGCGGGCAGGTTCGGATAGGTGAAAGGCGGGATAAAACCATCATTCCAGGGATCCAGCACCAGTGTGCTGAGTGGATCCGCAATTTTCAAGTTTCCATCCACCAGATATTGAAAACGAACGGCTTGTCCGGATGGAATTCCCGTGAGGTCAAGCCACCATAGATTACCATCGAGGCTGCGTTTCATTTGATGCGCGGGGGTAGGTTGCCAGTTGTTAAAATCTCCAATGGCGTACACTACCTGTTTGTTGGGCGCATAAAGTGCAAGGCGAACACTGCCGCTGCCGAGATAATTGATGCCCCATTCGGTGCTGGGTGGCGGATTTTCGGAGATTACATTGCCCGGTACAATGTAGGTAAACGAGGCGGTATCGCTGGCATTGGCGCTGGCAGCGATGAATTCAATTTTGTGCAATCCACTGGTTGAAACATTGATGTTGTGTTCCAGTAATTCCGCGTTGTTGGTTGCTGCGATTTGAACGCCATTATCCAATAACCGCAGATTGGCCGCCGCAGAAGCCGCCGCTCTAACAGGTATGTTTTGTCCATTATTTGCCAAAAAAAGAGAAGCACTAGGTTGCAGCAGAATGGTTTGAAGCGGGGCGTTTGCGGGATAAACATCATAAAAAATATCGCCTCCATCGGCTGCTCGGCCTACGGTGTTTCCCGATGCATCGCGAAACACAAAAGCCAGTTTGAGCACCGTCTCATTGTTCGGAATATTGAAAAAGGTGTTGATATTCAAGGATTTAGTCCAAAGATTCGGACCAGCGTTGATCATTTGAGCCGCGGCGTTGTTCACGGCCCAGGTCGTCTGTACGTATTTCCAATCGCTGGGTGTTTGGCTGAGGTTGGTTATCACCCCAAGGTGCACATACACTGGATTCACGCCGACGAGCGCGCCATTGCCTTGAGTGGCATCGTAAGTGATGGTAATGTTATCATCGGCATTGGGAAAGACCGGAATAATTGAAACCTGGGCAGAGATGCCGCGCGGAATTAGCAGCGATAAAAAGACGAAAACAATGCCCCGTGCAATTTGGGCGGAGATAAAACCACGTAAAGTGTTCATAAACAAGGATAACCGATTTTGGTGAAAATAAAAATCCTATTTCGGCCAGGCGGTTGGCGAAATAGGATAGGGCGTTTCGGCGGCTAATATACGAAGTTTTTTATCCACCAACTGGCGCAAGTTCCAATTGCAAACCGTCCATTGCTTCCTTGATTTTAAGCTGGCAACCCAGACGGCTGTTTGATTTCACAAAAAAAGCTGAATCCAGCATGGCGAGTTCATCTTCCGTCGCTTCAGGAAGTTCGTGGTCGCTTAGAACGTACACATGGCAACTTGCGCAAAGCGCCATTCCGCCGCAGGTGCCTTCCACCGGAAGTTCATACGCTTTACACACTTCCATGACGCTCATGGCCATATCGGTCGGCGCATCCAGCGTGTGCAGCGCCCCTTCCCGGTCATACACCGAAATTTGAATTGTATCCATAAGCCGCAAAGGTAAACTATGATGAAAGTGATTTTGACGATTTGTTTGTCCCCATTGACCCCATTGTCCACATTGTCCACATTCCCCCCATTGTCCACATTCCCCCCATTCCCCACATTGACCCCATTGACCACATTGTCCACATTATCCTACCTTTGCCCCGTGCATCTTTCCCAGCTAAAACTCACCCATTTTAAAAGTTACGAATCGCAAAAATTCGACTTTTCTCCACGGCTCAACTGTCTGACGGGCCTTAATGGGGTAGGCAAAACCAATGTGCTCGACGCGGTGCATTTTTTGTGTCTTTGTAAAAGTCACGCCGGCCTGAACGACAAAAACCTGATACGGCATGGCGAAACGTTTTTCAGGCTCGAAGGCCGATTTGAAGCATCGGAGGCGACCACAAAAATTGTGGCCAAATACCAATCCGGACAACGCAAGGAGATTGAACGAAACGGCAACCCATACGAACGTTTGGCAGATTATATCGGCCAATACCCGGTGGTGATGATTGCGCCCGACGATGTATCGTTGGTGCAGGAAGGAAGTGAAGACCGGCGGCGGTTTTTGGATGCCACCTTATCGCAGATTTCACCCGATTATTTGCATAATTTATTGATTTACAATGCTTTAATTAAGCAACGAAACGCACTCCTCAAACTTTTTGCCGAGCAAAGACGCTTTGATGGTATTTTACTTGAAAGTCTCGACCGACAAATTCCTGCTCCCGCAAGGGTCATTTTTGAACAACGCAAACACTTTGTGGAAGCCTTCGAGCCTTTGTTTGTGGAATATTATGCCGCTATTTCCGGTAGTCGGGAAACGGTGGGCGTGCGGTATGATTCAGATTTGGCCAAGGGTGATTTTGTTGCGTTATTGCAACAGGTTTTAGAGAAAGATCGGCTTTTGCAACGCAGCACTGTGGGGCCGCACCGGGATGATTTGGCACTTTTTATGGATGGCCAACTGGTCAAAAAATTTGCCTCACAGGGCCAGCTAAAATCTTTTCTACTCGCCCTGCGGCTTGCGCAATATGAAGTGCTTCGCAGTGAGAAAAAGCGCAGTCCGATTCTGTTATTGGATGATATTTTTGACAAACTGGATGCCCAGCGCGTTCGCCAATTGATTGCACTGCTGATCGGGCGCAATTTTGGGCAAATATTCATCACAGATACTCAGCGGGATCGCATCGAATCGGTCATTGTTTCTTTTTCAGGCGACTACAAGATGTTTGAATTCATAGGGCAGGATGGGCAGCTCAGGGTGTTAACGGATGGCTAGTGCCGCATCCGGTCAATGTGCCGTGAATTGGGCTGTTCAAATTTTCTTGCTTGCTTTTATTAAACTTTTTTCCTGATTAGGGGTATTTCAGGCGCTTTGGCACTGCTTTTGCCTGTAAAAAATTACGTGTGTAATCGTTAGGATTTGCAATCCTTATCGCCCAGGATTAAGTACTTACCTTTACATACCAAGCATCCCCCCGATTTTTTTTTGTGCTTGTCCAAACTTTAGGTTCTGGGTTTTATCCAGACAAGCAATCTCGTTCTCCCATGCTCATGACGATTCTCAATGTCATGAGCCGCTGGTTTTTTTTAATTCGCACGTTTTAAGAACTATTGAATCGTTAACGTCCAACCATGAAAAGATCATTTACCTTATTTCTGCTGCTCGCCACCACAGGCTACTTTTTGTCCTGCGTTCACGAGCCTGATTTTAATTTTGATAAACTACTCGAAGAACAACTTAGTGTCCGCTCTGCCACAGGGTCTTACGAGGGCTATATCATGCCCGACGGATTTGATTTGACCGCATTGCCGAATCAGGATGCAAAAAATCCGGTCACTAAAGCGAAGGTTGAATTAGGCAAAATGTTGTTCTACGAAACAGGTCTTGCCTTGGAAAATAAATACCCAGAATCCAAGGGCACTTTTTCTTGCAGCAGTTGCCACGTGCCTTCTCGTGGCTTTACAGCGGGCCGCTTTCAGGGTATCGCCGACGGGGCCTGGGGCTTTGGCTTAAGTGGAGAATCCAGAAACAAAATACCAGTTTATCTTGGAGATGAGGTGGATGCACAAGGCGCAAGACCCTTGCCCGTGGTTAATCTGGCCTATGTTACCAACGCACTTTGGGCGGGCAGTTTTGGCTCTTTTAGTGTAAACGAGGGTACCGAGGCCGTCTGGAATCAGGATACCCTCATAGAAATCAACTTTAAAGGGCTCATGGGCCTGGAGGCCAATAACGCGCGGGCTTTGGCGGTACACCGGCAGGTAATCAACAAGGCGGTGATGGATTCCCTCGGCTACACGGCCATGTTTGATGAGGCGTTTCCGGAAATTCCGGAAAACGAGCGTTACAACCGACTTACCGGAGGCTTTGCCATTGCGGCCTATTTCCGCACCATTCTGACCAATCAAGCGCCCTTTCAGAAATGGCTTAAAGGAGAAAAATCAGCCATGACAGAATCGCAAAAGAAAGGTGCGCTCTTGTTTTTTGGCAAAGCCGGCTGTGCAAATTGCCACAACAGTCCCTCCTTGAACAGCGACCCACACGAGTTTTTTGCACTGGGTGTCAAGGATTTATATCAAAGTGGGTTCAATGTTTTTGCCACCGGGCCGAACGATAAACGCAACTTTGGGCGAGGCGGATTCACCAGCCAAGCATTGGATATGCATAAATTTAAAGTCCCGCAATTGTACAATCTCCGCGATGTGGGATTCTATTTCCACGGTGCAAGCAAGCAATCGCTGCGGGAAGTGGTAGAATATTTCAACCACGCCATTCCTGAAAATCCATTGGTGCCAGAAGGCCAGATTTCTGCCTTCTTCCGGCCCCTCGGATTGACCCCTGACGAAGTGGATGACCTGACGGAATTCCTTGCAAATGGTTTGTTCGACCCGGCCATGGAACGTTATGTGCCTGCCAATACCATGTCTGGAAACTGCTTCCCCAACAACGATCCGCTTTCGGTGATTGAGATGGGTTGTAAATAGGCCCTCAAAATCCCCCACAACTCGCGGGCCTATCCTGCGTGAGGTACAGGTCAATTTGTTCACCCTTGCGCATCGTTCCGTTGGGCTCGTATTTGGGGCTTTGGCGCCATACGTAGGCGTTTTCTTCGTCGGTTACGCTGGCATCTTTTAGGATGGTACCAATGCTGAGTTCAGCGGTTTGGAGTAAGAACTTAGCCTCGCCGAGGGTATGACAAACACAATCGGGCATGTTCACGGTGAGGGTCACTTCTTCACTCACCACAAAATCAATGGTGGCACCCATCTCGACGGGCACAGACTCGTAGCGAAGTTTTTCAGTGATGGTATCGCCTTTGTACAGCACGTCAATGATGGTATTTGGACCAACATTCGGGTCGGCAGCACGGGCCACGATACGTGGTTTTAGCCCGATTCGCGTGAGCCTTCGTGCGTAGATATCGTAGCCGTCGCCGCTTTTGAGGGAGGGAAGTTTCAGGATATCAGGGTTGTTTTTCGTCACCGTGAAATAAATCGTTCGGCCTTCCTTCACCCTGCTGTTGGGCTTTGGATCCTGTGCGACAATTTGTCCGGGCGGCTCGCCGGGTACAAAGATGGAATCGCTCACGGACACACCGAAATCCCGCGCCCGCGCTTTTTTGGCTGCCTCACGGAAACTCATGCCCATGTAGCTGGGCACTTGTACACTTTCCCCGTGATTAGTATAGCATTTGAGCCACCAAAACGTGAGCATGAGCAGTCCAGCCATGACGCCGACCATTCCAAGACAATTTTTCAGCACAAACGGTGTGGTGAAAAACGCGTACATTTCAACGCCTAAACGGCGAATTTTTGACCACATGTGATTGGGTTTCTAAATTAAATGGTTCAATGGAGCACTGATTTGGGCAAATGTAGGCACCCTGCGCAAAAAGAACGCGTCGTTTTTCATTCCTTGTTTTTCTTTGTGCCTCAAACCTCTAACGCTTGCAACCCAATTCACACTCCATGTCGCGTCTTATCCTCGATTCTTCCAATCCACCAGAACCCGGCCAGGTCGTTTGGCGCTCACCAAGTAACATCGCACTCATCAAATATTGGGGTAAACATGGCGTGCAATTGCCCCGAAATCCGTCGCTGAGCCTTACCCTGGCTTCTTCCTGCACCGACACGCAACTGGAATACAGTTTCCGGGATGGTGCCAGCAATGATGGGCAAATTGAGCTTGATTTTTTGTTCCATGGGGAAGAAAATGAGGCTTTTCGCGCAAAAACCTTGCAATATCTCAACAGTTTGTTGCCAACCATGCCGTTTTTGCAACAACTGAAACTCAGCATACACACCGGAAATTCCTTTCCACATTCTGCTGGCATCGCTTCTTCTGCCTCGAGCATGAGCGCCCTGGCCCTTTGTTTGTGCTCTTTGGAAGATCGTTTTTTTGGCACCCTGCAAGACCCTGCGGCGTTTGACCAAAAAGCTTCTGTGTTGGCGCGTTTGGGCAGTGGTTCTGCATGCCGCAGTATTTTTCCCCATGCAGCCGTTTGGGGTGTCAGCCAACAAGTGCCCGGCAGCAGCGACGAATACGCGGTGCCCGTTGGAGAATCGTTGAATTCAATGTTCAAGGATTTTCACGACGATATTTTGATCGTCAGCAGTGAAGAAAAAACGGTGAGCAGCCGCGCGGGTCATGCCTTGATGGACGGCAATCCGTACGCAGAACCCCGGTATGCGCAAGCCCGTGTACGACTCTCAAACCTGCTCGACGCGATGCGCACAGGAGACTTGCCTGTTTTTGGAAAAATCGTTGAGGATGAGGCACTTACGCTGCATGCTCTGATGATGTGCAGCAATCCCTCCTACACGCTTATGCGCCCTGAGTCACTCGCAATCATCGAAAAAGTACGGCAGTACCGGGCAGACACAGGCCACCAGGTGTATTTCACGCTGGATGCCGGCCCCAATGTGCACCTGCTGTATCCCGGCGATATCATCGTGGACGTACGCAAGTTCATCGAAGATCATCTCGAAGAACACTGCGAGGGCGGCCATGTGCAGCAGGATTGGGTGGGCGAAGGCCCGGAGGAAATGTGATTATCGGGTTAGATTCTCTATCGTTCTGACGGGGTCGGAAAAATTGATGCGCAAACTCCAGGAGATCATTTTTCGATAATCTCCGCCGCAAAAAATGGCGGATGGATTGCTGCCACCCGCTTGTTGGCAGTATAAATCCCGAAGCGATTTTGAGTTGACCAGGGGGAAATAAAACTCCAGCCCTCCTTTGAAAAATTCGAGCAACAAGCCGCCACTCCAAACCAATTGCTCGTTGAGGGGGCGATTTTGCCCGAGCGGCGTTGCATCATCGAAATAACCGACATCAAAGTAAGGTTTCAGGGGAATGCCAATGGGGAGCCGAACCGGTAAATCGGCCCTTAAATTCAGGGCGAGCAGGAAATTATTCGAATTGCCGAAGGTCTCTCCGAAGGCCGGGCCGAAGGCTCCCTTGAAACCACCATCAGACTGACTTACCCGCCGTCCTACAAAGTCGCTGTCTCCCGAGCGTGCCGGAAACAAATGATCAAATCTGTAATCGTTAAATCCTTGTGGATTGAGACTGAAAGCGGTTTCGTGCACACTTCTATTGCGCTGAGAATTGACCAAAAAGTACCCGGCAAATGCACGCATAGTCACTTTCCGCTTTTCCTGATAATAAAACTTTTGCTGCCATTCGACGGTGCTGCGCAGATACGAAACGGTCCGGTTGAAGTCGTCGCGATATTCCTGATTTTCAAGGGCAAACACCAGTTTGTATGGATTTGGCAGACCCAATTGTTGTGCCTCATAACGCAGCTCGTGGATGATATTGTTTTTCCATTTTTTTCCCAGAAACGCCCCTTCAAAATTCCGAATATCCTGCTCCCTGCCAACGAACAACGTTCTGAAATTCAAGGTATGCCAGAACGCCGTGGAGTGGCTGGGCAGCTCGACCTGAAGTAGTGGCATTACCCGGTAGAATTTACGGTAATAATCGTCCTGTTCGTTGAAATCGAAGTCGAACGTTTTGGCCGTGACACCCACCGTGACTTTAGGAACTGCACCCACAGGAAAAAACTTGTAGCGCACATCGGCCAGCCCTACAAACCGCCTGGAACCAGTAGCGTAGCCCGGGAGCAGGTAATATTGAACTTTTCTGGAGGGAAGCGGCGGGTTGTACAACACCAGGCCGACCATGGTTTTGTCGTAATTATTCCAGCCTAGCCAAGGCACTACCCCAAGGGTGTTGCGGCGCGAATTTTGAAACAGGGCTAAAGGCCGATATTCCAATGGCCGAACACCCGGAAACCAGCCTGAGCTGCGCCTAAAATTGTTTTTTCGATTGATATCCAAGGTTTTACGCTCAAAATCAATTTCAAAAGCATCCACGGAATCCATTTGAAACTCCAGGGTTTGTCGCTTTTCGTTAGACGCCTCGAACCATTTGGTCCCCACGGGTTGCCCGTTGCGAAGTCCTGTTATTGAAAATGGGGTGTTCAATTGTCCCTTGTTTTCAATCTCCAGTTCCCATCGGTCTTGTTTGAACTGAACTTTTTTAAGTTTGTAATCTACCTGCTGCTGCGTTTGCATCGCCTCAAAAAACCAATCAGATTGCAGGTCATTTTCGTTTAAAACAGCCCGTAAATCTTCGGGATACGGGTGCCTGAACTGCCAACGCTGGTAGTATGTCTGCATGGCCGAGTCAAATTTTGCCGTTCCGGAAGCGCTTTCCAGCAATTCCATACAATGCGCCGTTTTCATATAAACCTGAAGCCCATACCCGAGTTGTGTAAACTCTTTGGAATGCGTGTCCGGAGGCGTATCCCGACGATCGCGGGCTAGTACAAGGAGGCCGGTTTCAACCAAACTACCTTGCTTTTCCTCGTCAAAAATAAAATCGGGGATATCCATGAGGCTATTGCTCCGATAATACTCCGACATGTACCGGTTTTCGTAATAGGAATTCAGCCCCTCATCCAGGAAAGGATGATCGCGCTCGTTGGAGGCGAGAATGCCATAAAACCAATTGTGTCCCACCTCGTGCGTGATAACCTGGTCGAGGGCTTTGGCATTGGATGAATTGCCGATGACGGTCACCATGGGGTATTCCATTCCACCGCCAGCGCTGAGTGCGGAATGAACAGCAGTAGCCTGCGGGTAGGGGTATTCACCTACTTTATCGGAATAAAACTCGACGGATCGGCGGACATAAAACGCGGCTTTTTTCCACAATTGGGATTGGGCTGTGCGGATTTTAGTTTGTTTGGAGCTCGGGAACATGGCCCAACATTCCACCATTTTGCCGGATGCGAGCCGAGCGGTGTCTTTCAGGACCAAAAATCGTTTGTCGGCAAACCAGGCGAAATCATGCACCCGCTCGGCGGTGTAACGAATCGTCTTCATTTTCAGGCTCGAAGCCGGAAATGTATCGGCCCGATGATGCTCTGTCTTGGCCAAACGCAATCTCGTTTCGACTTCTTTTTGGTGTAAAAATTCAATTTCCGAGGGCGTTTGAAGCGTTCCGGTGGCTCCCACCACATAGTTTTCGGGTAAGCTTAGGCTTACGTCAAAGGACCCAAATTCTGCATAAAACTCGCCCATGTCGAGGTACGGCATGGGATGCCAACCCTTGTGGTCGTACACGGCTGGTTTGGGGTACCATTGGGTCATTTGGTACGAGGTTTCGACGTGCCCCAGGCGAGAAAACGAGGCCGGGATTTTTAAGAAGAACGGGGTTGAAATGCGCGTTTTGGACCCTGGATTAAGGGCTTTGGGTAAGCTAAGGACTGCGATGTCTGGATTTTTAGCATCGAATCGCCAGGTGATTTTTTGTCCGTCGGCGCTAAAATCCAGGCTTTGGTATCGGCCCAAATCGGATGCATCGGCAAAGTAGAATTCGCCATCGCCGTCGCGGAGTTTTTGTTTGCAGAAGGCGGAATGGTGGTTTTTGAAGGCATTTCCCCACAAATGCACCCAGATTTCGCTCAGGGTATCGGGGGAATTATTGATGTATTCGAATTCAACCTTGCCCGTCAGGGAGTGCTGCAAGTCATCGAGGGTCGCCGAGATTTGATAGTTGACTTCTTGTTGGAAATAAGGCTTTTGGGCAAGCGCAGCGAAAGGTAAAAGGCAAAAAAAGAGTAATTTCATGTCGAAAGTTCGAGCGGAGGAGGGGCAAATATAACGGTTACCTAATTGGGTTCAAGGAAGTGTGGCACGGCGCTCCCAAAATTTAGGTGTGCCACACTTTTCTGAACCCGCTTCTCCAGCCGACTATTTTTCTTTCACAAGTACCCAGCCATGGCAATAACTCAGTCGTTTTTCACCACTATCTACTATAATTTCCATTTCCTCCACGATCAATCGAAGGGAAGCCCGTTTTCCGGAAAGTGCTATAGTTCGCTCCTGAAGCGGCAATTGAATATAGGTTGCAGCTTCCCGGTGGTCTATTTTTAAAGACCACATTTGAATGGCCGCGCTAAGGCTATAAGATTCCACGAGGGTAGATTTTCCATCCTTTTGCTGCCAAAATTCCAACAATTGGCCGTTTTTGGAAAGCTCGAAGTAGTTGTTTGAAGCGGGACTTTCCGGGTTATTGCTTGGAATCAAATCAATTTTATAGGCGGTGTCAAATCCCTTGATATCCAGGGCGCTTGTAAGGTCAAAAGCATTGATATGCAGCGTTTTATGCGCATTTACGGCGCCTTCCTCTAAACCTAACCAAGTCATCAGACCATTGTATTCGAGAAGTGCACTGTCGAGGGGTTGTGGAAGCAAATCGGCCAAAGCGTTTCGTTGTTCGAGATACAGGACGGTTGATTGGACTTGTGCGAATTCCGGGTCGGTAAGCGTAGGTTTACATGGTTTAAGGATGCCGTTTTCAAAGCATCCGTTTTGGCTTAAAATGTTGGTCAAAATGCCTTTTTGGCTTCTTACCGATACAGAAAAAGCGTTCAAAGGCCCAAAAGCCCAAGCCAGCGCAAACAATGCTAGGGATATTGGAATGAACTTGAGGTTGTCGTTTTTGGAAAACAAAAAATACAGGCAGGTAACGGCCAGCCAAACGCCGAGTCCTGCCACCAAAAAACGTTGCTCCGTGACCCCGTAATCCCCGATTCTTTTGCCGATGGCGATAAAAAGCATCCCGGTGAGCGGTAGCAGTACCCACCAAAACCAGCGTTTAAAGCCTCGTACCAAGGGACTGTTGTCTTCTTCCGACAAATAAAAATTGAGCAGATACGTGAAAATGCCGGCCACTGAAAAGCCGATCACCAACGAGCTGACCCAGCCTCTGGGTAAGGTCCATTCCAAGCCAATTTTGGCGCCATAAGCATATAAAATAACAAAATACAGCAGGCTAATCGGAATCAGAATGTATTTGCAGAGGTTTCGGAACACCCAGCTGTACGCGGTACTTTCGGTTTCAAACGTGAATTTTCGGGGAAAATGGAAAAGGAAATACAGCGTGTTGAAAATACCAACGAGCAGGACGTACAGCTTGAGGTACAACTTTTCTTCAAGGTTAATTCCGAAAAGGTTGTCCACCGCTAAAATAGCCAGTGCCAGACCCGTGTACAGGATAAAGGTAAAGGCTAATCCGACGGTGATATTGGCAAAAATCTGGCGATTGTACTCCCAAAAATCGCGCACAGAACGCGTGTTCAAGTACGGAGCCACAGCCACCATCAAGTGTGCGACGAGTACCAAAACGAAGTATTGTGGCAGACCCACGCGATCAAAATCATCGGCGTTTGGGTCGAGCCAAAACCAATAAGCCAGCAAGGTCAATAAGCCCGAAAATTGGAGTATCCAGCCCCGTTTTTCCCCCCAACCCTTTGATTCTGAATAGGCTACGAGGGCTGTCAAAAAGGGAAGCCCCAACTGACAAACCATCCAAATGCGGGTGAAAAAGTCCTGTTCTTCTCTGGGACCGCTGGAGTCAATGAGCGCGAAACAGGCTACGGAGCCAAGGATAGCAATGAGCACAGCACCGGGAAAACGGCGTGCAACTTGCCCTAAAGCGGCGAACAAAAAGTCGGGAGTTGGTATTTTCATTGTATGAATTGTTGCTGCAAGAAACGAATTTCTTGAAATTTAAGGAATTCTGCATGATACTGCATTAACGAGAACATGGCTACTTTTGCAGTTTACCCGCCGTAGCTTTAGCGAAGGAGGGCAAATAATCATAAAAATCATACTCCACCATGCGCATCCTCCTCTTCCTAACTGCACTTTTCCAGCCGTTTTTGATCCATGCACAACAAGGCAATCAGCCCGCACAGCCAATAACGGAGGCTGCAGGCAAAACAGTAGCGGCATCTTTCCCGGAATCCTGGTCGGGAAATTGGACCGGCACACTCAATATTTTCAGTTCCAAAGGCAAAGTCCAGTCTGTAGATATGACCATAGAAATCCACAAAATTGATACTTCCACAGAGGGAAGATATACTTTTGGAATAGTTTACGGTTCCAAAACGGAAGATTGGAGGCCTTATGAATTGTTGCCAGTCGCTCCCGAAAGAGGGATTTGGCGGATAGATGAAAAGAATACCATCGCGATGGAAAGTTACCTTTACGGACCTAAATTTCTTTGTTGGTTTTCGGTGCAAGGCAGTCGAGTCCTTTGTACGTATGAAAAAACCAGCGATGATACGATGGTATTCGAGGTCATTTCTGGCACGGAAACTGCGATAAGTATTACGGGCAATGTGACAATCGCTGAGGAGCAGATTCCAGAAGTAAAAACATTTCCTTTCACAGTGTTCCAGCGCGCAGTACTGCAAAAGCAATAACAACTTTTTGGCCCGCCGCTGCGTATGTTTAATCCTGCATCTACCCACCTCTTCGCGTACGTTTATGTGGCGTGATGACGCTTCCAAATGTCAATTTCTATGTTCCCGAAGACGATTTCGACTATTTTTTTGCTTTTTTGTGCCACTGTGACTTTTGCACAACCGGGGTATTCAACCTACCGCGACACTTTTTGCGACAACCAAACAGTGTTGGTCGTAAGCCAATTTTTTAATTCCAGCAACCCGACGGGTACGGTTACCTTGCCCGGGGCCGCTGTGGGTGGGATTGATAGTGTGATCCAAGTTGAACTGACTTTTTTTGCCGTCATGGAAGCCAACCTCACACAAACACTCTGCGAGGGTGATACCCTTTGGGTCAATGGAACGGCTTATCACGCCGGGTTTTTTCTAGGGGATGAATTTATTGATGATGGATCGGTGAACGGCTGTGACAGTTTAATTCATGTAAACCTGACTTTTCGCAAGGTATTCCATGATTTTCAGCAAGTTATATGTGAAGGAGATTCTATTGTCGTCAATGGCCGTATCTATACAGCATTTGATCGCGAAGGCACGGAGGTCATTCCAAATGGCGTTTGCGACAGTATCATTGTGGTCAAACTAATCCCCTTGGCCATCCCGTTTAGTGTGTACAGAGACACCATTTGTCCCGGCGCTTCGGTCATGATTAACGGCATTCAATACGATGAAAACAACCGAACCGGCTTTGAGCTGCTGCCTAATGCAGGTAGCAACGGTTGCGATTCGCTGGTGCAGGTCAATATCTCCTTTTATGAGCTTTGGGTTTATCTCGGCGAAGACACCGAAATCATCAAAGGCGACGAAATTTGCATTCAGGAACAATACAGCAATACACCGCTGAGCATTGCCTGGTCGCCCACACCGCCCTGTCCGGACTCTAGTTGTTTGACACAATGCATCGTGCCGCTGGAGTCCCTATCGTTCTCGATTATTGCGGTGGATTCGACGGGTTGTGTGCTGACCGATGAGATTAATATCCGGGTTTCAAACAAAAACCGCGTGTACGCGCCCAACGCATTCAATCCCGACGCGCGCTTTCCAAACAATCGTTTTTTCCTGGGAGCGGACAACGGGGTGCGGAATATTCGCCGCCTCTTTATCGCCGACCGCTGGGGCGAATTGTTGTTCGATGTGAACGATATTTTACCCGATTTTCCAGACAATGGCTGGGACGGGACGTACCGAGGTCAGGTGATGCACCCAGATACGTACATCTTTTGGGCCGAACTAGAACGCATTGACGGAACAACCTTTATCGAAACCGGGTCGTTTTCGCTGCTGCGTTGAAGTGTCAAATCACCTCAATAAAGTCACATTTCCTTTTTTGAACAACGCATCCTGACCATCCGCACAAACCACGCGCAAGACGTAGCCATACGTTTCTGCGGGTTGCGCCTGCCCATTCCAGGTGCCATCCCAGGCATCGTCTAAGTTGTTTGCTTCAAAAATTTTCTCGCCCCAGCGGTTAAAAATTGCCCAATAAACGGATGCGGGGGCAATGCTGGACTCTAATTTCAAGGCGTCGTTTTCTCCGTCTCCGTTTGGAGAAAAGCCAGTTGGGAAAAACACCAGCGGTTCGTCGCAAGGCGGCAAAACAATGCGTACGGTCACTTGACCAGAACGTTGACAGCCGAACGGCAACAATGCGGTTACGGTATAGGTGGTCGTTTCTAAGGGCGATGCCAAGGGATTGGGGATGTCCAGCGCCGATAAGCTGGCTTCATTTTGCCAAACATAAGAAACCGCGCCAGGGAAATCAGCGGCTAACTGTGCGCTTTCCCCTTCATTAATTTCTTCCGGAACTGCCGAAACGCTGAGTACCCCGGGGTTTTCAAATATCTGGACTACTTGAAAGAAAGTATCCGCACAGGCCAATCCGGGCGCTGCGATGAGTACCACGTGGTACGTCCCTATATCAGGATAAATATGAATTGGCGCAAAATCCGAGGATTGCTGGCTCAGGTCATTTCCCCAGTCAAAATACCATTGGAAAGTGTCTGAATTACTGCTTTGATTTAAAAAGGACACTTGAAGCGTATCACAAAGCACTGCGGGCAGAAAAAAGGCGGCATTAGGTTCGCCGCAATCGGCCACATTGTATTGAAAGTCCCGACGAGTAGTGGACAACAATTCGCCTGCGCGGTATTCATCCACACAAACGCCCACCACAAAATTGCCGATTGTATGTGGAATCCCCGTCATAAATCCGGTGAAGGGATCAATGGTGAGTGGGGTTCCGCCGAGCACATTGGAAAGATTGTACGGTGGATCAACCCAAATGACTTCCTGATAGGGTGGGGCGAGGGGGGGACTGGGTCTGGGGCGCAACGAGTCCGGCCCGTTCAGGGGCGTACAAAGCCGATATACCAGCGAATCGCCATCCGAATCGGTGGCGGCATGGTCGAAGTCAATGGGTTGGTGCACGCAGATTGCTACCGGGGGCCAATTGATGAAAGTCGCGGCATTGTTGCATTGTAATTGACTTTGGGGGGATATTTCAACGAGTATGGAAATGCCGGTGTTGAGTGGATCGGGGATATTGCGAATGAGCTTATTGCGACAGCAGCGCTGGTACACCAAAATGTATCCGTTCGGATTAAAGGGCAGGGTTACGATGGTGGTATAAGTCGCTTTGTGTACGCAGACATCTGGCGGAGCGGTCAGGCAGGGGTCATCGAGGTTGATGGGTAAGGTGTCGTTGGTAAAGGCATTGTAGGCCAGGGCCAGATTTCGGATCAAAATGCTGTCTCCGCCTTTTTCGTACACGCCCACCCGCGCCGGGTTGTCGAAGTTTGGCAACCCGTTGTAGCAATCCCGGTAAACGGTGAGTGTAATTTCGAAGGAGTCGTTTCCCAGACAACGATAGGTGATTTCGCCGCCTACGATATGCGTCGCGAACAGGGTTGTTTTAGAACACAAGAATAGGAGGGCAAGGAGGAATAACCGGTACATGGAGCAGTAGTTTTGTGCCATAAGACCACTTAGGCTTGAAAGAGCGGCAAAATACAGTATAGTTTGTACATCAGGTGCCTAACTTCTGCTTATCTGGTTGTATCTAAAAAGCGCAAAACGGCTTGTTGCATGGTATCACCGGCCATTTTCCAAAGGTTGTTATGACCGCCGCCGCGCACTTTTACCCACACTTTATCGGGGGAAGGACAGGCCTCGTAGTTGCGTTCTCCAAACCACATCGGGATGCGGGAATCTTTGTCGCCATGAATAAAAAGGACTGGACGTTGAATGGTAGCGGCTGCCTGCACAGGCTTCACGGCATCGGGTTTAAACTGCGCAATCTCGCCTGATTTTTGCAAAACCCGCCGCGTCAACCAATGGCTGCGCAAGCCAAAAAACCAGTCTGAACCGTATTCCATAGCCACTTTATTTAATTCATCAAAGGTGCTTTCTACAATCCCAAACCGATAACGGGGTTCCACTGACATAGCTTGCAAGGTCACGGCACCACCCAATGAGGCCCCCCAAACAGCGAGCGGACGGTTCGGAAAAAGCCGGTTCAGCGTGTCTGCCACGGCCCGGAGATCATTTTTTTCGTGGTACCCAAAAGTGCAATATTCGCCTTCACTTTGTCCATGTGCCCGAAGGTCGAGTAGCAGACTGGCATAACCCGCTTCAGCGAGCACCTGTGCCCGTTCAAATTGGGTTTCTTTGCAACCAGAAATGCCGTGCAGTAAAACCACGGTTGCAAAACTTGTATCGGTGTTGCTTTGCACCAAAAGTGCGCTAAGTGCAAGACTGTCAGGAGTTTGAATCTTAATTTCGCGGGTTTTGAGGCCGTAATTTTCAGGGTTCATCCCTTTTGGAAACCGTTTTTCAAAAGCCTCCGGCCCTCGGCGCATGGGTTTAATCCCTGCGTAGGGGAGCATGCCTTCTACAACAAAAAAACCTACGACCAGGAATAGTACGAGGAATAGACCAAGCAGTTTGGTAATGCTATTTAAGGACATGGTTGAACGGTCGAATCGGTAAGAAGGTAAACGAGAGAACCCTTCTTCCCGGATTTTGTTCTAAATATTTTACTGATACGTCAACTATGCGAACACCCGACATTCTCGACAATTTTGATTTTGACGAACTTCCAGAATGGTTGGGAGAAGGCGAAATTGTAGCCAAATTCTACTCCACCATGGAGGCAGAGGTGGCTGCTGCCCGATTGCGCGCAGATGGCATTCATTGCTTTTTGGCAAATACCATTTCACAATCGGTCGTTCCGCATGTGCAGGGAATCGTTCGGCTTCATACCCGCAGCGAGGACGCAACTCAGGCCCGGGAAATTTTGCAAGACGCGGCCATTGAAACGGAATGGCCACTGCCGCAAAAAAACAGCGGTAGAGGGGCCGTTATTTTTCTTGCAGTAGTTATTGGTCTGGTATTGGCCTGGCTTTTGGTCCGTGCAATTGGTTAATTCAAGCGTTTCAATACGCCCATTTCAGATACAAAGCCCCCCAGGTGAACCCTCCTCCGAAAGAAGTGAGTATCAGGTTGTCTCCTTTATTCAATTGTTTTTCATAGTCCCA
>CAZKBH010000001.1:68639-76596 GCA_964550795.1 uncultured Saprospiraceae bacterium
GACAAAGTGGAAGCGTAGCCGCGGTGGTATTTCCGTACCGTTCGATGTTAACCATCACGCGTTCCATGGGAAATTG
Source organism: uncultured Saprospiraceae bacterium (assembly GCA_964550795.1). Taxonomy (GTDB): domain Bacteria; phylum Bacteroidota; class Bacteroidia; order Chitinophagales; family Saprospiraceae; genus M3007. Next base: position 68,716 of record CAZKBH010000001.1, read on the forward strand.
CAGATGCTCTGCTACGGAAGTAATAATCCGCATATTCGCTTGGTGGGGCACAACCCAATGCACGTCGTCGGTGGTCATTTTGTTGCGTCGGATAACCTCTTCACAGGTACTGGTCATTGCTTTTACCGCGTGTACAAATACCCGTTTTCCATCTTGCCAGGCATAATGTTCGCGTGCTGCAATGGTTTCGAGGCTGGCAGGCTTGCGGGAGCCACCGGCTTTCATGTGGAGCAAATCACGGCCTGAGCCATCGCCTCGGAGCACGAAATCAATGATTCCATTTCCATCTTTTCGCGGTTCCAAAAGCACGGCTCCGGCGCCGTCGCCAAAGATGACGCAGGTATTCCGATCGGTATAGTCAATGATGGACGACATCATGTCAGCGCCCACGACGATTACCTTTTTATACGTCTCATTTTGAACAAATTGTGCTCCGGTGGAAAGCGCAAAAAGAAAGCCAGAGCAGGCTGCATTGATATCAAAGCCGAAGGCGTTTTTCGCCCCAACCTTGTCGCACACGGTATTCGCCGTATCCGGGAAAACCATATCGGCAGTTACGGTGGCGACAATAATCATGTCAATTTCGCCAGGCTTTACCCCTGTTTTTTCGAGTAGTCCTTTTACTGCTTCTGCACACATATCTGAGGTTGCCCAACCGGGTTCACGGAGGATACGGCGCTCGCTGATGCCTGTTCGGGATAGAATCCACTCGTCATTGGTGTCCACCATTTTTTCGAGATCCTTGTTCGTTAATTTCGTTTCTGGCAACCAGCCGTGTACGCCTGTGATTGCTGCATGAATTTTCCCCATGGAATGTTGTAGACTGCTGAAGGTGATTAGTAAAGGTGCTTAGGAATAGTCGTTTGGAGGCAGAAATTTGGATATTGAGCGCAAAGAAAGGGATTGTAAAGAGAATTTTGGGCAAGGTGGGCAAAAGAGTGCGTTGCGCGTCGTTTGGGTACTCAAAGTGCCAGGTGCAAAGGTAATTATGTTTGTCTGCTTCCTTTTGTGTTCAAGCCTCCGCATCTTTGCGACCAATGAAAAACTTCCTTTCTCTCATAAAATTCAGCCATACCATATTTGCAATGCCCTTCGCCATGGTGGGATTTTTTGTTGGCATTACGGTATCTGGTGGTGAAATGAACTGGCAAAAGCTCTTGCTCGTGATCCTCTGCATGGTTTTTGCCCGGAGCGCAGCCATGGCTTTTAATCGCTGGCTCGACCGGAATATTGATGCGGCTAACCCGCGCACCCAAATCCGGGAAATCCCAGCCGGATTGATAAAGCCAAATGCTGCCCTGGCATTCGTGATTACAAACGCAGTGTTGTTCGTGGCAACCACCTGGTTCATCAACCCGATTTGTTTCTGGCTTTCTCCTGTTGCGCTTGCCGTCGTGCTGGGATATAGTTACACCAAACGTTTTACATGGCTATGTCACCTGGTGCTGGGGCTTGGGCTGAGTCTGGCACCGCTGGGGGCTTATTTGGCGGTGACGGGTTCTTTTGGCTGGATACCAGTGCTTTACAGTGGGGCGGTTCTGCTTTGGGTGGCGGGTTTTGACGTGATTTATGCCTTGCAAGATGCCGATTTTGACCGTTCGCAGCGGCTCTATTCAATGCCCTCGTTTTTTGGCCCAAAACAAGCCCTTCGAATTTCGGAGTGGATGCACCTTGGCACTGCCACGCTGATGGTGCTGGCTGCACGGCATCTCGCCAGTGCCGCACCGGATACAGGTTGGTTGCTATGGATTGGGACAGGGGCGTTCCTGCTATTGTTGTTGTATCAGCACCTCTTGGTAAAACCCAATGATTTGAGTAAAGTAAATATGGCTTTTTTTACCACCAATGGCATCGCCAGTCTTCTGTTTGGTTCCCTGGTAATTTTGGACTTGTTGATTTAAAAAATCTCTTAAAATTTCAACACATCGTACACCATTACGCCCGCGAGAATGCAGGAAGGAATAAAAAAAACCTTCGTGCCGATGTTGGGGAACAATGCAACGCTCAGCATGGCACCCCCGATAAAACTACACATCACCACAATGCGAAGCCAGGCTTCCCGCCGAATGAGTCGGTTCTTTTCGCCCTCAGAATGGAATAGTTCCGCAACATCTACCCCGAGTTCAACCACCATGCCCGTCATTTGGCTAGCCTTGATGAGAGAAGAGGTGGTAAGGCTTACCATGGCGTTGAGTACCCCAATGGTGAATAAAATCATCCCCGGAAAAACGACCGGATCCAGCGAGCTGATGTTTTTGCCCGAAATGCCGATCAGGAAATAAATAATCATCACGGTAATGAGCGGAAGCAGATGCAGGTATTGCCATTTCATGAGTTTTTCGCGCTCTACGCACCATCCGGCGAAAAAACCGCCCAAAAAAAACGCAAAAAGCCAGAGGAAAATTGACCCCGCAGTGTTGAGCTCTCCTTCGTATAAATCCTTGGCAATCTCTGGCAAAAAACCCGTTATATTCGTCAATACCATTGAAAAAGTCATCAACCCTGCATAAATCACAATACCCGTGCTGAACGGATACGCCATAGCGTAGAGCATCACACTTCGAAACGAACGTTTGCGCACCGTTGCGCCTTCCGGGCCGAAAAACGGGGTTTTAATGGTTTCTATAATATCAAATTTCATAACTTTTGCTCAAGAGACCTGGTTGGTTTTCACTGGCGGTTTATGGGTCAAAAGGATTATCGCGCAAAATTAGAGACAAAATGACGGCAAGAATAACAAGCTACGTCTTCAAAATACAGAACTTTGCGCCGCACTCAATGGTTCAGCTTGCCAATCCCGGCAGGCAAACTTGATTGGACTACGATTCACCACAAAATGACAAAATTCAGCTGGCTCCCCGTTTCCCCTGATTCCGATTTTTCTATACACAATCTTCCATTTGGAATATTCCACAACAGCGATACGCATCCCCGTGCTGGCATCGCTATTGGCGATCACATTGTAGATTTGGAAGCCGCCGCAGAGGCTGGTCTTTTTGGCAAACGCAGGTATTTTAAAAAGATATTTGCGCAAGCAACCCTCAATGAATTCATCGCCTTGGGCAAGCCCGTAACCAACCGAATCCGACGTAAAGTGCGGGAGTGGCTCGAAGGCAGTGAAACGCCCGAAAACGCCTCAAAGTTGTTGGTTGACCGACTTTCTGCAACAATGTTGATGCCAATTCGAGTGCCGAACTATACGGACTTTTACAGCAGCATCGAACACGCCACCAATGTGGGTAAAATGTTTCGCCCAGACAATCCGCTGCTACCCAACTGGCGCTGGATTCCAGTCGGATATCATGGTCGGGCATCCTCAATTGTGGTGAGCGGCACAGAAATTCGTCGCCCGAGCGGACAGATTTTACCCCCGGGCGGCGCGCCGGATACGCCCATTTTTGCGGCTTCGCGTCAACTGGATTTTGAACTCGAAATGGCCTTTGTGATTGGGAAAGAAACCCCACTGGGCGAGCCAATACCGGTAGAAAAAGCGGAGGAATACATCTTCGGCTTAGTCTTGTTCAACGACTGGAGCGCCCGCGATATTCAACGCTGGGAATATGTGCCCCTTGGACCGTTTTTAGGCAAAAACTTCGGTTCCACCGTGGCGCCCTGGATTGTTCCCCTCGAAGCGCTGAAACCATTTCGGGTAAAAGGCCCCAAACAAACCCCTCAACCCCTCGATTACCTTCAAACAAAAGGCGCCAAAAACTGCGATATCGAACTGGAAGTGGTGCTAACTTCACCAAAAAGCAAGGCAGAAACGCGCCTCTGTCGCTCCAATACCAAATACCTGTACTGGTCCATGGCACAACAATTGGCGCACCATACCGTGAATGGCTGCAACCTGCAAGTCGGTGATCTTATGGCGAGCGGCACCATCAGCGGGCCTACCCCAGATAGCTTTGGATCTATGCTCGAATTGTCATGGGGTGGAAAAAATCCCATTCCCTTGCAGGACGGCGACACCCGAACTTTTTTGCAGGATGGGGATACGCTCACCATGCGGGCCTGGGCGGGAGAAAATGGGGAAAGAGTGGGCTTTGGGGAGGTAGTTGGTAAGATTCTGGAAGCGAAATAACCTGTATGGAATTCGGCTGTTGTGTCAAAAGTCTAGGTTGAAAATTTGTTGCGGAATTATATTTTGATTCTAATAAAATCCTATAAGGTTTTTAAAACCTTATAGGATTCGATTTGCCAGAATTCAAAACATTATTTCTTGTAAAAATCCGTGAAAGACTTTTTGTACAACCCCCGAATCATCGTCGCGGGGTTTATCTATTCCGCCCGCGTAGCGCTATTCACCCAATTGAATTTTTTGAGGGCAAGCAAAGCCTGCTGTAAATGGTCACTATTTGCGACCACCATCGAAACCCGACCTTCAAAGTAGCCGCCTTCGCCTGAAATCGAGAACGAGCGGATGTTGATACCCAAATCCGCCAGCGTATTGGTGAGTTGGCTAATTACACCAGAACCGACATCAATACCATTGATGATAATCTCGGTCATGAAATCTGTTTTGGAGGTATTACCCCATCCTGCCTTCATAATTCGATGGCTGTGTTGGGCATAAAGATTGCTGGCATTTGAACAACTGGAACGGTGGATCCTTACTCCACCTTGTACCAAAACGAAGCCAAAAATGGGGTCGCCCGCCATGGGGTTGCAACAGGTGGCAAAGGAGTATTTGTACTGATTTCCGGGTTCGTCGCCGAGGTACACCTCTGGTTTTCCGCTGGTTTTGTTTTGAACCTTAGGGAATTTTGGTCTGCCAGGAGGCCGTTCTTTAAGTCCTTGTTTTTCAACCAATAAATTGCCATCTGCTTCAAACCGTTTGCTGATTTTGCGCAGATCAACCTGTTCCAGATAAATGGCGCTCAGGAATTCCATACGGTTGGGGAATCCGTAAAATTTAGCCAATAAGTCGCAATTTTCCTCCACGGGCACCTTGAACGCGCTCAGTTTGCGTTGCAAAATCTCCTTTCCATAAGACGCCTGCTCCCGTTTCACCTCTTTGAGCGCCGAACGAATGCGGTTTCGGGCTTTGGAAGTGACCACAAACTGCAACCAATCCTCGCTCGGCTTTTGGTTTTTATCTGTAATGACCTCGATTTGGTCTCCGTTTTCGAGTTGGTAAGTGAACGGAACGATTCGGTTGTTGACCCGAACGACCCGACAGGTACAGCCAATGTCTGAGTGGATGCTGAAGGCAAAGTCCAGGGCGGTAGCTCCTTCGGGCAAAATGCGCATGTCTCCCTTTGGGGTAAAAACATGCACTTCCTCCGCGAAAAGATTGCTTTGAAAATCCGCCAAAAACTCCACAGCACTGCTCGATTCCTCGTTTTCCAGCGATTCGCGCAGTTGCCCGAGCCAATTCTCATAGTTGTTGGCGCGGGTTTGGGTCCCTTCAATGCCTTTGTATTTCCAGTGTGCAGCAAAGCCACGTTCTGCAATGTCGTCCATGCGGCTGGAACGTATTTGAACTTCTACATATCGGCCTTCCGGACCCACCACTGTGGTATGCAGCGACTCATACCCATTGGCTTTTGGGGTGGAAATCCAGTCCTTAATCCGCTCCGTGACAGGGCGATAGGTATCCGTAACGACCGAGTAAATCTGCCAGCAAGCGCCTTTTTCCAATTCCGGTTTTACATCCACGATAATGCGCACCGCGAACAGGTCATAGATGTCTTCGAAGGGTATCTGCTTGGTTTTGATTTTATTATAAATAGAAAAAATACTCTTCGGACGCCCAACTACCTCAAATGGAAAATTTAGCTCCTGCAATGATTTTTCAAGTGGCTTGGTAAATTGATCAATGTAAGACTGCCTGGAGCGTTTGGTTTCGGCCAGCTTTTCGGCAATTTCATGATAAACCTCCGGCTGCGTGATTTTGAAACAGATGTCCTGAAACTCCGTTTTGATGGCGTTTAGACCCAAACGGTGGGCCAGCGGGGTATAAATGAACGAGGTCTCGGCAGCAATTTTGAGTTGTTTGTGGTGCACCATGCTCTTGATGGTGCGTAAATTATGCAGCCGGTCGGCCATTTTGATGAGTACAACCCGCACATCAAACAACATCGCCTTTAAAACTTTGGAGAGATTTTCCGCTTGGGGGCTTTCGGAATCGTGCAGGCCGTCCAGTTTGGTGAGACCATCCACGATTCGGGCAATTTTTTCTCCAAACTGCTCATGGATTTCCTTGAGACTTACATAAGTATCCTCCACCACATCGTGCAGGAGCGCGCAAATCACCGCAGTAGGCCCCAGGCCAATCTCTTCCACACAAATTAGTGCCACCTCGATGGGATGGGTAATGTACGGTTCACCTGATTTGCGGCGTTGGGTCTGGTGGGCTTTTGCAGCCAGTTCAAAGGCTGCACGGATGTTCTCGCGGTCCTCAACATTAGGCTGTACTTTGAACGCTTTCAACAAATTGCGATAGGAACGAGAGATAATGACACGGTCCTCCTCTTCGCCGGGAATGGCGGGAGATTCATGCGCTTCAAAGGCCTGATCCTCATGGTGGCCTGGGGATGCATTTCCTTGCGCATCTTGGATATTATCTTCTTCTTCTTCTTTCATGTCAAAGTCCACAAAGATAAGTAGCATTTTTCAGACAAACGCTAGTCCGGTTTTATCCAGGCGTTGTTTTCCAGATCAATATCCGCCATTCTGAGCGTTGGGTCAATTTCCACTTTGGCCACTTTTTTCAAGGGTTCAGAGATTTCAAATTCATAGGTCAAATCTACCCAGCGGTGGTCGGGCAGTACGGTACGCGGCATTTTGCTTTCGGCTGGTTTTTCCCCGCGCATGCCTTGCAGTGGTGCGTAAAAAATTTCCTGATCGCCATTGGTGTACGTAACCACAATATCCAGCGGCATAGCCATGCGCCCAATGCGTTCAATCAGGATTTTGGTGTTTTTTCGTCCCTCGCTTTCGACGGATTTGACAGCGTAATCTATGGTGTTAGTGGTGTGTACCCAGTCTTCTTTAAACCAATCAAGTTCCAGGCCACTTTCTTTTTCAAATACCCGCGTCACGTCATTTGCGTTGGGGTGTTTGAACTTCCAGGTATGAAAATAACGCAGCAAACCGCGGTCAAAAGCTGTTTTTCCAATGATATATTCCACTTGAGCAAGGAAGACCGAACCTTTTACGTAGGCGGCTACACTGTACGCATAATTGGTGTTAAAATGATCAGCGTGGGTGGTGAGTGGTTCTTCTACGCCACTCGTAGCCAGCGCGGTATAACTGGAAAGCGCACCTTCGTAGGTGTTTTCTACCACTTTTTTGCCGGGTAAAAGGCCTTCTCGCGCCAATTCATTCATCACAATGGCTTCCGCAAAAGAGGTAAAACCCTCGTCCATCCAGCCGTACAGACTTTCATTGCTGCCGAGAACCATTTGATACCAGGAGTGTAATTGCTCATGTACCGAAACGCCCACAAGCGAGTTCAAAGGACGGTTTCCAGTAATGAGTGTGGCCAGCGGGTACTCCATACCGCCGTCGCCGCCCTGGATAAAGCAATATTCCCGGTAAGGATATTTACCAAAACGTTCGTTCATGATGGTTCTGGCGCGATTCATGATACCGGGAAGTTTGTCCCATTGTTCATCATAACCCTTTCCTTTTTGCCAGAAAAACCGCATGATTGAGCCATCATCTGCCACCATGGAATACTGCGTGTAGTCACGGTCGGCGGCCCAGACAAAATCATGGACGTTCGGGGTTTTAAAATGCCAGAGCAATTTGTCGCCAGCAGGCAACTGAAGTCTTGAGCCGGGGGATTCGTAGCCAAAACCTACTTCTTGCGGATTTTGGATATAGCCGCCCGCAGCCACAACGTAGTTTTTATCTATGGAAATTTTGACATCATAA
>CAZKBH010000001.1:76606-126774 GCA_964550795.1 uncultured Saprospiraceae bacterium
TATCGGCGTTGGGCGGCACCTGGCCCGCGTGCCAGCCTTGCTCGTCGTACGCACAGAGTTTAGGGTACCATTGCGCCATGGAGTAATCTATGCCTTCCCGGCTGTCGCGCCCGCTTCGGCGCACTTGAATCGGCACCTGTGCGTCCCATTCCATTTCAAAAACAGTGGTGGCTCCGGGCAAAATGGGTTCGCTTAGTGCAACCTCTAAAATGGTTTCCACCGTTTCAAACTGCAGCGATTTTCCATTGTGTATCAAGGATTTAACTTTAATCCAGCCCTGTTCTTCCGGTTTCAATTTGGCAATTCTGCTACCCACCCGCGGATCGGCATCGGCGATATTGCGCGAACGCACATCCATCATGCTGTTGGGTTGAAACGCATTAAAATAAAGGTGCCAAAATGCCCGGTCGAGGGTGTCGGGGCTGTTGTTGGTGTAAGACAGGCGAAGCGTTCCTTTGTACTGGTGTTTGCTTACGTCCATATCAGCTTGTATCTGATAATCAACGCGTTGTTGCCAACGTTGGCCATGTACGAGGCTCAAAATCAAAAGACTGAGCGAAAGCGAGAGTAGGTATTTCATATTCAAAATGTTAGTAAACGCCGCAATGATACGCCAATGCAATTTTGGACAAATTGATTTTTGGAAAAACGACACAGCAGGATAGGTGTTCGTCCTATCTTCGCGCCAATTTTTAAGGACGCTGGAGCCAAAACTAGCCACTCTCACCACATTCAAAATCAGCATTGTCATGAAATATCGTCTCGCAATCGCACTTATTGCACTTGCAGCCCTCACGCGCCTGCTTCCACACCCGCCAAATTTCACCCCTATTGGCGCTATTGCCCTTTTCGGTGCAGCCTATTTCAACCGCCAATGGCTCCTGTTAGCCGTTCCATTTGCAGCACTTTTCCTCACTGACCTATTCATCAATAACGTGATTTACCGCGAACTGTACGGCGGGCAATTCACCCTGATTACTTCCTGGTGGATTTATGCGGCTTTTGCGCTTGTAATGCTGGTTGGACAAGGTTGGTTGCGCCAAAAAGTGACTGCTATCCGTGTTTTTGGGGCCAGTTTATCCGCTTCTGCCGTTTTCTTTTTGATCACCAATTTCAGTGTGTGGTTAGAAAGTGGCATGTATCCCAAAACTTTGACAGGCCTCGCGGCTTGCTTCACCGCAGGAATTCCTTTCTTGGGGAACACTATCTTAGGCGATCTGTTTTTCTCTGCGGCTATGTTCGGGGTATATGAATGGGCAAAAAAACGGAGTGTAAGCCAAGAAAGGGCCGCGCTCTAATTTTTTTCAGGTTATGCAGCGCTGTTTAGGCTTTTTCTAAATTTCTGGATGTTCCTCAACGTTTCCCGCTCGATACTGTTTGGATTGCTTCGGCGTACAAAAATTAATTACATCGTTGAATGAATCAAGCTCCTACTGGAATACTCCTCATTAATCTCGGCACGCCCGATGCGCCTTCTCGCTCGGCGGTGTACCGCTATCTCAAGCAATTTCTCTTAGACCCGAGAGTGATTGATTTTAACCCGATTGCGAGAAATTTGCTGGTTCGAGGTCTGATTGTGCCCTTCCGCTCTGGTCAGTCGGCAAAACTGTATCGGGAACTATGGACGGAAAAGGGATCTCCGCTCAAATACCATGGCGAAAGTCTGAGCGCTCAGGTGCAACAATTGCTAGGGCCTGAGTATGTGGTTGAATTGGCCATGCGATATCAAAATCCCTCCATTGAGCTTGCCATTCAGAAACTGATGCAGGCGAAAGTGCGTAAAATCAAGGTTTTTCCACTTTTTCCGCAATATGCAAGTGCAAGTACGGGGTCAGCACATGAGGAAGTGATGCGGGTCTTGAGTGGGCAACAAATTATTCCAGAGGTAGAGTTTGTTAATTCATATCCGACCTGGGAGCCGATGATTGCGCTTTTTGTGGCCAATGCCCGGAAATTCGACCTCTCCAAATACGATCATTTCCTGTTCAGTTACCACGGTCTGCCACAACGGCAATTGCGCAAAGCAGACGCTTTCAACCACTGTTTGCAAAGCGCAGATTGTTGTAAGACACTTACGCCCGTCAACCAATTCTGCTATTCAGCGCAGTGCCATGCCACTACGCAATCCATTGTAAATCAATTGGGTTTAACTCCAGATCAATACACGATCTGCTTCCAAAGCCGCCTGGGCCGCGACCCTTGGGTGCAGCCTTACACATCAAAGGTGCTGGAAGATTTGGCCAAAAACGGCGCTAAACGCCTGCTTGTTTTATGCCCCGCATTTACAGCAGATTGTCTGGAAACCACCGTAGAGGTGAGCATAGAATACCAAGAGGAATTTCTAAAAATGGGCGGCGAACAACTCGATCTGGTAGAAAGTTTGAATGATTCGCCGGACTGGGCGAAAGCGATAGCTGGGAGGTTGGGAGGGGGAGAGGGTTGAGAGGTTCAGAGGTTGAGAGGGTTGAGAGGGTTGAGAGGGGCATAAAACTGTGTCAGACCGTCGAGCGTGATCAAAACACAGCGTACAGAAAGTGTTGCACAGAGAAGTAAAGATCATTGATTGTCAACAATTTACATTCTTCAACACGCTGTATTCTTCTCTTTTACGCGGTGTTTAAATCAAGCTTCGTCGAAGGCATGACACACTTTTCTGAACACTCTCGATAAATTTATGAATCCCTCTCAACCTCTCAACATTCAAAACCTCTCAACATTCTCAACCTCTCAACATTCTCAACCTCTCAACATTCTCAACCCCTCAACATTCTCAACCCCCTCAACCTACTTCACCCTCACCTCATAGGGCATCCGCAACAAAATCCCATTGTTTTGGCGGAAGCCTTGCATGGTTTTGTAGAGCGGATAAAATTCTCCTAGTTCTTGCCGGATTGCCCAAGCCCGCACGTTTTCGTCGCGGTCATCTTTGTTCATGAGCTGGTCGAGCAGTTGTTCCAGTCCGGTTTTGGTTTGTGGATATTCTGCGGTGCGGTATTTTTCGAGGTTGGCCAGCTTAGCGGCAGCGGAAAGCGCACGATCCAGGTCGCCAAGTTCATCCACCAGACCTAATTCTTTTGCTTTGGCGGCAGGCCATACGCGGCCCTGCGCCACCTCGTTGATCTGTTCCACGGTACGTTTCCGACCCACGGCTACTTTGCCAAGAAAATCCTGATAAATCCAGTCCACACGGTTCTGAATCATCTGACTTTCCTCAGGAGAAAAGTCAAAGACCGTGCTTCCGAAGGCCGAGAATTTTTGCGTCCGAACGGTATCGAACGTGATCCCGAGTTTATTGCGCATGGTTTTGTCCAAAATTGGAATCATGCCGAAAACCCCAATTGAACCCGTAATGGTGGCAGGCTCCGCAAAAATACTATCCGCATGGCAGGCAATGTAGTAGCCACCAGAAGCTGCTACGTCGCCCATGCTGACCACGATGGGTTTGCCTGCTTGTTTGCAAAGATCGAGTTCGCGGAGGATGTTTTCACTGGCCAGCGAACTGCCACCCGGAGAGTTGACGCGCAATACAATGGCTTTGATCGTGGGGTCTTTGCGGATTTTGCGCAGAATTTTCACGTATTTCCCATCCATGATCGTGCCAGGCTCTCCTTTGTCACCATCCCGGATTTCACCTTCAGCGTACACTACGGCGATTTTATCTTTGACGGAGAAGTTGGTTTTTTTGCCTTTCGCTTTGTAATAATCTTCCAAATCTACGCGGTTCAACTTGTCCTTTTCAGCAAGCCCAATGCGGTTTTTAATCATGGCAAAAACTTCATCCTCGTAGGCAAATCGGTCAATTAAGCGAGATTCTTTGGCTTTCTCAGCATCGAAGCCATCGTATCGTTCCGCAATTTGCCGAAGTTCCGCCTCCGGGATCTTGCGGCTTTTAGCCACATCGGTTATGAAAATATCGTACAGTGCGGTGAGATATTCCCGGACCTGTGTACGGTTTTCATCGCTCATTTTGTCCGCGCGGAAAGGCTCGGTTGCACTTTTGTATTTCCCGCAATAAAAAATCCGCATCTGAATATCCATCTTGTCCAGCAGCCCTTTGAAGTAGGTGATGGTGCTGGAATAGCCCCGGAAATCCACGACGCCTTGTGGACTCATCAGCACACTATCGGCCACAGAAGCGAGGTAGTAGGCATCCTGGGTGTAATAATGGGCGTATGAAATGATGAACTTTCCCGAAGATTTGAACTCGTCCAGGGCATTTCTGAGCGTGGCGGAACTCGCTTTGCCCAACATTACAATAGATGCATTGAGGTAGATTCCTTTGATATCGGGGTCTTCCTGAGCGCGTCGAATGGTGGCGACAATATCCGAGAGACCGAGCACGTCATTTTGCTCCAGATCGAAGGGATCCATTTGTGTGTTATTGGTCTTTTCGGGAATCTGCTTTTTGAAGTCCAGCTCCAAAACCGTGTTCGCGTCAATCTTGACTTTTTCTTTTTCGGAGGCACTTCCGGCCATGCCTACAACCCAACCAATACCTATAAAAACGAGCAAGCCGAGCGCAAGCGCGGTGCCGAGGCAGGAGGCGAAGAGAAACTTTATAAACTGATTCATACTGCTGTTTTAAAAATTGAACTGTAGGGAAAACGAACTTTTCCGCTTGCAAAGACAATTACCTTCTATGCATTGTTTTCTAATATTCGATAAAGGACGCCCAAACGAGGAGCAGCGGGCAAATGATACAGATGAAGGACCCTGTTCAGCGTTCTATTCGGACCTTTTTTAGCGACAAAAGATTGATGGCGTTGCGCGGCAGACCAGTTACATATTGCCGGGCAAACTGGGCTGTTTCGTCATAAAATAGAAAAATGACGGGCGATTCTTCGATCAAAATCCGGTCCATGGTTCGGTACAATTCATAGCGTCGCTCGGTATTGTTTTCGCGTAAGGATGCCTCGTACAATTGGTCAAATTCGGCGTTTTGGAAGCGGGTATAATTGGGTGGTGCTGCATTTTTGGAATAAAAACAGGTCAAAAAACTCTCCGCATCCGGGTAATCGGCAATCCAGGACGCCCGAAAGAACGGGGCTTGTCCGTTGCGCATCCGCTCGCGCAGAAGTGCCGTTTCGGTCATTTCCAGCGTCACTTTTACCCCCAAATCCTCCCATTGCCGGGCAATGAACGTGCAAAGATCAAGGTAGTCATTGTTGCATAGCAAAGTGATGGGCGGCAAATTTCGCCCCTTGGGAAAGCCTGCCTCGGCGAGTAAGCGGGCAGCAAGCGCCGGATCGTAGCGGTAGCCGGGCACTGCTTGCGCATCAAAAGAAGGCAAACCGCGGGGTGCAAATCCAGCATTGGCGGCTCTGCCCACATTGTTTCGCAGGGTTCGGAGCATCTGCTCCCGATCAAAACCCAGGTTCAAAGCCTTGCGTATCTTTTTGATTTGCAATGGATTAAGCGCATTTGTTTGTGTTTCTTCAATCAGAATCCCCAAATATTCGGTGTTCAAATAGGGGTTCTTTAAAAAATAAAAATCCTCCGAAAGTGCTGGTTGCAGCGTGCCATCTGGAGTCAGTAATTCGTTGATATAGGCGCTTTCAAGTCCAAAAAAATAATCGAGTTTACCTTTTTTGAACTCAAGGAAGGCCGTTTTCCGGTCGCTGATAAACGTAGTTTTTACCGCATCGAGGTATGGCAAGCGGTTGCCCAAAGAATCACGTTCAAAGTATTGCTCGTTTTTGATGCATACAAGTGCTTGATTTTCAGCCCATATTTTCAATCTAAAGGGTCCTGTGCCCACCGGATGCCGCCGGAAATCACGCCCCCAAAATTCGCAGACTTCCCGTGGCACAATGCTGGCGTATTGCATACTCAGAATTTGCAGCATGGGTTGGAAAGGCGCGGCGAGTCGCAGGATAAAAACGGAGTCGTTCTCTGCCAAAAAGGCCGAATCGGCGGCTACACGACCTTTAAAAATCCAGGAACCTGGTTTGGGCCATGATTCGTCAAGCAGGCGCTGAAAGCTGTAAACCACATCGTTCGCTACGAGTTTTCGGCCTTTTCCGTCCTCTTTAAAGGCCGGGTCATCGTGAAAAAAAACATCGTCGCGCAATACAAACCGATAGCGGAGTCCGTCCTCGGAAATGCTCCAATACTTTGCAATACAAGGTTTTACATTCAATTGATCGTCTAATTGAACCAGCCCATTAAACAGACAATCTATGGCCCAAATATTGTTTTGGGTCCGTGCAAAAGCAGGGTCAAGTGAGGTAATGGGGTTGTGTTGGTTGTACCGAAATGCACGCCGGGAATCGGGTAGGGTGGGGGTATCCGTGCAACTGAACAGGACAAACAAGAGGATGAACAGGACAGATGGGCGTAGCATGGACTAATTTTTGCCCAAAAGTAGGGCGGATGACCAAGAAAGTGTGGCACACCTTAGGTATGCCACACTTTTCGCAGGCAATACAAGTGTTCATCACTAAATGCGCGAATCCTGCCCAGACATTCCTACCTTTAGCCTTAAAATAATATTCCTCCAATACTAAACCAGACCTAACACCATGCTCGACGCAGTGAAAGCGCACCTGACCCCCGAATTTATTGGCACAGCGGCCAATTTGTATGCAGAAACAGAGCTGGGAATCTCTAAAACCATCCACAGTTTGCTCCCAACCATATTTGTTGGGTTACTCGAAAAAAGCGGCGACTCACACGCAATTGATGGGCTTTTTAATGCGCTTGGAGGATTTGGTTCCTCCGCAAAGGCTCCACTAGACCCCTTGTTACTAACAGATAAACATTCAAACAATAGTGTGATAAGCGTCTTTTTGGACACCCTGTTTGGTGCCAAGGCCCCTGCAATTTCCAATGCAGTGGCTGCTTTTGCGGGTGTAAAACCAAGCACCGTTATCGCTTTGATGCCCATTGCCGGGACATTGGCAATGCATTTACTGCAGCAAAAAATCATAGCGGAAAAGCTGAATCCATCGGGAATGGTCCGCTACCTTTTAACCCAGAAAAATATATTGATGAGTTTGCTTCCTGCCGGAGTCGCCGCGCTTTTGGGCGTAAGCAATGCAGCGGGACAGTTTTACGGGGCTGAATCCAATTCAGGCTTGCCTTGGTGGCTTTGGATCGTTGTATTGGTGCTCGGTTTGGCGACGGCCATTTTGCTCGGTTTGCAGTTTTTTTAGAACCTTAGAATCTCCCAACCACAGCAACCGCTTTTTTGACGCGTTGGACATCTCCGTTTGGACCAAAAATTTCAAAATACAACACGTGGATTCCGGGCCTGGTTTTTACGCCTTCTCCGGCGTCCGTATCGCCATCCCAACGCACAACCCCTTCAACGCCAATGAGTTGTTGCCGAACGAGTTGTTTGACAAGGTTGCCATCTGCGTCATAAATGCTCAAAGAAGCGGCGTATCCTTGCTGCGGCAACGTATAGTAAATTTCCAAAAAATCTTCATAACCATCCCCGTCGGGCGACAACCGAGCGACCGGGATGGAAATCAGCTCCTCAGTAGGCGCACGCTCCGCACGTGATTGGGTATTAGGCAAGGTTGGAGTACCCGGAGCGCCGGTTTTAAGCGAGCTGGCGGAAGTCCAATTCGAGGCGTCCTGCGTAGGCCCGTCGGTTCGGATCCGTTCGAGTGCAACTCCCCTTTGTTCGGAAGTGGAAAGCAGACGGTTGTGCATACCTCGGCGATAGAAAAACGAATCCACCGTTAGGGTTTGACCATTTCCAACCCAATAAATCTTGATGCTGTCCGCATTATTGTCGAGCGAAGGCAGGGCGTTTTGCAGCACATTTTTCTGGATAATATTGGCATAATGCCCGAGTACTTTTGGGGCATCTGTACTAAAAACATGATATTCTCCGGGTAAAAAAAGTCGGTCTTGCAGAATGGGTACTACACTTGAAGTGGTGTCAGAATTGCTGGCCAGAAAAAATTCCGACCAGTCAAAAATCTTCTGGCTTCGGTTGTATAATTCAAGATAACGCGGCAGCCCGGATGCGGGGTTGAATAAAATTTCATTTATCACAATGTCCTGAACATCAGGCTTTTCTGACAAGCCAAAGAAGGTCGAATCGGTAAATTGAAACGTATTCCCACTACAATCCTCCACCGAATTTTCAACGCTGAGTGTATAGAGTACAGAGACTTGAAGCGGTATTGCCAGGCTAAGCCGAACCAAGGCCCGATCGTTGGGCAACTGCTCTGCGGCGGCAACTGCAATATTGGGACTCAGTTGATACGCGGCTGCATCCTCGGCACTGGCGCGGTCTAGCCCTTCCGTAAAGGTTAAAAGTAAACTACTCGGAGATTCGGGAAAAACTTTCAGCAATTGAGGCGGAGTATTGTCCGGATCCAAAGAAAAAGACGCGTTTTGTGCTGCGGGAGTACCCCCGATTTGGGCCGGGCAGGATTGCCAGTTTTCGCCGCCCAGGCAGGGTAGGCTGGTGTTGATCCGTTCCAGAGAATACCCGCCATCGTCTTTGCCAGAAACCGTATGCCAACTCACCTCATAAGCCACACGATCAATGATATTACCCGCTAAATCACTGATCGTCAGGATGTCACTTTCATTATTCAGGATACTGGCACTGATGGAGATACCCAGCACTTTGCCTGTGGTGACGGCCTGTAAAATGGGCGCATTGGCAATGGCAGCCAGCACAACGTATTCATTGGCTTGCATAAGATAGCTCGGAAGGGTTACGGGGGCGCCGGTTGCGTCATTAAAACGCACATTGGCGAGGTCAAACACCTTATTGCTGCGGTTAAATATTTCCAACCATTCGACTTCTGGCAAACCTACACCTGGCGTCGGGTCGGCCATTATTTCTGTGATAAGGATGTCGAATTCTGTTGGAATTTCAATTTTAATATACTGGAAATCAGTGCTTTGTATGCCACTTTCGTTTCCGGCAAGGTCTTTTATGCCGTTTGTTTGTAAGGTGTATGCCCCTGTAACCAGTGCGTTTTGCAATCCAAGGGTCACTGTTTTTTGGTCTGGCGAAAGGGTTGCCGAGAGTGCCTGTCCAATAGAATTGTTGATGGTGTAATGAGCAGGATTTTCCGCGGAGGGGAGATCGAGATTTTCATTAAAAACCACGGTCACTTGGGTTGGATTATTGGCTTGAGCGGAGACTAAAACAGGCGGCTGCGTATCCGGCACATCGGGTCGAATGTTGACGTTGTCGAAATAGAAGCGGCTGGAGTTTGAAATGGTGTACACGCATTGAAAGCCAAAAAAACGGGTGGTGCCGCCGGGCCAGGTGTTTTCGCTCAGATTAAACTGTGGTTGCAAAGCCGTTCCTACGGAGGCGGCTTCAAGCGTCCAAAGTCCTGAAGAAGAACGTGTTACCCGAAAATGAAGATTGGGTGTATTGGCAGCTAGTCCGGGCTGTCCCGTTGCAAGCAGGGTTTTAACACCTGCATCTTGCCGAAAAAAACGAATGGCATCGGCGCTGCCGGTTTCGCCCATTTCGAGGTAGTATCCGTTTGCGGTCAGGAGGTCGGTTTGATCCAGTTGCAGGTAAATCCGCACCAAATTCTGGTTGGACGGATCAAATGCCAAGCGGACGTCAAACTCCCAAATCGTGCTGTCGGGAATATTGCCCGATGTAAAAAGCACGGATTGGCCCGCAGCCGTTGCATTGAGTTGTAATTCCCCAGCCGAATTGACGATAAAATTGGCGGCATCACCTACCCAGGCTGGGTTTTGGTCAAAATTCCCGTCAGAGAAATTATCCAGAATTTGGGCCGAGAGGATTTGAGCTGTAAAAACAACCAGGAAAAGGGTTCGAGCGATTTGAAAAAAATTCATGCGATTGACTGCCGTAGTTTTGTGCGTAAACTTACTTGGTATGCAGCATTCTGTTTGTAAATTTTTCCTCCCCCTGCTTCTTCTCTTTGCTTGTAATCAGTCGCAAAAGACTGATTATCAACTATCTGTCAGGGTTTTAAAAGCCTCGCTCCGCGCGGAACCCAGCGAAAAAAGTCGCGAAATAGCAACGCTGACTAAAAATCAACTGCTCCTGGATCTTGAAGAAACAAGTTCTTTTGAATCACAAATTTCCGAGGGTGGTGCGCGGTACCAAACCCCCTGGCTAAAAGTGCAAACCACTGACAATCAAATAGGTTGGGTACTTGCGTACGCCATAAAGCCGAACAAGGCGCAAAAAGATTGGCTCCTGCAAAAACGCCTCGACTGCTATTTTGGAAAAACCTTGCGCGCGAACCGCAACCAACTTCTGGAACAGTTTGCACAGGTTGAAACGGATGCGCAACTCGCGATGGTTTGGGATAACGCCGTGACCCTGCGGGATACCTTTTTGGAGTTACTTTCCAGCAGACCTGAACCGGGATTTCAGCCGCAGTTCGATTGGATGGCAGAGGTTTTACCCGCGTTTGTATCTCAAAAAAACAAAGACTTTGCCTGGCCTTTTCTCTTCGCCGACTATCGAATTTTTCACGATAAAGCATTGAAAACGAACGGCTTACAGGATGATGCTTTTTTTAGCTTGTGCATGGCGGCTTATCACTTGGATAGTATCGAATCTTTCTTCCCGGTCTGGACTTTCCAATTGTCTGAATCAACTTCCGCCAGTCAGCTTGGGACTGGTCAGCATTCCGAGATGCTGCATAAAATAGATGCCGCGCTGGAAGCCGGGCCACTATTCGCTAAGCCTTTAAACCGTATGAAAGAACTGATTTTGGAGGATGTTTTTGGCAAAAAGCAGCAATACTGGCAACCAAAAGAGAAGATTGTCGCGGAGTTGGTTGAGCTTTTAAAGAATCCGCCCCGCTGCCTGAGTATTCAAGATCGGACCGCGCTTGAAATTCGTCAAAAAATGTTCGAGGATCCGGAGGAGAACGGATTAAAAGTGAATTTAAGGAGCGGGGAGTGAAAGAGTGACTAAGTGGTGGTATGGCCTTCAGGCCGTCGGGAAGTGCGCCATTTATGGCGCAGTAACATTCATCAAGGGCGTAAACGCCCTGTATCCCGACGGCCTGAAGGCCATACTACCATTACTACTTATTATCGTTTTTCCAATTTTTCCAAGCGCATTTCAAGTGTTTCAAACTTGGCACGAAGCGCCTCGTTTTCCCGCTTTAATGCCTCAATTTCGGCTTGTTGTTCCTGAATGGCTTTCACCGCCAATACACTGATGCCCGTGTAATTCACATTCAAGTAGTCGGTACCGTTTGTTTGGTCTTTGAACTGACCCACCAATTCAGGGAAGAGTGCTTGCACATCCTGCGCCAGGAATCCGACGGAATTTTTAGCATCTGCTTTCTCCGCTGTGTAGCGGTATGATTTGACTTGAAGCTGCATCATTTTTGCTAAAACTCCAGGCGCAACGGCAGTAATGTCCGTTTTCAAACGACGATCCGACAACTGCATGTAGGCACCATTGGGAAGGAACGTGCCGACAGGTAATCCGGCTCCAAAAGCGCTGTTGAATAGGTTGAGATTTTCGTTGAACGGGCTGGCAGAAAACTCCCAAAAGTTACCATTATTGATATTGTGCAAAATGATACCACCCTCGCTTTGCTGCACCCGCAGACTTGCTGGGGTGCCGTTTGGTGCACCAATACCCACCTTACCCAAACCATTGGCCACTACGGCATTTAGACCGTTAGGGGTCAATGCAACTTCGGAGCCATCGCTGGTACCTAGTGCCAGCCGAAGATTAAGCATCCGTGCGTATCCGGGCGCACCGGCACCTCCTCCTGTTGGGGCAAAGATGACACTTGGAGTATTGCCTTGTAAACGGACCGATTCTCCGTCGCCAACGATGTGTAAGCGTGCGGTTGGAATGCCTATGCCGATACCCACATTACCTGTTCCAGTCAACAATGCCGGGCCTGCGTCAGAGGTAAAAAAGCCGCCTGCACCGCCACTCGTGGACTCTCCATAAACAGCCGAAGTGGTGCCACCGTTTTGTACAAAATGCCCGGCGTTTTGAGCTGCATCGTTGTTTACAACTTGAAGTTTGCCCAAAGCGTTGGCATTGGTTCCGATGAGTACATTGCCCGTGTTATTGTTGAAAATGTGGTCACCGTCATTGCCCCAATCATCTCCAAACATGGCAAAAAGCGGTGCAAGGTCAACATCATTTCCGTCCGTTATTTCCAGCACAGCGCCGTTGAGCACAAGTTCTTGTAATTCATTGGTATCGTCCAGATCACCCGTATTGGTGACGACATTGCCAGTAATATCAATGCCTGCCCCGGCAGTGTATGGATTTGCTGCGGGCAGCAAAACAAAATTACCATTGGAAATGCTCAGTGTGTTGCCTACGAGTGATAAGTTCTGCAACTCATTGACATCACTTAGGTCACCTGTGTTGGTGATGACGTTCCCGGTCAGATCAATGCCTGCTCCTTCGGTGTAGGTTGTGCCCGTTGGAAGTACTACGGAGTTCCCGTTGGTGATACTCAAGGTATTACCCACCAAAGCGAGGTCTTGCAATTCGTTGGTATTGCTAAGGTCGCCAATGTTGGTAATTACATTTCCAGTAATATCAATGCCATTTCCTTCCACATAATTTGGGGCAGCAGGGAGCATTACAGAGTTGCCATTGCTAATGCTCAGCGTGTTGCCAACAAGCATCAAATTTTGCAATTCATTAGTAGGGCTGTTATCGTTGTCCCCAATATTTGTGATTGTAAAATTGGGCGAAGTTCCTGTAATTTGAATACCCATGCCTGCGGCGTAATTATCGCCCGTACCGCCGCTGTTATCTGCGGCTGGGAGCCATGCTGCACCATTCCATTTGAGCACTTCTCCTGCATTGGCGCCTTGTGGTGCAAGGTTGAGTGGATTGGCATTGGTTCCGTCTCCTGTCAAGGCTGCACCAACTTCTGCGGCTTGTGTACCCCAGTCGTCGCCCACTGCGGGTGGGAGGGTAACTGGGGTCCATGCGTTGACGTTCCACTGAAGCACCTGGCCGTTTGAGGCACCTTGTTGTGCCAGGTTAATTGGGTTTGCATTGGTACCGTCTCCGGTCAAGGCTGCACCAACTTCTGCGGTTTGTGCACCCCAGTCATCGCCCACTGCTGGCGGGAGGGAGGCTGGCACCCAGGCCGTGTTATTCCATTGAAGCACCTGACCAACTGCGGCACCTTGTTGTGCGAGATTGATGGGGTTTGCATTCGTGCCGTTGCCGGTCAAAGCTGCTCCGACCATTGCGGTTTGTGTGCCCCAGTTATCACCGGGCGCAGGTGGCAGGGTGATGGGGGTCCATGCGCCGTTGTTCCATTGCAGTACCTGGCCGTTTATGGCACCTTGTTGCGCCAGGCCGAGTGGTAAGGCATTGGTGCCATTCCCGGTCAGGGTTGCATTGCTCACTACGGATTGTGCACCCCAGTTATCGCCCTGAGCGGCAGGAGTAGTAGGTGCCCAAACGGTGCCATTGTATTGCAGTACCTGGCCGTTGAGGGCGTTCATATTGCTGAGTTTCACAGCAGTAACAGAGCCATTGATGATATTATTGGTGCCAATGGAGTTGGCTGCCATGTCACCGTTGACAATTACGTTGGGTTTGATTTGCAGGTTCTCAAAGTTACCTGACACATCGCCATTGAACTGGGTTGTAATCGTCAAGTCGTCGTTTGGATTGATGTCGCCGTTGTTGCTTACAGTAAAGGTGTTACCAAAAGGCACTACATCAATACCGATGCCGGGGAGCACGCTAAAATTGCCTGCCTGATCGGCGGCCGGTGCCCAGGTAGTGCCGTTCCATTTGATCACCTGACCATTAACAGCGCCCATTTGGTTGATTTTTTCGCCAGATATGGCACCATTGGCGACTTTGACCGTGGTTACTGCATTAGCGGCAAGCTCCAAAGTACCCACCGAGCCATCTATGATTTCGCTTGCACCAACGGCATTGTCCGCAATTTCGACGTTGGTAACGACATCCGGTTTGATTTGCAAATTGCTGAATGGGCCGCTCACATCGCCGTTGGCTTGGGTTGCAGTTGTGATATCATCTAATGGATTGGTATCGCCTGTGTTCGTTATCGTAAAGTTCGGTGCAGTACCCGTGATATTGATTCCTGCACCGCCCGTGAGGTTAATGGTCCCCGTATTATCGGCAGCGGGCGCCCACTCGGTGCCGTTCCATTTCAGGATTTGGCCGTTGGCTGCACCCATATTGGCGAGTTTGGCTGCTGTCACCGCTCCATTGTTTAACTCGTTGGAGGTGACCACATTCGCTTTCAGTTGTAAATTGTTGAATACTCCGCTCACGTCTCCATCGTGGACGGTGGTGAGGGTTACATCGTCATTGGGGTTCAAGTCCCCTGTGTTGTTTATCGTAAAATTGTTAAACCCATTTGTGACAACGTTGATTCCGTTTCCACTGGTCAAGCCCACAGAACCTGGCTGCACGATTACTTTTTCTACATTGGTTACACGGCCTTGCGCATCCACCGTAATAACTGGTATTTCAGTTGCGCTACCGTGTATGCCGGGCTGAACGCCCGTGTTGGTCAGGCTGATGGTGCCAGTGGTTGTTACTGGACCGCCCTGTAAGCCAACGCCTGTATTGATCTGCGTAACAGTTCCGCCGCCTGTTCCGACGCCCTGAATATCATCGCCGGGTACCCAGGCAGTGCCGTTCCATTTGAGTACTTGTCCGGATTGTGCGCCTTGTGCTGCTAGTCCTATAGGGTTGTTAGCCAAACCATTTCCGGTGAGGCCATTGTTGGTGAAGGCTGTTTGCGTTCCCCAGTTATCGTTACCGCCACCGCCGCCGCCGCCATTTTGGGCGTAGAGTGCAAAAGGCACGCTGAGGAGTTCAGAGTTGCCAATTTCATCAAAAACGTTGGGGGAGGTTTCAAGCAAAACCGTCAGGAATTTTGAACCCGCTCCCCAGTTTATCGCCTGGAAGGTGTTCACCTGCGCTTGGCCGCGGCCGATGATGAGGTTGATAAGCCCGAAGTCATTGGTAGAGCCGACGTGCTTTTCCTGGTAGTCCACCGGGCCATTGGGCGTGCCGTTGCGGATGGAGAAAAGAATCGTCACGGTTTGGTTCGTGACGGGGTCGCCTGTTTGGTTGTTGCGCACGATGCATTGGTAGTTGATGCCTTGTGGCACGCTTTGAGCGGCCATGGAAAAGGCAAAAGAGACCAAGAACAACAGGGAAAGGAGAAAACGTTGTTTCATAATCATGTAATCGTTTATGGAATGTATAGGGACATGTTTGAGGGAATACTCCTTCAAACAATGCCGAGGAAACCGGTTTACAAACGCACGAGGCGCAGGATGGAAGAAGCTTTCGAGGCGGGATCACGCAGGATTAAAAAATAGACGCCGGGCTGCCAATTGGAAGCGTCTATAAAAGAGCCTTCCGGCGAAGCCATAATTTGCTGGTCCAAAATGGTTCTGCCCAACAAATCAAATACGGTACCCACCAATTGGCCTTGTTTTTCAGGCGAATAACGAAGCGTGATCAGGCCAGAAGTAGGGTTTGGAAAAACGCTTAAACTCCAATCAGACAGGTCGTGAGTACCCACAAACTCCAGCCCGCAGGCATCTGGTTGGTGAAAACCCTGGGTGAATACAAAACCAGAAGATTGTAAAGTTTCTACAAACGGCTCGCCGATGGTCCAGGCATAGTAGCGGTTGCCTTGAAAACCTTGGCCGCCGGAAGCGGACACGACCTCCATGCAGACATCAAATTGCTGCGCGAGGCAAGAAAAATGGAGGAGCAACAAAAAAGTACTCGTTGATAAAAATCGGTTCATGGACAAAAAATTAGATGATTAAAAAGAGGCTTGAATCCAAAGGATTCAACTCGTACAAACAAAAAAACAGTATAGCAAAAATCTAGCCAAAATTAACTGGCAAAATGTCGGGTTTTTGTCATTCAAGCGCTTTTGCGCAATATGCGTAGTTTTAGGCTTTCAAAATTTACTTAGCCCTCTAAATCGGGAGCTTATTATTTCATCGGTACTTACGTCCACTCAAACGCGTTTTTCAGGTCATGGTCACAGGCAAATACTGCGCTATCGTTGTCTTATTTTTTTACTGGACGCTTCCAGCCCTTACCCAATCGGATGCCGCGCTCAAAGTGTTGGTGTCCGAATCTCGGCGTTTTGAGGCTATGACCCGGGCTGACACGGCCGCATTACGCCCAATGCTGGCCAATGAACTCCTGTACGTCCATTCCAATGCCTTGAAAGAGAACAAGTTGGATCATTTGTTAGCGATTGCTAGTCGAAAACTGGTGTATGAAAAAATGGATCGGGAGCAGGCCGATGTGCGTTTTTATGGCAAAACCGCTTTGGTCAATGGGACCTTGCATGTGCAAGGCGTTTTGAATGGCAACCCTTTTGCGCTAAGGTTGTTCTACACAGCGGTTTATCGAAAAAAACGAAACCTCTGGCAACTCGTTCATTGGCAAAGCACCAAAATCCCCTGAACCATATCGGCCTAATCGGCCAAAATTGACCAAAGCATTGCTACTTTTGCTGCGCAAAAACTACACGCCATAAACTATGGAATATCACGGCGAGCATTTACTCCCAGGCCAATTGGGTCACCTTCTTGCAGTCATCTCGTTCGTAGCCGCTCTTTTGGCAACGTTCGCATACTTTTTTGCCACGCGTCGCAGGGAAACCGAGCAATACGGAAGCTGGCGAAACTTAGGACGTTATGCCTTTTTGTTGCATGGATTTGCAACTTTTGGGATCATCGCAGCGCTTTTTTATCTGTTAACGGGTAAAATGTACGAATACCAGTACGCCTGGGCAAATATATCGGACGACCTGCCTACCCGCTACGTTTTTTCGGCGTTTTGGAAAGAACAACAAGGGAGCTTTTTGCTCTGGAGTTTTTGGCACATCATTTTGGCAGTAGTGCTGATGTTTCGGGCAGGAAAATGGGAAGCCCCGGTTTTGGCCGTCATCGCTTTGGCCGAAACACTCATAGCTTCTATGCTGCTCGGGCTTTATTTCAACGAATTCCGACTCGGTGCCAGCCCATTCGACCTGCTGCGTGATGTGATGGACGCACCGATTTTCAACCAGGCAGACTATCTTTCCAAAATAAAGGGCAACGGACTGAATCCACTTTTGCAGAATTATTGGATGACGATTCACCCGCCCACTTTATTCCTGGGTTTTGCCAGTACCATCGTACCTTTTGCGTTCGCCATTGCGGGGCTTTGGACCAGGGATCACCGGGAATGGTTGAAACCGGCCCTTAACTGGTCTCTTTTTTCCGCAGCAATTCTTGGAACAGGCATTTTGATGGGGGCAGCATGGGCTTACGAAGCCCTGTCTTTTGCAGGCTATTGGGCATGGGATCCCGTCGAAAATACCTCTTTGGTGCCTTGGCTCACCCTTTTGGCAGGTATTCACACCAATCTCGTAGCGCGCTCTACCGGATACTCCATCCGAAGCACTTACGGCTTTTACCTGCTTTCCTTCATCCTGATTTTATATTCTACTTACCTCACCCGCAGCGGTATTTTGGGTGACACCTCGGTGCACTCTTTCACCGAAATGGGGCTTGGTTTTCAATTGATTGTACTCATCGGGACCTTTTCGCTGATGGGACTTTGGCTTTGGGTGTCCCGTTATCGGGAAGTTCCTGAAATAAAAGGGGAAGAAAAAACGACCAGCCGGGAATTCTGGATGTTTATCGGGTCTTTGGTATTGCTTTTTTCGGCAGTTTTGATGACTGGAGCGACCTCGCTGCCGGTTTGGAATAAAATTGTGCAGGCATTCAACCCGGATTATGTCGGGGCAGCTTTAAAAGATCCCATTGAGCACCACAATCGTTACCAACTCTGGATCGCGGTTTTCATAGGTATGTTAACCGGATTTACCCAGTGGGTGCGTTATTCTGGTAAAACGCTGACCAAAAAAACACTTACGCACGTTACGCTTGCGGCCATTGGAGCCATCGTACTCACCGCACTCAACACACTTTGGATTGAGGTGCGCGCCTGGCAACTTTTTGCCTTTTTGTTCGCGGGAATGTTCGCGCTGGTCTCTAACCTGGACTACTTGATAACCGTTTTAAAGGGGAATCTTAAACTTGCGGGATCGGCGGTTTCACACATGGGATTCGGGATTTTGTTGCTCGGAATTTTGAGTACCGGCTTGGGCAAAGACTGGATTTCCATCAATACGTTTGCGATGGAAGGGCTGATTGAAGGCGCGGATGAAGAAGCCCTGCGGCGCAGTGTTATTTTGATGAAAGATGCGCCCATGCCCATGCGTGGATTTACGGCTACGTACACGACCGACACTATGGAACGGCAAACGCGCACTTTCGCGGTCAATTTCCAACGCCGGGATACTTCAGGCAACCTGACGGGTGAAAATTTCACGCTTTACCCAAATGTCATGTACGACCGCCAGTTTTCCAAAGTGGTGGCCAATAACCCTTCCACGCAGCATTACTGGAATTACGATGTGTTTACGCTGGTCTCCTCCCTGCCAAAAGGCGAACTTGATCCCGAATTTGCGAAGCAGCAGGAAGACAGCTTAAAATACATTCGATACGAAGCAGTGGTTGGGGACACGATTTTTACCCAAAAACACTATCTCGTGGTGGAGGGCGTCACAAAAACTCCCCAACACCCGGAATACAAGGCCGAAAAAGGCGATCTGGCAGTAGGGGTGAAAATGCGCGCGTATTCGTTGGATGATCCAAAAGCATATCCAGCGGAGCCAATGTTGTACCTGCGTTTGGGGAAGGGTGGCTTTGCGTTGCACAGCGATATTGGCCAGTTGCAGATGAAAATCCGCTTGAACGAGGCCTCGATGGAACATGTTTTTAAATCGGAAGATGCCCTGAAATACACCAATTTTGAAGTGAAAGAAGGCGGTGTTTTTGAATTTAAAGGGCATCAAATCCGCTTTTCGGGCGCTGAAAAAGAAATTGATCATCCTTCATATGCCCCGGAACCTGGCGACATCGCCGTGGCCGCTAAATTAGAAATAGTAAGTCCAAAAGGACAAAAAGCTGCGGCAGCCCCCGTATATTTGATTCGAAATAGCCAACCCTTCAGTCTAAAAGACGAGGTATCCGCGCTGGGTTTGCACTTCCGTTTTGAAAATATTGACCCTAAGGCGGGCGTGTTGACGATCGGGGTGGCGGATACCCCAACTGATTTGCCCGGTATTCCGCTCGAAATCGCAGAAAATGCGGCTCGCTCCGATTACATCGTGTTGGAGGCAATTATTTTCCCGGGAATTAACCTCGTTTGGCTGGGCTGTATCATGATGATGCTCGGTTTGGCCTTGAGCCTTTGGAAAAGATTACAGCAATAAATTGGGGGTGTAAGCGTGCGCTTAATTGTTCAAATGCTGTTAAACTTTTGCAAACCAAAACGACCCGACCAACAGCGCGTTTTTGTATCAGTCTACTTTTGACCCAGAAAATACTCAATTCTTTCACTATCAATACTCTTCAAGCATGGAAAGGAACAAACAAGTCCAGATCGGCCTGCTCGCATTGCTGGCTGTTCTGTTAGTCGCCAACCTCCTCGGTGGCGGTTTTAAAAATTGGTTCGGCCAATCAGAGGCTGAAAAAATTCAAGAGTCTGCAGCGTCTTTCAATTCTGTTGGACAATCGGGCAATATCCCAGGAACAAATACCAACGTAGTACCAGTAGCAGCTGGCCCAGCTACCAGCATTCAATACGATCAGCCTGTTTTTGATTTTGGCGTGATTGACGAAGGCGAAATCGTAAAGCATTCCTACAAGTTCAAAAACACGGGCAACGAGCCACTCGTTATCAGCAATTGTAAAGGATCCTGCGGTTGTACCGTTCCAACTTGGCCCAAAGAGCCAATCCCACCGGGTGGTTCCGGCGAAATCGCAGTCGAATTCAACTCTAAAGGCAAGCCAGGTCCGCAAAGCAAACGGGTAACCGTAACCGCAAACACCACACCAACCGAGACTTTTATCGAAATTAAAGGTGAGGTTAAAGGCAAAGAACAACCTGCCGTAAAAGGTCAGTAATATTGCGGCCAATGCCGCGATAAAGCTTTTGGGGCCTGACATCTTAAAGGTGTCAGGCCCCATTAATTTTGTGATTGAACTCGCATTCTATTTCATTCATCATGTCCGAGACACTCCTTTCGCTCCCGCTTCGCTGGGCCGATTTTGATCCTAATTTCCACCTGCGCCACTCTGTTTATTATGATTTTGGCGCAACCGCCCGGCTCGAATATTTGAAAAAAAACGGCCTGGATTACGATCGAATGCTTGCAGAACATATTGGCCTGGTGCTGTTTCGCGAAGAAGCCGTTTTCCGCAGGGAAGTCCGGCCCGGAGACCGTATTTTTATCAATCTCGTGGTGACTAAAATGCGCCGGGATTTCTCCAGATTTTCATTTCGCCACGAAATCACCCGCGAAGACGGAACCCTCTGCGCTGTCATCCATGTGGATTGTGCCTGGATTGATACCCAGTTGCGCAAACTGACCATTCCACCTGCTTTGGTGGCAGACGTTTTTGAAACATTGCCGAAATCGGAAGATTTTGAGTGGATCTAGAATCGGATCAATCGTTCAATCGAATCAATCACCATACTTCGATAATATTTACCCCCGGGTCATTCAACCAAGTAGCCGCCTGTAATTTCTCCAGCGCAATTTGCCCGATCCAATAGCGTGTTTCGCCCGAAACATACCGCTCGCTGATGTTGTTAAAATCACTTTCGTTGATTTGCCCTTCCCTTTGGTGCCGCACATAAATGCTTAATTCTGTGTCACTTATGTCAAAGAAAGTGCCATCCTGATTGAACTTCCGATACTCGTACCGATATTGATACCGCAGCGCAGAAATGTCGGACAAAACCGCACACCCTGTCGCTTTGTCGCCCGCGCCTTTTCCGACAAACATTTGGTGTTCGGAAAAAGCACTCTCCAGGGTAACGGCGTTGTACTCATGCCGTACACTGGCATAGCGATGTTTTCTGGGCACAAATCGAGGTAAACAGTACGCCGAAACCTTGTCTTTTTCCCGAAAACAACGCGCCACCAATTTCAGCATGCAGCCGCGACTGCGCGCAAATGCAATGTCGAAGTCATTCACACGGCCAATCCCGAAGTGCAGCACTTTTTCTGGCTGCACAAACACCCCGAATGCGTGTAATAATAAAATACAAAGCTTATATTTTGTGTCAAAACCATCCACGTCCAAAGAAGGATCACTTTCCGCAAAACCATGCGCCTGCGCAAACTGCAAAGCCTCCTCAAAGCTCATGTTTTCTTCAAAAATCTTGCTCAGGATTACATTCGTGGTTCCGTTAAAAATCCCTTCCACGGAGGTGAGCAAGTCATTGTCGTAATACTCCTCCAGGTTCCGGATGATCGGAATGCTCGCACAACAAGACCCTTCGTACAAAAACGGGGAGCCTGTTTTTTGCTGCAAAGCATACAGCTCCGGCAATCGGTGGGCAATCATTTTTTTGTTGGCCGAAACCACCGCTTTTCCCCGGGCCAATGCTCCGGAAACGATTTCAAAAGCCGCTTCTGCGTCGTCAATCAGTTCTACAACTACTTCGATTTCCGGGTCGTCCAGAATATCCAGTGGATTGGTGGTGAAAAAATGCGCCGGCACAGGCCGTTGTTTATCAGGATGTTTGATGCAAATACGTTGAATATCTGCGCGTATTCCTTTTGTTTCGTGCAGTACTTTCCAAAGTCCTTGCCCTACACAGCCAAAGCCGAAGAGTCCTAATTTCATGAATTTTGAAGGTTTTTGACGGGTGGGAAATAAAAAATCCCCTCCGGCAAGCCGGAAGGGACAATTTCTTGCGCAGGGAAATTGGCGGGTGCCTTCCGACTTATCTATTCTTGAGTATTCAAAAACGGAATTGGCACCTTAATCAAGTTTGCGCTAAACTCGATTAGGTTGCCAAGGCTTCAACGGGCCGGTCCCTCTGCCTTTCTGGATAAGTCTATCTCGCGGAAACGGAGCGTGTCTAAGAAAGTGTGGCATACCTCAAAGGTGTGCCACACTTTTCTGAACACGCTCGCCGAAACGAGACTATTGTAAAGAACTGGCGCAAAGGTGGAATGTTTTGGGTTACAGAAAAAAGAGCTTGAATAAAATTTAAAGGAATTTTAACGGTTTGTGCCTGCGCGACTTACACTATCCAGCTTCAGCGTTCGGGAAGATGCCTTGCTTGCCCTACTTTTGTCTTTTAAAACTTAATCTGCTCATGAAAAAAATCCTCCTGACGGCCGTGTTTTTCCTTATTGCTTTAGCAGCCTTTGCTCAAATTGAAAAACCAAGAATATTCGATTTGGACGACGAAAAGACCCTGTTATATCGCCTTTTTGACGCCGATTCTATTACTCAAGATGGGGAAGCCCTTTGGGAACCCAGCACGTTTGCAGATGAACTTTCAGCCGATATTTCCGACGATGATTGGATGCACACACGTTTGGATACCATGTTGTTTTACACCAACTTTGATGTAGAACGGGCAGTGGTGGTCTTTGAGACCTTGCATTATGAACAAGGAGAGGTGCGTGATTGTCAAGCCTGCGGCGCGAAAATCAGCGTAGCAATTTTTGAAAAAACGGCGGATGGCGATTGGTATATCGAACGGTTTGACAAACACCTGACCTCACTGGGAGGCAACGG
Source organism: uncultured Saprospiraceae bacterium (assembly GCA_964550795.1). Classification (GTDB taxonomy): domain Bacteria; phylum Bacteroidota; class Bacteroidia; order Chitinophagales; family Saprospiraceae; genus M3007. The sequence continues at coordinate 99,206 of CAZKBH010000001.1, forward strand.
ATGGGGGGGCGAAATTGGCCTGGCTCAATTTGGGGAAAACCAATGGTGCCTGAGTTTGGAAATGAATTGGACGGGGCAAGGTATTTATGCCGAATATCTCAGCTTTTTGAATCTGGATGACCTGGAAAAAGTGTTTAATCTGGTCATCCACGAAGATAATTTAGGCGTTCTGGGTGGTGATTCAGAGGACTCTTACGCATTTGACAAAGCCATACACTTACTGCCAACCGTTGAAACCATCACAGGATGGTGGGAATTTGATTTAGTAACCCAGGGCACACAGCCCGACGACGATGTAGAACGGGCCGTACCCGCCAACACGGTGGAGCGATTTGCATTTAACTGGGAAACAGGCACTTACATGAAAGTTTGTCCCTGAATACTACCGACTGGGTCCGCGGTTGTTGCCTTGCTGATATCCGCCGCCACCGCCGCCGCCGTAGGATTTTTCCTTTTCTTTTTCCCGAATTTCCACGAATCCAAATCCCAATTGCGGGTATTCGCCGAAGCCTGCGTAGTAGCAAAACTCGAGCAGTGGCTGCGACATTGAGATTTCGAAATCATACACAAACCCGCGCAATTGTTGAATCCCGTCAGCATTAGGTTTCAGGTGAATCAGCCGTGATTTAGCTTGACCAAACATCCTGAAATTCATCGCAAAAGAAGGGTCAATCAACTTTAAAGCAGCCAAGGATTTGAATTGATTGGCAGCTTTAAATCGGCGTACGGCGTGTGTAAAAAAACTTACGTCGTAATCCGGATTGTCCGGCATTAAGTACGGATTGGCCATGGGTTTCTCATCATCTACGTTGGTGACGGAGATGGGCGAACTGGCTTTGAACTGCATCAAATCTTTGAAATTTGGATGCGGCATGACCTGCCAATGTTTCACTTCAAACCGCCCGGACTGCCCTTCATAAACCCCTAAAGTGAGGGGAATCTGGCGGAAAAGTTGAATGATTTGCTGTTCAAAAACAGGATCAATAAAGGTTGAAAAGGTGAGTTTGACCTGATTGCCCTGAAGTCTAAACTCCTGCCGCACCTGATCCATTTCATACGGATAAATGGCTAACGGGCTGAATGTGAAGAGTTTAAATGTTCTGGAGGCAAAGTCGTAACCTCGTTTTTGTGCCCAAGCAGACATTTCCGGGCCAGCTTTCGCCAAAACGTTGAAGACCCAGTTAGATATCTCTGACTGGTAGTTGATTGGAATAACTGTCCCTTTCTGGCAAGTTAGGGTAAATTGGATGCGCATACGTCGCAGTTGATTAAAAGAAGATTAAAAGTCCCCCCTATTTTGTTTTGTTGATGTGGTTTTTCAGGGCGAAAAGTACAAAACCATTCGATTTTTTCAAGAAATATTTCAAATTTGAAAAAATCAATCCAGTTTTACTTTGACGCTAACAGGCTGGTGATCGGAAAATTGAAACCCCTGATTGACCCCCTTGACCTTCAGCAGTTGCACATTGGGTGACACCAGAAAAAAGTCAATCAGCGTCTCAAAAGTTTCTCCCTTCTTATATGGATCGCGGGCTTTCCGGTTGGTTGAAATGGTCGGGTCGTAGGCGAAGGTCCAATCTTCTGGAAAAAAATCGGGTGGAAGATTTCCCTGTTCATACCCCTGGGTTTTACCCGGCATAAAACTGTCAAATCGGAAATGTGGCGGACATTGATTCCAGTCGCCGCCCAGTATCACGTAGTTGCCCTTGGCGTATTCCTGCAGGGCCAATTCCCGAAGATAAGGCAATTGAATGGCCTTTATTTTATCTCCGGGATCATAGGCTGAATTGTGTAAGTTAATGACAATCAAGTCTTTACCGCGTAGGGTGGGGTAGCGGTGGACAGCTGCACACCGGTCCAACTGAAACATCCGATCAGGCATTGGATAATGTCCCGGCAGTTGGTGTCGTATCGCTTCCGACGGTTGATAACGGCTGAAAGTAGCCAGTCCCGACAAGACCTCCCCGTACGCATCCCAAGGCTGGAGCAGGGGAATGGGCACCCGGTCGCATTGATAATTGGTTGCAAAATTGGCTGCAAAACCGGGCATGACCTTTTGATAAGCATCATATTGGCGAATCCTGTGGCTGCGGTCCGATGCTATTTCAACTTCCTGGAGCAGAAAAATATCCACACTGTCCCGATTGGATTTCAGGAACTCCAGTGCGCCGTTCAGGTTTTTTTCAACCAAAGGCTTCGGACTTCGGATCATACTGTTGCCGGCGTACCAGATGCCTTCGTCGTCGTAAAAAAAATCGGATTCAGCGCCGAGGCCACCAAAACCAACATTCCAGGAAACGAGGGTAATTACACTGTCCGAAACGAGCGTTTGTGTGGAAACCTGCTCAAAAGGAAGCGATACGGGTTCTGGTCCGGGTTGCCAATCCGTTGCAGCGCCGTAGATCAACAAAACAGCAAAGTACAGGAACAGCACAAGCAAAAGCCCAACGAGGATGCGGCGCAAAGTGTTTTTTTTCATGATTACATTTTTATCATCCAAAGGCCCAGCAAGGCTACCACAAAATAGGGTACCAAAGCGGCAGCACCCGCATAATCTTTAGCAAGCCGTTGACCAAAAAACAGGCTCAACAGCGAAATCCCGGCCAAGGTGGGGCTGTAAATGGCCGCGTTACTTTGCCCCGTCAGGAGGGTTTGTAAAAACGCCCAGGCCGACACTAAGCCGGTCAAAACTTCAAGAATGGTAATGGTAGGTAATAGAATCCGGACACTTTCTGCGAGTGGACTTTTTTTGAAATGCGCAGTCAGATACTCGAGATTACCCCGGTAGTCCAGCAATTTATCAAACCCGGATTGAAGGAATAAAATGCCAAAAAATGCCGTGACAAACAAAGCCGGCAAGTTGGTTAGGATAAGGTCCATTCGTGTTCGTTTCGTTCTAGAATGGCCGAAAGATACACCTGAATCGGACTTACAAGTACTTAATTCCCGGTGCTGGCCTCCGGTTTTTTGTCCACCTTTCCGGCAATGGCCAAGGGAACTGGCTGCGCCGAATCGAAATTGGTGATGACGGACACAATTCGGTAGTAATCGCCTTCTTTTTGGCCGTCATACACCACTTTGATGGTGCCGGATTGACCTGGCTCCACGGGGTTCCGATCCCATTCTGACACGATACAGTGACAGGTACTTTTTACTTGTAGAATCAGCAGGTTTTCACTGCTGATATTTTTGAACCGAAAAGTCCGGGTCACAGGCTGTCCAAACGGGGAGTTTCCAGCCGCAATCTGACGATCCAGCCATTCCACCTTACCCGCATTTTGTGAATTATCTACGGATTTTAGCGTTTGTGCTGACAACTCGGAGTGCAGGCAACAACCTGCGAGGAGTAAAAATAATGCGAAGAAGTGTTTCATAAAGCGACTGATTTTCAGATAATTAGGCACAGACAGGTGAGTTTAAATCCTGCTAGCCAAAAATCGAGCCGAAATGTACAGCAAGTTGTTTGAACGCTGAAAAATTCTATTTACTGACTATCCGCATGCTCACATGACCCTCCGAACCATCCCCCCCATTCCCCATCCAATCAGACTTCCCAATGCTGCCCCGCACAACACATCGCCGGGGTAGTGCACGCCCACATACACCTGCGAGAAGGCGATGAGCGATGCCCAGGTCAAGGCTGCTGGTCGAAGCCATCGGGCTAGTCCGCCGAAAATACCTATAAGGAAAACGGCCACCGAAAAATGGTTGGCGGCGTGGCTGGACGTGAAGCTGTATCCTGATCCGCAGGGCACTCTAAGTTGCAGATGGTCAACCATTTCCGGGTTGTTGCAGGGACGCAGGCGCTGTACATTTTTTTTAATCAGGGAGCTGCTGGTATAATCCGCCAGGCCAGCGGACACCACGATGCCGAGGATAATCACCCATCCTTTTTTGGGATAATTTAACAAGGTGAATGCGCCCAGGAAGATATACAAAGGCATCCAAAACCATTTTTCGCGGAACCAGGGCAGCAGCGCGTCAAAGATGGGATTGCTGAGACCAGCGTTGATGCCTTGAAAAAGGGCTGCGTCCCATTGTTGGAGCATTTCGAGCATGGGCAGTTAAACTATGATTCTTGTGATTTTGATGATTTGAGTGAGGCAAATGCCTGATTTTGAGATGACTATGATCCCTATGTGCTCAAAACCACGCTGTGTTAGCTAGGTTTTGCTTCTATTTTGAGGCGGCGAAGGTAGGGCGAACCCCTACATTCGCCGCCTGAATCATTCGTCATTCCTATTTCAATATGCACATACTCCTCGTTGCAGCCACGCCATTCGAAATTGCGCCAACGCTTGCCTGGCTTGAAAAAAAGTTCCAACAGCCCTCGGAAGGCATTTTTAAACAGGGCGAACTCGTAGTACAAACCCTGGTGACGGGTGTGGGCAGCACCGCAACGGCCTTTCAACTCGGGGCTTTTTTTGCTAAAAGCAGACCCAATTGGGCCATCAATGCGGGCATTGCAGGCAGTTTTGATCCAGAAATTGGGATTGGAACGGTGCTGCAAGTAATCTCCGAACGTTTCGGTGATCTTGGTGTGGAAGAGGCGGATGGCCGTTTTACGGATGTGGCCGAGTTGGGATTTTCATCGTTGTCTGTATTGAAAAATCCTCAAACGCCTATTCCACAATTGCCTGTTTGTCAGGGAATTACCGTGAATAAAGTGCACGGTACGGCCATTTCTATCCAGAAAATTTTAGAAAAATATCCAGACGTACAGGTAGAAAGTATGGAAGGCGCGGCCTTTTTTTACGCTTGTCTGGCGGCGGAAGTTCCCTTTGTGGAAATTCGAAGCATCTCCAATCGGGTGGAACCGCGCAATCGGGATGCCTGGAATTTGCCCCTGGCCATTCAGCAGTTGAATGAATATTTGATCAAAATGCTGGATTCGCTGGAATAAGTGTAGCACTCCTTTCTTAGTCAACAATGATGCGCACACTCTCCTGCTTGTTTCGTCCGGCCACGAGGTCAATGGTCTGCTCGCGTGTTCCGTCGCTGATCCGGACCATGGCCGTATTGGGTTCTGCCTTTCCAAAATCATCAGCATAAACGGTCAGGAAGTGTTCTTTGCCAGCTGGCAGATCAATTTCAAAGGACTGCGGTTTCAGAAGCAAGTACAGGCGGTCAATCACTTTTTTATCGTTCAGGTACACGGAAACAATGTCGCCGTCCTGCACCTGGCTGTCCCAGAGGGTGAGCTTGATCTTGCGACCTTTTACATTAACGGCTTCGTTGACCTCTACTTTTCGGCCTCCGATACTTTCGGGCGGGGCGGCTGAGCTGGTTGAAGCTGGTTTTGCGGTTTGTTTGCTGGGCGCGGGCTTCGTTTTAGCTGCTGCAATGGGCTTTTTCTTTTCGCAGGGCATCATGGCTGTTCCGCCGAATTCAATATCAAATCCGGGGCCACGTGTGGTCACATTGCTCACGAGCAGGATGTATTTTTCTCCTTTTACTACCTTGAGTGGAGCCAGCCAGGCATTGTCGCCAGGGTCATTGCAGCCCGCGTCCTCGCTGGTATCGGTTTCGCCTTCTCTCAGTCCCGTTTGGCCGAGACAATTGCTGTGCGAGGCCCAATCAGAGGGATCGCCGGCGGCATTACAGCGCACAATTTTCATGTTTTTGCAGCTGCCGTCCAAAGAACGATAGACTACAAAATCAATATCATCGTCCGTCTTATGCGGGGTGATGGTGAACGTGAGCGAACCACTTTCAGCAATTTCAAACTTTAACCAGGTGGAGTTTTCTTCGGCCTGCCCCTTGTTTTCACTGCTCATAAAACAAGCGATGAAATCAGCTTCGGATTTATTGGAACCTTCCCCTCCAGCAGCGTTGATGCGCAAGCGTTTTTTTTCACAAACTTCTCGTGCAGTGATACAATCTGCATTGGCTTGAGCAAAAAGGGCGGTTTTGAGTAGAAAAAACAGCAAAAAGAGAAGTGTGGTTCGCAACATGTTTGAATCAGTTTTGGGTATGTTTGATGACCTGCAACAAAGCCGCATCGCGGCGACATTAAAGTAGCACTGTAACGCAACAACGGGCAAATTGATTTTCTATTCTGCTTTAGACGAGCACTTAAGTTGACAACAGACTCCCCGCTTCGTGCACTTGGTTCACGCCGCGTTGGTACAACACAAAGTTGAAGCCCGGGTGAATGGCATAAGCGCCATGTCTTCCACGTTTGTCCACGGCGATAAAACCAACTTGCGCTTCCTCGCTAAGTTTTGGATATTTCCGAACGATGCGTTTAACCACATTTTCAGCCGCTTTTTGCGGGTGCGCGCCACGCCGCATTTCTTCCACCACCAAAAAACTGCCCAGGGTGCGGAGGACCATTTCTCCCAGTCCCGTGCAGGCTGCTCCGCCTACTTCATTGTCCACAAACAAACCAGCGCCAATGATTGGACTGTCGCCCACCCGGCCGTGCATTTTGAACGCGGCGCCGCTGGTGGTACAAGCCCCTGCGATACGTTGTTGTTGGTCAATGGCCACCATGCCGATGGTATCGTGGCGTTCTACGTTGATAATTGGCTTGTATTTTGATTCAATTTTCCAGGCTTCCCAGGCTTTGCGGGCCACATCGGTGAGCAAGTTTTCCTTTTTAAATCCTTCACTGAGTGCAAAATTTAAGGCACCTTCGCCTACCAGCATGACGTGCGGGGTTTTTTCCATCACTTTTCTGGCCACACTGATGGGGTGCATGATATGTTCCAAAAACGAAACAGATCCGGCCATGCCTTTTTCATCCATGATACAGGCATCCAGGGTAACATGACCATCCCGGTCCGGGAAGCCGCCGTACCCGACACTGGTATCATTCGGATCTGCCTCAGGCACCCGGGCACCGGCTTCCACAGCATCCAGTGCGTAGCCGCCCTTGGACAAGACTTCCCAAGCAGCCGCATTGGCTTTTAAATTAGGCCCCCAGGTGGCAATTACCAATGGTAAGGCATTTTTAGGTGGCTCAAAAGAAGGGATTGCTTTGGTCCAAAAATCACTTGTGCCTGCGGCAAAACTGCCTAGCAGGGCTTTTTGCAAAAAAGAACGACGTGAATTCACAGATAGAAAAAGAAAATGTGGTGAGCACTGAGTATGGTTCGCGACACAGCTATGAATCCCCCAGCATATTTTTTAGTCCAAATATTAAAGTTTAGACCAGTGCTAATGGCAAGGGCGGTATTTTGGCGCAAAATATCACGCCTGTATGATTCGGTTTAAGCTTTTTATTTTTCTGACAATTTTATGTGCCTGCAAGTCTCAAAACCCGCCTGAAAATCCAGCAGCCTGGAAAAAAATCAAATTGGATTTTAAACAATTGGATGAATCAGGGCTGAGCGGAAGTGGAAAGGGTAAGGTCGCAATGAACTACGAGTTTTGCATACCAGCGTTGAAAAAAAACTGGCTGGAAGTGCAAAAAATAGACCCAAGTGCCCAAAAAACCACTGGAAAGGGTAGGGTAGGCTGTAAAGAAGACCAGTGGCTTATCATCGGAAACACGCATCAGAAAAACTATCAGCGTGTACTATTCAGATTGGCTTCTCTGGAGTACGTGCAGCGAATCGAACCTGTTTATTGGGAATAAGTGCCGAGACTGAATCACTTAGATGAAAAAAATATTAGGCATGCGCGAATCTAAAATGGCCACCATTCGGGTCCAGCAGTGGGTGGTATTTGTCTCCATCGTTCTGTTTGCGCTCAAAGTGCTGGCTTATTTTCTTACCAATTCAGTGGCCATCCTAACCGATGCACTCGAAAGTACCGTGAATGTCGTGACGGGTTTCACGGGGCTATACAGTTTGCGCCTCGCGGCTATGCCAAGAGACGATAATCACCCCTATGGCCATGGAAAAATTGAACTGATTTCGGCCTCTTTTGAAGGTGTTTTGATTTTAGTGGCGGGTCTCATTATCATTTATGAATCTATTTTAAATCTGATAAATCCGCATCCGGTTGAAAAACTGACCACGGGCATCCTGCTTGTCGCATCTACCGCAGTTATTAATTATGGAATGGGCTGGTGGTGCATCCAAACGGCGCGCAAACAGCATTCGATTGCGCTGGAAGCCAGTGGAAAACATTTGCAATCGGACACCTGGACAACGCTGGGCATCGTCGGTGGACTGCTGCTGCTGCAGTTCACGGGGATTATGTGGATAGACAGCGTCGTAGCGATGGTTTTCGCGCTGGTGATTATTGTGCAAGGCGGCAAAATCATCCGTCAGACCATTGCGGGCCTCACCGACGAAGCGGATGCCGCGCTGTTGCAGCGGCTCATTCATGCGCTAAACCAGCAAAAACGAGACAACTGGATTGATCTTCACAACCTTCGGGTAATTAAATATGGCTCCGTGTTGCACCTGGATTGCCACATGACCGTGCCTTGGTATTTCAATGTAAACCAAGCACATGCGGAGGTTGATGCCCTGGAACGACTGGTTGTGCGGGAATTTGAACAGTCGCTGGAAATGTTTGTGCACACGGACGGCTGCGTACCTCCCGGCTCCTGCAGGGTTTGTCCCATGTTTGATTGCCCGGTGCGAAAAGCGGCATTTGAAGGCCGGCTGGATTGGACATTTGAAAATGTGACCAGCAATGAAAAGCACGGGTTTAGGCATTAACTGACACCAGATTTGTCCGCATAAAATCGCGAGCTTTTTATTTCATGGGCGCTTGTGCGATCTTTCTTCAAATCTTTGTGTTCTGTACCGATTGAATCAAAACTACGCAATTTGGACGGTCGTCCGAACGAAATGTACTCAATTTACGAACTTTGCCCTCATGTCAGAAAAGAACAAAAACACTGCTGAAAATCAGGCATTTGTGAACCCGATTGATAAAGATAAAGTGGCCGAAAATCCCGGTTTGTTGCCTTATGCCCATACCGCAGGCGGCGCGGTGATTCGCCCGGAAGACAAGGGGCGCATCCGAGGCAATGCCATGACGGCCATGTACGACCAGACGGATCGTCAAATGGAACAGCTTCGGCAGCAAATGGAGACTTTGGCCAAACAAGCCAAATCGCTTCATGCACGCATGGAGGTTTCGGAGGTGATTTATCAGGCGGAGGTGCCGTTTCAACCCGTGATTCATCATATTTATCATCTTTATCAGCGCAAATCAGACGGCAAACACCTGTTGTCCATGGTTTCACCGAATGAATGGGGCCGAAGACAGCCTTATGAACACCTGGCATCCGTCCGGCTCTTGGGAGATCATACTTGGGAGGTGATGGAGGGAGGGGTTTAGGTATGCACACTTCTTAAGATTCGCTACCTTTGGCCTCGCTTTCCAAATTATTGTACACACTTTCGCATTACATGGAATTATCCGCTCGCTACACCCCCTCCGAGATTGAAGATCGTTGGTACGCCCACTGGGAATCTCGGGGTTATTTTCACTCCGAACCCGACGAACGCGAGCCGTTCAGCATCGTTATACCACCTCCTAATGTGACAGGTATGCTCCACATGGGGCACATGCTGAACAATACCATCCAGGATATTTTAATCCGAAAAGCCCGCATGGATGGCAAAAACGCCTGTTGGGTGCCCGGCACCGACCATGCCAGCATCGCCACGGAAGCCAAAGTGGTGCACTGGTTGCGGGAGGAAAAAAAACTCCGAAAAGCCGATTTGACCCGGGAGGCGTTCATGGAATACGCCTACCAATGGAAAGACAAATACGGCGGCATCATCCTGAACCAACTCCGCAAACTCGGCGCTTCCTGCGACTGGGAACGTACGGCATTCACGATGGACAAAGGCTACTACGCCGATGTGATCCGCGTGTTTATTGATTTGCATCAAAAAGGCAAACTGTACCGTGGGTTGCGCATGGTCAATTGGGATCCGGAAGCCAAAACCGTCCTCTCCAACGAGGAAGTGATTTTTGGGGAAGAAAACGCACAACTGTTTCATATTCAATATAAAAGTGTGGATGGTGGCCCTGGCGTAACCATCGCCACGCAACGCCCGGAAACGATTTTTGCCGACGTCGCCATTGCCGTAAATCCAAAAGACCCACGATATACAAGTCTGGTCGGGAAACAGGTGCTCATTCCGCTGATTGACCGGGCAATCCCGGTCATCGCCGACGATTATGTGGACATTGAATTTGGAACGGGGGCCTTAAAAATCACCCCCGCGCACGACCCCAATGACTACGAGGTTGGCCAACGCCACAATCTTGAAGTCATTGATACCATTGCCGACGATGGCAAAATCAATGACCGCTGCAAGTTCGCGCCGATTGTTGGACTGGATCGTTTTGAGGCGCGCAAACAGATGAAAGGATTTTTGGAGGGCAGCGACAGTTTGGTCAAAATTGAGGATTACAAAACCAATATTGGTCGTTCCGAACGCACGAACTCGGTGGTGGAGCCCAAACTTTCCCTCCAGTGGTTTGTAAAAATGACAGACCTCGGTGCCCCCGCATTGAAAGCGGTGATTGAAGAAGACGTGAAATTTTATCCGCCGCATTTCCAGAATCTGTACCGAAACTGGATGGAAAATCTGCGCGATTGGTGCATTTCCCGGCAACTTTGGTGGGGGCAACAAATTCCCGCCTGGTATCTGAAAAGTGAAGGGCTGAGCCAGGAAACATTCGTATTTGTGGCCGCCAATGCCGAGGAAGCACTCGCGCAAGCCCAGGAAAAAACGGGCAATAATCAATTGAATTTGAATGATTTACGTCAGGATGAAGACGTGCTGGATACCTGGGCATCTTCCTGGCTCTGGCCTATTTCGGTGTTTGATGGTTTTAACAAACCGAAGGGCGAAGTGGCGTATTATTACCCTACCAATGTGCTGGTAACGGGTTGGGACATTATCTTTTTCTGGGTGGCGCGAATGATTATGGCGGGCTACGAATTCCGGGGAGAAAAGCCGTTCAAAGCCGTGTATTTCACCGGGATGGTGCGCGACAAACAACGGCGCAAAATGTCCAAATCACTGGGCAATTCACCCGACGCGCTGCAATTACTGGAAGATTTTGGGGCCGATGGCGTTCGCTACGGCCTGATGTCGAGCGCAGCAGCGGGGGGAGATATTTTGTTCGACGATAAACTGTGTGAAAACGGCCGCAATTTCTGCAACAAACTCTGGAATGCCCTGCGCCTGGTAAAAGGCTGGCAGGTAACTGAGGCTGCTGAACACGAAGACATTACCAAAAAGAATGCGCTGGCGGTTCGTTGGTTGAACGACAAATTTCAGCAGGTGCTGGTTCAGGTAGCCTCTGATTTTGAACAATACCGCCTGAGCGAAGCTTTGCTTGCCTTGTACTCGTTTATTTGGGATGATTTCTGCGCCTGGTATTTGGAGATGATCAAACCGGGCTATGAGCAACCCATTGACCGGGTGACCTACGAGGCTACGATGGAAATTTTTTCCAAAATTATGGTGGCCTTGCATCCATTCATGCCTTTTGTAACGGAGGAAATTTGGCACCAACTTCGCGAACGAGCCACCGGCGATGATGTGTGTGTACAGCCTTACCCAAAATCTTCGAACTTTGATAATGCCTTGATTTCCAAGGTAGAATCTGCCAAAACTATCATTACGGGTATCCGCGATGTGCGCAACCAGAATCAGGTAAAACCCCGCGATCCTCTGGCCATTACGGTGCAAGACAGCGAAACGGCTCAAGCACTTTTTGCGCAAGAAGGCTTACGGGAAATGCTGATGAAAATGGCGGTATTGGAATCGCTCGAAATTTCCGGCGAGGAACCAGCCAATGCAAAATCGTTCATTGCCGGAACGGATAAATTCTACGTTGCGCTGAACCAAACCATTGATGTAGAAGCTGAGCGCAAAAAGTTGACCGATGAATTGGAGTATCAGCGTGGTTTCATTCGTTCTATTGAAGGAAAACTTTCCAATGAACGCTTTGTTAACAGTGCGCCGGCTCCTGTAGTCGAAAACGAGCGTAAAAAACTTGCGGATGGTCTGGCCAGGGTTCAAATTTTGGAGGAGAGCCTTGCCAAATTGTAAATGCAGCTAAGTGACAAAGTAGAATTTGGAAGGCTTTTATGCTTTTTTCAATTGGGAAAAGATTAGATTTTTAGCTCAAAATCATTCAAAAATGCGTCCAGTCATACTCATGTTAACCTTTGCCAGCCTGTTTATGCTGCGTTGTGCGCGGGAGGTTATTATTGACTTGCCGGATGAGCAAACAAGACTTGTGGCGGTTTGTCACTTTACGGAAGGCGATATTTTTCGGGTAAAAGTATCCTTGAGTAAATCTGTAAATGACGGAAGCGAGACGGTTTTTCTTCAGGAAGATGTAGATGCTAAACTCTCCATAAATAATAAGTTTTGGGATAGTTTGGTGCCAGATACAACCAAAAAGGGCCAGATTTCTTACTGGGAAGGCCACGAGGGCAAAAATGCGGAAACTGGGGTGGAGTACGCATTCTCCGTACGTGTGCCCGGCTATCCGGTCATTGAAACCAGCAGTAAAATTCCGGTTCATGCAGGTTTGGAACCTATCGTTGTATCAAGTAATGAAATTACCATTACGCCGATTGGCGGCGGGTTGAGCGAACTCCGCGTGCCACTCGAACTTCGTCTCAAAACATTGCCTCCCGATAACCACTATTTTGCTTTTAGCCTCACCCATGAGATTGCGGTGTATGAAACCCTAACCCCGCCAATCATTGACTTTTGGGAGGAAGGATTCACCAACTTTTTGGCCGATGGGCGCACGTTTTCCTTGTTACACGATATTCCGGAGCCAGTTGTTTTGGTCAACGAAAATTTCTGGGCCGACAATCGGAAAACACTCTCTCTCGTGGCCAGGATCCCTTTCGATCCGGCGTTTGAACGTCCAAGAAATATTTTTGTGGAATGGCGCACCCTTTCTGAGGACTTTTACCGCTACCATCTTTCACTTTCCCGGCAAGGCAGCAATTTGCCATTTAGTGACCCGGATGCCGTGTTCAACAATATCCGTGGAGGCTATGGCAATTTCTCCGGGTACGCGGTTTCTCGGGATACCGTCCTGATTCCGAACTTTTAGGCCCCGACTTTTCAACCGATAATCGGGTGTTTTGCTAATTCGCGCTCAAATTTTTGAACCGTGGTTTGCGGTTTGCCGTTTGGGGTTTATACTTTTGCAGCGCTTTTTTTCAAAAAAATCTTTCAAATAAAACAATTCTCCGTCCAGCGGTCGGGGGAGAAAAGCCTTAACGAATGAGCAAAATTACTGTAGTGGGCGCCGGCAACGTGGGCGCAACCTGTGCGAATGTATTGGCGCACGCGGACATCGTGAACGAAGTGGTACTCATTGACATCCAGGGAAACATGGCCAAGGGAAAAGCCCTTGATATGTGGCAACAAGCTCCGGTAGATGGCTACTCAACCCGCGTTACCGGCGGAGATGACTACGCCCTCACGGCTGGTTCGGATATCGTTATCATCACCGCAGGGATTCCCCGCAAACCAGGTATGAGCCGGGACGATTTGATCGCTACCAATGCCAAAATTGTGGTTTCGGTTACGGAAAACATCCTCAAGCACACCAAAAACCCAATCATTATTGTCGTTTCCAACCCACTTGATGTAATGACCTACGCTTGCTGGAAAGCTTCCGGACTTTCTGACAAACGCGTTTTGGGCATGGCGGGTGTACTGGATACTGCGCGTTACCGTGCATTCTTGGCGGAGGCACTCGACGTTTCCCCAAAAGACATTCAAGCGATGCTCATGGGCGGTCACGGCGATACCATGGTGCCACTACCACGCTATACTACCGTAAGCGGCATTCCCGTAACAGAGCTGATCCGCAAAGACAAACTCGACGCAATCCTGGAACGCACCAAAGTGGGTGGCGGAGAATTGGTGAATCTTATGGGCACTTCCGCCTGGTATGCACCCGGTGCTGCCGCTGCCCAAATGGCGATTTCAATCATGAGGGATGAAAAACGGATTTTCCCTTGCTGCGTACGCCTCAACGGGCAGTACAAACTCAAGGATATTTTCGTGGGCGCTCCGGTGAAATTGGGTAAAAAAGGAATACTCGAAGTCGTTAAATTGCGCTTGAAAAAGGATGAACTTGAACTTTTGCACAAATCTGCTGAAGCCGTGAAGGAAGTAGCAGATGCGCTGGACGCAATGAAATTAATTTAACCGTTGACGATGGGCTGTTGAAGACGGTACAAATTCCGTTTTCAACAGCTATCCATCAACGCAACTATAAATATGGCCGCACCTAATTATTGGAATGAAATGGTCTCCGTAAATAACGGAGAAACTCTAGCCGAAATGGCGGAAAAGCAGCCCGTTTTGGTCGTTTTCCTGCGATTTTTTGGCTGCTCTTTCTGTCGGGAAGCCATCAGTGATATTTCTAAACGCCGGGCTAAGTTTGAGGCTAATGGATTCAGGGTCGTTTTTGTGCACATGGCTCCCGAGCCAAATATTGCAGAAAAATTCTTTAAAAAATACAAACTCTTCCCAGTTGACCATATTTGCGACCCAGAGAAACGGTTTTACCGTGCCTTTGGACTCGACCGTGGTACTCCACAACAACTCTTCGGGTTGATGAACTGGATTCGGGGCTTCCAGGCTTCCGTTTTGGAGGGGCATGGCGCACAAGCGGTCTATGAAAATTCCGATCTCGGGGACGGCTTCCAGATGCCAGGGGTATTTGTGCTCCACAAAGACGAAGTACTCCGCTCTTTCATCCATAGCTATGCGCACGACCGTCCTGATTACGAGGAAATTTGTCAGATCTAATCGTGCGAGATGCAGTATGCTCATGCTGCTGCTTTTAGCTCAAATTTCCTCGGCGCAAACTCCCGATTCTGCGCAGATACTGCTTAGAACCCTTCCCGGCGTGTCCATTCGTGAAGTCCGTTTTGAACGAACAGGCTATCGTGTTTGGAAGGCAGATTCGCTCCCGGGAGGTGCAGTAGGTACACTTTCAGAGAGACTTCTTTGGGAAAATAACCTCGATGTACGGGCCAACGCACCCGGCACACTCGCGACTTTATCTGTACGAGGCGCCGGCCCGAATCGAACTCCTGTTTTTTGGAATGGGCTGAACCTGCAAAGCCCCATGAACGGCGTGATGGACGCAGCACTCGTCACCATTTGGCCGGGAGATCAATTGGAAATTCACTACGGAGGACAAAGTGCTGCGCAAAGTAGCGGTGCCATGGGCGGCAGCGTCTTATTGGAACAAGGAGGGCAATCGTTCAACGAAGGCTACTCAGGCTTTTTGAGTGGCGAAGCAGGCCGTTTTGGCCGCTTAGCAGGCAGCGCAGGGCTTGGATATTCCGGCAAGAAACTGGTCTCCATGATCCGGGTGGCCACGCTGCAAGCAGAAAACAATTTTACCTTCTCCCAAAAAGGGTTGGACGGGAAATTTTATCCAGTTCAGCAGGTCAATAATTTTGTGTCAAAAACGGATCTTCAGCAATTCAATCAGTTGAAGATCAATGATAAAAATAGCCTAAAAACCTCTTTTTGGTTTCAAAATGCCTTCCGGGAAATCCCCCCCGCAACGACGGAAGTGCCGCGTGAAACCTGGCAGCGAGATAGAGCTTACCGCGCATTGGCCATCTGGGAAAACGCCCCAAATACCCGAGTCCTTTGGACCACCCGAGCGGCTTGGCTCGACGATTTTTTGGCTTTCCATCTCGCAGGAGATACAGATTCTAGTCGCTCCAAACAGATCATACTCAGCACAGAACGCTCCGTCAAACGCAACAAAAACTTCGCCTGGAGAAGCGGTTTTTCCACCATCCAACAGTGGGCAAAAGTGGACGGCTACGCTGATACCACCCAATGGTTTGGGCAAACCCGCCTTTCAGGCTTTGGAATGGGCGAATGGCAGACCAAAAACGCCCGTTTTTCCGCTTTGATCCGCCAGGAATGGGTGCAGGAACAAGCCGCGCCGTTCACGGGAACCCTCAGCGGACAACTTGGTTTGGGTCGGGTGGGGGAGGCCAAATTCCATATTTCGCGCAATTTCAACCTTCCAACTTTCAACGACCGCTTCTGGAAAAATCTCGGACGACTCGATCTCCGCCCAGAAAAAGGACATTCCGCAGATTTGAGTTGGATATGGAGTCAACCCCGATATTTGATAGAAATAACGGGATTTCACCTGATTTTGGACGACTGGATTCTCTGGCAACCCGACGCAACAGGATTGTTCAGGCCAGACAACCTGCGAAAAGTTTGGAGCCGGGGAGTGGAATTAAGTGGAAAATGGAAGCTGCTGGAAACGGATGCTACTTCAGGGCCGGATGCAGGCTCAAAATGGAATGTAACGCTCGGCGCAAGGGTGCAATTTTCAAAAACAACCCATGTGGCAGTGTACGGAGGTTCCGAAAGTGTTTTGGGTAAACAATTGGCATACACCCCACGCGCTTCGGGCGGACTTTCGCTTCAGCTGAGCCGAGGTATGTTTTCGGCGGCGTATTTGCAACAGTTTACGGGAACCCGTTTTGACAACAATGGCAGCCCCGTGGAGGATTTTCAAGTGGGGAATTTATTGGCTTCCTGCACCTTATTTCAACAACGTTTCACCTTGAGTTTTCGCCTCGAAAATATCTGGAATACGCAGTACGAAATCATTCGGTACCGGCCCATGCCGGGGCGAAGCTGGAGTCTTGGAATGTTGTATCGGTTGGGACGCTAATATCGTCGAATCCCTCCCGGCTTCCGTTCTATGTATCCGAGGATAATCCGCCCTGCATCGGGATCGGGGTAGCTGATGGAAAGTTGCTCCTGTAAATCTTCGACGGAGTGATCTCCCGTTTCGGAACTGAGGTATCCAAAGCCGAGATAACGCCCGTTTTGTACCCCAACCACGGCTACTTCCCCGTCGCTGCGGCCTTTTTCCACAAAGAAAAAGTTTCCCTGAAGTCGTTTGGAAATATGGGCCACCGCCGCGTCCACTCGTATATTATACTCCTCCGGAGCTTCCTCGCCCACGCAGGCGCCGTAACATTTTTTGATATTGTAGTGAAAACAAGCCTGCTCCGAGCTGTCGAGATGGCTGAGTCTGTGACATAGTTCATGCTGATAAACCAGACTTTGCAGATGATTTCGGGCATGGTCAAGTTTAGCATATTCTGCCACCAGCTCCAGATTTTTGGCGTTTTTGGAGGTGTTTTTGCCAAAAACAAGACATCGGTAGCCCTTCAAATCCGTATAGGCAAAAATAGCCGCGGCATGTTGTCTGGCGCGTTGGGCGCGGTTCACGGCGGGTTGCAGGCGTTTGATTTCCGCGCTTTCGAACAAGAGCGCCACGAGTTCGCTGCCGGTCACTTCCCAGCTAAGTTCAGCGACGCCCACGCGCAGTTTTTCCCCTTTGCCAGTTTGGTCGGCGAAGTGTTCAAAAAGCCTTTTGCGAATGTTCAGGCTTTTGCCGACGTAAATAACCTGGCCTTCCGCGTTGTGAAAATAATAGACCCCGCAAGCTTCAGGAACCGCGTGGAGCCGCTCCAGGGTAATATTGGGCGGGAGTTTGGTTTCTTTTACCCCCAGATTGATGAGTGATTTGATGTTTTGTTTTCCGGCTTGTTCGCCTAGGATTTTTTCAAACAAACGGGTGGTGGCCAAGGTGTCGTCCAAGGCCCGGTGACTTTTGTTGGCGTGGATTTGGAAGTGGCTTTTGAGGTTGCTGAGGCTATAACTCGGCAATCCAGGGAATACCTTTCTGGCCAAACGGACGGTACAAAGTTGGCGGCGTTGGAAATCGTAGCCGAGCCGAAGAAATTCTTCGCGCACAAAGGAATAGTCGAAATTGACATTGTGTGCCACGAATATTTTCCCCTCGGTGAGCTGCACGATTTGTTTGGCCACTTCGAAGAACTTAGGTGCATGGGCCACCATTTGATCGGTGATTCCGGTGAGTTGCGTGATTTGCCTCGGGATGCTCCGCTCCGGATTCAGCAGCGTCGAAAAGGTATTAACAACCTGCTCGCCATCGTGTACGATGATAGCGATTTCTGTGATGCGCTCGTATTTTGCTACGCCGCCGGTGGTTTCTACGTCTATGATGGTGTACAAGGAGGAATAATTTTTAGATTTTCCAGTCCAGCCGCAGCGTATAATTTCGAGGGGCTTCCAGGAGTGCCGGGCGCAGGGTGTATTCCTCGTTGAGTAAATTCCCGCACAAAGCACTGATTCTTAAGGATTTGGAAAGTTTGTAAGATGCGCGAAGATCCACTACGGTGGCACCCTTATTGTTTGCCCTGCGGTATTCCTGCACCCCGGGTAGAAACAATTCAAAAATTGCATCAATGGACTCCATGTGGCTATTGTATTGGGCTGAAACACCTAAAGAAAAACGTTCGAGGGTATATTCAGCATCCATTTTAAACGTGTTTCGGAAACGATATTTTAGAACGTTAGAGCTATCTGATGCCTTGTAAACCGAAAGCCGCAGCGAGTCGTTAAACACCTTGTACTGTGGATTAATGCTGGTATAACCGGCAAGCAGCGACAAGGTTCCAGGCCCTAGTTTTCCCTGCCCGACTACGGAAACTTCCCAGCCGGTAATACGGGTGTCGCCCGTGTTTTGGGACTGAAAACGTGCCGAAAGTGAAGGGAACACGAAGATTCTATCCAGCACGAATTCCATCATGTTTTGATACTCCGAAACAAAACCCGTCAGGTCCGCATAGCCCTGCCAGGAACCTACCCGGAAGCCTTGTTTTAGGCCCAATTCCGCTGTCCAGCCCGTTTCTGAAACGAGGGATGGGTTAGGTGCAACGGAGTTTCCAACGCCAAAATCGGTGCTGACAAATTTCTCCGCAATTGTCGGATAGCGGTAACCCTGGCCCCAGGAGGCGCGGATATACGTCGCCTTAGCTGCTTGATAATTCGCTCCAAACCGATACACCGGCTTCGCTTCTTTGGTCACCCCATCTTCTATCACTCCCAGAAGTTCCGTGTTCAAAAAAATACTGTCGGGGCTATGTTGCTCATTTTGTTCGTACCGAAGTCCGGCAGAAAGGTTCAGGCGATTGAAGGGTTTGTAATCGGCCTGTACATAACCCGCCAGATTCCGTGCCTGGTATGAGGCATTGCTGTAAATTTCCGCATCTACGGTGTTGTACATGCCAACAACGCCCATCGTAGTTACCAATCCAATGCGTTCCATCGAGCGTTGGAATTGATATTCTCCGTAATACAAACGACTGTCGTTGCTTTGGTTGCCGGAGTTGTTGTTGTGGATATAAAAATAGCGACTCAGCACTTTGTGGCGGTTGCCAAATTTATCAAAATACTGCAACGTTGGGTCAATGTTGAAGCGCAATCGTCCTCGGGTAAATGATGCCGAGCCTGCACCAGCCTGGTGTGCCAGTGTGTCGCCGCCGCCCCAGATGAAAAAACTGCCGCTGCGCCCAAAATTAAAATTGGAATTTAAGCCGAGTGTAAGGCGGTCGTTTACCCGGAAACGAAGATTGGGGGTAATACGCCCGTAGCGACTGTAGGTGTCTCGATTGTAACTGTCGCGGTAAAGACTGTACGCGCCGAGCACAAAATCCAGGCGGTTCATTTTTCGGCGGTGAACAAAGCTGAACCCCGTTTCAACGGGTTGCTGCACGACGGAAGAGTCTGTTCCCCACCATTTCTTGTCTGGATCGCGCGGATCATTCCAGGTTTTTCCAAAAACTGCCACTTCGGTTTCCGGCTTTTCTTTGGCGTAACCGGTTCGGATATTGATGATTCCGTTCATCGCAGACGAGCCGTAAAGCGCTGAAGCGGCTCCTTTTAAGACCTCCATTTGGGCAATGTTTTCGACCGGGAAATCATCCCAGTTAGGCAAACCGGCATCCGGTTGAAGTGCTGGAATATCATCCACCAAAATCAATACCCGCGTGCCTGCTCCGTACGAAAACCCGGCGCCGCCGCGAATACTGGCTTGACCATCTATAATCGTCAATCCGGGCACTTTCACCAAAACTTCATCCACAGAGGTAGAATTGGTGTTTTCGATGAGTTTTGATTTGATGACATCCATGGAAACCGTGACTTCGCCGAGTGGTTTTTCAAACTTGCCGGCGGTAACGGTAGCTGTTTGCAGCAGGTTGTCGGCGTTGTCCAGTTGGATGTTTAATTCGCGGGTTTCGCCGGCACTGAGGCGAACGGTCAGGGTCTTTTGCGTGTAGCCCGTATAAGAAATCCGGATTTCGTGGCTACCAGGGGCGAGTGAAACACTGTAATTGCCTTCGGCATCGGCAGCAGCCCCGATGGTGCCCGTCCGAATGGTGGCACCCAAGAGCGCTTCAGCGTTTTGCGCGTCCGTTATTTTACCGCGCAAAGTGGCATTTTGCCCGAAAATGTTTTGTGAGAGGAATAATAAAGCAAAAAAAAGGGGAAAAGGAAGGATAGTACAGCTAATTCTCATGGAATGTTTTTGGTTGAAAAAAAGGAAACAGATTGGGCGGTAAAAATAGAGAAATTTGCCGCATTCCTAAATCAGTCATTTGCTCCACATTTTTACCCGCCGAAGCCTTAGCGTAGGCGGGAACCACATTTACCACATTGTCCCCATTTACCACATTGTCCCCATTTAATCCAAAAACACCTCATTCAGCAGGATATTAATCCCTGGCAGGATTGGTGTGGTAAGGTTGTCGCCTTCAACAAATGGTTGGGTACCATAGTATTTGCCCTGTTCATTGAGCCGAAACACTTGAATGGCCTTCTGCGAAAGCGAAATAATCCAATATTCCAACACACCGCTTTCTTCGTAAATAGAAAATTTGTCCTTCATTTCACGCTTACTATTTCCGGGAGAGAGAATTTCAATCACAATGTCTGGGGCACCGATACATCCGCGGTCATCCAACTTTGCAGGGTCACAAATGACAGAGATATCTGGCTGCACCACGGTCACCACATCCTTATTCTTTTTTTGGCTGAAATGTGGCAGGCGCACATCAAAAGGCGCGGGAAAGACTTTGCAAGGACTGTGTCGGAGGGCATTGCCAAGGATGACAATGAGGTTGGTTGTCACCTGTTGGTGCGCTCGCGAGGGCGCTGCCATTTGCAAAATTTTGCCCTTTATCAGTTCCACACGCTCCTCAAACTGCCAAAGCAGGTAGTCTGCGTAGGTGTAGGATTTGTCGAGATCGAGTTGGGAAAGTGAAGTAATCATGTTCCGCTTAATTTTCCACAAAGGTAAAACCCGGAATCCTGTAAAACGCTTCTTTTTCGCCAAAAGAAACCCGCCATTGTCGTGTTTAAGCGCATTGGGTTTCGTACCTTCGCGCACCTTTTTGGACAGAAAAACAATATTTGTCACCATCCAATAACATTTCATGAAACTACCATTCGGCGTACTGCTTTTGATTCTTGGATCCATACTGATCTTACTTGGAGCACTTTCGAAATTGGAAAGTTGGGCTTATGCAACAGAGATGCTGTTACTGGGTAGCCTTTTACAGGTGACCGGGGTGTTGCTTTTGGTTTACAAAGCCACAAGCAAGCGCAAAACAAAAACATTGGAATAGTAAAAGTTATAGTCCGATGATCCCCATATCCGATTACCCAACAAATATTCAAACTGACAAAGACGACCATACGAACACCTAACCACAGCACAAAAAAATCATTCCGCATAAGATTCGCACATGCCAGATTCGAGAATTATTTCCATTAACATTGAAGACGAACTCAAAATCGCGTACATTGACTACTCAATGTCCGTCATCGTCAGCCGCGCACTGCCTGATGTACGCGATGGCCTGAAACCCGTTCACCGCCGCGTCCTGTACGGGATGCTTGATTTGGGACTCGGCTACAACAAACCCTACAAAAAATCCGCCCGTATCGTCGGTGAAGTACTGGGTAAATATCACCCGCACGGCGACTCCTCTGTGTACGACACCATGGTGCGTATGGCCCAGGAATGGAGCCTGCGCTATCCACTCGTAGATGGCCAGGGTAACTTTGGCTCTATGGACGGCGACAGCCCGGCGGCGATGCGTTATACCGAAGCCAGATTCCGCCGCGTAACCGACGAAATCGTAGGCGATCTGGACAAAGACACCGTTGATTTTCAACTCAATTTTGACGATTCGCTCGAAGAACCGAGCGTGATGCCGACTAAATTCCCCAACCTTTTGGTGAATGGTGCAAGCGGTATTGCAGTGGGTATGGCCACCAATATGATGCCCCACAACCTCACGGAAATCTGCAACGCTATCATGGCTGCGGTGGATAAACCGGAGATTGATGTGGAAGAATTGATGGAATATGTGAAAGCCCCGGATTTTCCAACGGGCGGGATCATTTTCGGCATGTCGGGCGTTCGGGAGGGCTTCCGCACAGGTCGCGGACGCGTGGTTGTACGCGCCAAAACGGAAATCGAGACCGATTGCAAAGGCGGGGACGGCATTCTTGTCACCGAGGCTCCCTATCAGGTGAACAAGGCCATGCTGATTTCCAAAATTGCTGATTTGGTCAACGAGAAAAAAATTCTCGGCATTTCTGATGTCGGCGACCAATCCAACCGGGAAGGCGTTCGCATCGTGATTGAGATCAAGCGCGATGCTGCGGCCAACGTGATTTTGAGCCAACTGTTCAAGCTTACGCCGCTGCAAACTTCCTACGGCATCAACAACATAGCCCTGGTGAATGGCCGCCCGCGTATCCTGAATTTGAAGGATATGGTGGACGAATTCGTCAAATTCCGACTAGAAGTTATTGTCCGCCGCACACAATACGAACTCCGAAAAGCCGAAGAACGGGCACACATTCTGGAGGGATTGCTCATTGCACTCGATCATTTGGACGAGGTAATTAAGCTGATTCGTGGTTCCAAAGATGCCGAAGAAGCCCGCGAAGGTTTGATGTCGAAGTTTGGACTTTCCGAATTACAAGCCAAGGCAATCCTCGCTATGCGTCTGCAACAGCTCACCGGGCTGGAGCGCGACAAAGTGAAAAATGAATACGAGGAGTTGATGAAAAAAATCGGCGAATTGAAAGCCATTTTGGCCGATGAGGGTTTGCGCCGCGACATCGTAAAGGCTGAAACCACCGAAATTAAAGACCGTTTTGGGGATGCGCGCCGTACGTCCATTGAAATGAACGAAGCGGATATCAGCATCGAAGATTTGATTGAGGATGAGGAAGTTGTCATCACCATTAGCCACACCGGTTATATCAAACGGACGCCCATTTCGGAGTACCGGGCACAGGGCCGAGGCGGTCGTGGCGCGCAAGGCGTGCGCACGCGTGGGGAGGATTTTGTGGAACACATGTTTACCGCAACTACCCACCAAACCTTGTTGTTGTTTACCGAAAGTGGACGTTGTTTCTGGTTGAAAGTGTATGAAATTCCGGAAGGCGCTAAAGCCACAGCAGGCCGTGTGATTCAGAATTTGCTCAATATTCCGAAGGAAGATAAAGTCCGCGCGTTCATCATTGTGCGCCGACTCGATGATCTGGAATTTCTCAACCAGCACTACATAACGTTCTGTACCCGCAAGGGAAATATCAAAAAAACGCCGCTCGAAGCTTATTCCCGTCCACGTCAAGGAGGCATTAACGCCATCGAAATTCGGGAAGGCGATGCGCTCATTGAAGCCAAACTAACCAACGGCAAAAACGAAATTATCCTCGCCATCGAAAGCGGTAAGGCCATTCGTTTCAACGAACAGGACGTACGTTCCATGGGTCGTACGGCTGCCGGGGTGCGGGGTATCCGCGTGGACGATGAAGGCGGCGATGCCGTAGTGGGTATGGTGTGCATTGATCCAGAGGATACTACTACTTCAATTCTGGTGGTTTCCGCCAAAGGCATGGGTAAACGTTCGGCCTTGGAAGATTATCGCGTGCAAAGTCGTGGCGGTAAAGGCGTAAAAACCATCAGTGTTACCGCCAAAACGGGCCACTTGGTTGCCATTAAATCCGTGACAGACAACGATGATTTGATGATCACGACCACCTCCGGAGTCACTATCCGTACCGGTGCCGACGATCTTCGGGTCATGGGCCGTGCTACGCAGGGCGTTAAACTCATCCGATTGGATGAAGACGATCATATTGCCGACGTAACCGTGGTTGCCAAGGCAGAGGAAGAGCCAAAATATGAGGAGGATATGCCGGAAGAAACAGGAAATGCACCTGAATCTGCGGACGAAACAACCCCAACCGAAGAATAAGCGCAGCAATTGAGCCGTTTTTTTCGGGTTAAAATCCAGAGTCATTCACACACACAATTTTTCCAATAGAAAAACACCATTCAACTCTTAACACTGCGTTGTAAATCCTTTTTGGTTAAAGCGCGTCCAATCGGTGTTTTTCAAACTTTTAAAATTTTGTCCAAGACGATGAAAAAATTCCTTTTCGCCCTTGTGGCCATTCTCTGTACAATCGGAACTGCGCAATCGCAGGATGATGGTCCAAAACTCGCCAAATCAGCGGGTAAAGCCTTGGCTGCTTACAATCAAGATCCAAGTAGCAACAATGCAAAACTTGCCGAAGCCAAAAACAAAATTGACAAGGCTTTGGAAACCCCTGATGCTCAAGCACTTGCATCCGCTTGGCTTATCAAGGGAGACGTTTACAGCACCCGACTCATGAATGAATTGGCTATGCAGGGCTTAAATCCAAATGCCAAACTTTCTGGCGACAACGACGCACTCGATGCCTACAATGCCTTCAAAAAGGCCTACGATATGCCAGAGGCCAAAAAATACGAAAAGAACCAGGCCATTGATGGTATCGTACTGATGCAGTCGCAACTTATCAATATTGGAATTGGAAAGTACAGCACCAAGGAATTTGAAAAAGCCTATCTCTCTTTCAAAGCCTCGCTTGATGCGCACGAAATCCTGAAGGCCAACAAGAAAAAAAGTATTCTTGAGGTTGAGAAAGACTACAACGATCAGGTTTACTTCACCGCCCTCATGGCGAGCATGTCGAAACGTTACAATGATGCCGTGCCTTTGTACGAATCACTCTACAATCAAGGTACTGATTCTGTTGCCGTATATGAAGAACTTTACAACTGTAAAGTTGAGTTGAAAGACGAGGCAGGCGCGCTCAAAATTTTGCAGGAAGGCCGCAAAAAGTTCCCAGAATCTGCGGCCATGCTCTTTGCAGAAATCAATTATTTCATCAGTCAAGGTCGTTTGAACGAACTAACTGGCTCTCTGGAGCAGGCAATAGCAAAGGAACCAGAAAATGCTAGCCTTTACCGTGCCTTGGGAGATGTGTACAATAACTTGTTCACTGCCTTATTGGAAGATACGGTTCAGACCAGAGAGCAGCGGGATCCCAAATTGAAAGAGTACGCCGCCCAAGCCAAGAAGAATTTCATGTCAGCGGTTGAAAAAGACCCTAAAAGCATGGATTTCAACTACTCCCTGGGGGCGCTATTGTACAACGAGACCAATATCATTGCGCAAGAAATAAACGCCACCAGCTTTACCACGGCTGCGGGACAAAAAAAGTACAAAGAACTGAAAGCGCAGATGCTGGTAGGCGTGGACGAGGCCCTCAAGTACTTCCAACAAGCAGAAAGCCTCGATCCCAACGATCCCAACGTACTCGCGGCTTTGATTCAGGCGTATGCCCGGAAGGAAGACGATGAACTGTATATGGTGTTTAAAAAACGCCTTGATTTAGTAAAAGGCGGTGGGAAACATGCAAAAGCGTACTTCATTTATAATACCGTAGAGAATAAAAGCGGCTCACGGGTTATCAAAATGAAAAAGAATGGTGGGACATACATAATCCCATGTAAAGTTAATGGATTGAATTTGGATTTTATTTTTGATACAGGAGCAAGCCAAGTCTTAATCTCTTCAACAGAGGCTTTGTTTATGATTAAAAATAATTATTTAAAATCTGAGGACATAGGCGAAACGGTATACTCTCAAATAGCTAACGGGGAAATTGTCGAGGGAACAGCAATTAATATTAAAGAAATCGAGATTGAAGGCTTGATTTTGAAAAATGTTCGTGCTAAAATTTCACATTCTTCCAAAGCGCCATTATTACTTGGGCAAAGTGCGTTAGAGAAACTTGGTAAAATTGAAATTGACTATGAGACCGACACTCTAACAATTTTGAAAAAAAACTAAGTAAGTATAGTGGCCAGATTGTGCTCGATATTTTAATTTAAATGGACAATGAAATACATTTTTCTGTCTAGAAAAAATTGAAGTATTAGTGTAATTGTCTCACATATATTTGCTTCACTCAACGCCCAATCCACTCATAATGAGTGAATTGGGCGTTTTTATAGGCGCGAATTACCTCAATGCATCCGGTCGCCGCGCGGTTCAAGTCCTTGCATGATGGCCGCTTCAAACAAAAGGCATTCGCGCCAGCGCGCTTGTGACTTTTCTTTTCCGAAATACAGTTCTGCAAGATCCAGAAAAAGACGGTAATGGCCTGCCTCTGCGACCATAAATTTATGATACCAACCCCTCAATTCCTCCTCGGAACAATGCAAGGATAACAAACGAAATCGTTCACAACTCCGCGCCTCAATCATGGCACAGATCAATAATTTGTCGAGCAAAGCCTCCTCTCTGGGTTGTCCTTTCTGCTGAAAACCAAGCAGTTGGTTGACGTAAACATCTTTGCGCTGACGACCGAGCGGCAGGTTTCGTTTTTTTAATTCTGCCAGTACAAGCCTGAAATGCCCCCATTCTTCAGTAACAATCGGGGCTACTTCTTCCACCAGTTCAATGCGATCGGGATACGCCTGAATGAGCGTGATACAAGAGGTTGCGGCTTTTTGCTCGCAATAGGCGTGATCGGTGAGGATTTCGGCAAGCTCAATTTCTGCGAGGTTGACCCATCGTGGGTCGGTTGGAAGTTGAAGCCCTAATTTGGTGGTTTGCATGTTGTCAGAATTGCTGCGTTTTTTATGATTGACGCGCAAAAATACGCACCACGTCTTCACCAATTTGAAAATGCGTTTGTAAAACTGCGCCCTCGGGAATCCCGGGGGCAGGAATCCCAGCTCCTAAACTGCGCGAATTTTCCAGGATTCGGATTTCGTCCCAAAGCTCAGTATCCAAAAATCGCTGGAGCAGTTTCGCCCCGCCTTCCACGAACAGCACCGTACGGTTGTGTTGTTTGAGTTGTTCCAGAAGTTCAGGAATAAGGTCTTCCTGCGTTGCAGTGAAAAAATGCAGGTTTTGGGTCGGCTTTTTGGACGAAGAACCAAAGATCCAGGTTTCAGCACTTCCATCCAAAAGATGATGACTCGCCGGGATTTTCCCGTGCCGGTCGAATGCAATGCGCAGCGGGTTTTTACCGAAATAATACCGCAAATCGAGCCTTGGGTTGTCGGTCACTGCAGTATTGGTTCCCACCAAAATGGCATCGCAGGCCGCCCGCCAACGATGCACCAGTCGGAGTGCCAAGGGGGCGGAAATTGCGGTTCGGCGGTTTTTTTTGCCCAGAAATCCATCCGAAGTCTGTGCCCATTTTAACACGATAAATGGCCGATTTTGCTCAATCCAGGTAAAAAAAGCGCGGTTGAGCCATCGGCCCTCAGCTTCCAAAACACCTGCTTGGACTTCCACTCCGGCAGCTCGCAATTTGGCCAACCCCTTGCCTGCTACCAAAGGGTTAGGATCGGTA
>CAZKBH010000001.1:126784-187703 GCA_964550795.1 uncultured Saprospiraceae bacterium
GATCGGTATTGGACACAACCACGCGTCGTATTTTTTGTGCCACAATCAAATCCGCACAAGGAGGTGTTTTGCCAAAATGTGCACAAGGCTCCAGGTTGCAATACAGTGTAGATTCAGAGATAAGTGCTTGATTTTGAGGCGATACGGAGCGGATACATTCCACTTCGGCATGTGCTGTTCCGAATTTTGTATGCCAGCCTTCCCCCAAAATTTTACCCTCATGTACCAGCACAGCGCCCACCATCGGATTGGGCGAAACAAGACCTTCCCCCAGTTGAGCGAGTTCAAAACAGCGCCGGATGTACAATTCGTCGTTCATACCGTGCGGTTTTCCAGCAGTATTTGCATCTCCTGCTGCAACCTTTTGGCTTCATCACTTGCCTTTTGAGCGAAATCTGTTCCGTTAGAGGCGTACAAAATACTGCGCGAAGCATTAACGAGCAGTCCACAGTCGCGATTCAATCCATGTTGACAAATACCGGCCAAATCACCACCCTGGGCACCCACACCGGGAACCAGCAAAAAGTGCTCCGGAGCGATTTCGCGGACGCGTATAAACGCCTCCGGGTGTGTTGCGCCGACTACAAACATCAGGTTGTCGGTCGTACCCCAGGTTTGGGTTTTTTGCAACACTTTTTCCCAAACGGCCTGTCGGGAATCTTCCAGCCAGTCGCGTTGAAAATCATTGCTGCCTTGATTGGAAGTGAGGGCAAGCACGATGGCCCATTTTCCATCAAAACCAAGAAAGGGCGCTACACTATCTTCGCCCATGTAAGGGGCTACTGTGACGGCATCGCAGGAAAGTTGATTGAAAAAAGCCTCGGCATACATTCGGCTGGTATTTCCAATGTCGCCACGCTTGGCATCAGCAATGATAAAATGTTGATTGCCAATGTATTCGACGGTTTTGGAAAAAGTGTCCCAGCCTTTTGGGCCAAGGGCCTCATAGAATGCAAGATTGGGTTTGTAGGCTACGCAGAGGTCGCGGGTAGCATCAATAATTTGGCGGTTGAATTCCAGAATGGGATCCTCGTATTCGAGCAAATGGGCTGGAATTTTGGAACGTTCGGTGTCGAGACCGACACAGAGGAACGATTTTTTGCGGAAAATTTCGGAAACAAGGGTAGCGCGATTCATGGCGCGAAGATAGGGAGAATGCCGGGGCAATTATTGGCCAATACACCCGTTTTAGCGCGTCCAACATTTAAATCACCTAAATCATCGTATAAAATTCTTATGCAAAAATCGCTTCTTTTCCTCGCGCTGATCGCGTTTTCAGCTGCGCAACTCAAGGCACAAGAAACGCCTGCCCCCATTCCAATTTCAGAAGGCACCATCCGGTATCTCGTGACGCACAACTGGACCAAAAAAATGGCCGCGCTGACCTACATGAGCAAACAAAGTAAAGAGCGGGTGGCCTATATGTGGGGCAATCGCTCCGAATGGGAGGTTTATACTTTGTTGCACTTTAATGCTGCTCAATCCAGGTACATAGACTCTGAAGAACGGGTTGATGCAGACGATATGGGCTACTCCTGGCGGAAGGAAACCTTTTTTGCTAGTCGCAATTTTGAACAAAATACCCAATTTGATGCACTTGCCGTGCAAGGAAAAACTTATTTGGTGGAGGACTCCCTGCATTGTCCCGACTGGAAAATCCTCAACGATATGAAGGAGGTAGCCGGTCATTTGTGCATGAATGCAAGCTGGGAAGACACCCTCAAACAACAAAAAATCACGGCCTGGTTTGCGTTGGATATCCCGCACAGCGGCGGCCCGGAGCGGTTATGTGGTTTGCCGGGTTTGATCCTCGAAGCGGATTACAACAACGGCGGCATGCTGATTACCGCCAACCGGATTGAGCCGAAAAAATTAACCACTGAATTGGATTTACCCAAAAAAACTAAAGGCAAAAAAGTGGATGAGGCCGCCTATCGCGCTGCGCTCAAAAAAGTGATTGACGAACATGTGAAAGACGAAAGAGCCTATTTCTGGGAGATGCGCTATTAGTACCGATGAGATAACAACCTTCCAAATCGGGAGCTTGTTATCTCATCGGAACTTTACCAAGTCATTCTCAGGAGTTTTATAGACCTTTGTACTCACTCATTGGGGTGTCTGTCTTTTGGCAGACTGAGATTACACCCATCGAACTTGCCCAAGTAATTTTGGGTAAGGAACTGAGAAGGGGTAGTGGCATCACTACGCTTCCGAAGCCCCTTCGGTAAGCGGATGTTTCACGCATTGGTTTCTTTTTATGTTACATGTTGTTCTTTTGTCCGCTTTTTTCAGGCGCACAAGTTTGTGGAATGCTGTTTGCACCAGCGGTTTCCTGTTTCTTTTTATCCCGGCAATTTTATCCCAATCCGATTCTACCCAACAAACCATTGCGCAACTGCCAGAAATGGTGGTCCAGTCCACTCGGGCACAGGCAAAAGGCCCCGTACCGCACACCAATTTCAGTGCAGAAAACCTCGCCAAACAGTACCATGCGCAGGATATTCCCTACCTGCTCTCGGCGGTTCCTTCCTTGGTCGAAACCTCGGATGGCGGCTTTGGTACCGGTTATACGGGCATGCGTATTCGGGGCAGTGATCCCACCCGCGTTAATGTGACCATCAATGGTTTGCCGCTCAATGATGCAGAAAGTCAAGCTGTTTTTTGGGTGAATTTGCCAGATTTGGCCTCCAGCGCTTCCGAAATTCAAGTTCAACGTGGGGTAGGGACCAGCACCAATGGCGCGGGCGCATTTGGCGCCACGGTGAATCTTGACCTTTCCAAAGTGGAAACGGAGCGATTCGCCAACGTGGTCAACACGTTCGGGTCGTTTGGCACGCGCAAACACTCGGTTCAATTGGGCACGGGCCTTTTGGGCGGAAAAGTTGCGTTTACTGCACGGGCGTCCGGTGTTTATGCCGATGGTTTTGTGGATCGTGCCAGCGTGAACATGGAGGCGCTCCACCTCACAGGTTCATACCTCGATGAACGCCAGTCTGCGCAATTTCACTTGCTTTCAGGACAGGAAGAAACCTACCAAGCCTGGAACGGTTTGCCTGGACAATATCTTGAAAACGAATCACTTAGAACTTATAATTCCGCTGGAGCGGAGCGTCCGGGTAGTCCATATCCAGATGAGGTAGATGATTACACGCAGCGACATTTTTTGGCGCACTACAAACGGGTGCTCAGTCCCAAACTGAATCTGCAACTCAATGGGCACTATACCCGCGGCTTCGGTTATTTTGAACAGTACAAGGCGGATCAGGACATTCGCGATTACGGTCTGCCCTTGGGTTTGCCAGCCGATACGATGCTGTTGCCCATGGATTTGGTGCGCCGCCGATGGCTGGACAATCATTTTTACGGCGGCACTTTCGCCCTGCGCTGGGAGCCGGGCAGTATCTGGCAGCCCACTTTTTTGCTGGGTGGAGCCTTGAGCCAGTATGACGGCGATCATTTTGGGGAATTGATCTGGACCGAGGCTTTTACCGGGGCATCCAATGATTACCGGTATTATGAAAACTTTGCCCAAAAGCGCGATGCGAATGTTTTTCTGAAAATTGAAACCTCGCCCACGAAGCATTTTGCCACCTTTTTGGATGTGCAATTGCGGAGTGTACGCTACGATTTTTTGGGTTTTGACAATGATTTGAACAACGTTCAGCAAAATGCAACCTTGGGATTTTTTAATCCAAAAATTGGTGCAACCTATTCATTTTCAAATCATTGGATGGCACATGCCTTTGCGGGTGTGGGGCACCGGGAACCGAACCGGGATGATTTTACCCAAAGTTCGCCGAACAGTCGCCCGAGGGCTGAACGGATGCTGGATATGGAAATGGGGCTTCGTCGCAATGCGCGGAAATGGTCCGTTTCCGCCAATTTTTTCTGGATGCGTTACCGGGATCAACTGGTGCTCGACGGGCGCATCAACGACGTGGGTGCGTTCATCCGCACCAATGTGCCCGATAGTTGGCGGACGGGTTTGGAACTGGAAGCAAGTGCACAGCTGGGTCGTTTACTCAAACTGGCTGGCAATGCCTCCATTAGTCAAAATAAAATCCGTGAATTTGTTGAATTTCGGGACAACTGGGACACTTGGGGCCAGGAAATCATTGTGCACAAAAACACGGATTTGGCATTTTCTCCCAGCCTGATTACCCGGGGTGAAGCCACGTTTTTATTGATTCCCAATACTTCTAAAGCCGGACAAAAGGGCAGCGAATTGTCGGCTACTTTAGTTGGTAAATATGTTTCGCGTCAGTTTTTGGACAATACTTCCAACGCGGCTACGTCCCTGCCGGGTTATTTTGTCAGCGACCTCCGTTTGAACTTTGATCTGGCGCAAATCCTTGGAAATCAAGCATCTATCATCCTTTCGATCAACAATATTCTGGACGAAAAATACGCCTCCAACGGTTGGGCATACCGGTATGTTTCGGCGGGATACGACGCACGCCCCGATGACCCGTACACCCGCTCAGAAGGAGGCGATGTGTACCATCAGGCGGGTCTTTTCCCGCAGGCCGGGAGACATTGGATGGCGACTTTTCGGATGGGGTTTTAGGTGGCATTTGTGTTTCATAAGTGCCACACTTTTTTTATTGTCTTCCGCGCTGCCAGCCCCAGGTGCGTTTTTTCTTTCCCATGATATCTTTATCCTTCCTGCTATCCAGCACAGGCTCGGGAAATGGCACTTCATCTTGTTTGTCATTGAAGACCTTGTCAATGTATTTCCAACGCCCTTTTTCAAAATTGTAGGCATTGTAACTCCCATCAGGAACACTGGTTGTACCGCGCCCATAAGGGCTGGCGAGCGGGATTAGGTGGTCCATGATGATCATTTTATACTGTTCATCCCAATTGAGTCGCACGGTCGCATCCGCAGAATATTGGATATAGACTCGGTTTTTGGGAAGATCGTCTTTGTGGTCAAATACGGGGGCACCGAAGACAGGCTTCCCCTCATCGTCAAAACTCAGGACGTCTAACAACTTGCGTTTTTCAAAAAACTCGAAGGCATCATACCCAAAAAGCAAGTATTTCCGGCCTTGGCGCGTGTCAAATTGCCGCAAATTGTAGTACAAGGCGCCGTACCAACGATCTGAAGGCAACGATTCATTTACTGGAAAATAATCCATCTCAAAACTACGGTCAATGAGTGGGTACATTTTTAAGCCCCGCTCATTCATTTGAATGCTTCCGTAGTAGCGATACGTCGAATCATTGACAAAAAGTTGCCAGGTAAAAATCCGGAAACTGCTGTCTGGCGGTGTCAGGATGGATACGCTGCGGAGTTGGTCAAAGGGATATTTGAAAGAATTTTCAATTTTTAAGGCCCGCACTAGCGTCGTGATAAACACCCGACAAGCCGCGAAACGCTCCGCTTCAATGGAATCATTCACGATGGCATAACCAAGTACCCCAAGCGTGTCTTCGATGCCTTGCAACAGCTCGATAGCCGTTTCGGAGGGTTGGCTGGCGGGTATAGGTTTTGGTTTTTTTTGCGCAGAAAGTGCAATCGGGACACAAAAAAAGAGCAGAACAAAAAGTTTGGCAATGATTGACATATCAAAAGAAACGTAGCTCAAGCATGAATGGTTCTAACGCTGGATTTTGGGCAAAAGGTCTACTACCACCAGTCATTTTTCTTCAATTTATTTTCGTACCCCCGAACGTTGTAGCTGAGGCTGAGCATGAAATAGCGCGCCAAGGTCGGAGCCACGGAGTTAATCACGAAGTTCTGGGAGCCACTTTGCTGGATGTTCAGGCGTTGATTCAGCAGGTCGAACGCTGCAAGGCGCACCTCTATTCGATTGCTTTTGCCCACAATCCGGCGCACGGAGGCATTCCAGATGGCAATGGATTGGTCAAAATCAAAACGATCGTTGCGGAACAGGCTGTAATTGATGTTGGTTTCTAAAAACATTCTGTTCATGAACTGCCACTTGATGCTTGCATCTGAACCGTAACTGCGAATTTTCTGATTCTGCTCGCGCTGTACGGAGTAATCAATGTTGTTAAACCGGGCATTTCCACTCAGTCCAGCAATTAACTTGGACGTTGGAGTATAATTAAAGCCTGCGCGCAGGTTGAAATTCTGGTTGTAGGTTTCATTTTCAACCCCGTTGATGAAGGAAGGGGATCGGTTGAAGTAAATATTCGGGTTGAAATTGAAGGTAAGTTTGGTCTTGATGATTGGAATATTAGACCATATATAAGTGCTGAAACTGCGCCCTCCAGATACGTTTTCGGGGCGGGTAGTTGTGCGCGCACCAATGCTATCTTCAAAAGTAATCAGTTGACTATAAACGATTTGGCTTTCAAAAGCATTGTAATCCGCGCCTATGCCGAAGTTTGCCATGGATCCCGAATTCCAGTAGTTGACGTTTGCCCCAACATTGTGTGCGCGCTGCGGCTGAAGGTCAGGATTGCCTTCTGTCCGAAAAGCTGGATTGGTCACGATCGGGATCGGTTGCAGGTCGTTGAACTGGGGTTCCGTCACCGCATAATTATAGTTGAGGCTCACCCACATGTCATTCGGTAGTTGATATTCCACATCCGCGTTAGGCGTAAAGTTTACATATTTTTGGCTCAATGGGTTGGCGAGCGGCGGTAGTCCTTTGTCCACGGAGAAAGTTCCGCCCAGTTGCAATTGCTGTCCGGCCAAGCCTGCGGTGATGTTGAGGCCCTCATTTGAGTAACGAAGACTGGAGCCAAGCCGCGCATATTTCACCTCCTGTTCATAATAAATACTGAGGCTGTCAATGCGTTGGTTGTTGTTTTCCGGGTCGCCGGTAGGCCGGTTGACTTCGTTGTTGGTTTGGCTGAGGTTGACAAAACTCTCCCAAAACCACTTTTTCGACAGCGGCTCGGTATAAAGTGCGCTCGATTTGAGCTGTCGGGTGTTGTTCAGGTTCGAGTTGAATTGCCGAATTTGTACCAAACCGCCCGACTGCAAGAATTGGTTGCGCGAATTGAGGTTTTCAGTGCCGTCCGATTGTCCGTCGTTGTATCCTCCGCTGATGGCAAGCGAGCGACCTTTTTTCTTAAACCGATGGCGGAAAATGGCGGAACTTGAGATGCGCCAGGCATCCAAATCGCTGCCATTGTTCAGTGCAAGTGTGTTGGTATTGGTCCGAAACTCGTCTGCAAAATATTGATTTTGAATGGTTTGCGCATTCGACTGACTATATCGCCCCTCGACCTTCAGGATAATCAAATTGCTCGAGTCTATGTCGTACGTAACGCGGGAAGCCAGGCTGTGACTGCCTCGGAAATCAGCTTTCCCGAGGGTGTCGGTATTAAAAAAAGTGGTGTCGGGCAGGAAGGTTTGGCGGGTGGTAAATTGTTCTAAATCGAGGCTGGTTTCCTTGTAGAAATAACTGGCGTTGAATTTCAGTTTTTTCGTGTCGTAGTTATAATTGGTGCCACCGCCGTAGTTGGTGGTGAAACCGCGACCGTCAAAATTATTAAAAGGAGCATCATCGCCGGAAGAATAATAGCGGTTTCCGCTGCTAAAGCCGAAGTCTCCGTTATCCATATTGTTAAACGAGTTTTGTCCCTTAAATTCGCCATAATCCTCCCAATTCACCCCGGTTTGGTTGATATTATTCGCAAAACCTAAGAAGGATAGTTGTTCTTTTTGGTTAAAACGGTTGTAGCTCCCGCGTCCTGCCCAGCGTTCCTCCGTTCCAACGGCTGCGGTAATTTTTCCGAAAGCACCTTTTTTATATTCCTCTTTCAGCTCAAGATTCAGGGCTTTTTCTCGTTTCCCGTCGTCCACACCCGTGAGTCTGGACTGTTCGGAGGATTCGTTGTACACCTGCACTTTGGAAATGGTTTCCGCGCCGAGGTTTTTGGTGGCGGCTTTGGGGTCGTCGCCAAAAAAAGTTTTTCCGTCCACATAGACCCGGCGCACATCTTTGCCCTGGGCTTTGATATTACCGTCGGCATCCACGTCAATTCCGGGCAAACGCCGCAGCAAATCTTCCACCGTGGATCCAGGAGGTACTTTAAACGAAGATGCATCGTATTCAATCGTGTCGCCCCGGATACTGAGGGTCGCCTTGGCCGCTTTGACCACCACTTCGAGCAATTCGGAGGTGATTGGCTTGATTTGTAAAATGCCCACATCATTGACATCGGTGCTGGAAGCGGGCAGATATTGTTGCAAAGGCAAGTGCCCGATGTAGGAAACTTTAAGTAAATAAGGTGAGTTTTTGACATTTTTGAAGGAAAATTCGCCATCATTACTGCTTCGCGTAAAATTAATGAGCGTGGAGTCGCTTGCGTTGAGCAGCATCACAGTGGCAAAAGCGGTGCGTTCACCGGTGGTGTCGGCGACAAAGCCTTTGATGGTAACGCGAGAAGGATTTTGAGCGAGCAGTGCGGAAGAAAAATGAAGCAAAAACGAGAAGACCAGGATAAAGCGGAAGCTTTTCATAGGGAGTAGCTGTGTGTAGAATTAATGAAGGGCGCAATAACGCAGGAATTGTCATTGCATTGTCAGCTAATAGACTTCGTTCCTTGAATAGGGTTGCTTCAACAGAAAAAGCGAACTTTGTGCTGACTTAAAACATGTACTAGCGAGCCTTAGTTATAGTCACTCAAATCATCCAAATCACAAGAATCCTAGTTTAGAGTTTTAAAATTATGCACGACATTGAACCCCATTTCGGCTGGCGTGGCTTTTACATCGCTGAGGAAGACGAACGTTCTCCCTTTTTTGAGCGCACGTACAGTGAATTTGAGTACACGCACAGCCTGTACAATTTTTACCTTCACCCCCAATGGGATGCTTTCGGCTCCTCGACTTTATACGGAAAAATATTGTTTGTTGACTACGACGATGGTTATGCGCTGATTGAACTGGTGGGGGAATGGAATGATACGCTGCACAATGATATTATGTTCCTCAAACGCAATGTAGCCGATCCGCTCATGCAACAGGGCATTTCAAAATTTGTGTTTTTTTGCGAAAACGTCCTCAATTTTCACGCTTCTCCCGATGATGATTACTACGCAGAATGGTCTGAGGAAGTAACGGAAGAAGGCGGTTGGATTGTGTTTGTCAATACCAGAAGGCATGTGGAAGAAGAAATGCACGAGGCTCGGATGCAACTTTACACCCATTTTGGGGAGGATTTTAACGACCTCATTTGGCGCACCCAAAAACCCCTGATCGTTTTTCAAATTATTGACGCGTTAGTTTTGGGGTTGATGCGCAGATTGAACGGCTAAATGAGTCGCACTTAAATCATCAAAATCACAAGGCTCATGCTCCGCAACTGCTGGAATTCACCGGGTGACTTCGAGTCACCCGGTGAATTCCAGCAGTTGCGGAACATGAGCTAATCACAAGAATCATCGTACCAATGGCTGAAGAACGCAATTTCGTCGAACTACGCTCCGAGGAGGTGCAGGAAATCCTGGGAACTCCCCCCGGCTGGCTGGTGCGATGGGGCACCGTGGTCGTCCTGCTGGGCTTTGGGCTTTTATTGGGTGTCGCCTGGTTTGTGCGCTACCCGGATGTGGTGATTAGCGACGAACTAAGCATCACCACGGCAAATCCCCCGCTCGAAGTAGTGGCCCGCAACGATGGCCGCATCACGCAGTTGCTCGTACAAGACACGGCAATGGTGCAAGAGAAACAAGCGCTGGCGGTCTTGCAAAGCACAGCGCAGTACGAAGACGTTCAGCAAATGTCTGCATTGGTGGAGCAATGGCTTAAACTGCCTAGCGAGGAATTTCGGCAACTGCAATACCCGGACAATTTGAGTTTAGGAGAATTACAACTGGAGTATTCCCTGTTTGTGCGCGATCTGGAGGATTTCAAATTTGGCCGAGCCAACAGAAGCAGCTCCGTACAATCCAATATTGGCGCTATTCAATTGCAAATCAAGCAGTTAGAGCAAAACATTGCTTTTGAACAAAAGGCCCTTAAACGCCGAAACGAACAGATCAAAATCGCGGAAGATTTTTACAATCGCCAAAAAGCCTTGTTTAAACAGGGCATTATTTCTGAAACCCAACTGGAAGAAGAACGACTAAAAGTGGCCGACATCGAGCGCCAAAGGGATCTTCACGAATCGTATATTTTGGAAAAAAACCGGGAAATCCTCAGTCTTCGAAACAGCATCAATTCCGCCAATTTTGGACAGGAAGAAAATTCGGCTTCTGCTTCAACGCGGCTTCTGGCAAGCCTCAACGCTTTGCGCAGCAGCATTGATAAATGGAACCAAATTTATGTGCTTTCGGCCCCAATTAGTGGAAAAGTGGTGTTCAACGGATTGAACCTCCAGCAGTTTGTGCGCAACGGAGAATCGGTCCTGACGATCGTGCCTCAAAGCAAAGACAAAATTGTAGGGAGGGTTTTGTTGCCCGTGGAAAAGAGCGGCAAAGTGACGGTCGGTCAACGGGTTGTGCTGAAACTGGACAACTACCCGTTTCAGGAATTTGGGTCGGTGTCGGGCAAGGTGGCTTCTAAATCCGCCATACCCAAAAATCGAACGTATTTAATCATTGTAGATCAATTGGACACCGCAACTTCTGGTAAACTGCGTACAAATACCCAAAAAGAAATCCCTTTTGAGCAACAATTGCTCGGAACCGCGGAAATAATCACGGAAGATAAAGGTTTTTTGGAACGTGTGATTGAGCAGGTTGTTTCGGGGTTTAAAGGCTGATTACGAACCCGGAGAGGTCGAACATTGCGGATATTGGCACCAGCGTTGGGATTGTATCAAAAGCCTAGGTTGAAAATTTGTTGCGGAATTATATTTTGATTCTAATAAAATTCTATAAGGTTTTTAAAACCTTATAGGATTCGATTGGCCAAAACTCAAAACATTATTTGCTACCAACGTTCGACCTCTCCGAGGTTTGTACTTAATCTTTTTTCTTCAATTTCGCTGCTTCTTCTTTCAATTTGGCCAATTCATCCTGCGCTTTTTTGATTTCCTCCTGCAATTGCACAAGTTTTTGATTTTCAAGTACTTGTTGCTGTTTTGCAGCCTCTGCTTTGCGCGTTTCTTCCCCAATGATTTGAGCCTTCTCCTCCTTGGTTTCTACAATTTCCTTGGCGGCCTGCGCTTTCAACTCGCTTACCACTTTGGTTTCGTTTTCGCGCGTGGCAGCGATGTTAGCGGCGGCATCCTGACGTGCTTTTTGCACGCCTTCAGCGGCCTCTTTTTGCGCTAATCCAATTTCCTCACTGGTTTTTTTACGCGCTTCTGCAATTTCTGCGGCGTATTGGGCGCGTTTGGCTTCTGCGTCTTTGCGGGCGGTAGCTACTTCGGCGGCGGCGCGTTCGCGAGCATCGGTCACTTCTTTTCGAGCGCGCTCCTGTGCATCGGCCACTTCTTTGGCCAATCCTGCTTTTTTGTCGTCGGCTTCTCTTTTGGCTAAGGTTACCGCCTCAATGGCTTGTTGTTTTGCGGCGGCTACTTCCTTGGCGCTGGTTTCCCGTGCGGCAGAAACGGCTGCGGCGGCCTCTTCTTTGGCTTTGCCGACCACTTCTGCGCTCACTTGTTTTTCACGAGCAGCAGCTTCGCGGGCTGTTTTGACTTCTTCGGCACCTTTTTGATTGGCTTCCGCAATTTCGTTGGCGGCTTTTTGGCGGGCCTCGGCTACGTCGCTGGCGAGTTTCTGCCGGACGGAAGCACTGTTTTCCCGAGCGATGCGCACACTGTCAGCTTCAGCGGTTTTGATCGCCAACATGGCTTGGGCGCTTTGTTTTTTGGCTTCTGCCACGGTGTTGGCTGCTTCCTGTTGGGCGCGAACGGCGGCTTCTCTGGCGGCCGCAACTTCGTTGGCGGCTTTTTCCTTGGCGGCGGCAATTTCTGCGGCGGCTTTTTCACGGGAGGACACTACTTCTGTCGCAGAGCTGGAAGAGGTCTCGTTTTGTTTTTT
This sequence comes from uncultured Saprospiraceae bacterium, assembly GCA_964550795.1. Lineage (GTDB taxonomy): Bacteria > Bacteroidota > Bacteroidia > Chitinophagales > Saprospiraceae > M3007. The sequence continues at coordinate 138,698 of CAZKBH010000001.1, forward strand.
CTTGGCTTCCGCGATGGAAGCAGCGGCTTCGGCTTGGATCTGCTTGATTTTTTCATCGGCATTTTGTTTCGAGCCTGCTACCTCGGTTGCGTATTGTTTTTGGGCTTCTCCGGCTTTTGCATTGGCTTCCTGAACCCGAATTTTGGCCTCTTCTTGTGCTTTGGCCACTTCTTGCGCGCTGCGTTCGCGGGCGCGCTGGACTTCGGCAGCACTTTCTTGCAGTACTTTGGCTTGTTGTTCTTTGGCAGCGGCAATAGATTTTGCGAGTTCAGCCTGAATTTTGGCAATTTCCTCCTCGGCTCTTTTCCGTGAATTGGCCACTTCAATGGCGATGCTGTCGCGTTGATTTTTAGAGCGGGCCTGCGCATCGGCGATTACCTTGGCAGATTCTTCCTGGACCTGTTGTACGGTTTGGGAAGCTTTTTGTTTGCTCTCGACCACTTGTTTGGCAATGGCCGCTTTTTCGTCGTTGGCGATTTGTTGTTGTTTGGCTACTTCCTCGCGGATACGGCCCACTTCTTCGCTGGCGCGTTTGCGGGCTTCAGCAACTTCCGTGACAGCCTCTTCTTTTTGCTTGGCTGAATTTTCTTTGATATCGGCCAGCTCGTTGGCGGAGTTTTGCTGCAAGATTGATTTTTCTTCAGCGACTTTGCGGCGACTTTCAGCGAGTTCGTTGGCGATTTTTTGTTTCTCCAGAACGGTATTTTCCCGCGTTTTCAGGATTTCATTGGCCGCTTCTTCTCGTGCTTTGAGGATTTGGTCTGCCGCTGTGCGCTTGCTTTCTACCACATCGGTCGTAGTTTTATTGGCCTCTTGTTTGGCTAAATCGCGGGCTTCAGACACCATTTTGGCGTTTTCATCCCGAATACGCTTTAACTCGTCATCCGCATTGGCGCGTGCACTTGAAATCTCATCGTTGTACTGGAGTTTGGACTCTTCTAGTTTCTGCTTGATGCCAGCGACCTCTTTTGCTGCAGCCTGCCTTGCTTTTTGAACTTCTTCGGAGGAGGCAACCCTTGCTTTCTGGATTTCTTCCCCAGCCATGCGACGCGCATCTTCCACGTTGGAATTGATTTTTACCACCGCGGAATCAGCTTTTGCGCGGCTTTGTGAAACCACCGCTTGCGCCTCTGCTTTGGCTTTTTCAATTTCCGCCAAACTGGATTTTCGCGCTTCCAATACCTCGTTGGAATACTCCATTTTTTTAGCGTTCGCAGCTTCACGGGCAGCAGCAACCTCTTGTTGGAGTTGCGCTTTGATGGTTTCGCCGCGTTCTTTTTCGGCTTTGATTTCCGCCCGAACCTTTTCTTTTGTTTTTTCCAAATCGGAGCGGAGGGCAATCAATTCCGGGTCGTTGCCACCTCCACCGGCGGCGGGAGCGCTTCCGGCGGGTTTTGTGCCTGGTTTAGCGGGTGTTCCGGCAGTCGTTCCCGTGCTTGCAGCAGGCTCGGGCTTGGAAACAGAAGCACCCGGGGTATCTACCACGGACATTCGGTCCAGAATGGAATTGAAACAAGTAACCAAATTTTTGAACTCGCCCTGGCGATCTGCATTAATGGTAAACTTGTACTTCTGCCTATCTACAAAATTGATGAAGTTAATGCCGGTGATGTTCGCCGTAGCGAGCCATTGCACAGCATCCATATCGAGTCGTAGATTATTACGGTGGGTTGGTACTGCGGCGGGAACCAACTCATCCATACCCGTGAATTTGTAGGCGCGTTCTTTACCACCGGCATCTACAAATACTACCTGATCGTCTTGATTGAATTCGATTCCACCTTGAGAGGTGAACCGAGCAAACACACCTTTTTCATCGGTAAAAAATTCGATGAAGTATGTGTAACCACCTCGGATTACGACACTAAGCATGGAGGTTTGAGCAATTTGAATGCCCCCAATTTTTTTGTTTTCTTTGATTGCTTTGGAACAATCTTGCGCCTGAAGGTTTGGGTTAGAAAAAAGGGCGAGCAGCAAGATAAAGGATGAAAATCGGGTGAAAGGCTGCATGATGGATTGGATATAGAAAGGTTTGTGTTAGGCGGGTTAGGCAAGAATTATTGTTCCAACTTTATGAAAATCAACGACTTAAGGCCTAGGATGCACCGCAAAAATGGACTACAACGAATTTCATTTGGCATAAGGCGGGGGCAAATTAGAGAATTTTTTGGGGCTGCAAACGAAAGATGCATGGAACAACCGTCACGTTGCCCAAATTTTTAGATTTTCCCAATACCTGATACCAAATAATTCGCCGAAAATTAGAACCCCAGTTTCAAACTGTCGCGCAAAGGAAGGTGGGAGTTGTCATTTTCTCCCCAATAGGCGCTCATTCGGCTTGCTTTTAAAATGCCTTTACTCACTAGTTTACTTTCGTTGGTTTCCTCCCAACCCAAAATTTTATGAGGAAAATTAGTTTCAAAACGAATGCGCAGTTCCCGTGGGATATCCGCATAAACCAATTTTAAAACACTTTCAAGATCCCCTTTTTCCAGGCTAAGCGCGGCATTTTGCGCAGTTTCGGGTTTGTGGCGCAAACGGGTATAAATGGCGGAAGGAATTACGCGCAAATTTCCTGTTGGAATTGCTGCAGGGTTGAGCCGTACCCGCGACCAAAGTTCATCTTCCAAAAGGCAAATCGGGAGCTTAATGTCTTGATCGCCTTCGCTTTCAAAATACGAGAATCCGCGGGAGCGGTACTCGTTTGATTCCAAATTATGCTGCAAAAAGACCTGTCCACACCAGTCTTGAACCGAACAAGTGCTTTTTAAAGTAGGCTGTCCGCTGATCGGTGTAAAAACGGACTGCATGATGGCGTAATCGTAAATGCCCGTGTTAAAACTACGCAGCAAATTGAGTTTCAAAACCGGAACCCGATCCTGCCCGGCAGCGGCGGCATCGTCCAGTTTTACTTGTTTTGTACTTGAAAAGTCTTCCGTTACGAAAATATTGACCTGTTCGGCGGCACGGATTTCTCCATAACGTTCTTGTGTGACGTCGTAACTGCAAATTTCTGCTTTACCAGCATACCAGTAATCACTGAAACCATTCGAGAGCGAAATTGCTTGTGGGGCAGGTTTTTTTTCGGTGGTGTTGGCTGGAATTGCGCGCTGTTCGGAAGCGTCCGTGCATTGTTGTGCGGGAAACACCGCTGCGGTAAGTAGGGATGCGTAGAGCAAGTGTTTCATAAAGAATCGTTTATAAAGGTCGGTGAAATGATAGTCTAATGGAGCTTGCTTCCAATCAAACGCAGAAACTCGCTTCGGGTCTCGTTTTTTAAAAATTGGCCCGTGAATGCAGAAGTTGTGGTAAGCGAATTCTGTTTTTGCACCCCGCGCATCATCATACACATGTGGTGTGCTTCGATGACAACGGCCACGCCCAGTGGTTGCAAGGTGTCCTGAATGACATCGCGGATTTCAATGGTCAGGCGTTCCTGGACTTGCAGGCGACGGGCAAAAACATCTACCACGCGCGGAATTTTGCTTAAACCAACAATTCGCCCATTCGGGATGTAAGCCACATGCGCTTTTCCAAAAAAAGGTAAAATGTGATGCTCGCACAAGGAATAAACTTCAATGTCTTTGACCAGCACCATCTCGCTGTAATCTTCCTGGAACATAGCGGAACGCAATATTTCAGCGGCATCCTGACCATATCCCTGTGTAAGAAACTGCATGGCTTTGGCCGCGCGTTCGGGCGTTTTGAGCAGTCCTTCGCGGGTTGCATCTTCACCCAGGCCATTCAGAATGTCTTGATAATCATTGCTCAGTCGCTCCGTGAGTGCTGGGTCGTCGTACTGCTCTTGTTTTGTATATGCCATTTTATTCTCCGAAATACTCGGCGTAAATCGTCTCCGTTTCCCAAAGTTTAATTGCGTGTAGTTTGCAAGAAAAACCTTCGAGTGCGGGCGCGATGCGATGCCAAATGAGCATAACAAGATTCTCCGTGGTAGGTTGAAGCCCGGGAGGGATAAATTCCACGTCCAAGTTAAGGTTGCTGTGGTCAAGGTGCTCAATGACTTGTTCCCGGATGATTTCACTGAGTTTTTTCACGTCCATAATAAAGCCTGTGTCTGGGTCAGGCATTCCTTTGATGGTAACGTGAAGGTTGTAGTTGTGTCCATGCCAGTTCTTATTGGAACATTTTCCAAATACGGCACGGTTTTGTTCTTCAGACCAAGTATCCACCCAAAGTTTGTGGGCGGCGTTGAAACGTTCTATTCTGGTGATGTAAACCATTCTCTTTCAGTATGTTTGCGCTAAATCGTTCGAATTTCGACGCGCAAAATTAAGGGTAAAGTTTGGTACCTTGGTGTGGTGGTTTAATCCCACAACCTGGTGTTTTTATCTAAAATTAAATCGTACGCGTTTGATTAGCGTTTTTTTTGCTGCTTATTACTCGCGTTTAGGGTGCAGGATGGACCCCGAAATCACTTGGTTTGCAACAAAATATGAAGACCCGCAGCTTACTTGACCGCATCTACGCGTTCCTCAACCAGCGGCCTGTGTATCACGGGTTGTTCTGGTTGGCGCTTTACGGCACTATGATTGGAACCAGTTTGCGGCAGGGAATTAGCCTCAGTACCACCTTGTGCAACGAAACGATTCAGGCACTTTTTTTTGCAGCACTGGTTTATTTCAATCTTTTATACCTGATTCCCAACTACTTAGCGCGGCATGCATTTATTTATTTTGGACTGGTTTTAGCCGCCTGCGCCATCGTAACGCCGATTGAGGTTTTGGTTTTGTATCTGTTTTATGCAGACTCCCCGGATTATCAGGCCAATGTGGTGGATCAACAGGTGCGCATCTATTTGGGCAATGTTTTTGTAACGATTCTTGCCACTGTCTTGCGGGTTATCATGGATTGGTGGCGTTACCAAAATGAAAAACAGGTGCTGCTCACCCAAACCATGCAGTCTGAACTGCGTTTTTTGAAAAGCCAGATCAACCCGCATTTTTTGTTCAATACCTTGAACAATCTCTACGCCCTTACCCTTAAAAAAAGCGAAAAAGCGCCCGAAATTGTCCTTAAATTAGCTGAAATCATGCGTTACATGCTTTACGAATGCAATGAACGCCGGGTACATCTCTCTAAGGAAATCCACTATCTGTACAATTATCTGGACCTCGAACGGCTCAGGCAACCCAATGAAGCAGACATCCGCTTCGTAGTGGAAGGGCACGTGAGCGAACAATTGGTTGCGCCACTGATGTTTGTGCCGTTTGTGGAAAACAGTTTTAAACACGGTTTGAACCACGCCACCACAGGCGGTTATGTGCGCATCCGCTTATCCGTACAAGGAGAAGACCTTGAATTTTTTATCGAAAACAGTAAAGTGGATCAAATGCCCCGGCCAAATCACCCCCGAAGCGGCGGCATTGGGTTAAATAATGTGCGCCAAAGACTCCAGATTCTTTATCCGGAAAATCACGATCTCGAGATCGTGGACGAGCCGAATCGGTACGCAGTGACGCTGCGATTGAAGATGGTGTAGGGTTTAGAGTTATGAGTTAGGAGTTATGAGTTGAGAGTTATGAGTTGAGAGTTATGAGTTATGAGGAAAGGGCATATCCAACTCCTAACTCATAACTTATAACTCCTAACTCATAACTCCTAACTCCTAACTCACAAATGTATCACCTCCCCATACGCCGCTGCCGCCGCTTCCATAATAGCTTCGCTCATGGTAGGGTGGGGGTGGATGGATTTGATGATTTCGTGGCCGGTGGTTTCGAGTTTGCGGGCAACCACAATTTCTGCGATCATTTCGGTCACGTTGGCACCAATCATGTGTGCGCCGAGTAATTCGCCGTATTTTTTGTCAAAAATCAGCTTGACAAAACCCTCCGAGTGGCCCGATGCTTTGGCTTTTCCGCTGGCAACGAAGGGGAATTTACCCACTAAAAGTTCGTAGCCAGCATCTTTTGCAGCCTGCTCTGTGTAACCAACCGACGCAATTTCCGGCGAGCAATAGGTACAGCCCGGGATATTGTTGTAGTCAATGGGTTCCGGGTGATGCCCCGCAATTTTTTCAACACAGGTAATCGCTTCCGCACTCGCAACGTGGGCCAGTGCCTGGGTGGCCAGCACGTCGCCAATGGCGTAAATGCCGGGCACATTGGTCTGGAAATAATCGTCCACTTTGATGTAACCGCGGTCGGTGGTAACGCCCAGGTCTTCCAGCCCGATATTTTCAGTATTAGGGGTAACGCCGGCGGCACTGAGCACCACATCACAAAGAATGGTCTCTGTTTTGCCGTCTTTGCGGTTTTTCATGTTCACCTTAACTTCCTTCCCGCTGGTATCCACGCTTTCAACCGCCCAGCCACCGTAAATTTTGAATCCTTTTTTGGCGTAAAGTTTGCCCAGCTCCTTGGAAATATCCGGGTCCTCCCGTGGCACGAGACCCTGTTCCATAAATTCAACGATACTGACTTCTGTTCCGATACTGTGGTAGAAATAGCCAAATTCCACCCCAATGGCACCCGCGCCGACCACAACCAAACGTTTTGGCTGACTTTCGAGGCTCATGGCCTTGCGATATTCGATTACTTTTTTGCCGTCAATTTTAAGGTTAGGCAATTCTTTTGCCCGCCCTCCCGTGGCGACCATAATATGTTTAGCGGTGTAGTCGGTTGTTTTACCCTCGGCATCCGTGACCATCACTTTGGGGCCTTTTGCAAGTTTTGCAGTTCCCATGATGACGGTGATTTTGTTCTTTTTCATCAAGAACTGGATGCCTTTGCTCATTCCGTCGGCTACGCCACGGCTGCGTTTAATCATGCTGCCAAAATCAGCCTCTGGTTTGCCAACTTTGATGCCGTATTCTTCTGCATGGTTCAGATAATCAAACACTTGTGCGCTTTTGAGCAGTGCTTTGGTGGGAATACAGCCCCAGTTGAGACAGATTCCGCCCAGGCTTTCGCGTTCAACGATGGCGACGTTCATACCTAGTTGGGAGGCACGTATGGCAGCTACATACCCGCCCGGGCCGCTACCGATGACAATCAAATCAAAGTTCATGTTGTGGTTTTATTTAAAAAGCGCGCAAAGGTAGTTTGATGTGCAAAATTGCTCTTTGAAAAAAGCTAGAACAAGCCCACTACTTTTCCGTTCTCGTCAATATCAATTTTTTCAGAAGAAGGCACTTTGGGCAAACCAGGCATGGTCATAATATCGCCGCAAATCATCACGACAAACTCCGCGCCGGCAGAAAGCCGCACCGAGCGGATATTGATTACGTGGTCGGAAGGCGCTCCCAGCAGTTTGGGATTGGTAGAGAAGGAATATTGTGTTTTTGCAACACAAACGGGGTAATGTCCGTAGGTTTCCTGCAATTTTTCAATCTGTTTGCGCACATCTGCATCGGCCGTAATATCGCTGGCCCCATAAATTTTGGTGGCAATGGCCTTCATCTTCTCCCACAAAGTTTGTGAATCTTCGTACAGGAATTTAAAATTCTTGCCGCCGTTTTCGGTTAGTTCTACCACCTTGCGGGCCAAATCTTCCGCGCCTTTTCCACCCTCTGCCCAGTGCCGCGCTACGACCACGGGCACCCCATGAGGCTCGAGTTTTTGCCGCAGGAGATTAATTTCAGCTTCGGTATCAAAGGTGAAATGGTTGATAGAAACCACACAGGGCAGGCCGAAATGCTCGCGGATGTTGCGTACGTGGCGCTCCAGGTTGGTAAATCCGGCTTCCAGTGCGGGCAGATTTTCCTGATTCAGTTCCTTTAGATCGCAGCCTCCGTTGTACTTCAGCGCGCGCAGCGTTGCCACGAGCACCACGGCATCCGGACGCAGGCCGGATTTCCTACATTTAATGTCTATGAACTTTTCTGCCCCAAGGTCCGCTCCAAAACCAGCTTCTGTGACCACATAATCAACCAGTTTCAGCGCGTTTTTGGTTGCGGTGACCGAGTTACAGCCATGTGCAATGTTTGCAAACGGGCCACCGTGAATGAAGGCAGGCGTATGTTCAAGGGTCTGAACGAGGTTTGGCTTAATGGCATCTTTCAACAAAACGGTCATAGCACCATGCGCGTTCAAATCGCGGGCCGTCACCGGGCGACGGTCACGAGTGTAGCCGACGACAATATTGCCAAGTCGTTCTTTCAAATCTGCCAAAGAGGTAGCCAGGCAAAAAATCGCCATGACTTCAGAGGCGACCACAATATCAAAACCATCTTCACGGGCATATCCGTTGGCGGTGCCGCCCAGACCAACGACTATATCCCGCAAGGCCCGGTCGTTCATGTCCACCACCCGTTTCCAGGTGATTCTGCGGACGTCAATTCCGAGTGTGTTTCCCTGATGGATGTGGTTGTCTAGCAAAGCAGCCAAGAGGTTATTGGCCAGGGCAATGGCGTTAAAATCGCCGGTGAAATGCAAGTTAATGTCCTCCATTGGGACCACCTGGGCATAACCGCCGCCTGCCGCGCCGCCTTTCATGCCAAATACCGGGCCGAGGCTGGGTTCGCGCAGGCAAATCATGGCTTTTTTGCCGATCTTGCTCAATCCGTCGCCGAGGCCAACCGTGGTGGTGGTTTTTCCTTCCCCGGCGGGCGTTGGGCTGATGGCGGTGACGAGTATGAGTTTGCTGCCGGGACGTGTGGGTAGTTGATCGAGGTAGGCAAGGTCAACCTTTGCTTTGTAGTGGCCGTAGGGTTCAAGCGCTTCGTCGGGGATGCCGAGTTTTTCTTGAGCGAGGCCAACGATGCGTTTTGGGGTGGCTAGCTGAGCGATTTCAATGTCAGAAATCATAGAAGGAAGTTAAAAATTAAAAGAGGGGGCAAGATACAGAAAGGAATGTTTTTACGCCCTACTGTAGCGAATTCTGTCAAATTTCATTTTTAAAAACCCGATTCTTGGGGTTTTTTTGGGCATTCGCAACTACAATGCAAGCACGTTTATTCAATTTACTACATTGTCCGTATCATTGCCCTCGTTTTCTGATAAGCACATACTGTTTCAAAACCCGAGCATGAAAAAATTACTTTTCTACATCGTTTTTCTACTTCCTGGGGCGCTCCTCGCCCAACTTTCGACGGGCAGCCCGGTTGCCCGTCCATTATTTGATAAAAAGACAGTTGGCGAAGTCCGACTGATTTTATCCACACCTGATTGGGTGAACGCTTTGGATTCCTTGAGAATTTATGGAACAAATGCCATGCCCGCCACTGTCGTGATTGACGGCACACGTTATGAAGGGGCGTCTGTTCGCTTTCGAGGGGATAAGTCTTATGCTAAGGGGTTAAAAAGGAACCCTTTCAGCATCAAGCTGAATACTTCCAACCCGGAGCAAAACCACCAAGGCTATACTGCACTCAAACTTTCCGCTGCGGTGCGTGATCCAAGTATGGCCCGTGAAATGTTGTTCCACGAAATTGCCTCAAAGTACATGCCGTCTTCTCAAACGGCCTACACTAAATTGTTCGTCAATGACGAATACATTGGCGTTTTTGTAAATATTGAAAGTATTGACAAGCAGTTTTTTGAGGCAAATTTTGGCGATGCTAGAGGCGCTGCATTCAAGGCTGGTGTTGACTACAAACCGGAGAATCTACCTCCAACTTGCAAAGTGAATATATTTGGGTCATTGGAGTACGAAGACAATCTGGACTGCTACAAAGGCAATTTCGAAATCAATGCCCGTGGCGGTTGGACGGAGCTGCAAGAGCTCACGCGCAAACTCGGGCAGGAGCCGGCCAATGTTGGCCAAGTGCTTGATGTAGACCGCGCACTATGGATGCTCGCACTGAACAATGTGATGGTAAACCTGAGCAGTTATTCAGGGAATTACAGCGTAAACTATTACCTCTATCGGGATGCAAACAGTCGCTTTCAGCCCATCCATTGGGACTTGAATCTGGCTTTTGGCAGCTACAAAAACACGGGCAGCGGCAGTGACCTCAACCTTAAAGCCTTGCAGACACTTGATCCGCTTTTGCACGAGGACAATCTTTATAAACCGCTCATTAGCCAACTGCTGAAGGAGCCGCTTTATCGAAAGATCTATCTTGCACACATTCGGCAGATCAACGAGGAAAATTTCCTGAATGGTTCGTACGAAAAACGCGCACAGGAACTCCGAGGCATGATTGTGTTGCCATTCAACGACGATAAGTACAAAACCTACAGTTACGACGACTTCCAGAATAGTCTGAGCCGTACCGTGGGTAAAAAAAGTAAAATCCCGGGACTTACTGAACTGATGGACAAACGCGCACGATACTTGAAATTACACCCTGAATTGACGAAACTTCCACCTGCGGTGTCGGACGTTTCGGTTAAAGGCCGCGGCAAATTTGAAAATCAAAAAGTGAATTCTTTCCATGTCAGTGCGCGCGCCGATAAATATCCGCTTCGGATGTACCTCTACTACCGCTTTAATGACAAAGAGGCCTATACTGTAACGCCAATGTCGGAAGAAAATACGCCAGGGCTTGCTGCGGGCGTTAAGGCATTTGCTGCTGATATAGATGCCAAAACTCAAGACGCTGTGTTGGATTATTATATTCTTGCAGAGAATGTGGGAGCGGTTGATTTCTTCCCGGCGAATTACACCAAACAGCCATTCAAGATTAAATTGAGTGAACTGAACAAGTAAGATCATAAATTTTTTTTCAGGGCTGATTTATTCAGATTCATAGCTTGAGTCTGTTTAAATCAGCCCTTATTTCAGGTAAAAACTAGTGGTTTAAGATTATGAGAAATTCCCTCCTTTGCTCCTTTTTTCTCCTTTTTGGTACGATGAACGTCGCAGCTCAAGACCTATATGGGGCTGGTATTCAAGAAGTTCGCATCGAATTTCCTCAGAAACACTGGGACGTTAAACTGGACTCACTTAAACAAGTAAACCCCGGCGCAAGGCTTATAGCAACGGCTTGGTTGAACGGGCAGCGGTTCGATAGTGTTGGGGTTCGTTACAAAGGGAATAGCTCGTACTTCCGTACCCGTAAAGAGACGTTGAAAAAACTCCCGATGAATATCAAATTGGATTTTGTGAAAAAAGACCAGTTGGTCAAGGGGGGATATGGTACACTAAAGCTCTCAAATGCCTTTTTAGACCCCAGTTTTTTGCGCGACCCGCTTACATATGAGGTAATTCGGAATTACATGCCAGCGCCTCAGTGTAATTTTATTAAAGTGTATTTAAACGATAAATATTGGGGACTTTACGTCAACTCAGAATCGGTGGATGAGGCATTTATAAAAAAACACTACGGATACGAAGGAGGGCAAATTATCAAATGTGACCCAGATAACTGGAAAAGAGTGCGTAGCCAAACGGGTTGCCCAAAAGGCGAAAACGCATCGCTCACTTATTTAAGTGATAATATTGGTTGCTATGATGCCTTCTACGAAGTAGATGACCCGGCTGCCTGGAAACTGCTGCTCAACCTGATCAAAGTGTTGAATAAAACCCCCGATCAAATCGAAACGGCCCTGAATGTGGATCAAACGCTCTGGATGTTAGCATTGAACAACGTGTTGGTCAACCTAGACAGCTACAACGGCTCGCTTTCACACAACTACTACCTGTGGTTCGATTCGATGAATGTGGCACATCCAATCATTTGGGACTTGAACATGTCTTTTGGCGGCTGGAGAAGGGATTTCAGCTTCCAGGAAATGACAGACGAACAGCTGATTCAATACTCGCCACTTGCAGAATTTGATAATCTGCGCCGGCCACTCATTTCCAAACTGTTAAAAAATCCCTTGTACCGGAAAATTTACCTCGCCCACTTCCGAACCATCACGAATGAACATCTGGCAAGCGGCAAATTAGCCGCACGCGCACAGGTCATGTCCAAAGAGATTGACCCCTGGGTAAAGGCTGATTCGCTTAAACTTTATACGTACGCTGATTTTCAAAACGCTTTGGACAAATCCATGAAAATGGGCCTGACCATGTAATCGGGGTGCGCCAACTGATGAACAAACGGGCAGAATGGCTTGCCAAACATCCCCTGCTTAATAAAGTGCCGCCAAGCATCACCGAAGCAAAAGCCACCAAGGCAGGCGAGCAAACTACGTTCACCGTGAAACTAACAGATGCAACTCGCGGAGGCTGGCTTTTTTATCGCGTGGACCGGCAATTTGCCTTCAAACGTGTGCCACTCTTTGACGATGGAACCAATGGCGACATCGCCGCCGGAGATGGGATTTTTAGTGCCACTTTGGAGTCTGCCAAAGTAAAACAGTGGTATATCGCGGCAGAAAATGACAACGCTGCGGCCACGCTCCCGGAACGGGCTTCCTTTGAGTTTTTTAAAATTGATTAAGTTTCTGAACGCTTAAATCTAAAGGCCAACACCTTCCTAAAAGTCCGTTCCAAGCGCAATGTGAAACATAGGTTTTTGCACCTGTCTGGATTCAATTCCCCAAGCATAATCTGCTCGGAGATAGAGCCCAAATATTACAGCCCGAACGCCTGCGCCATAACCCATGACGATGGGATCCCGGAAATAATTGACTTTCATGATCGAGATAATCGGACCTTCTGTGGGTCGCACCAAGGTTCTGGTGTTGATGGGATTGTCAAAGGAGTAGGGACTTTTGCCCTGCCAAGCACTGCCAGCATCAAAAAATCCAACGAGTTGGAAGTTGCGCCAAAAATTCCCGATCACAGGTTTGTTGATAAAGTATTTGAAGATCGGGACGCGCAGTTCTGCGTTCATCAGTGCAAATGTGTTGCCATTTCGGATGTTTTGTTGAAAACCGCGCAAATTCACTGCAGGCGCTTGATAAGCAAATCCATCGTCGGCAGGCAGCGCTATGTTGTTGTTGAATCTTGGAAACACCCAGTTGTCCACCCCGCCCAGGATATAAAGCATCCTTTCAGAACCAAAGGAGGTGGCTCCGGCAAATCGAATGGCCAGTTGCGAACGACGATCCAGCATTTGATAGTGCCGGGCATCTAAGCCCAATACCGTCATAAAACCATTGTTCAATTTCAAGCTCCAGTCTGGCTCGGTATTGAAAGCAAAACCTTTCACTACATCTGTGTAAACTTTGGCGCGGGTGCCCGTTTTAAGGTTAATGTCCACGTCCACCGTATTGTCGAATACCGCCGCCAATCGAACCATTGCGCGCTGCTCTGCGCGGTCCGGGATGATGAGTGTATTCGCATCTGAACTCAATGCACGAACCTTATCTTCTCTTAAACTAAACGTTGCTCGCAGGCTTGTGAACACATCCAGGGGGTAGCGAAGTTCGTACTGCGCCATGAGGGTATTGGTGCGCTCTTGAAAGTCGGAGGGCAGGCTCGGAGAACTGGGTGTTTCACGTGGTCGGCTGTTCACGATACTCCTGCGGTACAGGACGTAACGTTTGTCCAGCCGCTTCTTTTTATCGTCCATCCAAAGATAGTATTCTGCCCCGTTGAAGGTTGTTGGGAGCCTGAAACCAGCTTCTATGACGTAGTTTTCAAGCAAATCTTTAAAATTCGCCCGAACGAGTACGCCCGGTGGGGGTTGAAGCAGCCGACTTTGTGGTCCTTCGTATAGTTGCAATCCATCAAACATCTGGTTGTTATCCATGGTCGTGGATACATAATCAGTTCGGAAACGCAGGCGATAGGGGATGATTTTAAAGGGGTAAAACCGCACGATTTCACCTCCTTTGCCGTACTGCGTTATGTTTCTCCGGAAAGGCCGACGTGCAGGGTTTAGGATCATGGAGTCGGTCCGAATATCATTGCCCATGCCGATAGCATTCGGTTCAATCTCCGCAGGCTTTGACTTTTGCTCGCTTTGTGGGCCAGGTACAGTCAGGTAATCGGGGATTTGGAGGAGCCATCCAGGTTCGATGTAGGGTAAGGAATCAGGGTTGATTGGCTTGAGCTGGAGGGCATCGTTGCGACCGTTTTGTCCATTTTCCGAGGTAGATGGCAGATCTGCCAAAGGAGGCTGGGGGGGAATAGGCAACCCGGCTTGGCGCAAGGTTTGTTCGCGCCAACGAGTGGTTTTAAACAATACAGCCGGTTCAGGCACTATAGTTTTTTGATAAAAAACAGCCTTTTTATCTTTGATCAGACGCTCCACCACACGTCCCGACCGGGCAGCCGAATGTTGCTCCTGAATGTTACGCGCATAATTGGTCAAATTCCAGACCCGTGGTTTCTGTTTGAAAATCGGAAAACTTCGAATGCTGTCTATTTGGGTCGAGTCAATGTTCAACAGCACCGTATCCAATGGGGCGAGAAATGTCAAAATTCTCCCCAGGGGCCATTCTGTGGGCTGTGTCATATCCAATGCTTTTACCTCTGCACCATCATTCAGGTAAACTACCGACTGGTGATAGGCCACGAACGGCTCCAGCAGACCCACTTGACGATTGATAGTACCACTCTCATCACTCAAAAAGGAAAAATGAGCACTATCTATCCCGATGGGGTTCCGCTCATTAAACAAAGGCGTATTGGTAATGCGCACCAGTTCTGAGCTGCGGTTGTCGAGATCGAAAAGGAAAATATCAAAATTGGCTAAGGGCAAAATCGTGTCCAATCTTTGGAAGGAAAGTGTATCTGTGCTTCTATTACTTGCGAACAACAAAGCTTTTCGACCACCAACAGTAGCGACAGACACATCCAGGTCATCCCAAAAATCATTCGTAATGCGTTCCGTCTGGCGCGTAATGGTTCGGTAAATAAACAGATCTGAAAAGCCTTTGACCGCCGCGGAGAGGGCAATGTCGTTGGGATTTACATAATCCATGCTGAACACACGCTGAAATTCAGGGGATAAATTACTCATTTCTTTCTTCCGTGCGTTCAAGTCCAAAACAGCCAAACGCGGCACATCACGGCGCTCATAAAGTACCGCAAGTCGTTGATTGTCAGGGTTCCAGGCCAGTTGTGGATAATTGTAGTCGGTGGATTGAAGTGCATTGCGGGAGCCACCTTTTAACACGCGTCGGCGTTTGCCGGTTTCAAGGTCTTGTACCCACACTTTCCATTTACCAATATTGTTGCTGGCCCAAGCAATCCTTTTGCCGTCGGGACTGATTTTTAGCTGGGAAAGCGGGAGTTTTTTTCTGTTTTTAATCGTGATTTTGCCTTCATCACCCAGCGGTTTTTGTGTTCGGGATTCTTCCTGATAAAGTCGTTTGTAATGGTCGAGCATAGCATCCGTGGTGCGTCGGTAGCCATTGCCGAGGATATAGAAAAAACCATTGTCCACACTTCGGTTAATGCGGGTCAGGTAGAGCAAATTGCTCACGGTGCCGCGTCCAAAATGGGTGCTGATGTAGTGCCAAAAGGCGTGACCGGCAAAACGAGGGTGTTCTCTGGCCAGTTTGTCGAAGGTTTTATAACGTCCGGTTTGCAAGAGATCCCGGAGCTGATCGTCGTGCTCGGCGCTCCATTCTTCGCCACAATAAGCCGTGAGGCCGTTGGTGTACCAGGGTGGCAGGTTGAGTAAAACGGCATTGGAGACGATTTCCTGCAAATTAGCGCCATAGAGCATGGAATTCAGTAACACACTTGCCACTCCTTCCCGAAGTTGAGCGCGCAGGTGAAGATGGTCGCCATCAAAAAACACAAAAACCTTATTGCCGACCACTTTGGTTTCCCCGGAACTCAGTTTAAATACATCATCTTCTCCAATATTACTCTGTTTAAGGTCGGTCAGATCGCTAAAAACAAGGATTTCGATTTTATCGGTCATCTGGTGCTCGAGCAACTGCTGCACCGAAGTATAGTCGTATTCCGCTATTTGAAGGGCAGATTGTGCCACATTTCGGGCATCTCCATACCAGTAAGTGGTGAAATTGGGCGTTTCATACAGACTCCAGTCGTCGAACTGGCGATGGTATTGCACGCGGTTTTTTCCAAAGGAGGTATGGGAAGTGGTTTGCGCGTGTAGGGCATATCCCCAAAAGTTGAGGATTGCCGCGATGTACAAAATAGGATAAAGGGGGCGAATTGAGATATGTCTGGACAAGAAACCGAGGATTACAGCGCTTGACCTAACAACAAAATAGCCCAATGACAATTGTTTTTTCATTGCCTCAGTTTTTGTGTGTTTGAACCCCCAAATATGGGGGAAATTCCCGAAAAAAAAGACTTCCGCAGCTGTAAACAACTACGGAAGTCTTTTGATGCGTATTTTACGAGACTCTATGTCTTGCAATGGCCAAAGGCTCCATCATTTCCACTTCGATCCCAAAGCCTCAAAGCTGGGTAGATGTTTGTGATGATACATGTCGAGCACCACGCCGTCTTTCCAGACCACTACGCCCGGACTTGCCCGAATGATGGTTTTGAGCAATTTATCATCTGCGCGGTAGAAGGGGTATTTGGCACCCACTTTTTTGGCAAAATCTGCGGATACCTCCGAGTCGCCAAAAGTGGTGATGCAATAGACCTTCCAGCCCGCTTTTTGAGCGGCTTCAGCCAGTGGATTGATTTGGTTCTGAAAACGTGCGGCATACTCCGGAGTTGGCACAAATACCATACGTTCTACTTTTCTGGGCTGCACCGAAACCACTCGAGGCTGCAAAAGAAAGGAATCTTTGCTGACGGTCAGGGTGTCGGTGGCCCAAGTGGTATCTTGAACCGTGTAGATTTCGAGCTGTTTTTCGCCTTCCAAATGGTAGGCGACAATCATCAGGCTGTAGTTTTTTTCATTGAGAATATCGTCCGTCACCTCGCCATTATCGCCGTTTTCTACGGCGAAGTCGCTGATTTTTGTTTTGGTAATCGGCACTTTTACGCTGTCCTTCAGGATGTAGAAGTCAGTCTTGATTTGCTCGCGAACTTTCCAGCCTTTGGCGGCAGTGTATTCCTTATAGTAGGTGATTTTGCCAGGTTCTGGCTCCATAAACTTGATTTTCACCTTGTTGATGGTGTCTTCCAACACCCAGCCAAGAATATCAATTTTGGCGCTGGCTTCCAGTTCCTTTTGTGCACGGACATCGCTGCCAACTTTGAACGGACGGAAATCCACCATAGGCAAATCCCAGTAAGTATTGCGCACGCACAGCAGCAGCGAACCAGCGGTGACCAAACCGACCACGATGTTGCGCGTACGGGCTGTCCAGAGCTGGTGTTTGTTGTTAGAGCGCCACAGGAACAGCAGGGCGGGTACCATCAAACCAATGTCTTTGAAAAACGAAATTTTGGGATCCAGCTTGATGAAATCGCCGAAACAACCACAATCGGTTACACGCATGTGTTCCTTCACATACGGGCCCCATTTGCCAAAATCAAAGAAATTAGCATCCGTTGGTACATATCCGGTGAGGAATGTGAAACCGGTCAGGATGGTAAAAAAGAACACGATTAGAAAAAACAACCAGGCCGACCATTTTCGTTTGTATCCAACCATCAACATGGCACCAATTGCAATCTCCAGCACAATCATGGTGATCGAAAATCCTATGCTGTACTCGGCCAGCCAAGGAAAGAGCGGAGCAATGCCCTTCATAAAATTATCCAGCCCCTCAAAAGTTGTTTCAAACGCCGCAAAATAATCCAGCATCTTGTAAGCGGTACCAATAGGGTCCACGGCTTTTACCAAACCAGAAAAGATGAACCATACACCACAAAAATGTTGTAAAAAAGTCCAAAAAGTGGAGTTCGATTTTTTTGCCCAAACCGTCCAGGCGGTCAGGATCATGCCAATGATGGCAAAAGAAATAAGCAGGGTGGGTAGAGACGTCATGTGCGGTTGATTCGTGAAGGAGTGATTGGTTTTATGCGTGGTGCGTGGATTCGGATAATCTGATCAGTGCAAAAACGGCGTAGTTGATGATATCGCGGTAATTGGCTTCGAGGCCCTCAGATACTTGAGTTAGGCCGGAATTATCTTCTATTTGTTTGATTCTCAGTAGTTTTTGAAGAATCAGGTCGGTCATGCTGCTGATGCGCATTACGCGCCAGGCTTCGTCGTAATCGTGATTTTTGGCCTGCAGGAGCCGGATATTTTCGCCAATGTGCTGGTCAAAAAGTTGGGCAACTTCATTGGCGGCAAGTTCAAGCGGGGCATCTTCGGGCAGGGTCATTTGAATGAGCGCCAGCACACTGTAATTGACCAATCCGACAAACTCCCCTTCCACAGGATCAGCTACCTTTTGAAAGCCTTTTTCTTCAATACTTCGAATGCGCAGCGCTTTGATATACAGTTGATCGGTAATGCTGGACGGGCGTAGAATGCGCCATGCCGTGCCGTAGTCGGCAGTTTTTTTGATAAATAAATCGCGGCAGCGACCAACTGCCTGGCTGAATTGTTCGAGCGTTTTTTCCATAAACCCCCCGACGGGGTGAGTGTTGGCTGTTGCGCCTATTAGTGAAGTGTGGCACACCTAAAAGGTGTGCCACACTTTTCTAAGGCGGGCAAAAGTAGACATCTCCACTGCGCTGGAGCAAGTAATGACCGGTATTATGAATATTGTTTGCGAGCCACACTTTTCTGAAAACGCTCCCCGGGTTTTATTGCGCCAAAATATGCGCCATTCGCAGCAATTCCTTGTTCATGGGTTTTTGCTTTTCAATGGCTTCATGGAAAGGCGTATAATCTACGTTGTTATTCTTAATGCCTACCATTACCCCGGTTTTTCCCGCCAACAGCGCTTCAATTGCGCCAAAACCAAGCACCGAGGCCAAAACCCGATCAAAAGCGCTGGGCGAACCGCCACGTTGCAGGTGGCCAATGACGCTCACCTTAATATCGTCGTAGAAGTCAATTTTGGACTCCACTTTTTGGGCAATATCATACACCGTACCCATTTGATTCCCTTCAGCAACAATGACGATGCTAAATAATTTGGCCCGTTTTGCGCTGCGTTTCAAGAGTTTAATCAGGTCTTCCACGGAAGTTTCATCTTCGGGAATGAGTACTCCGCCAGCTCCGCCTGCAATGGCGGTATGCAAGGCGATGTAGCCCGAATGACGACCCATTACTTCCACAAAAAAGAGGCGGTTGTGTGAGTCGGCAGTATCCCGAATTTTATCCACAGCCTGTACGGCGGTATTCACGGCAGTGTCAAATCCGATGCTAAAATCAGTACCAAAAAGATCGTTGTCAATCGTGCCGGGAAGGCCTACAATAGGAATGTCAGGGTGTTCTTCCAGGAATTTTTGAGCACCTGTAAATGTACCATTTCCGCCAATGGCTATAAGCGCATCAATGTCGGAGTCAATCAGGTTTTCATAAGCCTGTAGTCTGCCCTCCGGCGTCATAAACCGTTGACTGCGAGCGGTCTTAAGGACCGTTCCGCCCCGATGAATGATGTTGCCTACATCGGTGGTTTCCAGTCGTTTGATGTTTCCATCAATCATGCCTTCGTAGCCGCGCATGATGCCGTAAATATGGAGATCGTTGTTGAAGGCATTGCGCACGATTGCACGGACTGCCGCGTTCATTCCTGGGGCATCTCCTCCAGAGGTAAATACCGCTACACGTTTGATCTCTTTTGTTGCCTTTGCCATAGTTTTGGTTAGTGATGATCAAGTCAATCAATCCGCTGTCCCGATATGATATTCTGCAAGAGGGTAAATTGGTTTCCGAACAATTTTCCCCAATTGAAGCCGACGCTCGTCCATACATTTTGCTAAAACAAGTTGAAAATGATGGGCGATGGAGCCGACAAAGTTAACGGGTACGTGCTGATAACCTTGGTACTTGGCAACGTGTCGGTCTAAAAACTCTCCTAAACAGTCTGAGACTAGTTTCTGTACGTATGGATGTTGCAGGTGGTCGCCTAAAAATCGGGTGAAAGTAGCCAGGTAAGCATTGGCCCCTTTTTCATAAGCTCGGTTTTTGATGGTATCCGGTCCTTCTGGATAGGCTAAGTTGAAAGCTGCGTTAAGGTCCGTGGGCAATTCTCGGTAATACCAGGCGCGGAGCAGTGCTTTGCCCAGATGGGTGCCACTGCCTTCGTCGCCGAGTAGCCAGCCGAGCGAAGGCACATTGTCCAGGATTTTGACTCCATCGAAGTAACAACTATTCGAACCGGTGCCCAGAATACACGCGATACCCGCGCTGCGCCCACAAACGGCCCGTGCAGCGCCCAACAAATCATGTTCCACCGAAGTGGTGGCGTTCGGGAAAACCAGCTTCAGCGCTGCATTGACAATCTCTGCCCGATGCGCGTCGTGTACACCGGTGCCATAAAAATAGACGGCTTCCACCGTCTCATTTTTAAGTTTGGGCAACAGCTGTGTATCAATGATCTCTTTTATCTCTGCGGTAGAGTGAAAAAACGGACTAAATCCAACGGTATTCTCCAGATGCTGGTCGCGCCCGCCATGGGAGAGTAGCCAGTCACATTTCGTAGATCCGCAGTCGGCAATAATGACCATCTTCAGTAGGAGGATTTGTTGTGAAAAATTGAACCCAGTTCTCTTCCGACCATATTTTGTCGAATTGAGGAACCGGAGTCGCCGAGATACCTTTTTGTAAAAAATACACTTTGAGCGCAAATGTAGTTTTTTCTTTGAAATTGGATGTGAGACACCAAGTTATACCACGAAGCGGCCCAAAGATTTATCAGTGGATTTCAAAGGGTACACATTTTGAACAACAAGACTCCACCATAAACATAAAAAAGGCGGCGGCACGAATGGTTCGTGCCGCCGCCGGGTATCATTGCTGTTGGCAATGGATCGCGTTTTTACTTCAGGTTGAAGTTGCCAGTGCCTACCAGGTAGCCTTTATTGAAAATTTCAACCTGGTATTTGCCTTTCACAAAATTCTGACCTGGCTGCCATGCGCCACACACTTGGGTTTCTCCATTGGTGTAGTTGCAAGTAGCGGTAGTGGTATAACGGAACTCGCTTTCGTCGCGTTTGTTCTGACCTACGCCTGAGCCAAGGCTTTCGATGGCGAGCGGCGCGCCAGTTGGGTCAACCACGCGGATATAGAACGTTTCTTCTCCAGAAGCAGTAACCTCATTGGCTTCCGTCATAAAACAGATGCTCAATTTGTCAACTTTTTTAGCTTTTGTTTTAGAGCGCTCTTTGCCGTTGCTGCGCACGTCTTTGGCTTTCACTTCCACGTTTTTAACGCGTATGGCAGACGCTACGTCCACTTTTCTGCTCAACTGGTTGCGCTCAGTTTCGATGGCTGTTTTTTCAGAGATCAAAGCTGCTTTTGCGCTGCCTTCTTCCTGCAAACGAGTCTGTGTTTCATTCAAAGAGGAAGTAAGCTGCTCGTTTTGACCAGTAAGCTGAGTATTGGTTTCGGTGAGGATACCAACTTGTTTTTTCAGGTCATCAATTTCAGCCAAGAACTGATCTTTTTGACGCTGAAGACTTGCCATGCCGCCTTTGTAGTCTTTGTTGCTACGGATCAGGCCTGCAATCTGGTTTTTGCTGGCTTCCAAATCAGCCAATTGTTGATTGATTTTAGCGTCCAGTTCGGCGTTGATGCCTTTTTGCTGTTCGAGTTGAGTTACCGCCTCGTTGTATTTGGCATCCAGTTCCGTAAATGCATCCTTTTGTTGAGTGAGTTCCATCGTGGTCGCATCCAACTGTTTGCTGGTATTGAGTTTGCTGACCAAGAGGAATACGCATAGACCCAAAAGTGCAGCAATGGCTACGCCCATGATAGTCGTTACGCGTTTCTGGTTGTTGCCGCCATCTGGAGCGCCATAATTTGGGGTAGCGGGCTGATTGAAATTGGTTGGTGTGCTCATAAGTTTGAAAAAAATTAAAAGGTTTACGTATGAATGAGTGGTGTTCGCATCAAGTCATAGGCTTGCCTTCGTGAAATTGAAAAAGTTGGTTATGGTGATACTGTTGTGAAACAGCGTGTTGCTTGAAAAAGATGCAGTATAAACCGAAAGCCGTATTTCTTTATTGCTTTCGAAACATACACATTTAAGGCGCAAATATTTTAAAAATCCTATAACTAATTGATTTTCAGGCGTTATTTTTTTCAAAAGTGTTAAAAATATATTTTCAAACCAAAATGTGCTATCTCCAAAATTCAGGGGATACCCTACCTTTGTGAGACCGGGTTTTTC
Organism: uncultured Saprospiraceae bacterium; assembly: GCA_964550795.1. Taxonomy (GTDB): domain Bacteria; phylum Bacteroidota; class Bacteroidia; order Chitinophagales; family Saprospiraceae; genus M3007. The sequence goes on from CAZKBH010000001.1 coordinate 160,678, forward strand.
CGGGGCATAAATTTTAGCGCTATGTCTGCTTTTGACGTTTACGATATTTACAACATCCTGTTTCTCGATATTGAAACCGCTCCCTGTGTACAGGAGTTCGACGATTTAACTGAAGAGATGCAAGAACTTTGGCGTTTAAAATGCCGGGCGCTGCTGAAAAAGCCTGAAGACGAGATTGAACAAGACGAATTAGAGTTGCTTTTTAAAACACGCGCAGGCATCTATTCCGAATTTGGCAAAATCATTTGCATCTCCGTGGGTTTCCTTACCCGGCAAGCGGATAGCAACGAGCCAATTTTACGGCTTAAATCATTTGCCAACCACCTCGAGGCCAGTGTAATTGACGATTTTTCGGGCTTATTGACCAAACATTTTAACAGCCCGGACAAGTTTGCAGTCTGCGGCCATAATATAAAGGAGTTCGACGTGCCGTATATCTGTCGCCGTTCGCTGATCAATCAGTTGCCGCTGCCCAAAATGCTCGACATTGCTGGCAAAAAGCCTTGGGAAACCAAACACCTGCTGGATACCCTTGAAATGTGGAAATTCGGCGACATCAAAAACTACACATCCCTGCGCTTGCTCTGCGCCGTGTTCGACATTCCTTCGCCGAAAGATGATATCAGTGGTGCAGATGTTGGCCAGGTGTACTGGGATGAGCGTGACCTGGACCGGATTGCAACCTATTGTGAAAAAGACGTGCTTGCAACGGTGCAACTTTTCCTCCGACTCAAAAGATTACCTTTGCTCCGCGCGGAGCAGGTTGTGACCGTACGATAGTCTTTTGTACGTTTAAATGTCCACACAACCGAGCGCAGCAGTTCTCTCAAAAATGAAAAAACATTTGATCGCACCTTCGGTGCTCGCAGCCGATTTTGCACGGCTTTCTGAAGAAATAAATATGGTGAACGGCTCTGAAGCCGACTGGTTTCACCTCGATGTAATGGACGGGCGTTTTGTGCCCAACATTACGTTTGGGATGTTCATCGTAGAAGCGATTGGCCGTTTGGCCCAAAAACCGCTGGATGTACACCTTATGATCGTGGAGCCGGAAAAATACATTGAGCAGTTTCGAAAAGCGGGTGCAGAGGTCATCACCGTGCACGCCGAAGCTTGCAATCATTTGCATCGCACGATACACCAGATTAAGGAAACGGGTGCAAAAGCAGGCGTCGCGCTGAACCCACACACGCCGGTTTCTGTGTTGGAAGACATCATAGAGGACATTGACCTGGTGTGTTTAATGTCGGTTAATCCAGGGTTTGGCGGCCAAAAATTCATTTACCAGAGTCTGCCCAAAACCCGTAAACTCAAAGAGATGATTATTGCCGCAAACTCCGCTGCGCTGATTGAGATTGATGGCGGCGTGGGCTTGCACAATGCGGAAAGCCTGCTCCAGGCTGGTGCGGATGTGTTGGTGGCGGGCAATAGCGTTTTTGGAGCAAAAGATCCCTTGGCAGCTATTCGCGACCTGAAGGCGTTTGAGGCAAAATTTGAGTATTAGTCTAGTTGGGATAGGGACTTCCAAACTGCCGTTCAATGAAAAAAATTGACAAACTTCTGCTTACCAGCTCACTCGGCCCATTTGCCGTGGCATTTTTTATTGCCGTATTTGTGCTGGTCATCCAGATTATGTGGCTGTACATTGATGAAATTGCCGGGAAAGGGGTGAGCGTGCTCATTATGCTCGAATTGGTCGGATACATGTCAGTGTCGGTTTTTCCCATGGCCCTTCCGATTGCTGTGTTGATTGCATCGGTGATGGTAATGGGCGGTTTGGCTGAACGATACGAACTGTCAAGCATGAAGAGTGCGGGCATTCCGCTTATTCGAGTGATGCGCATGTTGATTCTCTTGGCGGCTTCTATTTCTGTTTTTTCGTACGTCTGTTCCGACTTTTTAATCCCAATTGCCAACCTGAAATTCAAAACCCGATTGTTTGACATTCGCAAACAAAAACCCGCGTTGAGTATAGAACCGGGCATTTTTAATGAAGATTTTAGGCAATTTGTAATCAGAATTGGAGAAAAAGACCCCGATGGAGAAACCATAGGAGGCGTGATGATTGAAGACCAAAGCAATTTGGGTCAGGTAAAATTCAATCAAATCCTGGCAGATAGCGGCCAGATGTACACGACTACCGACAAGCGTTTTTTTGTCATGAACCTGTTCAACGGCACGCAGTACCAAGAGCCGGGAAATCAGGGGCCAAATTCCAGCCAACGAAGATTCCCGTTCATCCGAACCAATTTCAGGTCCTGGTCGAAAGTATGGGATATGCGGGAATTTGAGCTGGTACGCACAGACGAGGATCGCCTGAGTACACAACGTACCATGCTCAGTATGAGTCAATTGCGCAATAATGTAGATTCGCTTCAGTCAAAAATAAATGAGACTAGTCAAATGGTGGTGAATGATGTTTTACTTAAAGTCAAACGCCAGCCTAGTCCTCCAATCAAAACTGCTGCGGATTCACTTCGCGAAGTGCGGAACAGGGCTGAGCGGCCAAGTGATTTTACCAAAGTAGCCCGTATGACAGCGGAAAGTGTACAGGCCCTCAAATCGAGTAATTCCGGCCCAAATCTGCCAGTACAAGAGATCAATAAACCACTCAACCAATATTCCTCTCTGGTAGAAACCTTTCGTGCCCGCGACCGAAGTTCCTTGATGAAAGAGTCCAAAACTATGCTTGGATTGAACAAAAGTATCGTCGAGACTCGTTCGCACCAAGTGCAGGCTCGGCGATTGGACTGGGTTAAAACCGGGTATGAATTGTACAATAAATACAGTTTTGCACTGGTCTGTTTTGTTTTCCTGTTCATTGGAGCGCCCATGGGGGCTATCATTCGGAAAGGTGGGTTTGGTTACCCCATTTTAGTTTCAATTATTTTCTTCGTGACCTTCGTGTTTTTGGCTATTTTATGTCGAAAACTGGCCGAAGCCTATATTATGACGCCGTTTTGGGCGGCTATGACCCCTTGCGCCATTCTGGCCGTTTTTGGCATTTATGTAACCCAAAAAGCCATGAATGACTCCCAATTGTTCAGTACAGAACGATTGGAACGATTCTTTTTCCGGCTTCGGCTTGCCCGTAAACAAAAAGCTGCGAACGCTGCATCATGAAATTTATCTGGGAGAACAACTGGTTTTTTATTCCTGTAGCCATGTTTTTTGGCTTTTGCGGGGTGATTGCGCTGCTGGTACCTTACAGTCAGGAAATCTTGTTTTTCAACGAACTGCGGGTAGAACCCTTCAATTCCATTTTTGAATTCTTTTCCAGGTGTGGAGAGGAATGGGCCTACGTCATTTTTGGTGTGGCTGTTTTTTTCCGGAATCCCCGCTACACGGCTATGATTGCGCTCGTTGGTTTGTTGTGCATGCCCATTGGTTATGTTTTTAAAGACACCATTGGCGTAGATCGGCCCATCACCTATTTTGAAAAAAAGGGGAGCGTGCTCCAACTGGTCCTCGTGCCCAAGATGCACCTCAATCGAGGACAAGAGAGTTTTCCATCCGGCCATACCATGTCGGCCTTCGCCTTGTACAGTATGCTCACCCTCATGGCTGGGCGCAGGTATCGTCGCGCAGGTCTTGCATTTGCATGGTTAGCAATGTTGGTCGGAATTTCCAGGGTGTTTTTGGTGCAGCATTTTTTGGTAGATGTGCTCGCTGGTGCTTTGATTGGACTCCTGCTCACTACTTTAATTTGGATTATTTTCTTTACCCGCCGAAGTCGTGGAGCAGGCGGGTAAACCCCTCAACGCTCTCAACACCCTCAACGCTCTCAACCTCCCCATGTACATTCTTCGGCGTTTGGTTTATGGTATACTTGTGATGATGCTCGTGGTAGCCGTCATTACTGGAATCATTTTCCTGGCTCCGGTGGATCCGGCTCAACTCACCTTTGGACAACGCAGCGACCTCAGCACTGTTCAAGCCAAAACCGCCGAACTTGGTCTGGACCAAGCCTTGCATGTGCAACTTGGCAAATACCTGGCGGACATATCCCCCATTTCTATTTTAACACAAACCCCTGAAAATCAACGCAAATACAAGCCGTTTCCACTAATTCAACTTGGAAACGAACAAGCCCTCGTCTTGAAATTCCCCTATCTGCGGGAATCTTATCAATCGGGTCGCCCGGTCACAGAAATACTCGCCGAGGCAATCCCGGCTACGGCTTTGCTGGCGGGTACATCCATGTTGTTGGCGACTATTTTGGGTATTCTTTTAGGCGTATTTGCGGCGCTTCGCCCACACACCTGGCTGGATTATCTGGTGTCTGTGACTTCTGTTTTTGGATATTCCCTGCCTTCGTATGTTGCGGCGATGTTGTTTGCGCTCCTTTTTGGGTACGCCCTGGGCGATTGGACGGGCCTCGAAATCCAGGGTAGCCTTTTTGTGCTTTCCGATTTTGGGGACTGGGAATTTCGTTGGCGTAATTTGGTATTACCTGTGCTAGCACTCGGATTACGGCCGGTGGCGCTCATTACCCAACTTACCCGAAGTGCGATGCTCGATGTTTTGTCGCAAGATTATGTGCGCACTGCCACGGCCAAGGGGCTGCCCCATGCTGCGGTGGTATTCAAACATGCCCTCAGAAATGCCCTGAATCCACTGGTTTCGGCTATTTCCGGCTGGTTTGCGGCCCTGCTTACCGGAGCTTTTTTTGTGGAAAGTGTCTTCAATTTCAAGGGATTAGGAGACGCAACCGTAAATGCGCTGCTCAATTTTGACATTCCGGTTGTGTTAGGCTGCGTGTTATTCACCTCCGCAGTTTTTGTTATTGTCAATTTACTTGCTGACCTGCTTTATGCCTGGCTCGATCCGAGGGTTAGGGTGGGGTAAAGATTTAAGACTTAAGATTACATGATTTTAGATTTTAGATCGGGGCCGCCGCCGGGTATTTCGAGCTGGCGTCAGCCATCTAAAATCTAAAATCATGTAATCTAAAATCTTAAATCCTTTTAATAAGACCACATGTCGTGTTCCCGCGCAAACAGCTCGTTTTTGATTTTATCGGATTCCATCAACAAATCCAGTCCGGTGTAGAGATCCTGCAAACGCAGATCCCGCACGTTGTTTTCCTTCGTGATGTACGAGGCGAAATACCTTTTCTCAAACAGGTCTTCCCAGGTGGTGGTGGCCGAAAAATTATCGCCGTGCGTGATGGCTTTATGTTGCGCCAACAAAGGTCTGGCTGCCGGGTAATACACCCAAAAAAGCGGCATTTCGTACTTAAAATTGCCGTTTTCATCTCGCTCTTCAATGATGGGTGCGATGCCCAAAATCCGGCTGCGCAAAGTGCTGGTTTTGCTATCAAAAAACCAGGATTCTTTGATTCTAAATCGTTTTACATCCTCCAGGTTGATTTCGTTTTCCACCACTTTTACCGTTTCAACAAAGGATTCGGGTTCGATGATGACAATCGTATCGCGTCTAAAAAGCATACTCCGGATTTCACCCGGCTTTAGGCGTTTGCTGAATTTATCGTCTTCGGTACTGTACACTTGAAGGTCGCCGGCCAATGCTGCATCAGCGAAAATTTTGAACAAGGGCGATTCGGGTGCGGTGAACGGCAGATTCATTTTTTCACGTACATCCACCACGCGCCAAATGCGCCTTTCCCAGAGAATATCCGCTTCCCGGATGGGTTGGTAGGGGAGAATGTTGCGGTCTTTTACAATGTCCCGCTCCGTAATGTCGTCCATTGGAAGTTCGGTCGAAAGCGGTTCGGGGTCTTGTGCAAAGGCGAATTGCACAGAAAGGAGCATGGCTCCGCCAAGGCAACCCAATAGGCGGGTCGCCCGATTTGACAATAGGTTTGTCATGTCAGAAAATGTTTAGTAATTAAAAAAAATTAAGAGAATTCCAGGGCTTCGTTTGACCGAAACCTGGGTTTAAAGTGTTGAATTCCAGTAAATTAAAAGCGAACAATAATAATCGGCGGGAGGGCTGAACTTGGTTCGGATGGAAGGATAAATGCTCCAAAACGAATCCCAAAAATGTACTGTGTGCCGAAACGGGTTACTGGGAAAAACTATTTCCAGTGTTAAAAATTTTAACAACTCACCCAACGCGCAAACTCCAGCAAAGCATCGAATTGGAAGTCAATTTTCATCCGGGAAAGTGCTGCTACTTCTTCGATTTTTCCGCGAATTAAAACGGAACGAATGCCCAGTTTTTGGGCAAATTCCATGTCCGACACGGAATCGCCCACCATCCAGGCATCTTCAAAATCAATGTCGGGAAAATCAGCCAAGGCCATCCAGGCCATGCCCGTGGCCGGTTTTCGGCAAGTACAACCCGCATCTGCGCGGTGCGGACAATGGTACACCCGGTCAATACGCCCGCCTGAGGCCTCTACGAATTGGAGCATTTTCTGATGAACGGCGTGTAGCTCCAGCTCGCTCATCAATCCCTTGCCAATCCCTGCCTGATTGGTAACCACAACAATGCGCTCAAATTTTTCAGCCAACAAGCGCATGGCTTCGCCCAGTCCTTCAGTGGCTTGAAATTCGTCGGGCGTTTTTACGTAGGCACCGGGAGTGCGGAGATTGAGTACGCCGTCGCGGTCTAGGAAAAGGGTAGGCATGGGTTAGATCTCAGAGCGTTTGTGTTGCGGTAAATCTGAGTCTTTTACAATAGCCAAATCAAGGTCGCTATCTTCTTTTGCTACGCCTTGAGCGTATGAACCGAACAGAATAATCTTCTCTGGACTGCATTCGTCCACAAGGATTTTGATGATCTGATTCAATTGTGTTGATGTGACCATAGTGCTTTTGTTTGCAAATTTAGGGAAAAAGCAGGTGTTTCAAATATTTCTAAGCCCCGTCACTACTCACCCCGCCAAGGCACCCACTTGCCGCAACACATTCTTCGCTACTTCCAAGAACGCGTTGGATACAATGGCGTTGTTTTCCTGAATAATAGCGGGCATCCCCGCATCCCCACCTTCCCGAACACTTTGTACCAGCGGGATTTGACCGAGTAATACCGTGTTGCTCTCGCGGGCGAGCTTTTTTCCGCCACCTTGACCGAAGATAAAGTACTTATTGTCAGGCAGTTCTGCGGGGGTAAACCAGGACATGTTTTCTACAACGCCCAGAATTGGAACGCCGATTTGTTCCAGTTTAAACATGTTTACGGCCTTGATGGCATCTGCCAGTGCCACTTCCTGCGGTGTTGTGACAATTACCGCGCCCATAACAGGAACCGTTTGCACCAGAGTCAATTGCACATCTCCGGTGCCGGGCGGAAGGTCCACAATCAGGAAATCCAGTTCCGGCCAAAGCACTTCGCTCACAAATTGCTTGATGATGGCCGCCAAACGAGGACCACGCAATACCACCGCCTGTTCAGGTTCGATGATAAAACCAATGCTCATGCACGGAATGCCATGCCCTTCGAGCGGAATCATCCTTGGGATTCCAGTGATATCACGCACCTTGGGCCGCTCGCCCACGAGGCCGAGCATCGTTGGGATACTTGGGCCATAAACGTCGGCATCCAGCAAGCCGACCCGAGCACCCAATTGTTTGAGTCCGAGCGCCAGATTGACGGCTACCGTGCTTTTACCCACGCCACCTTTGCCGCTGGCCACAGCAATGATATGTTTGATTTGCGGCATAGAACTCGGCGGGGCGATACCATCCGTTGCACGGGCCACAAAATGCGCATTCACTTGCGCTTGTGGAAAAACCTCGGCAATCGCGCCCATGCAGGCGAAATTCAGTTCGGCCTTGCCCTGCATTTGCAGGCTTGGGATGGCTAGTTTGAAATTGACGTTATTCCCTTCTATTACAAGGTCTTGCACCATGTTTGCGGTCACGATGTCGCGGCCAGTTTGTGGATCGCGAACCTGTCGCAGGGCGCTGAGTACTTGTTCTTTTTGCATGTTGAGTTATGGTTCAGGCGTATTTTTTTGTGCGAAGTTTGGTACTAACCGATTTTAAAAGCAATTGTTTTTACTCGTTTCGTCTGGGTGCCGTCGGGTTGTTGGTCTTCCAAAACCATCTGTTGCGCGGCGGGCATTTCAAACACCGATTGCAGGTCGCGGATACGGGCAGCGGGGACTCCGGCAGCGTTCAATTTTGCCATGGCCTCATTCAAAGTCAGTTGCCCAATGCGTGTTTCCAGTAAAGCAATTAATTCTGTCCGGTTTTGAACTCTCGCTGTATTAGTCTGATAATCAGGGTCTTGCAGTAAATTTTCCAAGTCTAAAACCCCGCAAAGATGCACAAATTGCCGCTCAGTGCCTACTGCCAAAAGCAAGGTTTGTCCATCCGCGCAAAGAAACATATCGCCGTAGGGGGCAATGTTCGGGTGGCGACTGCCCATCCGTTGCGGAATGTGCCCGTTCATCAAATAATTACTCGCCTGATTGGCCAGTGAGGCCAGCGCAGATTCCATCAAAGAGGTGCTGACGGTGCTGCCCAAACCGGTCCGCTCCCGTTGCAGAAGGGCCAACAAAATAGCTTCTTTGAGTTGATGTGCAGCCAGAATATCAATGAGTGCCACCGGCATTTTTACGGGTGGCCGCCCAGGTTCCCCATTCATAAAAAGAAAACCTGCTTCAGCCTGCAATACCGCGTCAAAGGCCGGACTTTCGTCTTCAGGGTCTGCGTAGGAATTGAGTTGGGCATAAATAAGTCGTGGATTTTCAGCGCGCAAAGTGTCTGCGTCCACGCCCATTTGCCGAGCGGAGGAAGGTTTGAAATTGGAAATTACGACGTCTGCGGCGAGTGCGAGGGTTTTTGCCTGGGCCTGATCCTGCGGGTTTTTGAGGTCGAGAAACAAGTGTTTTTTGCCCCAATTCACACTACACCAGTAGGCCGAAATGGGTGAAGCGGGATCTTCCGAGCTTTGTTTCCAGCCGCGCGTCACATCGCCACCCGTGGTTTTGTTCTCGATTTTCAGCACCTCGGCACCGAGTTCGGCAAAAAACATCCCGACAGCCGGTCCGGCTAAAACACTGGCAAATTCGACTACTTTTAGGCCTTTGAAAAATTGATCTTGCATATTGTTTCCCGGAACCCTATCCGGTATTAATTTCACCAGAACGCCGTTCCGGTTTTTTACCATGAAAATATTATCTGCCGCACAAATCCGTGATTGGGACAAATTTACCCTTGATAATGAACCAATTACGTCCATTGACTTGATGAATCGCGCCGCACAGGTGTTCACCAACTGGTTCATTAGAACACATCCCGACAACGTCCTCCCAATCGTTGTTTTTTGTGGAACAGGCAACAATGGCGGGGATGGCGTGGCCGTCGCGCGGCTTCTGCATTGGCAGGGATTCGACGCGAAGGTAGTGGTGTGCGATTTTACAGGGAAAAGAAGTGCAGATTTTGAGGCACAAGTTGCGGCGCTACCCAAACAGGACAACATTATCGTGGAATGGTTGAACGCCGCCAGAGAGCTCCCCACGCTAGCAGCCGAGGCAGTGATTATAGATGCACTTTTTGGCACGGGTTTGCGCAGCCCTTTGGAGGGCGATTGGGCGCAAGTGATTGATTATCTGAATGATTTGCCCAATAAAATCGTTTCCATTGACCTTCCAAGCGGACTTTTTGCAGATGTACATACGCCGGGGAAAGCGGTGATTTGTGCGCAACAAACCTTTGCATTCGAGCGCCCAAAATTTGCTTTTTTTATTCCAGAAAACGCCGAAAGGGTAGGGGACTGGACCTTTGAAAGCATCGGACTTCATGCTGCGTTTGAGCAGGAGTTGGCCGCTAGTTTTTATTTTTTGACCCAATCGGAAGCCTGCGAACGCCTGATTCCACGACCGAAATTTGCACACAAGGGCAGTTTTGGACATGGTTTGTTGATTGCCGGTAGTTTTGGGAAAATGGGCGCTGCCGTGCTGGCGGCAAAATCTTGCCTTCGTGCGGGGGCAGGCTTGCTGACGGTGCACACGCCGCGCTCGGGAAATATTATTTTACAAACTGCGGTGCCGGAAGCGATGGTTAGCGCAGATCATCGGGCTAAAATATGGGCGGAAGTGCCTGATTTACAGCCGTTTGCCAGTGTAGGTGTTGGGCCTGGAATCGGCAAAGATCCTGAAACCGCCCGGGCATTGGGCGAGCTGCTGAAACGCATCCAGCAGCCACTCGTGCTGGATGCAGATGCCCTGAATTTGCTTGCAGAAAATCCCAATTGGTGGCATTTTGTGCCCTCTAATACGATCCTTACCCCGCACCCAAAAGAGTTTGAACGGCTTTTTGGCAAAAGTGAACATGATTTCGCACGACTGGAATTGTTGCAAAAAATGGCTGTGGAACACCAGGTTTTGATTGTTTTAAAAGGCGCCCACACGGCCATTGCTTGTCCGGACGGGGAATGTTGGTTCAACGCAACGGGCAATCCCGGGATGGCCACAGGTGGCTCCGGCGATGTTTTGACCGGGATTCTGACGGGTTTGTTGGCGCAGGGCTATTCACCGAAATCCGCGGCCCTGCTCGGGGTGTATATGCACGGATTGGCGGGCGATCTGGGAGCCTTGGACCAGAGCGAGGAAGCTTTGACGGCGGGCGATTTGATTGACTATTTGGGTGCTGCCTGGTTGGTAATCAAGCAGCGTTAGATCCCAGAAATTCCATAATATCTACGCCGTCGGGGTAATCACATAAGCCGGGTTTTTGGCTTTCTCCGAAGGGTAAAACCTTGAATCCGTTTACTTTAATTTTTCCCACAACACATTGAATTTCATCCCTTTTGTCGGCGAGTAGTGCATCAAGATCCTGCAATTCATCATAGTATTCGTAGTGTGCGGAAGCAATTCGGGCTGGCAGTGCGGAATCTTCCTTTAGGAGCAGACAGCCGTTGTTTTTATGCGCTACACCATTCATGATGTAGAGCGTAAAATTGTAGTCGAAGTTGTTCTTGTACTTGTCGTGATGAATCATTTCACGGTACTCATGCAGGGCCTCAAGCAGTGTGTCGAATTGATAGCCGTGTGGGACGTAGATTTTGCTCACGTTGCGGCAGCCAAGTCCAAAATAGGAGAAAATGTCCTGGCCCAGCGCGTGCAATTCTTCGGCAGTTTCCATGCCGCTCAGCACGGCCACGGCATTGCGGTTACGTCGGATGATATTTGGGTATTTGCCAAAATATTGCTCAAAATATCGGGCAGTGTTGTTGCTCCCGGTCGCGATGACCATATCAAAATCCGTCAAACGTTCGCCTTCGCTCAAAAACTCGGTGTAAGCCCAGGATTCATGCGCCCATTCACCCATTTTTTTGACGAGCAGGGGGAGCAGGCGTTTATCCTTGTCACTGAGTTTTACCTTTGCGCGATGACCGGAGATGAAGACGCAGAGCCAGTCGTGGAAACCAACCAGGGGGATATTGCCGGCCATGATCAGGGCGACCGTTTTTTCGGGATAATCAGCCGTTGAGATCTTGTATGATGCCGTCCAAGCTTCTAGTTTGGTTTTATCCAAAAATTCTTGGGCAATGGCATTCAATGCTTTACGCGTATTTTCTTCGGTAAACCATTTGTTTTCCAGGTAGGATTGCTGGATGGCTTGATCGAGTTCGTCGTCGCCGCCGGAGCGGATAAAGTGGCCGAGTTCGGCGAGGAGGTCAATGCGTTGCTGGAGCGTCACGGGTGGGTGGATTTTGAGGGGTAAAGGTAACGCGGATTTGGGGAACGCGGATTACGCGGATAGGAGGGAACGCGGATTACGCGGATAGGACGGATTTTCGCGGATAGGAGGGAACGCGGATTAGGCGGATAGGGGGGAACGCGGATTACGCGGATGGGACGGATTTTCGCGGATTTGGGGAACGCGGATTACGCGGATGGGACGGATTTTCGCGGATAGGGGGGAACGCGGATTACGCGGATGGGACGGATTTTCGCGGATTGCGCAGCGGGATTTAGTTGTATGCCTTCAGTAAATAAAAGTAAAACTTTCAAAAATGCTTAAACAAAGCATCCATTAGCCTGTTTTCGCTTGAATTTTCTTCTAATCAGCATGTCAGAAACGACCATTACTACTCTTTCTCCGCTACAACGCCTGCTGCGATTATTGGGCCAATATCGCCGCGAAATTCGATATATTTTCCTGTATGCCATGGTGTCGGGGCTCATTAATCTGTCCTTACCCCTTGGTATTCAAGCGATTATTGGTCAAATCGCAGGGGGCGGAATAAACGCATCCTGGGGCGTTTTGGTACTTTTTGTACTCGTGGGCGCTGCGCTCACAGGCTTGCTGCGCATCATGCAGCTTTCCGTGATGGAACACGTGCAAAGACGCATTTTCGCGGATTCGGCCATGGAATTTGCGGTTAGAATTCCGCGATTGAACCTCGAGCTGCTGCGAAAAGAATACCTGCCCGAGCTGGTGAATCGATTTTTCGACACCGTTTCGATTCAAAAAGGACTGCCCAAAATTTTGATTGATGGTAGCACGGCCCTTTTACAGATATTTTTCAGTCTGCTGCTATTATCCATTTACCACACCTCTTTTTTGTTGTTTTCGCTGGTTTTATTGAGCGTAATGGGTGTTTTGTTTTATTTAATAGCTCCAGCCGGCCTAAAATCCAGTCTTCAGGAATCGAAATACAAATACCAACTGGTGTTCTGGTTGGAAGAACTGGGGCGCGTGGCAGCCACGTTCAAACTGGCCGGGGAAAACGATTTCCCACTTCGCCGAACCGATGCTATCACCACAGCATACCTCGAAGCACGGACCAAACACTGGCGTATTTTGATGATCAAATTTGTCAGCAGCATGACTTTTCGAGTGCTGGCACTGGGTAGTTTTTTAGTGCTGGGCAGCATCCTGGTTATGCAAAATGAACTGAATATTGGCCAGTTTGTCGCCGCTGAAATCCTGATTTTGTACGTGATTGAATCCGTAGATAAGCTCATCGTTTTGCATGAAACGGGGTATGATGTGCTCACCGCAACTGAAAAACTAGGACAAGTGGCGGATCTTCCCCTGGAACGAGAAGGCGGGGTCCGGGTAGAATCGTTTTGTCAAAAGGCACAACCCTTATCTGTTGAACTACGCAATTTGAGTTACCAGTTTTCTGATGGAGAAACCAAGGTGTTGAAAAATATTTCGCTAAGCATCAGTGGTGGCGAACGCGTCGCCGTTGTTGGGTATAATGCTTCCGGCAAAAGTACCCTGATGCAAATTATGTCCGTCGTGCGCCGGGATTTTACAGGCTCGCTGCTTTACAACGGATTGCCCAAGCAAAATCTCGATCTGCGCAGTTTACGTGAGCATATCGGCGATTTATCCTCTCAAGAAGATATTTTTAAAGGCTCAATACTGGAAAATATCACGCTCGGAAACCCCACAATAACCCTTTCGGGGGTGCTTGAAATTGTGGATAAAGTGGGTTTAAACGATTTTGTACGGGAAAGTCCGGCTGGCCTGGACACGGCCTTACTGCCCAGTGGAATCAACATTGCCCGAAGCACGGTCACCAAAATTTTGGTAGCGCGCGCAGTAGCCGGCGAACCAAATCTGCTCGTTATGGAAGAACCATTGGCGGCCCTGAATTTTAAAGATCGCCTGAACATCGCGCATTTTTTGACGGATAAAAATAAGCCCTGGACGCTCGTTTGTGTTACCGAAGACCCTGTCATGGCAGCGGTTTGTGACCGGGTTTTAATCATGAAGGAAGGAGAAGTTATTTTTGACGGACCGTTTGAAGATGCTCAAAAGACCAAAGACTTTGAAAAGGTTTTCCGCACAAATTTGGTTTAATTCAATCGCAAAGCACTGGTTGCCAATCGAATCAATCGGCTAAATCTCCAAAATCGAATCACTCGAATACATGCTCAATATCTCGAAGAATACACCGCCGCTTTCGGCCTATCCACAATCCAACGCTGCTATCAGGAAAACCCAACTTCCTTACTGGCACTGGACTTTCAGGCGCTTAATGGCAGTTTTAATGGCTGTTTTCTTGATTTTTATGTTTCTTCCCTGGACTCAAAACGTCCGGGCAGATGGCCGCGTGACTACCCTGCGTCCTGAACAGCGTCCTCAAACCGTGCACGCCACCATTGCAGGACGCATCGAACAATGGTATATTGCGGAGGGGCAGGCGATCAAAAAGGGCGATACCCTCGTATTCCTTTCCGAGGTTAAAGCAGAATATTTTGATCCTGAGCTGGTCGCCCGGGTGGGCAATCAGGTCTTGGCCAAACGAGGTTCTATAGAATCTTATGGACAAAAAGCAGGGGCTTTGGGAGACCAAATTGAGGCCATGGGGCAGGAATTAGAAAGTAAAACAGCTCAAATTCGCAATAAAATCCAACAAGCGCAACTTAAAATTCAAAGTGATACGCTGAAACTGGTTCAGGCGGGCATTGACCTTCAGGTGGCGCAACGACAGTTCAATGGCGCGAAAAATTTATACGAAAAAGGTCTGGAACCACTCACCAAACTGGAGGAACGCCGACTCAAACTCCAAGATGCCGAAACCAAACTTGTGGCTGCCGAAAACCAGCTCGGCAGCAGCCGTAATGATCTGGCCATTTATACCACCGAACTTCGGCTGGTCCAAAACGAAACCGCCAACAAAATAGCCAAAGCTCAAAGTGATCGGTTTACCACGTTCAGCGATCGGTTTGACGCGCAAGCCAATGTAAGCAAACTGCAAATCGAGCAAGAAAACTACCAGCGCAGACAGTCCTTTTATTACATCTTAGCCCCTCAGGATGGCTTTGTCGTACAGGCCATCAAGCCGGGTATCGGGGAAATTATCAAGGAGGGGGAGCCATTGCTGAGCATACAACCCGCCAATTACGACTTAGCAGTTGAAATGTATGTCAAGCCACTTGATTTGCCGCTGCTCTCAGTGGGCAGTAATGTTCGATTCATATTCGACGGTTGGCCCGCCTTCTTTTTCAGTGGTTGGCCGGGCGTTTCACTGGGGACTTTTGGGGGACATGTGGTAGCTATTGACCGAAATATCAGTGCAAATGGCCGCTTTAGAGTGCTCATTTCGCCTGATCCAAACGATCAAGCCTGGCCCGATGCATTGCTGCCGGGTGGTGGCGCAAAAGGAATTGCTCTGCTCAACAATGTGCCAGTTTGGTACGAACTCTGGCGAATTCTCAATGGGTTCCCTCCCGATTTGTACCAAAATTTTTCGGGAATGGGCCAATCAAAAAAGGAGGTTGGGAAATGAGGTTTTTTGCAAAAAATTATGCTCAAAAAATACGGGTTTGGGCGGTCATCACCCCCTTGCTCTTTAGCGTGTTTTGGGTGAAAGGTCAATCGCTGGAATATGAAAAATTTCGTCAGCAAGTCCTTGATTATCACCCACTTGTAAAACAGGCTGATTTAAATCTGGCTCAGGCAGAGGCCGCTTTATTGCAGGCCAAAGGGGGCTTTGACCCAAAAGCCTACGCCGAGCACAGCGGAAAAAACTTCAATGGAAAAACCTATTTCCAATACACCGAGGCAGGGCTAAAACTACCCACCTGGGCAGGCATTGAACTTAAAGGAGCCTATAACCTCGCTTCGGGCACTTTTTTAAATTCGGAAATGCAATTGCCTGAAAATGGACAGGCATCCTTTGGACTCACTTGGACTCTTGGTCAAGGACTTCTTTTTGATGAACGTCGTGCCGGGTTGCAATTGGCGCGTGCCGGATTGGAAATGGGTGAAGCCGAACGGCTAGCCCTTCGCAACGATCTTTTGTTCGAAGCTGCCAAGACCTATTGGACTTGGAATTACGCCGAAAATGCCGTTCAAATTGTGACCGATGCGCTCCAGCAGGCATCAATTCGGCATGAAGGCCTGCGACAAAGTTTTCTGCAAGGCGAGCGCTCCGCTTTCGACACCTTAGAAACTTTTATTCAAGTACAAACCCGGCAAGTAGAGCTTCAATTTGCCCGCGTAGATTTGCAAAACGCTTCACTTGCGCTTTCTATCTTTTTGTGGGATTCTGACAATCAAGTACTTAATGCAAATTTTTTACCCTCCGCACCCATGTTGATGGAGGCCGATCTTCAATCCGCCAACCTCTTGAATGCAGAAGATTTGCTAAGAAACGCTCAGGTAAATCACCCGGATTTGAGACAATACGCCGTAAAACTTCGCCAACTTGATACCGAAAGACGACTTAAAGTTGAAAAACGGAAACCAATCTTTGACTTGTCTTACAATTTGCTCGGTAACAACTGGCAGTTCTTCCCAACTGCTACCGCAGAAGGGCCTGCTATGCTGGCTAATGATGTCAAATGGGGCGTACAATTTAGTTACCCAATTCTCAACCGAAAAGCCAGAGGAGATTGGCAAGTGACGCGCATTAAAATTGCACAAACTGAACTTGAACAACGCCAGAAACAACAAGCAGTAGAGATAAAAGTCCGCCAGTATAGCAATGACCTTGATAATCTTCGCATCCAGGCTAATTTATTCAGAGACATGACCGCCAATTATCGCCGACTTCTGGATGGCGAAAACGAAAAGTTTTTCATCGGAGAAAGTTCTATTTTTTTGGTCAATACCCGGGAACAACGCTGGTTGGATGCGCAATTAAAGTACCTGAAACTACTCAGTGAGCTGAAAAAAGCAGAAGCGGGTATTCTATGGGCAGCAGGTTTATTGGGAGAATAAGCGTGTTCAGAGAAAATTATTACAACAAAGGAAATATGGCCGACATTTGACGGATGTGGCAGTGATTTTGCAGCCTTATGCACAATCACCTGCACTATCCGGTTTTATGAAACATTTACTCCTTTCCGCCTTTTTTTGTTTTCTTTTTGTCGGCTTTAGTCAAGCTCAAAATTATCAGGACACCACTTTTACCGATCCGGTATTTCTGCTCTTCCCGGATGATTTTGTAACCTTTGAAAATTGCCGCTTTATCGGGATTGACGGCGACGCAATTTATATGGAAGGCGCGGGGGTACTCATTTCCAACTGCACTTTTGAAAATGTGCAAGGTTCGGCGGTAGTGGCTTACGGGAGTGAGGTGTATATGGTAGATGATACTTTGCGGAATTTATATGGCGGGGTGTATGGGTTTCAGAGTGCAATGGTGGCACTGGGCTGCGTGGTAACCGGGATTGTGGATGAAGCTTTTGAATTTGATGAATGTGCCGTTGCGGAGGTTCGGGATTGCATTATTTACGATGTTTTGAGTGGTGTAACGGTGTACGGGGGACCAGATTTTGAAGAATGTTATATCGTTAATACGCGTATCCGACGAGTCAATGGTAGTCATGCATTGGGCGTTTTTAATGTCGAACAATTGGCCATTGAGGGCTGTGAAATAGACAGTTGTTATGTGTATGGCGTTCATTTGAACGGAAACGGTGGAGCAGGATATTCGAGTCAGGAAGCCGTCAAGTTGCAGGGGAATACAATCAGCCGAACCGATTTATGGGGCGTAAAGGCAAATAACGTCAATAATGTCGTATTTCGGGGAAATGAAGTGAGCTACCCTGGTTTTTTTGGGGGCACATTGGATGAGGGCGAAGGTTGTTTGCATTGGGACGGAATCAATGGACGATTGGAGGGGAATCACTTGCACCATGCACTTGACAACGGCTGTGGCGAGGGAAATTGTAGAGGTCTGGGTCTCTCGCTGGGCTCCCCGGGGTTGGTAACCAAAAATTTAATACACGATTGCGTGGGGCACGGAATTTTGTACCGTGCTGAATCGGATGCGGATACCGTGGCGCTTCAAATATTCAACAATATCATCTACGATGTAGCGGGCCACCCCCTCTTTTTTGATGGAAATGAAGCATTGCCTTTCTTGCGCGAACCTTCTACTACTTCCATCCGCAACAATACCCTTCATTCCGCGCAAAGTGCCCCTTTGGCCATTTGTTGCAACGAAAACCCCATTGCGGCTGAAGGCAATATTCTGATTTTTGAAGCACAAGCCGATACCGCCCAATACGTGCTGCTAACGGCCAATGCTACCTTGTTTCAAAATTTGAATCTGAAAGCACTGGGCGACCTTGATTTCGTCAATTTTACCGGACGTGATTTTCATCTGGCTTCAGAAAATTCACCCGCATACAACTTACTTCCCCTGAATTTTGGACTCCCAAACGATGATTTCGACGGCGATCTGAGACTTGGACTACGCGATGCTGGTGCCGACGAACTTGCGCTGGAAGAAGTGATTTGTGGCTGTAACAATTGCCCGAATGAAATTCCAGACCTGTTTTTTGGCGATTTTACCTTCGCGGTAATCGCTGCGGGGTTAAATGATTTGTCTGATCCTTTTCAGGGCGTCTGCGGTGTCCGCGTGTCTTTTGAACATGAATACCTCGGAGATGTGCGCATGGAATTGTACTCCCCGGCAGGACAAAAAGTTGAGCTGGTAGGGCCAAATGGTTTTTGGGGATCAACGGAATCCACCACCTGGAATGTAGGCTTTGTGCCCTGCGGTTTCCCTGCAAGCCCTGATCCTGGCTTTTCATCATTCTGGAACAGCAGCCAAAATTGGGGCGAAGCAGGTGCTTACTCCGGCACTTATTATCCCACCGTCGGATGTTTGGAAATGTTTGACCAAGGCACGGTGACCGGCGAGTGGACGCTTCGGGTGTTCGATAACCAGGCCAACGACGTTGGAACGGTACTCGGCTTTGAAGTAATGTTTTGCGATATGGAAGAAGTTACCTGCTTTGTGTGCAACGATGCACCTACGGCACTGTTTACCCCCAATTTGGTTGGATCCTGGAGTGTGGTACTGAACAATCAGACCACGGGTTCCGCCTCCCATTATGAGGTAGATTATGGAGACGGCCAGAGCGAAAGCGGCACGTTTTTCTCCTTTTTTCATGAATATGCCAATGCGGGCACCTACCAGATTAGACTCATTGCTACCAATGACTGTGGGGCAGATACTTCGTATCAAACCATCCCAATTGCAGGGGCACTACCCATTGCGTTTGTTTTTGGAACTCCCCTTGAAGGCTGTTCGCCATTGGAGGTTCAATCTCAAATCATTAGTTCGGATCACGTAGATACCTGGCAATGGCTTTTTCCAGGCGGCACCCCGGCGGAGTCTTTCGAAATGGAACCGACCGTCGTTTACAACACTCCCGGAACTTATGTCGCCACGCTAATCATCGGCAATGAGGTGGGTATGCAAACCTATGCCAATATTTTCTCGGTCGAAGTTTTACAGGGTTTGAGTAACCCTTCCTTTGAACTTCAAGTGCTTGGAAATAGCATTATTTGTACGAATACAACGCTAAACGCCAACGAATTTTACTGGACTTTGAACGGTGGTTCGCCGGAAGGGACCAATGTCAGCCCATATACGTTTGAAGTGGATTCATCCGGCACTTACACGGTTTCGCTCTCGGTTTCTGACCCCTGCGATACGGTTTTATTGACCGATCAGGCTTCCGTGATCATTGTTGGAACGAAGGATTTACGTCGAGCTGACTGGGCAAGTAGCATTGCGCCCAATCCCAATACGGGTCAATTTCGCTTAAGTCTTGAATCCACAGAGCATCTGGATGCAGAGATTTCAGTCCTAAATGCACTCGGAGTGGAGGTTTTTGCCCAAAAAATAGCCATTATGGCCGGAAATAACGTGTATGACCTCGATTTGGGACAATTGCCAGCAGGGGGATATCAACTCCAAATTGAGTCCGAAAAAGGTCGCGCGCTTTTGCGGGTGATTATTGTGGATTGATTCGATTGAATACCGGCTTATTCTGCGATGGGTATTGCGGGTAAAACTGGTTTGATGACCACAACAGTCCGGCGGTTTCGCTGTCGTCCTTCAGCCGTTTCATTGGAAGTGATGGGATAAAACTCCCCTTTTCCAATGGGCGTGAGTTGGTTGGCGTTCACGTTGAAATCGCGGATAAGTATGCGCACGGCATTGGTGGCGCGGGCAAGGCTCCAATCCCAGGTATCCTTGAGACTTTTCTCTTTTGGTGGCAGAATATTATCCGTAAATGCCATTATTTCAACAGAAAGTGCTGGGCGTGCCGCTAAAAACTCGGCCAGGGGCTGGAGCAAATCCCGTCCTTTCGCGCTGATATTAACGCCAGTAGCGTCAAAAAGAGCCGCATCAGGTAAGGTGAGGTGGATGGTTTCTGCTTCGGTTACGGCCGTAACGCCGCTGCTGCTGTGCGGAAAATAAGCTTTAATCAAATCCGATTCGAGCGCGATGAGGATGGAACGGCGTTTATCTTGCACCGACTTGAGTTTTTTGATCAGGTCATTGCGCTGGTTCAGGGTTGTATTCGTCGCGGCGAGATTTTTTTCAAGCGCGGCTTTTTCATTGGACAGTTGGCTGGCAGATTCTCCCATGGATAGGGTAGTGGTGGCCAGTTGGTCTTTTAAATCAGCTATTTCAGTGTCTTGTTTGCCCAATTCCCGCGCAAGGTTCTCGGTATTTTGGGTAAGCAAGGCGGTCTCCCGCCTGCGTTCCAACAGTTCTTGAACAAGTATTTTTTCCCGTCCTTCTGCCGCGCTACGTGCAACCAACTCCGCACGATAAAGCCGTTTTTTTACACAAGAGGACAAACAAATCGTTAGCCCCAAAAGGGCAAATAAGGTTAGGTTTCGCATGGTTAATTTTTTGCCAAAACAGCGTGGTTTTGAAGACACCCGTTCGTTAATCATTACTTATTGCGGTGAAGGTTCAGACACCAATCACAAAAATCATAGTTCAGACGAGCGCATCATCGGATCAAAGTCGCATAGCCCTTGTACTCATTCTTTTCACCGCGCGGCCCCGTAAAACTAACGGTATAGATGTAAACGCCTTCTGGCGACATACCGCCCCCGTTGCGCTTCTCGCCATTCCATTTGTCATTTGGATTGGTAGTGTCAAAAACCATTTCGCCCCAGCGATTCCAGATGCTCATTCTGAAATTTGAGGAGCCGTCCAGGAAACCAGTGCCAAAGAAATCGTCGTTCACGCCATCCCCATTGGGGGTAAAAGCATTGGGCATATACCAGGTGATGACTGGGCGGATATCCAGCACTTTTGTGATAGAATCTTTGCAGCCTGCGGGGTGGGTTACGATCAAGCGTACTTTGACTTCGCCCGTGTCTAAGAAGGTATGCGTCGGATTTTGCTCCAGGGTAGTGAAAGAACCGAGTTGCCAGTTCCAACGGGATGCACCAATGGACTGATCCGTGAAGCTAACTGTGTTGTTAAAATTGGTCAGCCCGGTCATCGGATCGCAGTCAAAGGCAGCAGTCGGCGAAGGTTCTACCCGAATCAAAGCCGGGAAGTCCGCATCCACGTAACACCCTAAAGGTGAGGTGATTTCTACCCGGACATCATAAACCCCTTGTTCGTCGTACAAGTGTGAGGGACTGATTACATTGTTGGAACTATCTCCATCTCCGAAGTACCAAACAATATCGTAGGTCTGGTCAATGGGCGTTGATAAGTTGTCAAAAAATATCTCTGCGGGTGCACACCCGAGGAAGCTACTGGGCTGGATAATGATGACCGGAGGCACCGGGTACCATTGGATGATGGCGGTGGTATCATTAGAACATTGATTCATATCCACCACCTTGAGGTTGACTGGGTAATTACCCGGTTCAAGATATTGGAAATCAGTGTTTTGCAAATTAGAGGTGGCGCCAGGTATTCCAAAATTCCAACGCCATTGGTTGATGCCGCCCTCTCCGTAAGACTGGTCATTGAAAATAACAGGACCAGCATCGCAGGTGTCGTAATCATAGGTAAAACTGGCGTTTATCTCCGGGAAAATTTGAACCTTGATATACGCTGTATCGCCACAATTGCCGCTATATTGGTTGATGAGCAACAGTCCTGAGTAACTGCCGGTATCCGGGAATGTGAAAGCAGTAAACCACTTATTGATACTGTCGCTCACGGTTGTTCCATTGATATCGAATCGCCATTCTACGTCCTTAACGTTGCTGGCGATGGTTGTTTTATTTTCAAAAAAGATGGTTTTAGCTCCGCAGGATTTAATGGTATATTCTTCTAAATCAACCGTTAAGGAGTCTGCGCTCAGTCTTGCGTCAATGTCTGGGGTACAATTGGCCACGTTAAATTGAAACTCCCGTCGAACCCTGGAGAGCAACTGTCCATTGCGATATTCCGTCACGCAAACCGCTACCACAAACTGACCAATGATATTGGGTGTACCGGTTAGTTGCCCGGTCACCGGATTGATACCTACCACTGGCATGCCTGCCATGGGACTTTCAGCGCTGTAGGTTGTCACCGGATAAGGAACTTCGTCGAAAGGCGGCCCACAGGGGGGACTGGGTATTGCACCAAAGCAGGTGAATACACCGGGATCCGTGACAATATTCCCGCCCCCCTGGAGTGCTTCACACAATTCATACACCAGGATATCTCCGTCTGCATCTACTGCGGAGTGGTTGAAGTTGAGGGGGAAATTACTGCAAATAATGAGTGGTGGGAAATTTGAATAAATGGGACTGTTGTTGTTGGCAGCCATTGCAGCGGGATTCAGCTCGATGGTGTAGGTAGCGCCAATGTCTCCAGGATTCAAGATATTGGTAATGGTATTGTTGCGGCAACAACGTTGATATACAATGAAATAACTCTGGTTGGTTAGCACTGATAGCGTTGCTTCAAAGGTGTAAACTGCTTCTTCCACGCAAACCAATGGAATATTGGTGACGCACTGCGGTGTGTCTGGAATCAGTTTGGTGTAGGCGTAATTACTGATGTTGTAGGTCGAATGAAGGGTATTGTTCAATTCCGAACCCTGGTAAATTGCAAATCTTGCAGGCACGTCAAAATTTGCTCCAGTACTGTAACAATCCCGGTAAATGTGCATGGTAATCCGCCAGCGTTTCATCCCAGGGCTTGGTTCGCTGACAAACTCGTACGTGATGTCGCCCCCAATGATGTGATTGGCTTTGGCCAGGGACGGCAGAAGAAAAAGCGCGAATAACGCTGCGATGGTAAAGATGCGAGCTCGGTTCATGTCTTTATGTGCTAATTTGGTGGGTATCTTTTTGTGAATTGATTAAACAAAGGAATAGATTTCAAGTTTTGGCATTCGCGAGGCTTACAATGTGACTTTGTTTACCTTTGTCGCCGCCAAAAGTACCGCCTCTTTTCATTTTAAAATCAATTTGTATCCCATGTTCCTGCTACGCGACGACATTTCTGAGATTGCCACCCTTCTCAAAAGAGGAAGTATCATTTGTTATCCAACGGATACCATTTGGGGAATTGGCTGCGATGCCTTGCATGAACCCTCTGTTGAACGAATCAGCAGCCTCAAAGGCCGGGTGCCCGATAAAGGATATGTCATGCTCGTTTCCAGCATCGAGATGTTGAAACAATTCGTGCCCAAGATGCCACCCCGCCTCGAAACGCTGCTGGCGCACCACCAGCGTCCACTCACGATGATATACGCAAACACCGTTGGGTTGCCTGAATGGGTAAAAGCACCCGATGGATCCGCTGCCATTCGGGTTGCAACGGATGAGTTCTGCCGCGAACTCATTGAGGCTTTCGGGGGTCCAATCGTCAGCACTTCTGCCAATAAAAGTGGGGAACCTTTTCCCGCTACCTTCGGCGGTATCAGCAGTGAAATCCTGGCAGGCGTAGATTATGTAGTCAAATATCGCCAGGACGACAAAGAACCTGGCGAACCATCCTCTATTGCCAGACTCGATCGTTACCAGGAACTGGAATTTCTGAGAGATTGAGACGATTGATTCGATTATTGGATTGATTCGATTATTCGAATAATTCAGATTTCCGCACTTCAATTTCCTTCAAAATCCGGTGCGCCAACTTTAGTGCATCGAACCCGTCTTGTAGCGTCACAACCGGTTCAATATTCTGGGTAATGGCCTCATGAAACGTCTCCAATTCGCGCTGAATGGCGTTTACGGGAGCGGCTTCCGGCATGGAAAGTTGCAACCATTTTTTGCCTGCCGGGGTATCAAACTCCATCAGATTGTCGGTATCCGGCAAGTCCGCTGCGTCGGTGGCAAATAGCCGCACAATTTGGGCGTTTTTCTCTAAAAAATCGAGGCTCAGGTAATGATCTTGCTGGAACAGCCGCATTTTACGCATCTGTTTCATCGAAATTCGGCTGGCGGTGAGGTTGGCCACACAGCCATTGGCAAATTCAATTCGGGCATTGGCAATGTCGGGTGTGTTGCTCAATACAGCCACTCCGCTCGCACTGACTTTTGTCACGGGCGATTTGACCAGGTGTAAAATCAGGTCCAAATCGTGGATCATCAGATCCAAAATCACCGAAACTTCCGTGCCCCTGGGCTGAAAGGCCGACAGCCGGTGCCCTTCAATGAACATCGGGTTCAGGCCCATGCCACCCAAGGCGGTGAAGGCAGGGTTGAATCGTTCTACGTGGCCGACCTGCACCTTAACACCATGTTTTTCAGCGAGTTGCAGCAGTTTTTTACCTTCAGGAATCGTTTGCGTAACGGGTTTTTCGATAAAAACGTGTTTGCCCGCCCGAATGGCTTTTGCGGCCAACGCATAATGCGATGGGGTAGGGGTCACGATATCCACCGCATCGCAGTCGGCCAGTAATTTCGACAAAGATTTATAACGCTTGGCCCCATATTGCGCGATGGCAGAGGCCGCATTTTTATCATCGAGATCGTAAAACCCGACCAATTCCCAGCATTCGGTGGCAAGGATACATTTTAAGTGAATTTTGCCCAAGTGGCCAGTGCCCAGCAGCGCGATTTTCATTAATCCGATTATTAAATTGATTACCTAAGTCCGGCATTGATTCCCTCCAATACCGTTGATCCTGGGCAGAGCGCTGATTGGTCCAGTTGGTTCAGCGGAGTGGCAGCCGTATTCAGGATACTATGCAAGTCGCGGCCATCTGGATCTATGAAAATAAGGCCTGTCAGAATTTCGCCGCTGGCCTTGGATTCATACAGTTTGTTGACGGCAGAATGTCGGTCGCGCGGGTTAAAATCCGGGGCGAGTTTATTCAGGTAAATGGTAGAGCCGTCGTGCAATTGCACCGCAACGGAATCTCCTTCGTTGTATTCGGTGGTAATTTCTTCCATAATGGGCACAAAATCAACGGCTGCGGTCGCTTCAATGTGCTCACGGGTGTAATCGTAGGATTTGGTTGACCCAACGTTGTTGTTAAAAGTCACGCAGGGCGACACCACATCAATCAGCGCAAATCCTGGGTGCGACATGGCAGCCTTGATCAACGGAATCAATTGCTCTTTGTCGCCCGAAAAGCTGCGGGCAATGAATGAAGCCCCCAATTCCAAGGCCAATCCGACCATATCAATGGCGTTGTACATGTTCGCTGCACCCGATTTGTTGATAGACCCCACATCGGCGGTTGCGGAATCCTGGCCTTTGGTGAGGCCGTAACAACCGTTGTTCATGATGATGTAAGTAATGTTCAGGTTGCGCCGAATTGCATGCACAAACTGTCCCATCCCAATCGAAGCCGAGTCGCCATCGCCGGATACACCGATGTACATCAAGTCGCGGTTGGCGAGGTAGGCCCCGGTGGCTACGCTGGGCATTCGTCCGTGTACGGAGTTGAAACCGTGCGAATTAGCCAAAAAATACGTCGGAGTTTTGGAAGAACACCCGATGCCTGAGAGTTTTGCCACCCGGTGCGGCTCCACGGCCATTTCAAAGCAGGACTGAATAATGGCGCCGCTCACGGAATCGTGGCCACAGCCCGCGCAGAGCGTTGACAAAGCTCCCTCGTAGAACTTTTTGGTGTAGCCCAGCGCGTTTATGGGCGAATCAGGGTGGCGAAAGGTGGGTCGGACGAATGTCATGGAGTGTTGTTATGTGTTGTGGGTGTTTTTAATTTATAGTCGCTTATTGGTTCACGGTTCTTGGTTCCCCGAAAGCATGGACTCAAATGCGTACTTGTACCATACATCTAGCTTCTTTACAAAACATCAGCACCTAATCACTCACTCACCTCCGACAGATTCGGTTCTCCCAGCTCATGTTCCGCAAAGGCAGGGTTCAGTTTTCCCACCAGACTCTGGAATATTTTCTCCCGAATCACATCCGCCGTAATCGGGAAACCATCGTAGTTCAGAATGGAAGTTAACTTGGCCGGGTTTACACCCAATTCATTGACAATCAAGGACTTGAATTGCGCATCCCGGTTTTGTTCTACAATAAAAACGCGTTGGTGCGTATCAATGAATTGCTGCACCTCCGTATTGAACGGAAAGGATTTTACCCGAATAGCGTCCAGCGTAATGCCCTGAGCTTGTAGCAAATCCTGCGCTTCAATGGCAGCATACGTCGTTGTGCCAAAAAACAGCATCCCAAATGCACTCGTTTTTTCATCCTGGTAGAATTCAGGTCCCGGCACGTATTGCTTAGCGGTCTCCCATTTTTTTACCAAACGGTCCATGTTGCGCACATACGCCGCGCCCTCCTCCGTGTACACCGCGTACTCATCCCTCGAGGTGCCACGCGTGAAAAACGAACCCTTGGTTGGGTGCGTGCCTGGAATGGTGCGATAGGTAATGCCGTCGCCGTCCACGTCAAGGTAGCGTCCGAAACGTTCCGCAGCGGCCTCCAGATCTTCGGCGGTCAACACCTTGCCGCGATCGAACACGCGGCTATCGTCCCATTGAAGCGGGGGCGACATATTTTCATTCATCCCAAGATCGAGGTCGGTCATGACAAGGACGGGCGTTTGCAAGCGCTCGGCCAAATCAAACGCATCGCTCATCATAGAAAAGCACCCGGCGCGGGTGCTCGGGAACAAAAGCACCTGCTTGGTGTCGCCATGCGATGCATAAGCGGCGATGAGAATGTCTGATTGTTGCGTGCGTGTGGGCATTCCCGTGCTGGGGCCGCCGCGCTGCACATCCACCAGAACCGTTGGTATTTCAGCGAAATAAGCCAGTCCCAAGAACTCGCTCATCAGCGAAACGCCCGGACCGCTGGTCGCCGTGAACGAACGGGCACCATTCCAGTTGGCGCCAATCACTACGCCGATGGCAGCGAGCTCGTCTTCCGCTTGCACAATGGCAAAGTTGTTTTTGCCCGTTACAGGATCTACGCGGAGTTTTTTGGCGTATTTACCA
>CAZKBH010000001.1:187713-198719 GCA_964550795.1 uncultured Saprospiraceae bacterium
GGCATGGACGTACTGAATACCCATGTCCATGGCCTCGTAGTTGGCCGTAATCAGCTTGTCCTTGCCCTTGAATTTTTGTTGAATGATTCCGTGCAGTACCTCCAGTTCAATGTTGAGCAAGGCGGAAAGTGCCCCGACATACACCATGTTTTTGAGCAACTGGCGTTGGCGCGGGTCCTGAAACTTGTCCATGCACAGCTGCATCATCGGGATGCCGAGGTAGGTGATGTCGTCTCGGAGAAAATCCTTGTATAGTTCCTTCGTGCTGTCGTAGAGGAAGTAACCACCCGGTTTCACGTTGGCGATAT
This sequence comes from uncultured Saprospiraceae bacterium, assembly GCA_964550795.1. GTDB lineage: Bacteria > Bacteroidota > Bacteroidia > Chitinophagales > Saprospiraceae > M3007. The sequence goes on from CAZKBH010000001.1 coordinate 188,022, forward strand.
CCTTGGGCATACTCTGCGGGTTCACGCTCAGCATGATGTCCACGCCATCGCGACGGCCCAGGTAGCCTTTTTCACTCACGCGCACCTCGTACCAGGTCGGCAGACCCTGAATATTCGAAGGGAAAATGTTTTTGGGCGACACTGGAATGCCCATGCGGAAGATTGCCTTGGCAAACATATCGTTTGCGCTGGCCGAGCCGGTGCCGTTTACGTTGGCAAAGCGAATGACGAAGTCGTTTAGCACGGATTTTAATTAAATGATGGATGATGAATGATGGATGATGAATCACTTAATTTCCACCCCAGTCCGCTTAATTTCCTCGACAAATGGATCGTCCTCTTCCAATCGTTGGGCAGGAAAAGTATGCGTCTCGATGGACATAAACTTCGGCATTACATGCAGGCTGCGAAACCGCTCTTTGTCAAGCGCAGCCAAGCCGATAAAATCATCCGCAAAAAGTGCAAGGTCAATATCTGACCATTCGTGCTGCTGGTTGTGGGCAAATGAACCAAACAAAATGGCCCTTTGTACCCCCACACCCAAGGCACGGACTTCCCGCAGGTAGTCTTGAGCAATTTTTAAGGCAGCTGATTGAGTAACCATAATCTTAATGATTCAACTTCTTGTAAGAGTACTTCGGTGTGTGGTTGGTCACAGATTTTAAAAATCACAAACTGATAATCAGGGTATCGGCCTTCCATTTGGTAGTCGTTCATCTTATCCAACAAAAGTAAGTCTTCGGCAGAAAATGTGAGCTGTGTTAGACTTGCCAAACGAACTAAGTTGTGGGTTCTTGGAGGATGATCGCTTTCGTTGTCCTTAACAAAGTGCGCTTTTAAGATCTTTTCGAGCACTAAATGCGCAAAAAACAGCGAATGTGGGTAATTGCCTTTATCAAACAGGTTCGTTACTACTACCCAGTCCTTATCTGCGGCTTGTTTCCAGTATTCGATGTACTCTAGTTTGGTCATGTTTATTTTTAAAGCACTTACGCCGCCTGAAAGCGCACCACTTCCATATCTACCCCATTTTTCATTGCTTGTTTCATCGCAGATTCTACACTCAAGACGATTGGAGCAGCTTGTCACTATCGCATTTTGAAGCGCAATAATAGTTAACTTGGTGAACAAGCGCAATCTTTTGTGTTGCGGCTTGTTCACCAGATTATTATTTGGCAAAAACTACTGCTTCAAAACTTTGCGCACAAAACCACTTGAACCCGTTTGAACGGTGATAAAATAGGTGCCTGTGGGCAAATTACGCAGATCAATGGGTAGCGCAATTATTTGGTTATCAACGGTTTGGCTGGATATTTGCCGTTGGCTGCTGTCTGAAAGCGTGATGGTTGTGCGGCCCGTGTTTTCCAGTTCCATCTCCAACAAAACACTGTTTTCGGTCGGATTGGGCGAAAGCGAAAACTTCCGGACGTTGGCGGGTAGTTTGGTGCTCGTCACGACGATCGAGATTTCTGCGCTGTTCACGCATCCAACCAGATCCGTCACTTCTATTTGATACTGTCCGCTTTGCTCGGCCACGAACACAGGGTTTGTAGCGCCAGGGATCAGCATTTGCTCAAAAAACCATTGTACACTGGCATTGCCCGGGTTGATGGTCGCGGTAATGACATCTCCCACTGAAGCCAGAGAAATCGTGGGTGCCGGGAAGACCGTTACGAGCACGGGTGCAGAAAGTTCGGAATTGCATCCTTGTCCTATCAATTGCACTTGATAAGTGCCCGTTTCCTGCACAAAAAACGTTCCGCCTGGATTCGATAAAACCGGAACGCCATTTATAAACCATTGGTGTGCAAATCCCGCGGGTGGCTGTGCCAGGCCGAAATTGATGGCTTGGCCCTGGCACATTGCGGTATCAATCAAAGGCATCAGGGGCGCAGCAGGACCGGCATTTGCAATTTCGAAGGTGTCGCGGCGAATGCAGTTGTTACCGTCCTTTATTTCTACGGTGTAAGTACCAGGGTTAAGCCCGGAGAGGTTTTGAGTTGTAGCGCCTGTGGACCAGATATAAGTGGCAGTGCCAGCAGCCCCGCTTGTGTTGAGGCTGATTGCACCAGCCATAGAACCAGTACAAACGGCTGGGCCAGCAGTCCCCGTCACCTGAAATGGGGAACACAATTCGCGAATGCGCTGAATTCTGCCCGAGGACAACAACGCGACATACAATTCGCCCTTGCTGTCCTCCCCAAACGAGCTGTATTCGTACCCGGAAAAAGTAGCTAATACACTGGTTGTGAAGGTTCCATTGGCGTTGCGCCGGGAATACCACCAGCGCCCGCTGCAATAGTCTGCAAACAAATAACAACCGTACAAATCTGGAAACTGACTTCCGCGATAAACGAATCCGCCCGTGACAGAACAGCCATTTCCACCAGAGTGTCCATATTGAAAAAATGGCGCGGTGTAGGCACTGGCGGGTTGGCAACCATTTGTATTGAAAGGGTTGTTCCCTTCGTAGCAGCGCCAGCCATAATTGCGACCGGGGGTGTTGGCGGGTTCATAATTCAGTTCTTCCCACTGGTTTTGTCCCACATCTGCAATCCACATATCACCGTTAAGCGCATCGAAGGAAAAACGCCATGGATTCCGCCAGCCCAGCGACCAGATTTCGGGGAAATAGTCGGCATTGCCCACAAAAGGGTTGTTGGGAGGCACCACATAGGGCTGCGATGCACTGCTGTTGTTCACATCAATGCGCAAAATTTTGCCCAAAAAGGTCTTTTTGGTTTGCCCATAGTTTTGGGGGTCTCCACCGGATCCACCGTCACCCACAGAGATATACAGGTGACCATCCGGGCCGAATTTGATGCAACCTCCATTGTGATTCCAATAGGGTTGACTCTGTTCAATAATCTTTAATTCGGAATTTGGATCAGCCTCGTTCGGATTGTTGGCTTTGACCGAAAAACGAGCAACCCGCGTGTCTCCAGCACCAAGTTTGGTATAGTTGACGTAAAAATAGCCGTTTTCGGCATAATTTGGGTCGAAGGCAAGGCCAAGTAAGCCCTGCTCATTTTGGTTGGAATTTACCCGAGCGTCAATGTCCAAAAAGATGTTTAATTTATTTCCAAGACTGTCGAGTACCCAAATTTTACCTTCCCGTTCTACCACGAATAAGCGGCTGTCGCCACAATTAGCAATGTCAACGGGCAGGTCAAAACCAGTGGCGAAATTGACCAGTTGGATTTTCGGTTGGGCCACGAGGTAAAGCGGGGAGAGCAAAAGGCACGCAGTCGTCCACACCGCAATCAAGACTATGACGCGTAAAAAGACTGTGGCGGGTAAGAGGAAGTTTAATTTTTTCATGGGAAAAATTTGATTGAAAAGAAGCCTTAAATGAAAATCAAGACCTTTCATTTATCGTCAACGCAAAGTGGTTTTGAAATAAGATGTCTGCGAAACAACAGGAGACGGGCCAAATCACTTTTTCACCAGTTTCCGCACAAAACTTCCGTTTTCCATTGTTACCATTAGAAAGTAAGTGCCGATGGGTAAGTTGCTCAGGTCAATTGGCAACGTAATTTCTTGACCTTCAACGGCATTGACATACACTTGTCGCTGGCTGGTATCGGTCAGGGAAAGTTTGATGTGCTGGTTTTTCTCCAATTCCATTTCCAACAAAATAGTGTACTCCGAAGGGTTAGGTGAAAGCGAAAAACGGCGCACAGCGCTCGGAAATTTGCTACTCCCGATCAAGAAATGAACCTCGTCAGAGATATACTGGCATCCATTAGGAGAGGTAACCTGGAGGCTGTAAATTCCTTCCTGCGTCGCGATATGATACGTCCCTGTAGCACCTGGTACAGGTTGGCCATAGTAGAGCCATTGGCACACAGAGCAGGGCGACAAAGCGTAAAGGCTGTCATAATTGGATTCTATCAATGGTTCAATCGGGGTATCTGCCAGGATGCTGACTACTTGAGAAGAATTCAGACATACCGGATCATTTATAATAACGGTATAGTTGCCTGGCATTGTAATTTCAATGGTGGCGGTAGAGTCCGAAGTATTGGTGGTTGCAACAATGTCAGACCCATTGTACCACGTCAATGTAGCGGGCACGGGGAGGTTGGTGGCAATCAACTGAACCGTTTCATTGGGACAAATCACGGTGTCACTTACCGTCAGGTTTGGATTATCCGGCCCGACTCTGATGACACTAATAATGGCGGATTGAGCCAGGCATGTTGCATCATTTATGATGATGGAATAGTTGCCGGGTTCCGTAATTTCTAGAGTGGCGATTGAATCAGTCGCATTTGTGGTGGCCACAATGTTTGCCCCATTAAACCAAGTCAATATACTGGGCACGGGCAAGCCGCTCGCGATTAAATCTACCGAGCCAATGAGACAAATTATGGTATCGCTCGCGCTCAGGATTGGATTATCCGGCCCAATCCTTGCGACTGTAACAATAGAAGAGGGCGTCGGACAAAGGGCATCGTTTATTACCACATAATAGTCTCCCGGCTGAATTATATCAAGTGTGGCGGTCGAATCCAACGCATTTGTAGTCGCCATAATATTTGGTCCATTAAACCAGGTTAATGTGCTCGGTACCACTAGGTTGCTGGCGGTCAGTTGTACCGATCCATTGACACAGATTACCAGGTCGCTCGCGTTCAGGATTGGACTGTCCGGGCCTATAGTTTCAATACTAACAATGGAGGAGGGGGCCAGGCAAAGTGCATCGTTTATGACGACCGAATAGTTACCGGGCGCTGTTATAATAAGCGTGTCGGTCGAAGCGGAAGCGATCGTGGTTGCCACAATATTTGCCCCGTTATACCAAATCAGTGTGCTCGGCACCGGCAGGTTACTAGCAATCAGTTGAGCCGAACCAGTCGTGCAAATTACCGAGTCACTGGCAGTCAGGATTGGATTGTCTGGCCCAATCAGTACCACAGGTACGATGTCAGAGGTGGCAGGGCAAAACGAATCATCAACTATTACGGAATAGTTTCCCGGCTGCGTTACATCGAGTGTGACGGTTGAAGTCGAAGCATTTGTGGTTGTCACAATATTTGCCCCATTATACCAGGTCAAAGTACTGGGGACGGGCAGATTGCTTGCGGTCAATTGTACCGTGCCGTTGGGGCAAATGACGGAGGCACTCGCACTGAGGCCTGGATTGTCAGGTCCGATCTTTACAATACTTACGATGGAGGAGGAAACCAGACAATTCGGATCGTTTATGGTTACGGAATAGTCTCCGGGCTGCGTTATTTCAAGTGTAGCAGTCGAAGCTGAAGCATTTGTGGTTGCCACAATGTCTGCTCCATTATACCAGGTTAAAGTACTGGGCACGGGCAGATTGCTGGCGGTAAGTATTGCTGAGCCAATGGCACAGATTACCGAGTCGCTCGCAATCAGGGTTGGATTGTCCGGCCCAATTTTCACGATATTTACGATGGAGGAGGAGGCCGGGCAAAGGGTATCGTTTACAATGACGGAATAATCTCCCGGCTGTGTTACTTCAAGCGTATCAGCCGAAGATGAAGCACTGGAAGTCGCCACAATATTAGGCCCATTATACCAGGTTAAATTACTGTTTACGGCTAAGTTGCCAGCGGTCAGTTGTACCAGGCCATTGGCGCAAATGGTCGAGTCGCTCGCATATAGGCTTGGATAATCTGGCCCAATCTCTACGATTTCAAAAGTGTCGCGCCTGAGGCAATTATTCCCGTCTTTTACTTCAACTGAAAAGATTCCCGTACCAAGTCCGACTAGATTTTGGCTTGTTGCGCCATTCGACCATGTGTAGGTTACTGTGCCTGTCGCACCCGTCGCTGTCAAACTAATCTCGCCAGCCGAAGAGCCAGCGCAAATTCCAGGACTTGCCATGCCAGAAACTTGAAATGGAGAGCACAGTTCCCTTACTTTTTGCACTCTGCCCGAAGACAACAACGCAACATACAATTCGCCCTTGCTGTCCTCCCCAAACGAGCTGTATTCGTACCCGGAAAAAGTAGCTAATACACTGGTTGTGAAGGTTCCATTGGCGTTGCGCCGGGAATACCACCAGCGCCCGCTGCAATAGTCTGCAAACAAATAACAACCGTACAAATCTGGAAACTGACTTCCGCGATAAACGAATCCGCCCGTGACAGAACAGCCATTTCCACCAGAGTGTCCATATTGAAAAAATGGCGCGGTGTAGGCACTGGCGGGTTGGCAACCATTTGTATTGAAAGGGTTGTTCCCTTCGTAGCAGCGCCAGCCATAATTGCGACCGGGGGTGTTGGCGGGTTCATAATTCAGTTCTTCCCACTGGTTTTGTCCCACATCTGCAATCCACATATCACCGTTAAGCGCATCGAAGGAAAAACGCCATGGATTCCGCCAGCCCAGCGACCAGATTTCGGGGAAATAGTCGGCATTGCCCACAAAAGGGTTGTTGGGAGGCACCACATACGGCTGCGATGCACTGCTGTTGTTCACATCAATGCGCAAAATTTTGCCCAAAAAAGTCTTTTTGTTTTGCCCATAGTTTTGGGGGTCTCCACCGGATCCACCGTCTCCCAAGGAGATGTACAAGAAACCATCCGGGCCGAATTTGATGCAACCTCCGTTGTGATTCCAGTAGGGTTGACTTTGTTCAATAATCTTTAATTCGGAATTTGGATCTGCTTCGTTCGGATTGTTGGCTTTGACCGAAAAACGAGCAACACGGGTATCTCCAGCGCCGTTTTTGGTATAATTGACGTAAAAATATCCGTTTTCGGCGTAATTTGGGTCGAAGGCAAGTCCAAGAAGCCCCTGCTCATTTTGGTTGGAATTTACCCGAGCGTCAATGTCCAAAAAGATGTTTAATTTATTTCCAAGACTGTCGAGTACCCAAATTTTACCTTCCCGTTCTACCACGAATAAGCGGCTGTCGCCACAATTTGCGATGTCAACAGGCAGGTCAAAACCAGTGGCGAAATTTACCAATTGGATTCTAGGTTGTGCAAACAAAAAAAGGGGAAAAAAAACGAAAGCGAGCGTAAGTAATCTATGCATAATCAACGGGTTAAAAAATTATGAATCGGCGGTTTTTTCTCAACTCTCAACTTCTCAACTTCTCAACTCTCAACTTCTCAACTCTCAACCGTCTGCCCACCATCTGCCGCGAATCGAATGATTTCTTCCACGTATTGGCGGTGATTGGCCAAGCGTGGTACTTTATTTTGGTTGCCAAATTTCCCTCTGGCACGCATCCAGCTGACAAATGTGCCTTTTGGAACAATGTTGAGGCGCAATTGGTCGAGGGCCATTCCTTTGTATCGTTTGGCCTCGTAGTCTGAATTAATGCGTTGAAGGGACTCGTCTAGAATTTGATTAAAACGCGCCATATCAGCGGGTTCTTTTTCAAATTCTACCACCCATTCGTGCCCTCCCCGCTTTTTTTCTGCAGAAAAATAGACGGGTGCGGCGGTGTACTCGGTCACGGAGACATTCATTTGCCGACACGCATCGGCGAGGGCTTTGTCTGCATCGCCGACCATGACCTCTTCTCCAAATGCATTGATGAACTGTTTGGTTCGACCCGTTATTTGGAAACAAAACGGGTAGCGGCGGGTGAATGTAATGGTATCGCCGAGCAGGTAGCGGAACAGCCCGTTGTTGGCCGAAATCATCACCGCATAATTTTCGCCCATTTTTACGTCGGGAAGCAGCACCGTATTGGGGTGTTCTTTTTCCCATTCACTGGTGGGCACAAATTCATAAAACACGCCATTGTCGGCCAATAACAATAGGTCGTTTTGTTTCAGGTCTGCTTGTGCGCCGAAAAAACCTTCGGAGGCGTTGTAAATTTCCTGATAAACAAAATCATCGCTTGGAACGAGTTCCCGGAAAGTAGCACGGTAAGGTTCAAAGCCCACGCCGCCATGCATATACGCTTGCAAATGCGGCCAAACCTCGAGCATGTTTTGTTTGCCCGTTTTTTCCAAAATCATGCGAAACAGCACAATGAGCCAAGTCGGAACCCCGCCAAATAGACAGATATCGCGTTGTTTGCTGGTGATTTCGGCAATTCGTTTTAGTTTGTCTTCAAAATTGGGCAGCAGACAGGTTTGTGTGTCAGGCGTATGCAGGATTCTTCCGACGGTGGGCATGTGTTCTACCAGAATAGCACTTACATCGCCAAAACGAGTCTTCGGATAATCCTGGAAGTGCTGATAACTGCCTGGAACGGCCAGGTGTTTGTATCGAAAACCCTGCATATCGGGCTTTTGGTCGTACAACATCGCGATGGCATCCCAGGCACCTGCCATGTGGCAATTGAAAATGTTGCCGTAGGGCACCGGAATAAATTTGCTTTTGTCGCTGGTAGTCCCGCTGCTTTTAGAATACCAGTTGATTTCGCCGGGCCAGAGTACATTGCGCTCCCCGTGCATCATTCGGAGAATATCGGGTTTGAAAGCGTCATAATCCTGGGCCGGAACCATGCGGGAGAATTGCTCCGAATTACGAATGTCCGCAAACCCCCAGCGACGACCTTGTTCCGTGTCACGGGCGCGGTCCAGCAGGCGGCGCAACCAGCGTTCCTGCGCCTCCTCCGGGTTTGTCATATACCGCTCGATACGCTTCATGCGTCGAGACAGGTACTGCTTCACGGCCAGATTGAAAAGGGAATTCATATATCTAGTTGCGAAGGTAAGGGGTTAAACGATCAAGTATGTATTATAGACGATGAACTGCGTGCCGCCTCATACTTGTGGTTCAAAAATCCGAGGGGCAATTTTGGGAAAACTTGTTGAATCTTTGCGCGTGAAATTTGCCAAAAATAAAGATTTTGATTCGCTCTTGGATGCTTGTTCACCAATTCGGGAAGACTTTTTTTTGGAAATTTTGCACGAAGCTGTAATTCTGGATGAAGTTTCGGCACTTAAAAAACGATGAATATCGCAATGAACCATACAATTATCCGGCCGGCCACGGAAGCCGATATCCCAAGTATCCATGCACTCGTGTATGAATTAGCCGTGTATGAAAAAGAACCCGAAGCGGTGTTCACAACGCCTGAAGAATACCTGGAAGATTTCAGAAACGGCCTTTTTGAAAGCCATGTAGCCGAAAAGGATGGGGAAATAGTCGGAATGACCCTGTTTTTCATGATGTATTCTTCCTGGAAAGGCAAGATGCTTTACCTCGACGATTTTGTGGTGAACGAGTCGTACCGCCGTTTTGGAATCGGGCAAATGCTCTACGATGCTTTTATGGCTGAAGGCCAACGACGCGGCTGTCGTTTGGTAAAATGGCAGGTATTGGACTGGAATGAACCGGCCATCAATTTTTACAAAAAAAATGAAGCCATCATCGAAACAGGCTGGTGGAACGTGAAGAAGATACTGATTGAATAAATCAGGGGTCTCTCCAAACTTTTGCAGAGAATTACTCCAAAAACCACTCAAATTTCTCCCACCTTCCAACGACCTTTGCGTGCATTGACCCCCATTCCCCACATTGTCCACATTAACCACATTAACCACATTGACCACATTTCCCCCATTAACCACATTAACCACATTGTCCACATTCCCTCATTCCCCCATTAACCACATTAACCACATTAACCACATTGTCCACATTCCAACTTAATGTCTGAAAAAATAATCTTTTCCATGTCGGGGGTCAGCAAGACCTTCCCTCCCCAGAAACAGGTGCTCAAAAACATCTGGCTGTCTTTCTATTACGGTGCAAAAATCGGTGTGCTGGGTCTAAATGGCTCTGGTAAATCCACCCTGCTAAAAATCATTGCGGGCATTGACCAGAACTACGAGGGCAAAATCGAATTTGAAAAACAATTCAAAATCGGTTTCCTCGAACAAGAACCCACGCTGGATGATACCAAAACCGTGCGCCAAATTGTGGAAGAAGGTGTGCAGCACATCGTGGATTTGTTGAAAGAAAACGAGGACATCGGCGAAAAACTCGGCGTGGTGACCGACGACGATGAAATGATGAAACTCATTGATCGTCAAGGAGAAGTGCTCGAACAAATCGAACACCTCGGCGGCTGGGAACTGGATTATCGGCTCGGTGTATTTATGGATGCCCTGCGTTGTCCGGAAGACGACCGCCCAATTAAAATCTGCTCTGGTGGCGAACGCCGTCGCGTGGCATTGGCTCGGCTGCTGCTCAGCCAACCCGATATTTTGCTATTGGACGAACCGACCAACCACCTGGACGCAGAGTCCGTGCAATGGCTCGAACAATACCTCCAAAGTTTCCCGGGCACGGTCATCGCTGTAACCCACGACCGTTACTTCCTAGACAATGTGGCGGGTTGGATCCTTGAGTTGGACCGCGGCGAAGGCATTCCCTGGCAGGGCAATTACACCACTTGGCTGGAGCAAAAAACCAAGCGCATGGCCCAGGAAGAAAAGCAGGAGGATAAGCGCCGCAAACAACTCGAACAAGAACTCGATTGGGTGCGCATGGGAGCCAAAGGCCGCCAGGCCAAGGGTAAAGCTCGTTTGAGTGCCTACGAAAAAATGGCTGGTGAAGAAGGCAAGGAAAAAGAAGCCAAACTCGAAATCTGGATTCCAAATGGTCCGCGTTTGGGCGATAATGTGATTGAGGTTCAAAATATTAGCAAGTCATTTCCTGCTACTTCCGGTCAGGGCAACCGGGTACTTTATGAAAATCTTTCTTTCAAAATTCCGGCAAACGGCATTGTGGGCATTATCGGGCCGA
>CAZKBH010000001.1:198729-225269 GCA_964550795.1 uncultured Saprospiraceae bacterium
TGGGTAAATCCACCTTGTTTAAAATTCTGACCGGCAGAGAAAAGCCAGATTCCGGAAACGTCCTTATCGGCGATACGGTGCAAATGAGTTATGTGGATCAGAGCCACGAAAACCTGTTGCCAGAAAAGACAATTTACGAAATCGTTAGTGAAGGAAACGATATTATTGCGGTAGGAAACGCGTCGGTAAATGCCCGAGCTTATCTTTCCCGTTTCAATTTTGCTGGTAGCGACCAGCAGAAAAAGCTCGGCGTTTGTTCGGGTGGCGAGCGCAATCGTGTGCATCTGGCCATGACCCTCAAGGAAGGCGGAAACGTGCTTCTTCTGGACGAACCGACCAACGATATTGACGTGAATACCCTCCGTGCACTGGAGTTAGCACTGGAGAATTTCGCGGGTTGTGTGTTGATTATCAGTCACGATCGCTGGTTCCTGGACCGTTTGGCCACGCACATTTTGTCATTTGAAGATGATGCGGAAGTGGTGTTTTTTGAAGGAGATTTCACGGCTTACGAGGAAATGAAAAAAGCAAAACTGGGGGATATTACCCCGCACCGTCCTCGGGTGAAACACATTATTGGATAATTTAAACAAAATTAAAAACCTTATTTCAACATGAATCTTCCAGCTACACGTCTGCAACGAATCCTCAACGAAGCTCCAGTCCCCTTCAATTTAGGCGACTATATCAGCAGAGGTTTTCAGTTCATGAACCAAAATTTCGGGATGCTTTTGGGTTTCACGCTCGTATCCATCCTGATCAGTTTTATCGCTCAGGTAATTCCCATTGTTGGCATCGTCCTCAGTATGCTTATCACCCCGATTCTACAAGTCGGATTTGCGCAATTTACCTATGCAGCTATCCGCGAAAGGCGGGTTGATTTCAACGAGTTTTTCAAGGGTTTTAATAAAATATGGATGTTGCTGGCCACTTATTTGCTGACAGCCATAGTCTCCTTGCTCGCGCTGCTACCGGGTTTAATTTTGTGGTATCAGGCAGGCGTTTTAGATTGGTTTATGGGAATGATGGAAGAATATCCTTTCATTGAATCGGTACCCGAATTAGGAGATTCCGTTGACATGACCCTCTTTTGGTTGGGTGTCTTGGCGATGCTCATCGGAGGCATCACACTGACCATACTTTTTGCCTGGTCACTTAATATCGTCTGGTTTTTCAACGTAGGCCCAGTGGAAGCCCTGAGTGCCAGTCGGAAATTGATTGCCCGGAATTGGCTGCCGTTTGTGTTGTTTTATATCATTACAGGCATTATTGCGGTCATTGGGGTTTTGTTGTGCGGCATTGGTTTGCTTTATACCGCACCAGCAATGGCTTGTGCACAGTTTTTCGCTTTTGCAGATGCGACCAAGATTTTAGAGGATGACGACAACCAGCCGGATATTATTGACCATTTCATTGCTTAATGCAAGCATTTGCACAGCAGTTTTTGGGGTTTGTCAGCAGTGTTACGCCGGAAAGTCGGTTGCGTTTAGCACCTACGCCCTCTGGTTTTTTACATCTGGGAAACGCCCTGAATTTTACCCTGAATTGGTTGGCGGCAAGTGTGGCACACCTCAAAGGTGTGCCACACTTGCTTTTCCTGCGCATAGATGACCTGGATGCCGATCGCAAACGCCCCGAGTATATCCAAGACATCACCGAAAGCCTAAACTGGCTTGGACTGGATTGGGAAGGGGCGCCCGTTTTTCAATCGGATGAATCTCGTATATCCTTGTATCACAAGGTGTTGCAACAACTTCGGGATCAAGATATCTTGTTCGCCTGTCGAAAATCCCGGCGAGACCTAGAGCCTTTTGGGGGTGCTTACCCGGCACATTTCAGGGAACAAAACCTTTCGCTCGATGCGCCTGATGTGGCATGGCGGATCAAAACGCCGCCCGGTTTTCCCTTGCCCGACTTTGTGGTGCGTCGTCGGGATGGGATTCCGGCCTATCAGGTGGCCAGTTTTGCGGATGATGTTGCAATGGGTGTAACACATGTTATCCGTGGGGCAGATTTAGAAAATTCCACCGAGGCCCAGCGTTTTTTGGCAACCGTACTTTCCGAAGATAAATTTCTTAAAATTAATTTTTTGCATCATCCACTGCTCCTGGGTGATTCGGGTGAAAAATTGTCCAAATCTGCTGGTTCAAGTGCTTTAAAAACACTTCGAGAAGCCAATCAAGGGCCTGAAATGGTATTTCAAACCATTGGCACATGGCTTGGGTTGGAAGGAAATACCGCTGAGTCTTTACTGGATTCTCTGCGTAAAAAATTGGCGTGAACCCAATCTTGCAAGTGCTGTTTGGGGATTAGAAACTATTGCAACAACTACTTTCCAATGCACGCACAAACAATATTGATTGCCGGTGGCACGGGCCTGATCGGTTCACGGCTTACAGAAATCCTCCAGGCCAAAGGTCACCAGGTTCGTTTATTGACTCGTTCTCCAAAAGCAGATGGACATTTTTTTTGGGACCCATCCAAGGGAGCAATAGATCATTCGGCCTTGGAAGGCGTGGATGCAGTCATCAATTTGGCGGGGGCGGGCATTGCAGATGGACGATGGACCGCTGCGCGCAAACGAGAACTGGTAGATAGCAGGGTGCAGAGCGCGGCCGTGTTGTACCAGGCGATGGAAAAGATGACCAATCGGCCCAAAAGTTATCTTTCTGCTTCCGCCATCGGGATTTACGGGAATTCTGGGGAGAACTGGATGCAGGAAAGCACGCCACCGGTGGAGCAAAGTTTTATGGTGGATTGTTGCCAGCAATGGGAAAATGCGGCAGATCAAATGCGTCAGCTTGGGATTCGAACCATAAAGTTTCGAATTGGGGTGGTGATGGCCAAAGAAGGGGGCGCCTTAGCCGAAATCGTCAACCCACTTCGATTTGGGTTGGGTGCGTATTTTGGCGATGGACAGGCTTGGTGGTCCTGGATACATCGGGACGATGTCTGCGGCGCATTTGTGTGGGGTATTGAAAATCAAGCAGTTGAAGGTGTTTTTAACCTCGTTGCACCTAATCCGGCGCGTGGAAAGGATTTGGTTAAATCCATCGCGGAGGCCAGGGATAAGCCGGCAGTTTTTCTGCCCGCCCCAAGTTTTGTGCTGCGCCTGGTTTTTGGCGAAATGTCAGCCGTTATTCTCAACAGCAATCGTATATCCGCAGAAAAAATCTCCAAAGCCGGATTTGAATTCCAATGGCCTCAAATAGATGCCGCACTTCGTGATATTTTTGCCGCCTCATAAACCTTCATAAACCCCATAAACCCTCATAAATCCTCATACTCTTCCTATGGACATCACCCAACAAGGCTACGTACGCACCGACCTCACCCCGGATGGCGTGGCGCACATTCTTTTTTACCACCCCAACCACAATTCACTTCCCAGTAAACTTTTGGCCGAACTGGCAGACGCCTTCAAGGCTGCGGGTGCCAATCCAGAAGCTAGAATAATCGTGCTTCAAAGCGTGGAGCACAAAACCTTCTGTGCGGGGGCTAGTTTTGACGAACTTGCTGGTATTCAGGATTTTGAAACCGGAAAAACCTTTTTTTCTGGCTTTGGAAACGTCATCAATGCCATGCGACAGTGTGGTAAAATTGTGGTCGGCCGCGTACATGGCAAGGCTGTTGGCGGAGGCGTTGGTTTGGCGGCAGCCACCGATATCTGTTTTGCATCACAATGGGCCTCGGTGCGTTTGAGCGAGTTAGCCGTTGGTTTTGGGCCATTTGTGATTGGGCCGGCGGTGGAACGCAAGGTAGGTTCGGCTGTTTTTGCCCAATTGTCGCTCACGCCTGCCGAGTGGAGAACCGCCAACTGGGCCAAGGAAAAAGGACTTTTTCAGGAATCTTTTGACACCGTGGAGCAGTTGGATGCTTATTTGGCGCATTTCACGCAGGCGCTGTGTTCGTACAGCCCGGAAGCGCTCGCGGAGTTGAAACAAGTTTTTTGGCAAGGCACGGAGCATTGGGATTCCCTGCTTACCGAACGCGCCGCGATCAGTGGTCGTTTGGCATTGTCCGAGTACAGTAAAAATGCCATCGCGGCTTTTAAAAAAGGGTAACATTTGACTATGGTTCATTTGATTCATGTGATTTGAATGACCCTGTTATAGCTCAAAGTTCAATCGAATCAATCGGCTTAATCTCATCAATCGAATCAATCGCTATGCCCCGTTTTTCCAAACCTTCCGAATCCATTACCAGCGCATTTTTGGCGCGTGAACGTTCCATGCCCCATAGTTATGTCGAAATTGGCGAGACCCAAAAAGACACGACGGTTGCGGGATATGACAACGATTTTAACTTCGTCGAGTTAGGGCATGGCGACGCGGTTTGGGAAGCTGCCAAAGCGGCCATTCAGCAGTGGAAAATGTTTCCAGGCGGCTGGGCCTGTATCTGGCCTGAGGATACGCCCATTCAAGTGGGTGAGGTGGTAGCGATGCAGGCACAAGTGATGGGTTTGTGGTGGTTAAACTCCTGCCGGATTGTGTATGTGATTGATAATCAAGACAAATTCGGGTTTGCATACGGTACTTTGCCGGGCCATGCAGAGTGTGGGGAAGAATTATTCCTGGTTGAAAAAACCTCGGATGGCACCGTCCGCTACATCATCAAAGCCTTCTCGCGACCAAGGGTTTGGGTCGCGCGACTGGGCTATCCGATTGCAAGGGCTTATCAACGGAAATTTGTGCGCGAATCGAAGGCTTCCATGTTGGAATTTGTGCATAATCACGGCAAGCGGTAAATCTCATGAACTTTACCGATCAAATGCATCGTCCCATCAATTTGCCCAGTTGGCCACCGCAACGAATCGTCTCGTTGGTGCCCTCCCAAACCGAGTTTTTGGCGGATTTAGAACTGGGTGCAGCGGTGGTCGGGATTACCAAATTTTGCATTCATCCAAACAGCTGGTATCAGGAAAAGAATAGGGTAGGGGGCACCAAAACAATTGATTTTCAAAAGATTAAAAAATTGCAGCCCGATTTAATTATCGGCAATAAAGAGGAAAACGAACAAAGCCAGATAGCCCAACTTGCACAGGAATACCCGGTTTGGATGAGCGACATTTATACGCTGGGAGATGCCCTGGAGATGATGCGCAGGGTAGGGGACTTGACTGGAAAAACAGCCAAAGCGCAGGCCACGGCCGAATCAGTGGAGCATACATTCAAGCAACTTATTTTACCGGAAACCGAACCCGCAAAAGCGGCATACCTGATTTGGCGAAAGCCTTACATGGCAGCGGGCGGCCATACTTTTATTGACGACATGCTGCGCCACGCGGGTTTTGAAAATGTTTTTGCCAACCATTCGCGCTATCCTGAAATTTCTTTGGAGCAACTAGCGGCTGCTGAACCTGCGTTCATTTTGTTGTCGTCCGAGCCTTATCCATTTGCGGCCAAACACCTGTCGGAGATTCAGTAAATTTGTCCGAATGCGCGCATTGAACTGGTAGATGGGGAATTGTTTTCCTGGTATGGGAGTCGGTTGCTACACGCACCGAATTATTTTGAGTCGCTGCGGAGCCGATTGGGCCTTTCAAGTAGCGCCAAAAACAAGCGTCATCCCGGTGACCCGGAATGACGCTTGTGTAAACTTCAACTAATTGGAGGTTTAAGCCCCCAGGTATGTTTTCAGCAATTTGCTGCGGCTGGTTGCGCGCAACTTATTGATTGCCTTGTCTTTAATCTGGCGAACGCGTTCGCGGGTAAGACCAAATTTATCGCCGATATCTTCGAGCGAGAGCGGGTGTTCCACCCCGATTCCGAAGTACAATTTGATCACATCGGCCTGACGGTCGGTGAGGGTACCAAGGGACCGTTCGATTTCCCGGCGCAATGAATCCGCGTAATCCAGGTGCGAATCGGTGCCAGGCATGGTGCTGTTTTCAAGCACATCGAGCAACGAATTGTCTTCACCTTCTACGAATGGCGCATCCATGGAAACGTGGCGCGCGGCCACACCCAGGGTAGTTTCAACTTCGTCGGTGGTAATTTCGAGCAATTCTGCGAGTTCCTCGGCGCTTGGTTCGCGTTCGAATTGCTGTTCAAGTTCGCTGAAAGCCTTGTTGATTTTGTTGAGCGAGCCAACTTTATTCAAGGGCAAACGCACGATTCGGCTTTGTTCGGCCAAGGCCTGCAGGATGCTTTGACGGATCCACCAAACGGCGTAAGAAATGAATTTGAAGCCTCGGGTTTCGTCGAAACGCTGGGCAGCTTTGATAAGCCCCAAGTTGCCTTCGTTGATAAGGTCAGAAAGGCTAAGTCCTTGATTCTGATACTGTTTTGCAACAGAAACAACAAAACGCAGGTTCGCTTTCGTGAGTTTTTCCAGGGCTATTTGGTCGCCTTGTTTGATTCGTTTGGCGAGGTCAACTTCTTCTTCGGGGGTCAAGAGGTCCACCTTACCAATCTCTTGCAAATACTTCTCGAGGGATTGGCTTTCCCGGTTCGTGATGGACTTTGTAATTTTTAACTGCCTCATGTATATTGTGTGCTGCTGAGTTATTTTCGGCGCAAAGTTAAATTTTCCAACCCGTTTTCGCGCTATTTTTTTCTAAGTGCGAAGAAAGTTGAGTGATCTGGTCGCAAAAAATTTTCAGGAAGCCAAATTTAAAACAGCATTCAAATTATTTTGTTCGGAGGGCCTTCCTTTTAAAAAAAGAAAACAAAGTTTTTCCGAGGCTGTTCTAAAGGTTGAGCAAAATCCGGCTGGCCACTTGAGCTGTAGCCTGGTCGTATTGTTTTATCTGTTCAATTTCCAGATCTAAAAGCTGCGGGAAGTGTTCATAGGAAGCGTTAAGCAGCGTTTTTTTCAATGCTTGCAGAAGTTCAGTCTCTGGCAATTCTGCGTTCTTCAGATTGATTTTTTGACCACGGGAGCGTAGTTTAGCCTGCTCAAACAGTCCCAAAATTTCGGATTTACAAAACGCCGCGTGCTGTTTGATTTTTTCGTCGCTAAGGTTTTGAAAATCAGGGTATTGCGCAAAAAACAGGGCCTGAACAGCCAGCCATGTTTCGTTGATTTTTCGCTGAAGGGCGATGTATTGCCGATTGGCCTCCATCTCATCGTCCAAAGAACCATAGGTCCCGCGCTCCCCCGAACGCTTGTCAATCCAATCACCACTTTCTTCGTAGCGTTCTTCTTTGACCCAGGCTTTTTTACTTTTTTTTCGATTGCGCAGGCCCAGGACAACCAGAACGATAACCAGAAGGCCAAATAAAATTTCCATGACTTGGATGCAGTGTGCGTGGCTTAGTGCGTGTTTTTGGAGAGACTTCAAAAATTGAAGTTCAAATGTATGCACAATGCTAGTGTCACAGCACTTTTTGCTCCCAAAACTGCGTTTCTTTGCGCTGCCCAACAACACGCATGTCAGAATCTCCCATCCCACCGGAACATAGATCGCCTCCTCAACAGCCTCCCGTATTTGCGTGGCGGCTGCTGAAAAACCTGTTGCGTCGGGTGGAGAACCTTCTATTTGTGTTGGTTCTATGCTTGATTTTCATCTATTTCTTGTTGCAATCTCCATCCGTACAAAACTGGCTGGTGCGTAAAACTACCTCCATCCTGACCGAAACCTTGGAGACCAAAGTAGCAATCAAGCGGGTTGATATTGAGTTTTTCGACAATATCATTCTCGAGGGTTTTTACATTGAAGATTTGAACGGCGATACGTTGCTCTACGCGGATAAATTCAGTGCCGGGGTAAAAGGAAACTTTTTCTCTGCCATCTGGAACCGATTGGAATTCACTGAAATTGGCCTTCAAAATGCCCAGGTTAACCTTAGAAGAAATGCCCATGAGCGGAACACCAATTTGAATGAATTACTGAAGAAGTTAGACATCATTTTCGGCTCCGGTAAACCCAAAAAAAACAAAAAACAAACGCCGTTTTTTGTCAAAGTTCAAAACCTGAATCTCTCCAATGTCACTTTTCGGGATGAACGCCACGTTTTCAGAGAGGGAGAAATCCGGGGTAAATACATTCGTTATTATATTGCAGAGGGCAATGTCAAGATCAATAACATTGATGTTGCAGCTAATATCGTAGATATTCGTTCGGCTACGTTGGACGGCTTTCATTTTAGCCTGACCAAAAACAGGACAGCCCCTCCACCGGGATTTGTGCCGCTGGAACCTCGCGTGCGTCCTGCCACCGATACCCTTAAAATTGCCCCCTTATTGCGCCTGATGGTAGGTTCCGTAGTGGTCCAAAACAGCGGCTTTAGTTTTGATAATTTCCGCAGTACACCGGGTAAACAAAAGCCCCCAGAGGTGATGAATTACGATCACTTGAACGTACATTACATAGCCGCACAAGCCGAGCAACTGGAAATTTACATCGGCGAAAAACCAGCAGTTGATGCTGAGAACCGCCCCACCACGGAGGATGTATTTGAGTTGTTTGGCACAATCAATCACTTGAGTGCCCGTGAACGAAGTGGTTTGGCGCTGGCCGATTGTTATGCGAAACATTTGATCCTGACCGATACTTTGACGGCCTTGTATGGTGCAAAAATCCAGACAGTTGGCGGTTCCTCTCTGGGGGATACGATCATGTTTCGATACGAAGACACCGTTTTGGATGACCCATGGATTGATTTACTGGGCGATTTCAACAATGCGGTCACGATGGATATCCGTTTGGCGCAAGGCTCCAAAATTCGTTTGGGAGATGTGCGCCATTTTGAAAAATCAGTCTTTGAAAATGAGTTTTTTACCTCCAATAAAGACCTCATCGCCGATGTGTCAGGCCTGATCAGTGGAAAAGTGAATGGAAAATTAAAGGCTGATGACCTGGAAATATTGGTGGGCAATTCGACCCGCCTGCGTGGTGAATTTGACGGACGGGGATTAGGGGACACAGATGAGCCGATGGTACTCAATTTTGGATTTGAAGAACTGCGCACGGATATGACGACCATCGCCCGGATCGTGCCGGGATTTAGGCCGCCCAAGCAGTTTTATAAACTTGATAAAATCTCGTTTGAAGGGAGTTATCAGCTATTTGACGGTTTTGACCACGTTTTGTACGGGAAATTTGCCACCAGCTTAGGACCTGGACGACTCGACATGCAGTTGAACCTTCGGGATGGCCCGGAAAAAGCCATTTATCGCGGAGATTTAAAAATGCAACATTTCGATATGGCCACCTGGACGGGCGATCGAAAATTTGGTCCGAGTACCTTCCAGGTGAATGTAGCAGACCGTTCCACCGGACTTACTTTGCCGACCATCAACTCCAGGGTGTCGGGGAAAATTGATACCTTTTATTACAACGGGTACCCTTATCGGGACATCAAATTGAACGGAAAATTTGAAAAATATGTCTTTGACGGGAAGGTAGAAAGTAATGACCCAAACGTAGATTTTGTCTTCGATGGAAACATCAATCTGAAGGATTCGATTCCCGTTTTTGACTTTTCGGCCAACATCCGGCGGCTTGATTTGGGCGTCTTACAATTGGTCAAACAGGATTGGGTTTTGATCGGTACGGTGAAACAACTGGAGCTGCGCGGCCGAACGGTGGATGAAATTGTTGGCTCGGCCAACCTTCAAAACTTTAAAATCCTGGAAGATCGAGAGACCTGGTATAACATTGATTTTCTGCGGTTTAACTCCTATTTCCGACCGGATGGCTCTCGGTTTTTTGGCATTGATTCAGACGTGGCGACCGGGCAAATGACGGGCGATTTCAGCATTGCCCGCGTGACCAAAAATCTGCTTCGTTTGCTCGGGGAACACCATCCGGAATTTGCCAAAAAGTTGGGCCTGCCCCCGAACGACTCGGTGCGATTAACGGATAACTACGACTTGACTTTTCATGTCAGGAATTCCAGGAATCTTGCGAAACTCTTCGCACCAGAACTGGATACGCTGCGGGATGTACGCGCTTCTGCCAGCGTAGATGCGCGGCGCGGAACCTCCTCTCTGTTGTTGGAAGCACCGCTCATTCGGTATGGTTCGGCGGAATTTAAAGATCCAAGTTTGCGCTGGAATAGCGACGGAGACACGGCCTGGCTTTACCTCCGGCTGCCCGAAAACCGATCCAGCCCCAAAAGTAAACTCCCGGCCATTACCCTCGGCGGGCCTCTGGTGGGCGATGTGTTTCACTTGGTGCTGGAGGCCAAAGATGAGACGCCGAATAGTATCGTCGAAAGCGTTTACCTCAATGGCGATCTGTCCATTGCGGATTCTTTGTGGCAACTGAGCCTGAATGCATCCAAGATCAAACTTTTTAGTCAGGAATGGCTGATAGAGGATGAAAACTACATTCGTTTTGGATCTAACTATTTTGAAACCAAGGACTTGGAATTATTTAACGGCATCAAAAGGATTACGCTGGAGAGCTTGAACCTCGGGCGTGGGCTGAAGTTTGCCTTGACCAATTTTGATCTGAGTGAGGCCAACAGATTTTTGAATTCCGAACAAATGAGGCTGCGCGGGAAAGTGTACGATTTTGAAATACGAATTGAAGATGTGTTTAAAATGCAGGCTATTCGGGTGGATTTGCTTTCGGAGATGTTGTACATCAATGATAAACCGTACGGGGAGGTGCTCTGCAACTTAGAAATACCTGACTTGTCCAAACCTCTTTCTGGCAAGATATTTTTATTGGACAAAGGCACCCAGCGGCAATTATTAAGGGTCGCGGGCGCATACATGATTGGAGGCGAAGAAGGGGTAGAGCAGCCCGTGAATGGAACGGGAATTATGTTGGGCGCGGATGAGTTCTTCGCTGATTTGACGGCGGATAATTTCCCTTTTGAAGTAATTGAGACCATTGTGCCCGAAATTTCGCTCACTACCGGGCGGTTCGGGGCCAAACTGGTGGCCAAGGGGGACATTACCCACCCGACCGTGGAAGGTTCCCTGCTGGTTAATGAGGGGCAGTTTCAGATAGACTACCTCAAAACCTTGTTTCATATTCGGAATCAATCCATTAGTTTCACCAAAAACAAAATTTCCGCCGACGGCGATACGATTTACGATGCAACCCGCCAACACATTGCGCTGGTGTATGGAGGTTTGGAACATGAGTATTTTAACAAATGGCGACTCAATTGTCGGATAGAATCTAAAGACCAGGGCTTTTTGGTTATGAACACGACGGCCAAGGACAGCGATTTGTATTACGGCCGGGCGGAGGGTAGTTTTATTGCAGATTTCACCGGCTCGTTCAGCCGAACCAACATCGCCATAGAAGCGACGACCGGGCCGGGTACCCGTTTGTTTATTCCCCTTTCTTCTACTTCAGATGCCATAGAGGCCAATTTTATCAATTTTGAAAAGCCGAAACCAAAGGAAGATCCCAAAAAAGCCAAAGACTTTGTCATCAGTGACCTCAAGGGGCTGAATTTTGACATGGACCTGACCATGACCGACCAGGCGGAGGTGCAGCTTATTTTTGACGAACAAACCGGCGACATCATCAAAGGGCGCGGAGAAGGCAACATCAAATTGGGCATCAATCGCGAGGGCGAATTTTCCATTTATGGCGGGTATCAAATCGTTCGAGGGGAGTATCTTTTTACCCTTTTGAACTTCGTGAACAAACCCTTCGTGGTCACCCAAGGCGGTACTATTAACTGGTATGGGGATCCTTATGGCGCACAGATCAACCTGGATGCCACGTACGAAGTGAACACCTCGGTGTACAATTTCATCAAAGAAGAACTGGAATTGCTGAGCGGCGGACGTCCGCAACTGGCTGAAGAAGCGGCTAAGGCTACGCGGGTGGTGGTCAACATGCACCTGGCAGGTGATTTGATGAAGCCAAATATTACTTTTGGGCTGAATTTTCCAATCATTATCAGTGCCCTTAAATCCTTGACAGACACTAAGTTGCGCTTAATCCGGCAAGATCAGGCGGAGCTTTCGAGACAGGTTTTTGGTTTGGTGGTCATTGGGTCGTTTTTGCCACCTTCGAGCGGTGGTTTTATCCAAAATTCCGATTATGTAGCCACGGCGTTTAATACCCTTACGCAGATGATTAGCAATCAATTTTCGAATTATTTGGCTGGACTGGCTACGGAATGGTTCGGCGGGGCAGTATCGAGCCTTGATTTTGACATTGTGTACAGCGATTACCAAAGTGACGTGCTGATTGATCAAAACCTCAGTCGTGTGGGTGGACGTGAGGTAAACGTGCGTCTGAGCAGTGGTTTTGTCAACGACCGGGTTACGGTGCAGGTAGGCTCGCAGTTTGGTTTGGGCGGAACGGGTATTTCGACTGCAGATGGTTTTATTGGCGAGGACGTTACTGTGCAAATTGCCCTCACCGAGAACCGGCAATGGCGCCTGAAAGTGTATCAACGCACGGAGCCGGATGTGTCCGGACAACGGAGTTTGCGCTTCGGTTTTGGCCTGAGTTTTCAGAAAGACTACGATACCTTCGAGGATATGTGGAAGAGTTTTGGCAAAGCATTTACGCGTAAAAAACGCCGATAAAGAGAGGTTGATGAGGGTTTATTTGGTTTATGAGGTTGATAGTCAACCCATTAAACCTTTTTTGTCAATCGAATTAATCGAATCAATCGTCCAAAATCAAATCAATTATATGACTCAATCCGTCTTCCTTCGTCGCGCCAACACCTCCTGGCAAATGCGTCTTTTTTTGCTTTGGAAACTTCCAGGTGCATGGTTCATGGGCATTCGGGTGCGCTCCTGCGATTTGGAGCAATGTGTGGCCGAATTGCCTTTTGGTTGGCGTTCGCAAAACCCGTTTCGTTCCACGTATTTTGCAGCGCAATGTGCAGCGGGGGAACTTTCCACCGGACTTCTGGCCCTGGCGCATCTGCAGGAAAAGCCGCCTTGTTCGATGCTTGTAACCCATATTGAGGCGGATTTTTACAAAAAAGCCGATCAAACCCTGGCTTTTACCTGTGCAGAGGGGAATAACTTCCTGGCCGTTCTACAAAAAGCCCTCGAAAGCAATGAGTCCCAGACCTATGTTGCCACCTCCGTCGGGACCTTGCCAGATGGAAGGGAGGCTGCCCGGGTGCGGGTTACCTGGTCATTTAAGAAAAAATGAGTGCGGTGTTAATCTCAACAATCTCAACAATCTCACCAATCACCAATTAACTAAGATGGCTTCTGTTTTTGGTCACATTGCTGTTTCAACGGCCATTGGTTATGCCTTTTTCCCCAAACAAGTTCGACCGCTGACTTTAATCGTGGCCGGATTTTGCGCTTTTGCGCCCGATTTGGATGTTTTGTCGTTCCATTTTGGTATTCCATACAGCAGCGAGTGGGGCCACCGTGGCTGGACGCATTCGCTCCTGTTTGCGCTGGTAATTGGTAGTTTGATTGGATTACTATTTGTCCGGCAACCAGCCTGGAAATCAATAACAGCCTGGTTTGTGCTGAGCATGGCCTCGCACCCCTTGCTGGATATGTTGACCAACGGCGGGCGGGGTTGCGCGCTTTGGTGGCCATTTAGTTCCGCGAGAATTTTTTTTCCGTTTCGTCCGGTGCAGGTTTCGCCGCTTTCGGTGGAGGATTTTTTCAGTCCCTGGGGCTTGGAGGTTTTGGCAAGTGAGGTCTTGTGGATTGGGTTTCCTTGTGTGGGCTTGGTTTGGGCGGCCAAAATATACCGCGGCCAATCACTGGCCTAAATTCAGCACTATTTTCCCAAACTGCTCCCCTTTTTCCATCTTTTCAAAAGCAGAATCGCTTGCTGTGAGGGGGAAAACGGCGTCCACCACGGGGAAAATCTCCGCTTTTTCTACAAAGGCCAGCATGGCCTCAAATTCACTCGGACTGCCCATGGTGCTGCCGTGCAGACTGATTTGTTTCCAGAAAAGAGGTTGAAGGCTTAGTCCGTTGACTTTCCCCAGGGTGCCCCCGTAAAAACCAATTCTTGCGCCCGGATTGCAGAGGGACGGAAACAATGCGAATCCATCGCCGCCAGCCGAGTCAACGATGACATCGAAACCTCCTGCGACTTGTTTCAGTTGTTTTTCCCAGCCTTGTTCGCGGTAGTTTACTCCGCCCTGGGCACCCAGTTGGATTGCTCTTTCGATTTTGTCTGCCGAGCCGGAGCTTACAAACACCTGTGCTTGGGCGGCTACGGCAAGTTGTAAGGCCATGAGTGCAACGCCCCCGCCAATGCCCGTGATGAGCACTTTTTCTCCTTTTTTAAGTTGGCAACGGCTAAAAAGGGTTCGCCAGGCCGTGAGACCTGCCAGCGGAAGTGCGGCGGCTTGTTCCCAGTTCAGGTGTTGCGGCATGGGGAAAACATTGGCTTGGGGAATCCGAATTAGCTCGGCAAAAGTGCCATCATCGGGCATGCCCAGCACCCGGAAATTTTTATCTTGGAAATTTGGGTTGTCTCCCCAATCCAGGGCAGGGTAGAGCACCACCCGTTTTCCATCGCAAATTCCGGCAGCATCGGAGCCTAAAATACATGGCGTTCGGATGCCTGCATACAAACCCTGGGTGATGAACAGATCGCGGTGGTTTAAAGCAGCAGATTTAATTTGAACCAATACTTCGCCGTATTCCGGGCTGGGAGCCGGGCAATCTACAAGTGCCGGCTTAGTGTTTAATTCCCTGATTTGTAAGGCTTTCAATGCATTAAAAAGTAAGAATGTGACGAGATAAATTTCTTTCGGCTAACATTGGCCGGGGCAAAAATTCAAAAATAAATTTGCTTAACAAGCAACAGTTTTTGGCGAGATAGTGTTTACTTCGCACTTCAAATATGCGCAATCGGATCTCTACCATCGCTGTTTACCTTTTACTTTCCTGTATGCTCTTTGAGCATACACTCCCTTGCTTTGCATCGGTGGAGGTAATTGAGATGTGCGAAACAAAGACCGAAAGTGAGGGTAAAGAGTCTAAAACTGAGAAGGATTCTACTGAGGTTTGGAAGGCTTTGAATGAATCTCTACATGTGATTAAAGCGTTGAGCAGTGCTTATTTTCGGTATGCTGGAAATCTACTTTCCGATTCTGAAATATTAGTGGACAATGTGCTCCGTCCAATATTTTCTCCCCCTCCCAATCTGGCTTAGTGCCGATTGAATAACGGCCTCAGGATCTGGAGGCATTTCACCAGTCAGTTAATTCCCTTATTTCTTTTTTTCTTGCTTTTTACGCTGCTTTAATGCGCGTCAGTATCCTTACAACTGCGTTGTAAAGGTTTTTGTAATAAAATCCATCGTTTAAATGAACAAAATCAATTACGGGGCGAATCTAAAATATGATTTGCCTGCGGGCTTAGTGGTGTTTCTGATAGCACTGCCCCTCTGCTTGGGTATTGCACTTGCGTCTGGCGCGCCGCTCTTTGCCGGCATGATCGCTGGAATTGTAGGTGGCCTGGTAGTTGGGTCTTTGAGTGGTTCGCATACGAGTGTGAGCGGTCCTGCTGCGGGTCTTACTGCGGTCGTTTTAGTGTCTATTCAGCAACTGGGTAGCTTTGAGGCCTTTTTGTTGGCCATGGTAGTGGCGGGTGTTTTTCAAATGATTTTGGGCTTTGCAAAAGCGGGGATGATTGCCAATTATTTCCCTTCCAACGTTATCAAAGGGATGCTGACCGGCATCGGGATTATCATTATTTTGAAGCAGATTCCGCATGCGCTGGGGTACGATAAAGATGCAGAGGGCGATTTCGCGTTTATCGAACAAAGTGGAAGTAACACATTTTTGACCATTTGGGAAACCATCACGCAGTATATCCATCCCGGCGCTACTTTGGTAGCCCTGATTGCGATCGGTATTATGTTGCTTTGGGAGCGGCCAGCAATCAAAAGTAAGCTCGGATTTGTTCCAGGGGCGCTGGTAGCGGTGGTTGTTTCAGTATTGGTCAATCAATTGTTTCATTCAATCGGGGAGCCTTGGGTAATTTTACCGGAGCACTTAGTGACCATTCCAGTCGCTACCGATGGCGCAGCGTTTTTGGCTCAATTCACGATGCCGGATTTTAGCCAGTTCACGAATCCTAAAATATATTCTATTGCATTTACACTATGTGTAGTTGCGTCCATTGAAACCTTACTTTGTCTGGAAGCTGTTGATAAAATTGATCCTTATTTGCGCAACAGTGACGCCAATCGCGAACTTAAAGCACAAGGTATTGGTAATGTGTTGTCCGGGTTGATTGGAGGTTTGCCCATCACTTCCGTGATTGTCCGTAGTTCTGCCAACGTCAATGCCAGCGCCCGAACGAAAGTTTCTGCCATTTTTCACGGCCTTCTGTTGTTGGTTTGTGTTGCGCTGATTCCGGGTATTTTGAATATGATTCCGCTATCTGCCCTTGCAGCCGTGCTGATTTTGACGGGTTATAAACTTGCCAAAATTACCATTTTTAAAGAATCCTGGAACAATGGAAAATACCAATGGTGGCCTTTTATCATTACGGTACTCGCAGTAGTTTTTACCGATCTGCTCACAGGAGTCGGGATTGGTTTGGTTGCCAGTGCTTTTGCGATTCTGCGTGGAAACATGAAGAACGCTTACTTTTTTGATAGAAAAGAATACACGGAAGGCGATATGATTACCATCAAACTGTCGCAAGAAGTTTCTTTTTTAAACAAAGCAGCGATTAAACTGACCTTGGATCATCTGCCGGATAACGCTAAAGTAACCATTGACGCTTCCGAAACCGCGTACATTGATTTTGACGTTTTGGAAAGTATCAAAGAGTTTGCGACCGAAAAAGCCGAAGGAAAGGGTATCGTCTTGACACTCAAAGGTTTCCACGATCGCTACAATTTCTGGGAAGCGGATTTTGTCCACTCCAACCCAGATCCTGATCCTCAGCAAACCCGCCCCCTTGAAAAAGAAATCTCCCCAAACTAACCCCGTCCTATGATAATTTCCACCGAGCAACACGATACATCAAATAACCATTCTTCATCAGAATCTAAATTCACCGACATGCATACACTCACGAAAGCAACCCAAGATAAAATAACCCCTCAAATCGCGCTAAAACTGCTGCGCGATGGCAATGAGCGGTTTATCAACAACTTAAAAATCAATCGAAACCTGCTGCAACAAGTAAATGAAACCATGCAAGGGCAGCACCCTTTCGCGGTGATTCTAAGTTGTATTGATTCTCGCACGAGTGCAGAATTGGTTTTCGACCAAGGACTTGGTGATATTTTCAGTATCCGAATAGCCGGCAATATCTTAAACAATGATATCCTCGGTTCCATGGAATTTGCCTGTAAAGTTGCGGGTGCAAAAATCATTGTTGTGCTGGGGCATACCAAATGCGGGGCCATCAAAGGGGCCTGTGACAATGTGAAATTAGGAAATCTGACGGGACTACTCAACAAAATACAGCCCGTCATCGCCAAAACACCTCCTTTGAATGGCACCCAAGCGGATTCTCCGGACTCGGTGTATGCCTATTCCGATGCGGTAGCAGCCAATAACGTACACTATGTTATGGATGCCATTGCGGAACGAAGTCCAATTCTTCACGAACTCATTGAATCCCATGAAGTAGCCATTATTGGCGGAATGTATGATGTGGAGACCGGTGTAGTTGACTTTTACGAACACGCACACCTCATGTAAACCCAGTCTTTGAAAAGCAAGAAGGTTTTTATAAAGGATGGATTTAAACCCGCTGCTGAAAAGTGGCGGGTTTTTTTATTGCCGGGAATACTTGTTCAATTCATGTTTTTTTCAACCTTTGCCATCCACAATATTAACCGAACAATATGGCTCTTTCTACGGCTCCTTCAAACAATACGGATGCTAAACCACTGCTGTCCACGAGCAGTATTTGGAATATGAGTGTGGGTTTTTTGGGAATTCAAGCCGGTTTTGCCCTTCAAAACGGCAATGCCAGCAATATTCTCCAGCGATACGGGGCAGATGTACACGAACTCCCGAATTTTTGGCTGGTTGCGCCCATCATCGGCATGATCGTTCAGCCCATCATCGGCTACTACTCGGATCATACCTGGAATCGCTGGGGACGAAGAAAACCTTACTTTTTGGCAGGGGCCATTGCTGCCTGTTTTGGGATGATGTTGATGCCCAATGCCGGCATTTTATCCGCTGCGCTGCCCCTGGTGCTCATGGGCGCAGGGATGTTGATGATTATGGATGCTGCCTTTAATGTAGCCATGGAGCCTTTTCGCGCTTTGGTGGCAGATAAATTACCCTCCACGCAACGTACGCTCGGATTCTCCGCCCAAACCGCACTCATTGGGATTGGCGCGGTCATCGGCTCCTGGTTACCCTGGTTTTTGGCTAAAAAAGCGGGCGTTGCCGATACCGCCGCAGTAGGCTTGGTGCCCGACAATGTTAAATGGTCGTTTTACATCGGCGGGGTACTCTTACTCGCTGCAATTCTTTGGACGGTATTCACTACCAAAGAATACCCCCCGGAAGAACAAGCGCGATATGCCGGAGAGCCGACGACCAAACCAGCCAAAAGAGGACTTTCCAGCATTTTCGAGGATCTTAAAAATATGCCAGATGCCATGCGCCAGCTTGGTTGGGTGCAGTTTTTTTCCTGGTTTGCCCTTTTTTCGATGTGGGTTTTTACCGCCCCAGCCATTGCACAACACGTGTACGGCTGCGCCATTGACGACAATACCTCCCAGGCTTTCAGCGATGCGGGCAACTGGACGGGGATTATTTTTGGGGTTTACAATGGCGTTTCGGCCATATTTGCCCTTTTCCTTCCAGCCATAGCCAAACGTATTGGACGTAAACAAACACACGCATGGGCACTGGTTTGTGGAGGATTGGGTCTGATTTCAGTCTATTTTGCCAATTCACCCAATTTTTTGCTGTTTTCCATGGTGGGCGTCGGCATTGCCTGGGCGAGTATCCTGGCCATGCCGTATGCAATGTTGGCAGGCTCACTGCCGGCCCATAAAATGGGGGTTTACATGGGGATTTTTAACTTTTTTATTACCATTCCACAGATTATAAGCGGTGTGGTGAATCGCCCGATTGTCAAATATTTGTTCGGAAATCACGCCATCTGGGCCATTGTAATGGGGGGTGTTTTTTTCCTGCTCGCAGCCGCCGCAGTCCGTTTTGTGGAAGATAAAGACGATGTTCGGCGCACACAAATCGCGTAATTGATTCGATTGATTCGATTGTGCCGATTGACAACCAATGCCTTGTAAGACCAAATCGCACTTTGTGTTAACCATAAATCATTCAAATCATAGTCAACAATCTACTATGAATCCAAAATTTAAAGCACTTCTGGCCATTTTAGCCGGGGTGTTGTCAGGAGGGATTGTAATTGCCCTCATCGAAATGTTATCTCCCCACACCCCGCCGCCGGGGACCAACGTGAACGACTCTGAACAATTGGGGGCCTGGATTGCTACCTTGCCACTAGAGGCATTTGTTGTGCTTTTGTTGGCCTATTTTTTGGGCTCTGCGACAGGCGGATATGTTGCCAATCGCATCGCCGCAAAAACGCCTTACAGACCAGCGCTCATAGTAGGAGTGGGGCTTTTTGTAGCCGGCCTGATGAATTTGATTGCCATATCGCATCCATTATGGTTTGCAGTGCTGTCCTCCTTAACGTACTTTGTTGGGGCTTGGATTGGCGGCCGTGTTGCCAACCGGGCTAAACAAGCAATTAAATCCACATGAGTTTTTGGGAATTTATGGCCTCCATGGCTACCGGCATTGCCATCGCGCTTTTTCTAACCTATTTCAAAAAGAAAGAAGGCGTAAGTGAACCGGGTATCATGTTTTTCTTAAAGATTGGCTTTTTAGGGCTGCTCGTCATGTCGGTGATTGGCTTCACTACCAGGCATTTTTTTGAAGCAAAGGATGAACGGGATATTGCCCGGTTTTTGATTTGGTCAGCACTGAGCATTATCTTATATTTAGGCATTCGAAGGCTACCTAATGAGTAAGTCAGGCGGTGACTTGAAGTCACCGCCTGACTCAAACACCTGATATTCAATGCGATACACACTCCTCCTTGCCCTTTCACTCCTGCTATTTAATTGCCAAAATTACTGGGGCAATCCGTATAAAACCTCCGCCCTGCCCCGAATTGTTCCGGTTACCAACGACAGCCTGCGCGTGGAACCAGCCAATTGGTGGACCGGCCTGAAATGGAACAAGGTGGAAATCATGTGCCATCGTACCGGCCTGGCGGATTATTCCCTGCGCTTGGAGCAGGCCAGAGGCGTCAAATTAATAAAAGTAGAAAAAGGCGATAGTCCGAATTATCTCTTCATTACCCTGGAAATCAAGGCGAATGCACCGCCTCAAAAAGTGGTGCTGTCGTTTTCCAAGGACAAAAACACGTTCAAATACGAATACCCGATTCGCTCCAGAAATACAGCCCCCAAGGCTCAGGGGGTAACGCCCCGCGATGTGGTGTACCTCATTTTTCCCGACCGTTTTGCCAATGGAAATCCCTCGAACGATACCGTTGCGGGTATGCTGGAAGGACTGCGGCGCAATGAACCGGATGGTCGGCACGGCGGCGATTTGGCGGGTATTCAACAACACCTGGACTACCTTCAGGATCTGGGCATCAACACCATCTGGCTCAATCCGGAACTCGAAAACGACCAATTGGAAGCTTCCTACCACGGGTATGCCGTCACCGATCATTATCGGGTTGACCGCAGGATTGGGACGAACGAGGAGCTGCGCAATTTGGTGACTGAGTGTCACCGGCGGGGCATCAAGGTTGTCCGCGACATCGTGCTCAACCACATTGGCGATGGGCATTGGTGGATGAAAGACCTGCCTGCCCGCGACTGGCTCAACCACTGGCCGACGTACACCCAGACTTCCTTTCGGGCACCAAGTCTGGTGGATCCTTACGCATCGGAATTTGACAAAAAACACTTTAACGACGGCTGGTTCGACAAACGAATGCCCGATTTGAACCAGCGCAACCCGCAGGTGGCCAATTATTTGATCCAACAAGCCATCTGGTGGGTGGAATTCGCGGGCATAGATGATTTTAGAATTGACACCTACACGTACTCCGATCAGGCATTTTGCAGCGAATGGTGTCGCGCGATGCTGGCGGAATATCCGAATCTGTCCATGTTTGGCGAGATTTGGGAAAATGCTGTGCCGGTCCAGGGCTTTTTTGCGGACGATCAGCCCATGTCCCGGGCAAAATTTGACTCCAATTTGCCGGGCGTGATTGATTTCCAACTGTGTTTTGCCATCCAGGATGCCCTCACCAAACCGACCACCTGGACGGAAGGCGCCTCCCGGATTTACTATGTGTTGGCGCAGGATTATTTTTACAAAGACCCTTACCGGAACCTCGTGATGCTCGATAACCACGACATGACGCGGTTTTTTACCCATGTGGGCGAGCGACTCGACAAATACAAGACCGGGATGGCTTTTTTGCTGACCACCCGAGGCATCCCGCAGATTTATTACGCCACCGAAATCCTGAGCACCGGCGATGGCAAGATCAGTTGGGGTACATTCCGCAAGGACTTCCCAGGCGGCTGGCCGGGAGATTCAGAGAACAAATTTACCTCAGCGGGCAGAACGGCGCAGGAGAACGAGGCCTATGATTTTACCCAGCGGCTCATTCGTTACAGAAATGCCACTCCGGCCTTGCAAACGGGCAAATTAATGCAATTCGCGACCATAGATCGGGAGCCGGAACGTGGTTTGTATGTGTATTTCCGCTACGACGAAGCCAAAACGGTGATGGTGGTGCTGAACTTTTCGGATCAGGCTAAAACCCTGGAAACCAAACGTTTTGCGGAGCGCATGACCGGTTTCAGCAAGGCAAAAAACATCCTGACCGGGGAAATATTGACGGATTTGATGAAGCTGGAAGTGGGAGGGAATACACCGTTGGTATTGGAGATGGAGCTGTGAGGTGTTTGAAGTTTGTGGGAAATAGGAATATTTTTTACTGCTTTATGCCATGAAGTATTTGACTATTTGAGAATTATGTCTAAAATTATACTGGATACGCTTCATTTTTACGGTCAAGAAACAAAATTATATTCTAATCTGCTTAATTATTGTAAAATAATAGTATTTAAATCGCTTAAAGTGCATACTTTAAGGTAAAGTGGCCGATTTTTTTGATTCAAAATGACGTGGAATAAACTGAAAAAAGTGTTATAAATTTTTTGAGTGTTTGTCTTGACCTATGTGATAGCAAATTCGAGGAGCTACGCTAAACACTTCGTTTTTGCTTAATTCCACTTCATTCACTACACTAAACGCCTCATGATTAAAATAAAATTTAAAACAAAACTAGAATTTATCGGGGAACTGGGCCTTTCCAAATCTACTTTTTATCGCTTGGTTAGAAAGAAGAATATTCTGACTACGCCTGAAATGTTATGCCCTCAAAAAGAAAACGAACTCCGTATTGCACTTGGTTTCCCTCCGCTCTCTGGATTTGAGTCTGATGTGGTACAGATTGGGATGAAATGGGACAGATTGGGACAAAGAGGTTAGATATTGGGCTTTTACCTTTGCAGTACAATATCGTAGTCAGGCTGCTTTTCTGTTTCTTTGAATCATTTACAAAGACTCTTAACCTCAAATAAGCGAGCATAACACCAAGTAGACTATGAAGTTCGGCTTTATTCAAGTCTGTTATCTAGTCAAACTTGTATTTCCCATTCAATTCAATTGTGGAATTAGATATTGTAATTAATATTTTTAAAGCGCCCTTTTTCACATTTAAATTTTTATACACATGAAACGACTATTTTGTTTTGCGGGTCTCGGCTCGCGCTTCGTAGCACTAACGCTGCTTTTTCTATCCAGTTTTAATAACATCAGTGCCCAATGCTTTGAAGCTGATGGTGTTACCGTCAGGCCTTCATTTTTTAATATTTGGGTTGCAATGGATCAAACTTGGGTTGATAGACATGGAGGGGACGAGGACTTGGCTCGTATGGTAGCTAAGTCAAAGGCCGATGATGCAATTGCTTTATTGAATGGGTCGTTTGCGTTTAATACAACCTTCCGTATTCAATTCGTTAGGGGTTTTTGCCCTGCAATGATTGCCCCAGAATTTCCTGGAGGAGATAAAGGTGCTTGGTGTATTGACGTTAACGATTTTTATTCTGACCAATATCCTTGTCTAGTAGGTAGAGATGCTATACTCCTTTTTACAGATAGGTTTGGGGTGTCAGCCGACTACGCTTTTGCAAATGTCGCTCTAATTGGGGGGGGGAGTTCCCAAGTTATCGCACAT
The DNA here is from genome assembly GCA_964550795.1 of uncultured Saprospiraceae bacterium. Taxonomy (GTDB): domain Bacteria; phylum Bacteroidota; class Bacteroidia; order Chitinophagales; family Saprospiraceae; genus M3007. The sequence continues at coordinate 221,890 of CAZKBH010000001.1, forward strand.
GAATTGGGTCATATATTTGACGTTCCGCATTCATCTACTAGTAGTGGAAATCCAAATTGTTGTACCACCAGCCAAACGATGATGTGTATACCTTTTCCAACGAACCCTGTGATAACCCTGCTCAACACGGCTTGTGGCATAACCTTTGATTGGCTTAACACGAATGTTTTTACTTCATCACGTTGCGGCCAGATGCTTACAACTGGTTACTTTGCTGATGATGATTTTGAATGTCCTCCTGCTAACAATCTAGGCTATAATGTTTCCTTGGAGAACCCCAATCCAGTCTTAAACTGTAGGACAGATGGTGACATTGTTACCGTTACCGCTGAGTTTTTCAACAATTCTCAGCAGGTCAGTCGCAATTTTAGGGTACTAATTTCACAGACAGCAAGTGCAAATCTTGAGTTTGTCACTGATCCAGCTTCTCCCTTCAATTGTATTGTAACATTACCTTCGGGTAGCAAGGAATTTAGGATAACTGATCCGAGTGCTCCAGGCTGTGAAAATGAAACTTTTTTTCCATTTTTAGCAGGAGAAACTAAAACATTGGTTTTCAAACTTAGGTATTTGGGTGGGCTGGGGCAATTCCAGAATAATATTCCGGTTAATATTTACACTAATCACGTGGTAAATTTTGGCGAATCCTATGATTTCTTCATAACCCCTTATAAAGCTATCCCCAGCGGCAGTTTTTCTACAATAGTTGGTAACGGTGCGTGGAGTTACACTAACCCTTTGATTATTACGGGAAAATTGATTATGAACCCCGCTACCACCCCAACATATTGGGGTGGCTCTGTCTATAATTTTGGACTGAACAAGTCGCTCCTTTTTGCCCCCGGCGCGGAATTGGAAATCGCCCCAGGAAACACCGTCAAAATGCCCAATGTTCAGATAGAGGGCTGTTCCACAATGTGGAGAGGTATCACCGTCCGGGATGGTGCCACACTTGAAATGGATATGGCGACCTCCGTGGCCGATGCCCAGTTTGCCGTCAATGTCCAGAAAGGCGGCACTGCGAACATTCAGTCCAGCAAGTTCGTCAACAACAATTTTGGCATCCGAACGGCTCCAGAAGGCACTGGGGTGCACAATATTACGGCGTTAGGCAATAGATTTATCACAACAGATGCTGGCCTGAAACCCAAATGGGGAATTACGCAAGTACCTGCACCCGGCGAAAAAGGTTTCGCAGGGATTCATGTGAAAGACTTTACAGGAGGCCTGTCCATTGATAAAGACCTTGTTTTCAACTCCACAAACGAATTTTCCAACCTGCATTATGGTATTCTTGCTGAAAATACCGATGTTACGGTAAGGGATGCTACCTTTACGGACATTGTCCAGGAAACTAGACCATCTGGCTATCCTGGACCATTATCCACGGGGAACGCGATATACCTTTCGGGCGGAAACGCCAATATCAAGGGCAATTATACTGGTATAGTGCCGGGCCCGCTGGCTATGGATAATTGCCATACCGGGATAAATACCCGGGCCGGCTCCATAACCGTAGAAGGCTGTGAAATGAGTAACATGACAAATGGGGTTGTCGCAATTGGTGGCACTAACAAATCTTACGCCATTAATTGGAACAATATCGGTGCTTCCGACCGGGGCATATCTGTCTTTTATCAATCCGGCATACCCGGAGCCTCTAATATCACCAACAACGCGATAAGTATGGCAGGTAACTCTAATGGCGTGGGTATTGCTGCTGGCGGGCAGGAAATGTTCCCTCAAAATGAAGGCTTGGTAGCCAACAACCATGTGACAGTAGCAGAAGGCGCTACAGGTATCCAGATCGGCGTGGCCAACAAACTCAAGGTGACCCAGAATAACGTATCCCTTTCTGGCAGCGGTACACTTTTTGGCATTAAAGTAGAGGGTGGAGACCGAAATACCCTGAACTGCAACATCGTCACCAACTCTGGCAGCGGCAATAATGCCGGCATCTACGCCATCCATGCTGGCCGCGCCAGTGTGTTATGCAATGTGACCGACGGCCCTGCCCGTGGCCTGCACTTTGAGGGGATGCTGGGCGGAAGGAACAAGGCCGATGTGGCCGGAAATACCATGGAAAGCAACACGACTGCCGGGTTACTGCTCGGCACGGATGCGGTGATCGGAGGACAACCAAACCGGGGGAATAAATTCGATGGAACGGAGGCAATAGCGGGTCTTGGGGCTCAGTTACATTCATTAGTCACCGTGGATGCTGCTGAGAACCCTGATTTTTTACCGAATGCATGGTCTCCATTCCCTTGGTTTCTAAACATCTCTGATCCCGCTCTGTTTTATCAATGCGAACCTGGCAGGACCTGCCCATTACCCCCTGTCGTATCCGATTATTCCCTGGATATCGCAACCGTGAAGGGGCAGCTTGGCGGTACAACCTATCCGGCGGCCAATCAATGGCTGGCGCAGCGCAGATTTTATGAACTGGTGCAGGAAGAGGGCAATCCCTATCCCGGCAACACGGATGTTTCCACCTTTCTGTCGCAGGCTCAAACCAACGGCATTGCAGGCTATGCCAATGTGCAGGTAGGCATCCGCTCCCTGGGGGCAATGACCGCACTGCACCGTGCGGCGACCGCTGCCAGTCTTTTGACACTCAACGGCCTTTTGGCCGATAGTGCCATCTATGCGGTCAATGAGAAATCAGTAAACCAGATTTTTTTGCAGACCCTTGCCCTTGGCAATACGGACCTTACCGAAACCCAGATCACCGTATTGGAAGGCATTGCAGAAGGCTGCCCCCTCTCCGATGGCGAGGCGGTGCTGCGGGCGCGTACCATGCTTGAAGTATTGCAGGGTGCCCCCGTGCAATACGACGATGCGGCTATTTGTGCGGGGGCCGAAAGGGCGAACCCGCTACCAACTGCCCAGTATGTACGCGTGTACCCCAACCCGGCCAACAATATGGTGACGGTTGAATATAAAGGCATGGATGGCATAAGCCATCAATTCATGCTTTTCAATGCATTAGGCCAGCTAGTGCGGTCTGTTACCCTGCCGCAGGGTCAAAGCAGCCTGCAGCTTCCATTGGGGAATTTGTCCGAAGGTATTTACTGGTACGCGATTCCTGGCGCGCCGGATGCTTCCGGCAAACTCATTATCAGCCGTTAATTCTTCACTCCGTCGGGATACCCTGTGTTCTTCTTTGAACATGGGGTATCCCATTTGTTTTTATACTGCCATGAAATATTTGTCGATTTTTATACTTACTTTTTGCACAGGGGGCATCCTCATTGCACAAAAATTTGATCATGTCTGGATAACAGGTAACCAAAATGACCCCTCAAATCCAATATTGGGAGGCGGACTGTTGGACTTCAATTTCAGTCCTCCCCAGACAAGCTATCATTACCGGGAAC
>CAZKBH010000002.1:0-22611 GCA_964550795.1 uncultured Saprospiraceae bacterium
GGAGGCAAATATCTTTCAAAGAACTAAATCACCCATGTAAAGTCACGAAGAACCATAAAATTCGATGGCGGCGGTGTTACACACGTTAGATCTACAAACGTTGTGCCTCTCCGAGGCCATTTATGGTGGGCGGGATTGGTTGCGTATCAGCGTACAAACATTGGGCCTACAAACGTTGGGCCTCTCCGAGGCCTTTCATTGGGTGGGATTGGTGGCGTATCAGCGTACAAACATTGGGCCTACAAACGTTGGGCCTCCCCGAGGCCTTTCATGGGGTGGTATTGGTGGCGTATCAGGCTATAAACGTTGGTCCTCTTATAGGCATTTAAAACTGACTAATAAACCTGGACAAAATTTCGGCATTTGTAACTTTCAATAATATCCTCTAAGGTGCTATCTAAAAGACGAACGGTATTCTCCAGAAGATCAATTTTAAAGACGAGTCTGTTTTCTTCTTGCAATATTTTATCGTATTTGTACGGTAGTATCCAAAAAGTAGAGTCGTTGAGGTATGATGTATCCGGGCCAGGGAAATACAAGGGCATTCCTACGTTAAGATACAGGGTACGCCCATATATAATATGTGAAGAATCTAAAGGGTATATAATATCGTATTTTTGTGAAACATTAGGCGACAATATATTCCATCTATGGAGTACAGGTTCTTTAGAAAAATCATCACTATACCACCTAAAAGTTTTGTTTTTAATTTGTAGGCTCGTTGACCCCAAAATAATATTTTCATAAGGATTAGTATCTATTAACAATGTATCATTGCTTATATTCGTAAGAACAGACGACAGTACTAATAAAGGATATGATTTATCATATCTAGGATACGCCTCGTCCATTAATACGGCGTTTCCTACCAATGCTATGGAATCAACCCGAATTTGCCGGTTTTTCTTATATGCGATGCTACCGCTTTCATGATCGCGAGAATATGTGAAAACAAGACAAAATACAGTCATTGCAATCTCACTTGACAATTTCATAAGAATTAAGTTTAATGCTTAAAGGTCTAATTCTGTCAAATAGGGTCTGTCTCAAAAATCAATCCGGCAGAAAGAAATCAAACATTGTTTTCCTGCCGATCTCTACCTCGAAGTCCTCTAATATTTTGAAGAACTCTTGCTCAAACGTACGCCTTTTGTGGTGTTCCTTTTGGTTCAAAATATACTTGCATACGGCATCTGTGTGTGATCGGCTGTATGAAAATGCGCCATAACCCGCTTGCCAATCGAATTTGAAGGGTGAAAATCGCTGTTCTTTGATGTAGTCGTTCGTAGCATTTTTGATTTCGCGTACCAGGTCGGAAATTGATTCGGCAGGTTTTAACCCGAAAAAAATATGAATATGGTCTGGCATTCCGCCAATCGCCAGCATTTTGTGTCCACGGGTTTCGATGACACCGGTGGTGTATTTGTACAGGTTTTCTTCCCATTCCGGGCGAATAAGGGCTTGGCGGTTTTTGACTGCAAAAACGGTTTGAATGTAAAGTTGGGAAAATACGTCAGCCATGGTTTTCTTGATTTTTAAGTGATTGTCTTACAAATATAACCATTAGCAAGGATTAAACAAAACATTTAAACATTCCCCATTCCAAAAATCCCCAGGCCTCGGAGAGGCCCAACGTTTGTAGAGATTGCATCAAACGCGTGATAATCCCCCGGCCTCGGAGAGGCCCAACGTTTGTAGCCGAAATAAATATAAAATTTAATCGCGGCGGTGTTACAAACGTTGGGCCAGAAGCTGGGATGGTTACGCGTCGGGGGCTACAAACGTTGGGCCTCTCCGAGGCCATTTATTGGGCGGATTGGTTGCGTTATCCGGCTACAAACGTTGGGGCTACAAACGTTGGGCCTCTCCAAGGCCTTTCATTGGGTGGGTTTGGTGGCGTTATCCGGCTACAAACATTGGGGCTACAAACGTTGGGCCTCTCCAAGGCCTTTCATTGGGTGGGTTTGGTGGCGTTATCCGGCTACAAACATTGGGGCTACAAACGTTGGGCCTCTCCGAGGCCTTTTAAGGGGTGGTAGTGGTTGGGTGCGCATCTGTTGATGCGCACCGATCAGTTTCAATGAGGCACATCTGGGCGTAAAAATTGCCTTTTAGTTCGTTTGAAATGGGAATTAGGGCGATGAATGTTTCCCAGTATTTTAAACCGATTTCGTCCCATTCCGTAAATTTGGCCGAATCTCTTTGGCTTATTCAATTGAAAATGAGCAAAAAACAATCTCTGAGACATCATCAGGACAAAAACTATTGACAAAGAAACCGGAACTTTTTCAACCCGCACAAAAATCATCAACCATATTTCCATGAAACAATACCTCCTTTTATCATTCGCGTTGACCTTCGGTCACCCAATTTTTGCTCAAAATAATACCCCCGACAGCCTATTGCCCTATCGGGAAATTCCGGCGTACCCCGATGTCTTTACGCCAGGTGCCGTTGCGGCCAGAATGGTAGATGGGCTGGGATTTCGCTACTATTGGGCTACAGAGGGTTTGCGGACAGCAGATATTGCCTTTCGGCCAACGCCGGAAGCCCGCAGCAGTGAGGAAACCCTGGATCATATTTTGGGACTATCTACCATGATTTTAAATGCGCTGAAAAACCAGCCCAATGTGCGTTCCGAAGCGGATAGTTTACCGCTTTCGTTTGAGGAAAAACGCCGTAAAACCCTGGAAAACCTGCAAACGGCCAGCAATTTGCTCAAAGCGCCGGATTGTCAGTTGGAGGCGTACCCAATTGTGTTTCAAAATGGCGACCAACGCAGCGAACTTCCTTTTTGGAACCTGCTCAACGGCCCCATTGCAGATGCGCTTTGGCATGTTGGTCAAGTGGTCACTTTCCGGCGTTCGTCGGGCAATCCCTTCAACGCAAAAGCAAACGTAATGCTGGGAAAACTTAAGCAATAATGCGATCTTCGCATCAAAAATAGTGTTCCATGGAACGATACGGACAAATTCTGACCATCGCAATACCCGTATTTCTGGGTTTAGTTTTGTTTGAAAAAGCCTACGGCTACCTTCGGGGAGCAGACAAAACGCCCGTGATGGATATGATTTCCAGCCTGCTTTCGGGTGTGACGAATGCGGTGAAGGATGTTTTGGGCTTGAGTATTTCAATTCTTTCCTACGCCTGGATGGTGAATCACTGGGCGTTTTTTCATGTAGAACCCAGTTGGGGCGTGTACCTTTTTGTGTTTGTAGTCCTTGATTTTCAGGGCTATTGGGTGCACCGCTGGGCGCATGAGATCAATTTTTTTTGGAACAAACACCTGATCCATCACAGCAGTGAGGAGTTTAATCTTGCCTGTGCGCTGCGCCAGAGTATTGCTTCTTTCGTCAATCTTTTTACGTTTTTTCTCCTGCCGGCGGCGCTGCTCGGGGTGCCAACCATCGTGGTGGCCACCATTGCACCGCTTCATTTATTTGCGCAGTTCTGGTACCACACGCAGCATATCGGGCAAATGGGTTTTTTAGAACATATCATCGTTACGCCCGCCCACCATCGGGTGCACCACGCGATCAATCGGGAATATCTGGACAAAAATTACGGCCAGATTTTTATCATTTGGGATAAGTTGTTTGGCACTTTTCAGAAGGAATTGCCTGCGGTGGAGCCGGTTTATGGCATTACCCGGGCCGTTCAAACCTGGAACCCGATTAAAATCAATTTTCAGCATTTTTGGCTTATGCTCCGCGATGCATTGTATGCCCGGGATTGGCGCGATAAATGGCGCGTTTGGTGGAAACCCACCGGCTGGCGCCCCGCCGATGTGGCCGAAAAATTCCCGGTTCAAAAAATCGAGGATGTGTACCATTTTGAAAAATACAATCCCTTCAGTTCCAATTGGTTAAAAGCCTGGTCCGGAATTCAGTTGGTAGCTATGTTGCTGATTTCCATGCACTTTTTTGGAAATCTTGCGTCCATCGGAAGCCCGCAAATCTTTTTGTACGGCTTGTTTCTTTTTGTGAGCGTGTACAGTTTTGCCGAGTTGATGGACAAAAATCCGCGTTCGCTGGCCTACGAATTTGTCCGAATGATTTTTGGATTGGGCATTTTGTACGTGCAGCAAGATTGGTTCGGACTAAACCTATCCGTGGCGCAAGGCAGCCTGCTCATGGCAGCCTACCTCGCCGGTTCGTTTTTGGGGGTGTTTCTACTGGTTCAATTCGATTTCCCACGCGATGCAAACCAATCCACGCAGATGCAGGCGTTAAAAAAGGATCATCTTAATATCGGATAGGCCGTCAATCACCAGGATGCCATTGAATTTGTGGAGCAGTTGGCTACCGTCCAACAGCCATTGAGCGCCCAGGATATATTGGGTCTGCATGGCCTGGTGCTGCAAAAAATTGAGAAAGAATTTGTCGGGCGCTACCGAAACGCAGGGGTGCGGATATCGGGTGCCAATTTCGTGCCGCCCAATGCCCTCAAGGTAGATGCCCTGATGGATGCGTTGATCCAATGGGTTAATAACCCCTCTAATCCCTTGGATATCATCGTGAAAGCAGCGATTTTTCATCACCGCTTCGTTTGGATTCACCCGTTTTTTGATGGGAATGGTCGCACAGTCCGCTTGGTTTTTAACCTCCTGCTCATGCGCGCCGGGTTTCCGCCCGCCATCATTTTAAAAAACGACCGAAAAAAATACTACGATGCTCTGAACAAGGCCAATGCCGGGGATTATTCCAAATTACTGCTGCTGGTGGTGCAGGCGTTGGAACGCTCTCTGGATATTTACTTGGGCAATTTTACCAATACCTACGAGGATTACCAGCCCATCTCGGACATTGTCGCGGAGCCGGATTTTCCGTACGGGCAGGAGTATGTCAGCCTTTTGGCCAGGCAGGGCAAAATTGATGCTTTTAAGGAAGGCCGAAACTGGTTGACTACTAAAAATGCCGTGCTGGAATACATGGAATTGCGGCAGCGAAAAAGGGTCAGTTAAGATCAATTCAACGAATTTCAACAGCATCCAACTCCTCCAAAGTATCGGGATTAATAACTCGGAGCCGGATTTTTTTACCGGAAATATCAAAAAGGCACAGCGCATTTTGAACCGTAAAACCCCGTACCGCTGCAGACCAAGGAAGTTCCTCCTGCGCATAAAACGGGGCACCCGCGGCGCCGTTGATAATCTGCCAAAGGGGGCGCTTTAGTTGAACCCGCGGCTTGTCCCAAGTTTCGGGATAACGAGGTGTTGATTCCTCTACCAGCATCCGATTGTAGTTGTGCTCGTCGCCGCAAAGGAAACCGACTACTTTGTTGGTTTGGTTGGCGCAAAGGTCCAACAGCTCATCCCGGCGTTCAATAATGCCTTTTTCAACGGGTTTTCCGGCAATCCAGGGTCTGTGTGAATTGTCGCCGTCGTACCACATACAGTCGCCGCGGTGGCCGCCATTGGGGAAAGGTGGGGTATGCACGGTTATGAAAACGTGGTCAATCGTGCTGTCGCGTTCAAATTCATCCAGTGTTTTTTTCAGCCAGCGCATCTGTTCGTCCATGATGTAGCCGTGCAGGTTTCCGCCGATGGGGCGGGTCCTTTTCAACGAAGGGGCATACCAGTAATCCGAGTTCAGAACCACCATCGCCGTGTTGTCATAAGTATAGTGGAACACCGTTTCCCCATACGCCGGGAAATCTCCACGTTTGTAAGGATCGGGGTCGTATTTGGAGCCGTCTTCACTTTGCGGGCCGTTGAGTGGGTTGACGTACATTTTAGAAAAAGCCGCTTCCCCGGAGTGCGTTTCGTAGGGAAAACCATCTGCGACGATCCAGTTGGATGTTTCAGCAGCCCAGCCTAAGGATTCATGATTCCCCATGCCAATATTAAACGGATAGTAATGCCAATATGGCTCCACGGCATGAATCCAGTTGGCATTTTGCAGCGCCATTTCGTCGGGATCACTCAGGTAGCCGTCCACCTGGTCGCCCGTGAATTGCATAAAAGCAGCCCCTTCGTGGTGTGCCAATGCACCGATCCTGCTCATCACCTGGGCATTTGTACCGTACACATCGCGCTCGCCGCCCCCGTACCCACTTCTGGAATCGCTGGCGTAAGCGAACGAAAAAGGCTGTCGGCTGCCGGGAGCTGGCGCGGTCCGAAATTTAAAAGGCAGGGCCAGGCTGTCGCAACGGACGGTATATTGATACTCCGTATCTGGCTGCAAACCTGTCAGGGTGCATTCGTGGCGCGTTTCGCGGTTTCGGCTGATGAATTCCGAGGCTGCTTTGTCCGTTTTAATCCAGGTAAACACGGGTTCCGAGGTCTCATACCAAATCACAATACTGTTGTGGGTTTGACAGGAAACGAATGGACCGCGCAGCACCGTTGGTCGAGGTTCAATGACAGTGGCATTCCCAGCGAAGGCTAATTTTCCCTCATACACAATCAAACCCTCCGAATTGGTCAGTCGGTAGCCAATCACTCCAAAGCCGGATTTTTGCCAGCCCGTGTGGTCGTATCCATCCCGGAGGTCTTTGCGGATGTGTAAAAACGCATTGCCAGCCGTATCAATCGCAGCGTGGAAGCGCAGTACGGCAGTTGGGAAACTATGCTGACCATAAGGAATCAGTCCGTACGTGATATGGCCGCCGCGCAGTTTCGTAGCGGGAAATTGTAATCGAAGCCCATTGGGGTCGGCGCTTACCCTTGGGCGGACGCTTTTGAGCGTGTATTTGGCTGGTTTGCGAACCAGGGCAAACTCTTTGCCGTCAGTGCCTTTTCCCCGTAAAACCTCCGTAGAATCATAGCGAAGATTAGCGTGGACGGCTGGAATGGGGGCTGGCTGTTGTGCGAACCCAGGTTGGCTCAGCACGAGGAATGCAATCAGAAGGGATAATGAATGGCGCATCATTGGGCAAAGATAGCGTTGGTTGATTCGAATAATGGGATTTGGCCGATTGATTCGATTGACAACAAAGCCATTAAAGATCTAAGGGATGTACACAAGTTGTTTTGTCAGGATACGCTGGCCGGGGGAGGCCAGCGTATATCGGAATCCCAAATGACCTAACAAATCTATTTGGGTTGTGTGCAGCCAGCGCACGGCGGTACCAAGGGGACCCTACACCTCCATGCGTCTGCGCTCGCTAGCCGTAGCCCACACATCCACTCCTACGGCACAAACTTTTCGTAGGCGGCCTTACCCGTCTGCACTTCCACCCCGAAAATTTCGACGTAGTGGATATTAGGTCTCAAGCCAAAAAGGGTTGGTTCCAGTTCGATAAAAACCCGTTTCAAATAGGCTTCTTTTCCGTTGAGCATCATAATAACCACGGGGCGTCCCTGGGCATTTTTTTTGAGCTGAAATTTTCGCTGCGAGTAAGAAACGAGGTGAAAGATATACTCGTTTTTTTGTTTCGAAGCGCTGGTTTTGACCCCGTAAGCTAGGGTTCGTTGCAGATAATTCAAATCCTGCCTTTGTCCATATTCAGAAAAACGCAACCAATATACGTCAATGGGTTGGTCTTTTTGGAACTGGCCATCTGCCCCGATTTTAGCATCATACACCACGGTATTTGGGCTTCCGGTGCGTTGAATATAGAACAAGCGCTGGAACACGTCGGGTGGGGTAGGGTAGCTGTCCTGGGCTTGGAGCGGAAGACTTAAAAGTCCTAAAAGAAGGGAAAGCAGTAGTTTTTGCATTGTTTGGAAAAGTGAGGTTTACCCCACTTCGGATAAGTCGTTGTGATCAAAAATCAAGTTTGAAACGCGCCCGAATGCCCCACTTGCTCACGCCGGGTAATTCGGTGTAGGTCAGGCGGCGCACGTAATCCACCCGGAACAATTTGAAGATGTTGGCAATGCCCACACTGGCTTCCATATAGGGCTTGTTTTCGAGGGTGTTGGTCACGGTGCGCCCTTGGTAATCTACCGGAAAACGCAGCAGGCCATTGGAGTTGTCGGGACGGTTTGCATCGTCTAAACCACCGTACAAACCTTTAAAACTGGCCACTTCCCGCCACTTCAAGCGGCGCAGGAAGGGGATTTTGTTGAAGAAAAAACCGCCGAAATTGTGCTGAACATTGAGTGCGACATACTTATCGCTCGCAAATTCCAGGAAATTCATCAGGTTGTAGGCCTGTAATTGGTACGCGTAGGATTGGTTGGCCCGGTGTATTTCGAGGAGCGGGTAAGGCACCGTTCCAAACACCCTTCCGCCTTCCAGGGTCCAATCTGAAATGCCCAGCGGCGCAAGAAAAAAGGTCTTGGTAATCTTAGCCGTCAGGGTTTGATAATTGTATTCCCCGTACAGGAAGTCCTTAATCCCTGCCTGAAAATTGACCTGAAAAATCGGGTATTTGTTGACAATCGGAATCCGGTAGGTCATGCCTTGATAAAATTTTTCGTTGGGCGCGTACCGAATGGATAAACCGACCGTCGCCGTAGCAATTTCGGCTTGATACTGCGTGGCATCCGCACCGGCTTGTTGATAGTCAAACAAAAGGATGCCGCCGGGGGTACGGCGCACTTGCCGAGCAGACAGGGTGTAGCTCAGGCCGCGCCGCAATTCCCGTACATATTCGACATTTAAAGTGCGGTTGTACAGTATTTTATCGTTCACGCCCCTTTTGAAAGAGAGCAGAAAGTTATCCTCCTGCACAAACTGCAGACTTTCGCCAGGTATTTGAGTCTCGTTTTGGTATGAGACGGTCATCTGGTTCATCGGAAAGGCAAGTGGTTTTTTATTGGCAAATGCGTAGGTTAAGCCACCATAATATTTCCATTTCTCATCTCTGAAACCGTAGGCCACATAGCCCTCCATCAGGATGTTTTTGGCTAAACGACCATTGGTTCGCCCACCAATTCGGGGCCGAAACCCTTCCACCTGATTAAAACTGTAAAAGGTGTTTACTGGCCCAAGATCAAACCATTCGATGCTTTTGAAACCTGCCAACAGGAGTACCGCGACGTCCATCGTGCGGCGAAAAACGGGCACATTTTGAATGCTGTCCACCATTTTGTAAATCCCGGCCTCTGTTTTGGAAAGCGGGTTATGGCGGCGTTTTGCCCAAAAACTGGCGTCTCGTTGCGTGGAATTTTCCTCCACAAAAGTGTTGACGCGGGTTCGGAACAGGCTGTCGGGCAAAGGTTCGTCGAGCGCGTAGTTTTTATATGATACTGACTTCCGTCCCAGGATACTGCGCCCTTTTTCTGTTTTCACCAATTGGAAATCCATTGAAATTTCGTCCTTGGTCAACATGAGTCGGCGATGTTCACCAGCTCCAAAAAAGTTGAATTCCTGCTCCAAATGCAGGTCTGATACGAAGTTCAGATTGATTTGTTTGGAAATGCCCATCTGTACCTTCCGCACCGCGTAGCTGGAATCGAGTGCGATCAACATGTTGCCCACAAAGGCCAGGTCGTTTTTGTTGCTGGGGGCAAAAAACAGATCCACATATCGTTCACCTTGATATTCAACGGTATCAATGATGTAAAAACGGTACATCACCGGGGCTAAATTGGACAATGGGCCTACGAACTGTGTACCCAGGAGATCTATTTTGGAATCGTAAATGTCAACGTTTTGGTAGAGGTTGTTGAGGTAGCTGGATACGCCGTCTTCTTCGAGATATCCTTTCAAACCCGTTTGCTGTTCGCCCGTGATGTATTCTTTTTCCGCTTGCGGGTTTTTGCGGTAATACACGTTCATCAGGCGTTCCCGGAGGTAAACCGGCAGGGCTACTTTGCCATTTACGGCGTTGGTATCCAGGTTTTCAAAAATAAATTGAAACTTGCGCAAAGACCGTCGGTTCCGAAATTTATCCGTGACGTTGTTGATGTCCAATTGCAATTTTTCGTAGGCTTCGTAGCTGTAATAGTCCAGCCCTTGGCGGCGGTTTTGATCCTTGTTCGCGAATACCTTTCCAATGAGATCAACCGCTGGATTGTTTTTGCGGCGATATTTATCCGGACGAATTTCCACCTCGTTCAAAGTCACCGTAGCTTCCGAAAGTTGCACCACCAGCTCGTTGGATTCGCCGGGGTTTACTTGGACGGTCTCGGTTTTATACCCTACATACGACACAAATAATGTTCGCACGGGATGCGGTGTTTCGAGCAAAAAATTCCCATCCAGATCGGCGCGGGTGCCCAAGGCAGTATCTGCCACTTGTAAAGTTGCGTAGGGGAGGGTTTCGTTGTTGCGGGCATCCACCACTTTACCGTGGATGCGGGTATTATTTTGTGCTACCAACCAGGCGGATACCAATACCATTGCCAAAGTCAGGAGGTGTTTCAAATGGGGATTGTTGGAAACAAAAATCATTGCCGAGGCATTTTTCAGTTTTAAGTGTGTACTTAGGATTAGGGTTTGGGTATAAAAAAGGCGTAGTGTGCGCTAGAAAAGCAAAAAGGCAACATGCCCAAATTTCTTTTCAAAAGCTTCGCTTAGAGCCAACCAGCCTGGCGGTACCAAGCCACGGTATGCTCCATACCGCGATACAGATCAAATTCAGCTTTGTATTGTAAATCCTCAAAAAGTGGGCTGGCATCGCAATGCCAGTTCTCGGCGGCCAGCTCAGAAAGTTTGTCCCGATTGAGCGGGGAAGGTTTCTTTTTCCAGCGACCAATCGTTTCAGAAATACCAGCTACTTGCCGAATTAAACCCAATGGAAGTTTGATTTTTAAGGTTTTTTTGCCACCCAATGCCGCCCGAATGGCTTCGCTGAGGATTTCCGTGGTATAAAATTGGCCATCCGAGAGGATGAATTTTTGGTGTTTTACAGGTTTGCCACTTTCGAGAATATGTAAAATCGCTCCAGCAACATCGGCTGCATGGATAAAGCTCAAGCGTTGGGAATTTCGGCCAATATTCAATTCCAAACCCATTTTGGCCATGCGGATCACGGTCAAAATGTCCCGTTCCCAAGGCCCGTACACAGCGGTAGGTTGTACCACCACCCAGGGAAATTCGGGCCCTAAAGATTCGAGATATAGCTCTGTTTGGCGTTTGCTTTCCCCATAAGTGGTCAGCGGGCTGGGAATTTGGTCGCGTTGTATCATCTTGTTTCCCAGCGGCGCGGCTCCTAAGGCAGCCAAACTGCTGACGAACAAAAATTGGTCGGGCAGCAGGCCCGGACTCTGCAAAGCGGTCGTGAGCCGGCGCGTATTTTCGGTATTCCCTTCCCGGTACCCCTCATGCGTGAGGGCTTTGGTCACGCCTGCATTGTGGATGACCCAATCAAAACGTCCCGCTTTTTGCAGTCGCTCGGTCAGGGTGTCCAGGTTTTCAAGCGGCAAATCCAACAGGGTCAATCGGGGATCGCTCAGCCGGGTACGGTCGCTACTGGGGCGCAGGGCGGCTGTGACCTGATGCCCGTGTTTCAATGCCCGTTCTACGAGGTAACCGCCGATGAAACCACTGGCTCCAGTAATGAGAATGCGTGCCATACTTTAGAGCGCTTTTTCGTAAATCCGATGTTTTCGATACACTTTTCCCTGAATTTGCAAGAGCGCCCGGTTCATCAAATCATTGTTTTCCAAGATCCAGGAGGCTTCTGCGCGTTGAATTCCTTTGCGCTGCGCTGCCTGATAGGTGCGTACGTAAAAGCACACATCCAGCCCGCTGCGGCGGTATTCCGGCAAAATGCCGAGGGCAACTACCCGCAGGGTTTTGATTGATTTTTTGCCAAAAAGGAATTTGAACAAGCCGGTCGGGAACAAGCGCCCGCGGGGTATTTTGATAAAAACTTCGTTGAGATTGGGCACCGTGAGGGCAATCCCGATGGTTTTTCCGTCTTTTTCAGCGAAATAAACCAAATCCGGATCCAGTGCCATTTTCAAATCCTTCCCCATTTGGCGAACTTCAGCCTCGGTCATGGGTACAAACCCAAGGTTTTGATCCCAGGAAGCGTTGTAAATAGGAAGAAACCGGTTCACCTCTTCCTCAAAATGCTTCATGTCAATGGTCCGAATCGTGATGCCTCTTTGAGCGAGTCGGTTTTCCAGTTGTTGACTGAGGTCCGTCAGTTTAGAGCTGAGGTTTTTCGGGAAAAACTCATAACTGAGCAAATCTGTATTTTTTACAAACCCGTATCGCTCCAGCAAGTCCGCGTAATAGGGAAAATTGTAGGTCGTGAGTACATAGGGTGGCTCGTCAAAATTTTCGATGAGCAGGCCGCAGGTTTCATTGGTGGACAAATTGGTTGGCCCCAACACACGATCCAGACCTTGCTGGCGTAGCCAATCCACGGCAGTATCGAGCAAGGTTTTGGCAACCGAATAATCGTTGATTACATCAAAAAAGCCAAAAAATCCAGCTTTTTCGCCTGTAAATGCATTGTAATTCCGATTGTTGATGGCTGCAATCCGCCCCAAAATTTTCCCTTGAGCAGAACGTGCCAGGAAATACGCCGCAGCGGAATGTTGAAAAAACGGGCTTTTTTTCCGGTTCAACAAAGCCTCTTGCGCCATAAAAAGTTCGGGCACATAGTTCGGGTCGCCTGCGTACAGATCGTGCGGAAAGTCAATGAATTGCTTCAATGCTTTGCTGCCTTCAACCAGTTCAATCTGAATGGTTTGCGTGGCAGATTCGGGCGGCTCGAGGGCAGTCGCGTTTTTCATGCCAGTTCGAGGTTTGGACTTTCCAGACTTTCCGTTTCGTTCAGTCCAAGTAATTGGGCATTGTGGTACATGATCTCCACCGCACGGTCAATTTGCGCGAAAGAATGGGTGGCCATGAGTGAAAAACGAATCAGCGAATCGGTACTCCTTACCGCAGGTGACACGACGGGATTTACAAACACTCCATCATCTGCCATCATGCGGGCAAACTGGAATGTTTTGTGGTTGTCGCGGATATAAATGGGCAAAATGGGCGATTGGGTGTGGCCAATTTCAAAGCCTGCGCTTTTTAATTGATCCATCGCATAATGCGTGTTTTGCCACAGTTTTTCGATGCGTTCGGGTTCGCTTCGGATAATTTCGAGCGCGGCCAGTGCACTTGCGGCAGACGACGGGGTCATACTGGCACTAAAAATAAGGGCGCGGGAATTGTGTTTCAGGTAGTTAATCATGTCGTGGTCAGCCGCGACAAAACCGCCCAAAGAGGCCAGGGATTTTGAAAATGTGCCTACGATGAGGTCCATTTTGTCTTGCATCCCAAAGTGATCGCCCGTGCCGCGTCCGCCGCGTCCAATAACCCCGACGGCGTGTGCATCGTCCACAATCACTGTGGCGTCGTATTGTTCGGCTAGTTTGGTAATGCCCGGCAGGTTAGCGATATCGCCTTCCATGCTGAAAATCCCGTCCATGACGATGATTTTGGAGCCATTTCCTTCTACCCGGCGCAGTTGTTTTTCGAGCGCATCCATGTCGTTGTGACGGTATTTCATCACTTTCCCGAAAGACAATCGGGTGCCGTCAATAATGGAAGCGTGCACCAATTCATCAATAAAAATGTAGTCGTTGCGGCTTGCCAGGGGCGCAATGGCGCCCAGATTTGCCTGAAAACCAGTGCTATACAACAACACGGCTTCTTTTTGCAGGTAATCCGCAAGGGCTTCTTCTAGTTCGATGTGAATTTTGAGGGTACCGTTCAAAAAACGGGATCCGGCACATCCGGTGCCGTATTGAAGTACGGCGCGGTTGGCGGCCTCTTTGAGTTTGGGGTGATTGGTGAGTCCGAGGTAACTATTTGATCCAAACATGAGCGCGGGCTTGCCGTCTATGATCACTTCGGTGTCTTGCTCGGATTCAATGACGCGGAAATATGGGTATAAATTGGCTTCTTTTAACTGGTCGGCGACATCGTAGCTGCGAATCCTTTGGAGTAGGTTTTGGTCCATTGCCTTGTTGTTTGATGATGTGAAATGCGGGGAAGGAGGTTCAGAAATCTGGCTAACCTTTGTACAAAGTTAGTGGATGGATTTAACATTTAACTATTTAGGAACGTGTGAATAACAACTTGTTACTTCGTTAAACCGTAAACAAGAACAGCGTATGTTGATTTAAGTTGAATCGTCTCACCAAGGATTTTAGGAGCAAAAAAGAGTTGAATTTGCCTAAATTTTTGCAGAAATGCTTTCAGATGGGGTGTTTCTTTGAAAAAATGGCAATTTCTGACGCTCATATTTGGCCACAAAATTCAATACGCTGAGCCGTCGTTTCCGACGATTGGGTGGTATTTTTCGACGGGTGAATGGCGGCAGCCTTCGAGAAAACAAGCCTTTTTCATGGACTAGATTTCGAAGCAAAAATACATTGTTTATTAAAGCAGAACGCGCAGGCATCGCAATAAATCTAATTTTAGTCCAGGCACAGTGGCTTAATGCAGGTCGGGAGTGTTCAGAAAAGTGTGGCACACCTCGACTATCACGTTGATTATCAGTACTCAAATTTAGGTGTGCCACACATTTCTGAACACTCCCCGCAGGTCGCCCGTTTGAAGCGAATGAAAATGCGTGTAATATGCCGCCGTCATCTTGTCCCAGCCAAAATGCTCCAAAACATATTGTCTGGCAGAAGCGCCAAAAGCGTGAACGGAATCCGAATCACGCAGTAAAATTCCCAGCGATTCTACCCATGCAGCAGGGGCCTTTGTGGGGATCAAATAGCCGTTTTTTTGGTGCTGTACTGCATCCGTGATTCCTTCCAATCGGGCAGCAAACACCGGCAGCCCGCAAAGATTTGCCTCGAGGCAGACCAAACCAAAACCTTCCATGTCGCCCGCTACAGGAATATTGGGCATGACAAAAGCATCGGCCGCCGCCATGATTTGCAGGATGTGGGAGAAGGGGAGTTTGCCCAAATGGTACACCCGGCCTTGCAAATCAGGCGCTTGTAACCGCGCGCGCAGCGTATCCTCGTCGGAAGGCATCCCGAACATCAATTCCAATTGTTTTCGAGTTTTTTTGGGCAAAATATCCATTAAAAGTGCCGAAAAAGGCCGTTTAGCCCGAAATGGGCCAATCATCAAGACTCGAAAATCGGACGGAAGTTTGGGCAATACTTCCTTCAAAAACCAGGAAAATCCCTTGCGTAAAACCGGACGCCCCATCATCACCAGTACTTTTTTGCCCGTCATAAGGGGCTGATATTTTTCCAGAAAAACCTGCCGGGCCGCCGCATCGGGTTTAAAAAACGCGATGTCGTGGTCCACGCCATTGGGGATAACCGTGATTTTTTCGGGATCCAGTCCACGTTCCACGCAGGCTTGAGCCGTTGCCTGACTCACTGCAATGATGGACTGAAAATGCCGAAAACGCGGCAGGATTTTCTTTTGAAAAAAGGCATTGGGGAATACCACATCCAATCCATGCAGGGTCACGCTGCGGATCAGGTGCGGGAAATCCTGCTCGCCGGAACAAAAGGAGGCTGCAAGTCCGTCATTAAAATGCAAGATGGAAATGCCCGGGTGCTGGCGGAGTTTTTCACGGATGCGCCGTTTCAACAAAGCAAAAAAACGAACTTTTGACTCCGAGCCATCGCAGCAGAGCAGATGGACTTGGGCATATTTTCGCATGCCCTGGGTAAGTTCAAAACTCTGCTTTTCCATGCCGCCAATGGAGGGCGGGTACTTGTGGGTTATAAAAAGTATCTCCATGATATGTTACGAAAGGGCCGGGCGTTTACGGAAATACAACACATAAACGAGCAAACTTAACAGAATCCAGGCCAATTGCCGCGCTCGGCGCAGAATAGAAACCGTGATCCAGATCGTGCCGCCCGTTACCCCGATGATGCCGAGCATGACTTTGTTGCCGTATTCTTCCACCCCGATTTGGCCGGGAATAAATGCGCCGATGGATTTAAAAACAATCACCCCCATATCCACTAGTATGGCCTTTGCAAGGGTGGTTTTGATGCCTAAAAAAAGTAAAATAAAGTAAAATTCCATCGCGCCCACCACCCAGTGCAGGAGGGATGCGAGGAAGGACAAAAGCATGGCCCGTTTGTTTTCCCGATTAAACGTGCGGAGTTCAGACCACAGCTCCGCGACGAAACCCCGCGCTTTTTGCAAGGAATCCAGGATGCGCAAGCGCCGCAAAATCCGTTTCAGCACCCTCCGAACTTTTGGCATTTTCCACAACAAAAACACCGCTAATATCCCAATGGGTAGTAGGCTCCACCACAAGATTTGGGGGCCAATTCCGCTGAAATCCTTGACCGTGACGCTCAAAAACCAAACTCCGACGATGAGCATCATCAACAGTTGACTCAGAATGGTGAGTGCGCGCGACAGCAAAATGGAATGTAACGCCTGCCGATGGTTGACCCCGAGCGCACGCAGCATGTAAATTTTCATCGCTTCCCCGCCGATTACACTGGTCGGGTTGAGGATTGCGACGTTTTCGCCAATCTGACGGATCCAGAATAGTTTCCAGCCGGAGACTTTTCCCGCGTTTGGGGGCAAACAGTACCGCCAGGCCACCACGCTGAGCCAGGCTGACACCGCAGTGATGCCCATGAGGGTTAAAAAATTAAAACCAACTTTTCTGACGGAATCGAATACCCCCTGCCAATCCGTTGCCCGGACAAAAAAAGCCAAAAAAATGAGCACCAGTAGGGTTAAGGCTACTTTTAGGTATGTTTTCATGGCGTAATGGGTTTAGTGGCCATGCTTGTCAAATCCTGAAAATAGGTAGCGGCAAGATCGTCCCAACTCAAAGCGCGACTGTAGCGCAGCCCCTCAAGGGTGCATTTTTGGTGCAGGTCGGAATCCTGGAGGAGCCGGGTAATTTTATCCAAGTAGTCGTCAGCCTGATTGGGTTGGCAAAGAAAACCGTTTATGCCTTGTTGGATAAAATTTCTGGAACCGCCGCCATCGGCAATCACGCAGGGCAGCCCCGAGGCCATCGCTTCGATGACCACATTGCCATAAGACTCAGATATGGAAGGGAATAGAAAGACATCGCTGGAGGCATACAAGACAGAAAGTTGGGCGTGATCCACTTTTCCAGTAAAAATAGCCTTGGGCATTCGGCGCTGACAAGCTTCCAACGCAACGCCATCGCCGACGATCAGGAAATTGTACGGAAGGTTTTGATCCTGACTGAGTTGATAAATGTTGCAAAGGGTTTCCAGGTTTTTTTCCCATACCAGGCGACTGGCAAAAAGAATGACCGGGTGCTCGTTTCCAGTCAATGCCTGCATGGCTGCCTTATTCTTTTTTTCGGGCGAAAACAGCTGGGTATCCATGCCTCGTTGCCAAAGTTGGAGGCGGTGCGGCGCTACATTCCAGGACAAAAGCGCCGAGCGCATTTCTTCTGAAGGCACATACACCCGATCGCAGCGGTCGTAAAACTTGTGCTGGCTTTTGGCAATTATGCCCCGTATCCATTCCGCCAAACGCGGGCTGGATTTCAGGTAATAATCAACGTAGGAAATAAAGTGTGTGTGGTAAATGCTGAGCACCGGAATCTGGTGTTGAAGCGCATATTTCAGCGCAAATTCCCCCAACAAAGAAGGGGTAGCGATGTGGATGACATCGGGTTGGAAGTCCTGCAATCGTTTCCGCATTCGCCCGCCAGAAAACCAGGGAATGGCCATTTTGTAGGTCTTATTGATCGGAATCGTCGCCGCCGGAATCCGCATGCACTCAAACCCGGCAATACGTTCCGGCCCAACCCCGCAGATAAACAAAAACTCAAAATGTTCCTTCGGAATCCGGTGGATCAATTGGAACATGGTGCGGGAGGCCCCGTCAAAATCTTCGATGAGGATTTCTGCAAAAAAGGCAATTTTGACTTTTTTCAACGAGTGCAAGGATTGATTCGGGCGCGAAGGTAAGGACAAGGCCGTTGAGGGGGCAAGGTTATATAGGAACACCGAGTTTGCCGGGACCACCGATACCACCGAAGGCACATGTTCTCAGCGGATGTTTCAGTCTTAGCCAACGCCGTGCTAGGGTCTTTTGATCCAGCCGCGGCGTCAATCAGGAAGGAACACCGAAATTTACCGGTAACACCGATACCGCTGAATACACATGTTCTGTGCAGATGATTCAGTAGTCTTAGCAGAAAAATCTATCCTAAGCCCAACGCCGTGCGAGGGTGTTACGACCCCGCAAACGCCGTGCGAGGGTCTTACGACCCCGCAAACGCCGTGCGAGGGTCTTACGACCCCGCACTCCCGGACACCGAGCGTTACCGCCACCACCGATACTACCGAAGACATATCTTCTAAGCGGATGTTTCTGTCTTTCTAAGCAAAAACCTATCCTAAGCCCAACGCCGTGCGAGGGTCTTATGACCCCGCACTTCCTGAACCCCGAGCGTTACCGTCGAGCCTAGGTCTTTTAACCTTCGGTATGTACATAAAAACGGTTGATAATCAATCATTTGCCGCACATGGGAGTGCGGGGTCGTAAGACCCTCGCACGGCGTTGGGCTTTATTTTTCGTACTATTGCAATGCAGGCAAATATATTTGCACTCATCTGACACCACCGAAAGAATATGAAACTTCGGTGGTATCGGCGGTATCAGTAAATTCGGTGTTCCTTTATATCGGCAATTCGGTGTTCTCCAACACCCACTCACTGAATTTTCACGACAAACACCACGTCCAAATCAATTTCCCCACCCGGTTCAGTAGCCGTTTTGTCGCTGGGATTGTGGTGCAAACGAATGCGCACACTACCATTGGAAACCTCCTCGGCATCCCAGAGGGTTTTTAGATTGAAAGGTTTTCCATCGGCAGCGGTATCGTTGGGTTTAATGCCCAAATCAGCGCCGGAAACTTCGAATGTAAAAACATGGGTATTGCTTTCGGACTCCACCTCATTGGTCAAATCCGCGACAGGCGTTTGAGACGCATCAAACACCCGGATTTCACAACTGATGTCTCCTGTCAGTGCAGGCAGCACGAGGTCGTCAATCGTGTCCCAAGTGCCGTCGTTGTTGCTGTCCAGGGCTTGAAATGTTTCTACAAAACCGGGGGTGTTGAGGCGCAATTCAATTCTGGTAATGTTTTTTTGGGGCGCAGGATCGTCTTTTTTGCAAGCCGAAAAAGTGCAGGTAGCGGCGAGTAAAAGGAGTAAAATGGAGGTACGTATCATGTTCTGTGGCGGTAAAAAGGATGAAAAAAAAGGTTTGGTAAAATCTTGCCTCAAAGGAAGGGAAAAACGGAGACCTATAAGGTTTCAAAAAAACCTTATAGGTCGGGAATCCAAACAAAAATGACCATAAAAATGGCGCTACCCTTGTAAGTCTTAACTCAAAACGCCTCCCCAAACGTCAGGTAAAACCCGCTCGACCGATAACCCCAACCATAATCCGCCCGAATATTGATCTTTTGGGCCTTGTCTAGCATAAGCCGCAGCCCCGCGCCAAAGTGGTGGCGGGTATTCTGAATTGCGAGTGCTTCAAAATCCTGTCCCACCATCCCCAAGCCTGCAAAAGCCACCGCGCCGAGCCGCCAGAACAAAGGTTGGCGGTATTCGCCCTGGACTAAAACCAGGTGATTGTCGCGGTATTTTCCCTCAAAATACCCGCGCAAACGTTTGGTTCCCCCGATGACGGGCATCTGGTGAAACGGTACGTCGCCGAAGGAAAACACTCCCACTGCGTTGAGCGCAAACACCCCTTTTTTGCCCAGGGACCAATAATGGGCGGCATCGGCCGACAAGCGGCGATAGTTGAACTGGCTGCCGGTCAGAGCCGATTCGGTGTACAAACTGGCATCTACCAGCCAACCTTCGGTTGGAAAAAAAATGCTGTTTCGGGTGTCGTAGTTGATGCCGCCGCCGAGACCTGAAATACGCCCGCCATCGGCACCGCGCACGGTTTTTCGGTCCAATTCGCCGCCCGGTTCTTTGCGTGTGAACGTAAAATCATCGTAAGCGTAGCGAAGTCCGGCGTATAAACCGGGCGACACTTTTCGGCTAAAATTCAGGCGAATTCGCGGAAACGTAGCGTCGTATTTTTCAATATAATCCGGCGAAAACCCATTTCCGGTGCCAAAATAATTGAACACGTAGCGATAATACCCTACTTCCCCGCTGATCCAGTAGCGTTGATTCTGTGGAAACAACTGAAAGGGGAAATACAGCAACAGTTGGTTGAGCTGCGTGTACACCACGCCTACGGTTACGCTCGAACGCCGTGCGCCAAGGGTATCCTTAGGGAAATTAAAGGTAGAAAGTCCGCCTACTCCGCCCCCAAACTTGGTGTCGGGGGTAAAGAATAAGACGGGTAAACCTATGATTTTGAACCGATTAGGATTTTTTACTTTTTCTGTTTGGGCATAAAGGGCACTTCCCATCAAACACCAGCAACACAGGAACGCAAACAAGTTTTTGGATCGCATACAATCGTTTTGCACGAAAGTATCGGATGCAGACGGCACCTTGTTGCTTAAACTTGGCAGAATGTCGGTGCGAAGACGAAGTACAGCGTGATGGAAATGCCTAGGCCAAATAATTCTGCGTTGGGCTTGTCGCTAATCCCCAGCCTTGTCATCTTGTCGAGACCCGTCCGCATCAAGTGCGCATAACCCGAGTACTTGCACTTTTGAGTACTCGAATGTGCAAAAATTCTTCCAAAGCGCACTTGATACGGACTGGTCTCGACAAGATGACAAGGCTGAGATAACGGTAAAAGCAGATGCATTAGACCATTTTTACAAAGTCCAACGCAGGCCCAACAGCACCCGCTGCCGCTGAATCGGCGCGTAGTTATAGGTCGGGTCGAACGTGTAGCCGTTGGGGTTGTTCACCTCAACTTGTTTGTCAAATGGATCAAAAGCGCGCAGGATCACTTGCTCCCGGGGAAAGAATCCAAACAGGTTTTTTACCCCGGCGTACAATTCAAGTCCATGCTTTAATTGCTTGGTAATCTGCACATTGTGAATGGAAAACCAGGGCGACTGCTCGGGTCTAAAATCATTGGGTAGGGTAGGGAGGTGCATCGGACTGTTCAGGTTGCCTGTGTAGTCGAAACTCAGATCCCACTTGGTCAGCGGATACGTCACGGTCCAGGTGCCGGAAAAGGGAGGTGCAAAAAACTGCGGCAAACGAACCCCGTTTTCTATCTGATAGACCTCCATCGCGGTTGCTCCGGCGATGATTTTCAGCCCGTTCAGGAAATTAAAATCCAGGTTCAGCGAAACCCCTGATGACACGGCGTGGCCGTCCAGATTGTCAAAAATAATCTGATTGGGGTCAGTATCGTAGTCCGGGAGAATTTGATTCGAGAAATACGTGTAAAACACCGAAGCATCCAGTCCGATAAAACCAGCTCGTTTGGGGAAAAATTTCCGAACAAAATTCAGGTTGCCATTCCAGGAGCGTTCCGGCAGCAGGTTTTCGGCAATGACTACCTCCCGCGCCCCTGTCAGCGCTGCGTGATCTTCTGTAAAAATATTCGCTACCCGGTAGCCAGAACCAGTGGTAAAGCGCAGGATATGCTGTGGGTTTTTAGCCCATTTCCAGCTCAAACGAGGCGTCAGAATACTCCCGTGTGCTGAGTTGTAATCGTATCGCAAGCCCAGCAAGAGGCGATTTTTAGCGTTGATTTCGATTTCATCTTGCACAAAAACACCCGGCAGCCATACCTGCGAAGCGAGGTTCGCAACGCCATCGGGGCTAGCGGTGGCGGGTGTGTTGTCGTCGTAAAAGGTATAACGCAGGGCCGCGCCGAGTAGGGCATCGTGTTTTTTACCCAAAGGCAAATCTGTGGTCAATTGTCCAAAAGCCACTTGTTGTTGCGCCACAAAAGGGGTAGTGCCGTAGTAAGAATCCTGATCATGGAGGTTCCAGGAAGCATCGAGCATCACACGGCGTTTTTCAACGGGCAATTGGTATCTGCCCAGCACCTCAAACCGATTGGTGTAAATGCTCTCGCCGTAAATACTGTCTGTTCCACGCCAGCGTGGCTCCCATTGCAGCTCGCCGCCCCAGCGGTTTTCGCGCACATAGCGGGCGGCAATGGATGCAATTCGCTGGTCTTTTTGCTCGAAATTCCACTTGTTGAACACCGAAACACGGTCTTGCAGGGTGATGTCCGTGAAGTTGTCTCCGTTGATATCGAGTCGGTTGCTGAAGTTGAAGTAATTGATTCCCAGCATGGTACGTGCTTTTCCGACCCTTTGTGTGAGTGCCGCGTCCAGATTAAATTCTCCAATGCTGGTGCCAAAAACATCCACAGAACCCCGAGGCGCTGTCAGGGCATTTTTGGTGATGATGTTAATCATGCCGCCCACTGCTTCGGAGCCATAGAGCGTGCTGGCCGGACCTTTTACCACTTCAATCCGCTCCACCAGGCCATTGGGAATACCGCTCAAACCATAGACCGTGGAAAGCCCGCTGACAATCGGCATCCCATCTATCGTGACCATGGTGTAGGGGCCTTCCATGCCGTTGATGTGGATATCGCCCGTGTTGCAGACGTTGCAGTTGAGTTGTGGGCGCACGCCGTTGACAACGCCGAGGGCTTCAAAAATGCTCGGCGTGGCGTTTTTTTGAAAGAATTTGGGCGTGTAAATTTCTACCGGAATGGGCGAGGCGTCTTTGGATACTTCCCGCATGGTGGCCGAGACGACCACGGTTCCGAGGGCATTTTCGGAGGGTTCGAGCAGGATGATTTGGGTACGGGAGGGGTCGGTCAGTTCGCCATTCCAGGCATTGTACCCGACGGATCGGATGGTCACGCT
>CAZKBH010000002.1:22621-47292 GCA_964550795.1 uncultured Saprospiraceae bacterium
GCGTTTTGGTCCAGCAGTTTTTTGGGAACCTGGAACATGCCAGCGGTGTCGGTCAGCAATCCACCCGTTTGATTTTCAATCACCACGCTTGCTGCCACCACGGGTTCACGGGTAATGGCATCCAATATTTTGATACTGTGAATCCCTTGCATCTGAGCAAAAATCAGACTGCTGCAAGTTTGGAGAAGGATTACAAGGAGTATTTTTTTCATAGAAGCGCAGATTTGCAGTTAAGGCAAGGCAAATCTGTGCACAAATGTAAGGGTGTATTTAAAATATTTTTAGTTTAGGCTAAAAATATTTTAAACCATTGCTAGTTGCTTTGTGAGATTGGACTGATTTTAAAGAATTGGGGTTGACGCCCGGAGCCAAGTGAGGCGGCGACTCCAAGTCACCGCCTCAATAACCCCACTTACTTGAACGCTCGTTTTACCGAATCCGCAACGGAAAAGTGATGTCAAAATCTACTTCTCCACCGGGGCTAAAAGCATTGCTTTTATCGGTCGGTTCATGGAAAAGTTTGATATTCATATTTCCACTGGATGCGTTACCGACAATCCATCGAGACTCCAGACCAAAGGGTTGACCATCGGTGTCGGTGCTCAGGTTATTCACCGTCAGATCGGCGCCAGGTGCAAAGAAGGTAAACACGTGCTCCGTGCTTTCTTTCTCGATTTCAGAGGTGATTTCCTTGTTGCCATCAAAGAGGTGAATCCGAGCAGAATAGACCACATTCGCAGGCAATATGATGGAATCAATGGTTGGGGCATTGCCACCGTCTCCGTCAGCATCTTCCCAAGCGAACTTTTTATCAAAGCCACTGGCAGTGATGTGAAGTTCTACTTTTGTAATATTTTCTTCCGCGGTGTCGTCGTCGTCTTTTTTACAACCAGTAAAGAAAAGTCCTGAAGCCAGCAAGGCAAAAAGCAGGGTACGCAATGCGATTTTTGTGTTGTGAATCATGATGAAAAAAATTTAGTAGTTAGAAAAAAAATTGAATGTTTTTAAAAAATGAGTTTGGCGCGCAAGCCAATATTGAAACCCGGTTCATCCGTGTAATACCGGAAAAAATTGAGGTACTCGCGGTAACGCACCTGGGTCAAATTTTGAATGCTCAGCCCGATTTCCAGTGGTTTTTGGGTTTTGAACAGGTGGATTGTATGCGCTGCATCCAAGTTAAACAAGGTGAAACCTGTAGGAGGTTCTTTTAATAAACCTGCTACAGGGAGGAGTGTCTGCCGTCGAACACTTGTAGCTGAAAGCCGCACATAAGTGTCGCTAAAGGTGTGTTGAGTGCTTAATGTGGATGTTTTTCGAGCTTGTTTTCCCCAACGGATGCCGTACTGCAAGCGGTCGGAAGGCATGAGCGGCAACCAGTCAAAGCCCGACTCGCCTCCCTGCAACAAACGTTGCCCGCGCAAAACCGAAAAACCGCCTTCTGCCGAAAAACCCGCAGGAAGCGGTATGCTGAAATTGCCGTCCATCCCCTGCAAAACCGCCTGTGCTGCCTGCCGATAATAAAATGCCGGGAATGCGCCCCGCACGGTCAAAACGGTATTTAATCCCGGGTCCAGGTAAATGAAATCCCGAATGGCATTTCGATACAACGTGAACGTTCCCGACCACCTGTGCCGTTCAAAACGTGCACTTAAGTTGGTATTCCAGGCTTTTTCGGGCAGCAGGCTAGTATTACCTTCCTCATAGGTTCCCGCTCCGTGATGCACCCCGCGGGCAAACAATTCGTTTACATGAGGAGGTCGCCAAGCCTGTCCGGTGTTCAAACTGAAGGTCCAATCTTGACCGAGGTGATACAATACCCCGAAGGTCCCGGACGCATTTCCAAAGCGTACCATCGTGTCCAAATCAATAAAATTGCCTTCAGTAGTCGCATCCGTTTGCCGGTAATCGTAGCGAAGCCCCAGTTCAAATTCCCAGGGGTTGTGAAATTTTCGCCACCGCTCCATGGCCCAAATTCCCGCGCCAAGTGATTGATAATCAGGAATAAACCCACCCCTGCTCACAAAATTGGTCTGTTGCACTGCCTGTACCCCGATGCCGCCTTGCAAATGCCGGATTGGGAAATGTTCGAGTGCTGCATCCAGGGTGTTCGTCCAGAGCCGAAATGCGACCTGTGCTTTGGAGGCGGCTGCGCCAGTGCTGCGCACTACATCGTATTCCCGGCGATTGTTGAATTGAAAACTGTACTGTCCCGTGGCTTTCCATTTGTCCGAAAGTCGTAACACCGTTTTGTATTTTAGGGTCTGGTGCTGCACCGATTGGTAGGGGCGATTGCGTTCGTAGGTAAATTCGTCGCGGTTGTTGAGTGGGGTAGGGCTGTCAATAGCGCGTTGCAAATCGGTCAAATTCCCGACGTGTGCAGCGCGTAAAATACCCAGCTCCTGACTGAATTGGCTCCCACTGATTTCGTGGTTCCAGTGGGCCTTTTTCCAGGCCGCCATGGCTGAAAAATTCAATTCAGCCACGCCCGTATTGCCCAAAAAATAATCAGGTGCGCGGAGATTCCCGCTGCGTTTTGCAGTGCCTTGTAGCCTGAATGTCAAGGACTTATTCGGAAGATGCCAATCCACAGCCCCCGAAGCTACCCCACTCCGTCCATTGGAAAAACCACCGAAACTCAACCAGCCTCCAAATCCTTCGACAGCTCGCAGAGGAGCAGGCTCCAGCACGACCGCTCCGGCCATTGCGCCCACGCCGTAGCGTACCCCGGCAGCCCCTTTCACTACCGATATTTTGTTGGCGGTGAAAGGATCAATTTCGGGTGCGTGTTCACTGCCCCACTGTTGACTTTCGAGGGCTACCCCATTGTTCACCAAAGCGATGCGGTTGCTGTGCAAGCCTTGAATAACTGGTTTGGAAATGGTTGCTCCTGTGTTCAGCAGCGCTACCCCGGGCAACTTTTTCAAGGTTTCGCCCAAATTAAGTCCCTGACTGGCCGCCAAATCGGCCTGGCTAACCCGGGATTCTGCATAGGTCGGCGGTGGCGCTACGGCTTTTTCGTGCACCAGAACTTCCAGCAGCGTGTTGTCGTGGTGCAAATGGAAACAGACCTCCACGTCATCCTGTACGCGCACGATTTCGGTGAAGTGCTCGCATTCCAGATGCCGCACTTCCACGGTGTAGGCCGTGTTTGCACACAGGTTTGTGAGCACAAAATAGCCGTTTTCATCCGTTGAAGCCCCTTTTCCGGCCTCCCGAACAAAAACAGATGCGTACGCCAAGGGCAGCTCCGAACCTTCTTCCCGGACGAATCCGCGAAGAGAGTGTTTACAATCCTGGGCATTTGAGCCAAGGCTGCAAACCAACGAGCAAAAGCCCAGCCAAAAGGCTTTGCTTTTAAGCATGCGTTTGAAAATGAAAATAGTGGAAAAAAAACGCGACTGGAGCTATCGAGTAAATATAGGCGACCTGTTTCCACCACAGAAACAAGCCTAATCTACCAATCACCAGTTACCAATCACCAGTTACCAATCACCAGTACACCGATATACCAGTACACCAATCACCAGTACACCAATATACCAGTACACCAATCACCAGTACACCAATCACCAGTACACCAATCACCAGTAAACCCTCCTACCCAACGGGCGGCCCACGGCGCATGGCCGGGTCGCAGACTTGTTTGTCGCAAACAGGGGTGTGGTAAAAAACGGGCGAGGCCGAATTGGGAAGTTTAGGAAAAAACTTCGGGAGCGAGAGCAGGGAAAACGGCTCTGGTACTGAAACAACGAACGCGCAGATAGAGCAATCTTCAGTAGCCCAGCGATCGTCGTGAATATGTGCAACATTGGGGTCATGCGCGGCATCGCAGACAAGATGTTCTGCTTCGTGGTCGTGATGGTGCGCGAGCAAAACGTGTACGGTTTTCGACGACCAAAAAGCCGTGAAAAGCAGCAGTACTGCCCATGCGCCAAGGCGCTGATATGACCGGGTTTGTTGCAAATTACTTTTTAGAGGTGCGAAAGTAACGAGAAATTGAGACTTAGGTTTGTCCTTTTAAACAAATTATTCAAACACCTCCCAATTTTCGCCCAATTCACTGGGATGCCAGAAGTGTTTTTCAAAATTTACCAGACAATCATTTTGGACTTCAATGCCCTCGTTTTCAAGGAGTTCCTGCATGAGGGTTGGTGTTCCGAAATGATGCCGTCCGCTCAATTCGCCTTTGCGATTCACCACGCGGTGCGCCGGTACCTGATCCATGTGGTGGCAATTATTCAAAGCCCAACCGACCATCCTCGAGGATCCGAGCGCGATAAAATCGGCGATGGCGCCGTAATTGGTTACGCGGCCACGGGGAATTTGTCGCACCACGGCGTACACGAGATCGTAGTAGGACGGTTGTTCTTTCATGGGTTAAAGAACCGCAAAATGTAAAATAGGATAATAGGAAAATTGAAATTCGAGATGCTTTATGCGTGCGATTTATCTCCGCTGCGATTTACTAAGCTTACATATTCCTCCCACCCCAAGGTTTCAGGGCGTTTTTCAAAGTAGGGGTCACTCATTAATAAGTCGTTGTCAAAGAAGGGTTTGAGGGTGTTTCGCAGCATTTTTCTGCGCTGCCCAAATGCGGTTTTAACGATGGTTCGGAACAGTTTTTCATTGCAGCCCAGTTCAAAATCTTCCTTGCGTGTGAGTCGAATCACGGCGGAAACTACCTTGGGCGGCGGGTTGAAGGAGCCGGGTTCCACCGTAAAAAGATATTCAGTTTTGAAGAAGGCCTGCGCCAACACACTGGTGATGCCGTACACCCGGGAACCTGGGGGCGAAACGATGCGGTCGGCGACTTCTTTTTGGAACATGCCGACCATCTCTGGAATCAAATCACGCCATTCCAGGAGTTTAAAAAGGATCTGGGTGGAGATATTGTAAGGGAAATTGCCAATCAGGCAAAACTGCTTTTCGCCAAAAAAGGCTGGGGCGTCAAAGTCGAGAAAATCTTTGGAAATCAAGTTTTTTTGGGCAAAATCGGGGTAGTTTTTACCCAAATATTCCACCATGTCGCGGTCAGCTTCCACCGCAAACGTCTCATATTCGGGATGTTCGAGCAGGTATTTGGTCAACATACCCATGCCGGGACCAACTTCGAGCACGCAGCTTGTTTTCGCTGTTTGTTGCAGGCTGTTGGCGATGCGCTCGGCGATGTTTTCGTCTTTTAGGAAGTGTTGCCCGAAGGATTTTTTAGCTTGCATGGTATTACTTCAACGTATGCGAAGCCGTCCGTTTTGAAAAACACAAAACCTGCCTTCGATTTGTTCTGAAAAGGATAAGAGAATTTTTCGCATGATTTCTGCTTTCTCATCGCCAGTGGCATCTTCCAGGCGAAGTAATAGTACGCCATTATGATTTCGCCCGGAGCGATAAACCAATTCTCCAAAGTCTTTGTCCATTGTTACAACCATTCTTTCTTCTTTTTCTGCAATGGAGAGGATATCAGAATCATCCATAGAAGGCTCGATTTCAAGAATTGAAATAACGTCAAAGCCTTCATTTCGCAGCAACTGAAGGGTTTTATTGCCGACCCCTACATCAAGGACAAATTTTAACATAGGTTATACGGATATCGAGTAAACTCGTTCGTTTTCAACGAGTTGAGTAGCATATAAAATGCAAGCCTGAATGTCTTCGGGTTCAAGAAATGGAAAGTCTTCGTGTAATTGACCAAAGGTAAGTCCGCGCACAGTTGCTTTTAGAATGTGCTCAACGGTAAGACGAGTACCTCTTATAGTTGGTTTACCAAGCATTACATTCGGGTTAACCGTAATGCGAGACAGTAGGTGTTCGGTATCGGCGTGGTATTGCATGGGCTTCTTTTTATTGCAAATTTAAGGCAGGACTTTGGTTTAATCCGATTTTCCTTTGAAGAAGGACTTGTTTGGCACCAAAAACCACAGTGAAAAAAAGAGAAACCAAGCCACCCCAAGCGCATTCTCGAGGGTACATTCGATGACAAAAGAGGCAAATGCCATGACTTGAAAACTCAAAAACAGGACCTTGTTTCGGCCCGCATAAATCAGCCAACCAAATGCCACAAGGCTCAATCCCAAGCCAAACAATCCCGTGCTGGCGAGGATAAAAATGAACTGGTTGTGGGGCAAACGAGGATCTTCCGCGTAGCTTGGATGCAACTCGGCAGTCATGCGCCTGGTTTCGCTGAGCAGGTCGCCTGCACCCACGCCGAGTATTGGATTTTGCTGCCAAACGGCCCAACCGGCCTGGAGTGAAATCCATCGAGACGCATCGGAATAAAGATGCCCTTCGTCTTGATTTTGGAAGCGCTCCCAGTCGTATTTCATGTACGCGAGGCGTATTTTAAGGCTTGGCACATTTTCGGTAGCAACCCACAGTCCAGCCGCTAACAGTCCCAGGGCCGCTACACCGGTCAACCATTTTTTGCTTTTCAAAACATACCAAATCAGTCCAAAAATGATGGCCGCGTAGAGTGAAAACAACCCTCCGCGCACCGATAGCACGTGGATGAACACGAATAAAAAAACGACCGCCAGGGCCAACAACCTGCGTTCCCAGGCCTTCCACAAATAAAACCCCTGACCCCAGAGCCAGGCCCCGGAGAGGATGCTGGTGGCCAGTATGAGACTGAACCGAACGTGCGAGCGCGGCACTGGAATCGGGTTGCCGCGACCAAGTCCCTCGATGATCGCGTCGAAGTGCAGGAGGAAATTTATACCTACGGAAATACAAACACCGAACATGAACCAAACCAGCAGGTAAAGCACTGATTTCCATTGTCTTGCGGAAAATTCGGGCAAATTAGCGAAGGCCCAGGGCAGGACTAGAAACGGCAGACGGGTTTGCACCAAACGCAACCAATAGGCTTTATCATCCGACCAAAAAAAACTCAATGCGGGAACAAGGACGAGCAGGAACAAGGCCCCCAATGGCCGGTTTTGAAAAAGCCGCGCAAACGAAACTTTCAGTACGGCCCACCAGGTTTGGGGATGGCGCAAGGTCTGCTGGATGCTCTGCGCCGTATGCCACCAGGCCGCAAATACCAAAAACCACATGCTCACCGAGAGCAAAAACGGCGAAAGCACCAGGCTCA
Organism: uncultured Saprospiraceae bacterium; assembly: GCA_964550795.1. Taxonomy (GTDB): domain Bacteria; phylum Bacteroidota; class Bacteroidia; order Chitinophagales; family Saprospiraceae; genus M3007. The sequence continues at coordinate 29,709 of CAZKBH010000002.1, forward strand.
CTACCAGGAGATTAGCGGACCAAAAGGCTAAACCAATTGGGGTGGAAATGGGTTTAAGATAATTGGCGGCCAAGGTGCTGTGTTAGTGGTTCAAACAGGAACTAATTGCAGAGATACTGGTATGGGATTTTGAAATAACCGCGCAAAGATAGACGCCTCCGAGTCGTTTTTCGGTCGTCTATTCTTTCCCGCTGGTCAACTTTTCAAACTCGTTCAACGCGGGCTTGCTACATTTGTCGCTATTCTGCTTACCCATTTGTACATGAAGCACTTTGCTACTTTTATATTCTTTACCGCGCTTTTGATTGCGTGTCAAAACGAAACGCGCCCCAGCGTGGATGACCCTGCACTTTTTCAACAAAAACCAGCACCTGCAACGACGGTTTCTGACCAAATGCCTTTCCCAAAATCCGGGCCGGGCAATTTTGAAAGCCTGGTAGCCGACTTTGAGGATAAAAACCGAGGCATCTGGCAAAAACCCGAGCTGGTCATCTCCTTTTTAGGCGACATGAAGGGCCAAACGGTGGCCGATATTGGTGCCGGAACAGGCTATTTTACCTTCAGACTGGTGCCTAAAGCTGAAAAAGTGATTGCCATTGATATAGATCCAAGATTCATCAATTTTCTGGACAGTGTTCGGGTAAGGCTCCCGGAAGTGTATCGCGACCGCTTTGAAAGTCGCCTGGCCAAGTATGATGATCCGCTACTCAAACCCGAAGAAGCAGATAATGTGGTGATTGTCAACACGTATGCATACATTGAAAATCGGGTACAGTACCTTCAGACCCTTTCGAAAGGCATGGTCCCTGGCGGGCAATTGCTCATCATTGATTTCAAAAAAAATAACCTCCCCGTGGGGCCGCCAGACGAGTACAAAATTTCCCTCAGCCAGGTAGAGCGGGAAATGACAGCTGCAGGCTTCATCGTGACGAAGGTGGACAAAGACGTGCTGGACTACCAGTACATTATACTGGCCCAAAAACCCAAAAAACAAGCAAACAACAACTAAAAAACAGGTTTGGGGTTTGACTCATGCCAAGCACCAATCAACCAATCACCACTTAACCAATCACCACTTAACCAATCACCACCTAACCATCCAAACCTGCCCATGCAAGGTTCTTTCAAAATATTCACCTGGCTCGGAATCCCCGTTTTTTTTCACTGGACTTTCGGATTGATCTTTATTTACATTCTTTGGCACGCTCAAGGTCAAGGATTGGGTACTATAGAAACGATTTGGCTCACGGGCCTGTTTATGACCTTGTTTTTGTGTGTGTTACTGCATGAATATGGCCACGCCCTTGCCGCCCGACGATACGGCGTTAAAACACGCGACATTGTATTAATGCCTATTGGTGGCGTGGCGCGGCTGGAAAAGATGCCGGAAAAACCGTTCCAGGAGTTTGTTGTAGCGATTGCTGGTCCGGCAGTGAATGTGGTGATTGCGGTGCTTTTATTTGCAAGCATTGGTTTTTTTGCAGAAGGGGAGCTTGTGGAGTTGTTCACCTATGCAGTTCGAGCGGATATCGGCTCGGAAATCGTGACGGAATCTGGATATTTTTTATCTCCTTTCCTGCATTTTGGCATTAAACTGGCCTTTATTAATGTGGCTTTGGTCATTTTTAATATGATTCCCGCTTTCCCGATGGATGGCGGACGTGTATTCAGGGCTTTACTCTCCATGTGGTTGGGCCGCCCGAAAGCGACTAAAATCGCGGCCTGGCTGGGGCAAGCCATTGCCTTGCTCCTGATTGCCACGGGTATATGGAGTGGAGATTTTATGCTCAGTATTTTGGGCTTTTTCGTCATTTGGGCCGCACGGGCTGAAAACAGCAATGTGCAAACCGAGCATCTGCTTTCCCGCTTCAAAGCCCGCGATGTCGTCAGACCAACTTTCACGCGGCTGCGCTCCAACGATTGGATGCTTTCGGCCATTGAGGTCATGCGTCGCGGTTTGGAACGCCATTTTCTGGTGTTTGACCTAAACGATCGTCTGGTAGGCATGCTTGAACATGACGACATCGTTCGGGCCATGCGCAAACCCGACGTAACCTCCGAAATCAGTCAATACGCCCATCGTCCTGAAGTGGTTCACCTAGACGAGTCACTAGTCAAAGTCAGTTATTTGATCCGTCAAGGCGGTTTCGGCATCTTAGGCGTAACCGACGATTCAGGAGCGCTCGTCGGCGTAATAGATGAAGCGGGGCTGGTTTATTTTATCCGACTGGAAGAAGGGTAGGGGTGGATTGGCTATTTACTCCGAATAGCGAGTTTCCGCCTACTGCGTGGGAGCAGGATTAGCCGCTTTGTTTTTCAATAACTCCTCCAATGGCGGCTGCCGCTTCATTTTAATGGTGCGGGTAAAATCAGGTTTTTGCTGCACAGCAGTCCACTCGTCTTTTTCGGGATCTTTTGTCCAGGAAATGTAAAACCAACCAGAGCGAACCGGCGCCAACTGGAAAACGTTTTTATCCAGTAGAACTGCCACCCATTCGCCATTTGGGCCAAGGTAGAGATGATTATTCCGCCAATAGACGGTGGAAATGTTTGTGCCGGAGCTGTCCTGTCCATTAAATTGGTAAGACGTGATTTGCAAACTGCTATCCGTCGGGAAATGATAGGTCTGATAATAACCTGTCCCCATCACCTCACTTTTCCAATTTCCTTCTATCCAACGGAGTTTTTGCAAGTCAGCCTTGGTGTACTCCGGCGGGTTGTTTGGATCGCCGGGTTTAGTAGGGGGCGTTTCACAGGCTGCAAACAAGGCAAGTATAAAAAATAGCGTTAGGTATCGATTCATCGCGAAATGGTTGGAAATGAGCGGCAAAGGTTCCAAAAAAAGGAGGAATCGGGCGTGGTATCTACAATCATTTCTAAAAAGCCGTTCGTTTTAGATCAGGGTACATTTCCAAATTCTGAAAAAGCCGCATCGCGGCGACATTATAGTAGCGTAAGCGTAGAATGTTTTTCGGAACCGCGTAGCGGTGGCATTTTTAATCATTGTTATAATGTCACCGCTACGCGGTTCTGACCCGCCCGTTGGGCTACTATAATGTCACCGCGATGCGGTTCTGACCTGCCCTTTGGGCTACTATAATGTCACCGCGATGCGGTTTTTATTTTCCGCCCGTTGGGCTACTATAATGTCACCGCGATGCGGTTTTTATTTTCCGCCCTTTGGGCTACTATAATGTCACCGCGATGCGGTTTTTATTTTCCGCCCTTTGGGCTTGGCCGCGATGCGGATTTATTGAAAGCCAAAACGGACTTAAAAAAGGCTTCCTTGTTGTCCTGCCACGGGCTTTGGGCCGCGCAGCGCTACGCCGGGCATTATTTTACTAAAAGTCTGGGCGCAAAACTCCGTCAGTTCCGGACCCAGCAGGTTGTCCGGTTCGTGTGTAAAAAAATAAGCCTCATGCAAGCCCTGGTCAAACCAGTTTTTCAGCCGTTCTGCCCATTCCTCCACCCGTGTATAATCGCTGGGATGCAGACCGTTGCCTACGAACCGGATCAGGGTCCGGGCATTCGTCAGATGCAGGTGGCACACATCCCGCCGTCCGGAAACATCCGTAATCACGGCTGCTACCTGATGTTGTTTTAAAAGTTCAAAAAAGGCCTCCGATTCTTTACAAGCCTGAAAAAAAGCGGGATGGCGTACTTCTACCGAAAGGGGAGTTCTGGAGGCGTATTTTTCCAAAAATAGCCTCAAAGCGGGCAGGTCCTTAGGTGCGAAATGGGGCGGCAACTGAAGAAAACTACAGCCCAGGGTTTCCCCAAAATCGTCCAAGGCAGCGCAAAAAATATCAGGTTCCGCGCTGTTTAAGCCCAAATCCCGGGCATGACTGATCGTTTGGGGCACTTTTGGGCAAAATCGGAAATCTGACGGAACTGCCTCTCGCCAACGGCGAACGGTGCTGGGGTCTGGCATCCGGTAATGGGTGGTATTAAATTCTATGGTGTTGAATTGTGCTGCATAATGCCGCAAAAAATCCTGTTCTCGGGCACCCGGCGGATACCATTTGCCAACCCAGGGTTTCATATTATAGCCAGTTGGACCGAGGTAAATCGTCGGTGCGTTTGTCTTGGGCAATGCGGCGAGCAAAGCGGCATTTGGAATGGGCTCGAGTGGTAGCTGAAAATCTACCTGCTCAACAGAAATGAGTTTTCCAAAATCCATACTTTATCGTTGGAATCACATTTTTCGATAAAAATACACCTCTACGCGTCGGTTTAACTGGCGGCTCTCGGGGGAATCATTCGACACAATAGGCTTTTGTGAGCCATAACCAACATAATTGAGGCGTTTTGGGTCAATTCCCCGGGATACGAGGTAATCCAGGCATTTTTTAGCGCGTTTTTCTGATAAAAGATCATTGGCGGGTTGCCGGCCCGTATCATCGGTATGGCCTTCTATTCGCCCAAAAAGGTCGGGGTCGGTATCCAAAATCAGGACTACTTCCTCGAGCGTGGTCACGGAGGTATTGTGCCAATCTTGCAGGGTGGAGCCAAAATAAACGGCTTTGTAAGGGACCCCAGATACCGGGGGAAGCGTTTCCGGGCAGCCATTTAGTTCTATCAGTCCAGGAATCGTTGGACATTCGTCGTCTTTATCGGCCACGCCATCGCCGTCAGAATCCGGGCAACCGCGCAGGTGTGCGGGTCCGGCGATGCCTGGACAAACGTCATAGTTGTCTGGAATTCCATCCCCATCAGAATCCGGGCAGCCCTTCCAATGCAGTTTTCCGGGCATATCCGGACAAAGGTCTTCTGCATCCGCCACGCCGTCCTGATCGCGGTCTATGGCCGGGCAGCCGCGGTAAGCTGCGGAACCTTTGATATCGGGGCAACTATCATCTTTGTCGGCAATCCCATCACCGTCTCTATCAGGACAGCCATAAAGGGCATACAGTCCGACCTCGGTGGGGCACTGGTCGTCTTTGTCGGCCACGCCGTCGCGATCCTGATCCGGGCAGCCAAAAAGACTGCGGAGGCCAGGTTCATCCGGGCATTCGTCGCGATCATCGGGGATTCCATCGCCATCCCGGTCGGGTGCGGGCGGCTTTTCTTCCCCTTTTGAGGTTTTTCGAGGGCTACGGATTTTTTTGGAAGATTTGCCGAAGGCATAGGCAAGTCCGGCTTGGGTGGACCAAAACAAGTCATTTTGTTCCGGGTCGCCGGCGATGCTGATGCCATCCAGGTAATCATGTATAGGTGCTCTGCCCAGGGCTTCGATTTTGAGGGAGAGGCGATTGCTGAGGCTGAAGTGAATGCCCAAGCCTACTGGAATGCTAAGATTCAGCGGGTTGGGATTCTTTTTGTCAAGTTTAGCGAGTTCGGGGTCCAGATATTCATTGGGGGTTTCGTCGTTCCAGAACACCTCGGGATTGGTATACGTACTTCCGATGCCGAATGCGAGGAATGGGAGGATTCGGCGGCGGGTGTCGCTGAGTTTGCGGGATTTACGGCCCCGCATTTTGTACTGACCGAAGGGGTAGAGTTCGCCTATGGCGGCCAGTTCGACGAGTGGGGCGGAGAAAGAAAAGCCCCTCCGTTTTTGCCAGGCTGGTTCTGCGAAATTGGCATCATTGCCAGAAATATTGGCGTATTGCAGATTGATTCGGATGGCGAATTTATTGTTGGTTTTGTAACGCGCCAGCAGGTCAAATGTGGGATGGATGCCAAATAAGGGCTCCCCAAAGCGTATTTGATTGGTTTCACCAACATATCCTCCAATACCTGCCCCAAGACCAACTTCCCAGGGAGATGGCGTTTGAGCAAGGGCGCAGAAAGGAATGGTTAGCCAGATGCTAAGGATTATGTTTCTCATATTAAAGCGATCGATTGAAATGGGGCCACAAAATACCTATAATTGGGGATTCAGGTTATAATTTACTGCTACATATTGTCGAGACCAAATTTTTGGAACAATCAACGCCCTCTGGCGCTCAACTGACCTATTCAGGATACACACAGGCAAAACGCTGCCATTGTTCGAAGTGAGCGTGTGTTAGTTCCACTTTTTCCCACAGGGCAGCCCGAAAAAAACAACGGCTTCCACTTTTTCCCACAAAGTTCTCATTTTGTCACTTGTTTTTACTTTTGTGCTCCAATTGTCGTGGAATTAACGCACTTGCGGAAGTTTTTTCATCGATACTTTGGCGTCCTAGGGGATAGTTTTTAATTTTTGTGGAAAAATTTTAAAAAAGAACAAAAGTTTTATTTTTATTAAAACATTGATAATCAATATTTTATAAAATAGTTAAAAATTTTTATTTTTAAAAATGAACATAAAGTGGTGATTTGTGGGAAAATATGGAAACTGCCATTACTTTTGTCCCTGTGAATTGGTGACCGATCCCACATTTGTCCCGACTCATACTTAGCAGAATTAACAGTCCCACACTACAATGCAACTCATCGGTGAATATCCGGTGTCCCTTGATGATAAGGGTCGCTTGCGCTTACCTACCGCGCTGCTCCGTCAGTTACCTGCTTTAAGTGCAGGTGCTAACGGCGAGGCTGCGGCGTATGAGTTTGTAGTAAACCGGGGGTTTGAGAAGTGTCTCACACTTTACCCCAAACCGGTCTGGGACGGCATCGCTGCCAAGTTGAGCCGTCTCAATAGTTTCAATGACCGGAACCGCGCCTTTGTACGCTCCTTTCACTACGGAGCATACCCTCTTACGACTGATAGCGCGGACAGAATCCTGTTGCAGAAGCCTTTGTTGGATTATGCGGGTATCGCCAAGGAAGCAGTATTGCTCGCGATGAACGGCAAGATCGAAATCTGGTCGCCTGAGCACTACGCATCCACCGCAGCATTTGATCCGAACGAATTTGCCGATTTGGCCAACGATGTGATGGGGGATAGTAATGATGAATGATGAATGATAAATGATGAATTTCCGACGCGCTTAGTATTCATCATTCATCATTCATCATTCATCCTTAAATTCATCATTCATCATTTATCATTAAAGATAGATGGAGTACCACGAGTCCGTCCTTTTACACGAAAGCATTGATTTGCTGGGGGTTAAGCCTGGTGGCGTTTACGTAGATGCTACGTTTGGCGGGGGTGGTCATTCCAAATTGATCCTCGAAAAAATGGGCGGGAAAGGCCGCTTGTTTGCCTTTGATCAGGACGAAGACGCGAAACGAAACACGGAACAGGAGGCGTTTTCGACCAATCCGGATTTTTTGTTCGTGCCGTCCAATTTCAGGCATTTGAAAAGACAGTTGCGGGCAGAAGGAATTCGCGCAGGCACCGTGACAGGCATTTTGGCCGATCTGGGAGTAAGCAGTCACCAGCTGAATACTGCCGAGCGCGGATTTTCGTATCGCTTTGAGGCCGATCTGGATATGCGGATGAGTCGCCACGAGGTAGAAACCGCCGCTGATTTGCTGAACACCCGTAGTGCGGTGGAATTGCAGCGTATTTTCAGTGAACTGGGCGAGGTGCGGAATTCCAAAACATTGGCACTTGCAGTGGTGCAGGAAAGAGAAAAAAAGCCCTTCCGCACCACAGGCGATTTGGTCGAATTGTGCAGCAGAAACCTTCTCGGCGAACGAATGCGCTACCTCTCGCAGGTATTCCAGGCCCTTCGGATGGAAGCAAACGATGAATTGGGTTCGCTGGAAGATTTTATGAAAGACGCACTCGAAATGCTTGCGCCCGGCGGACGATTGGCCATCATTACATTCCACTCGCTGGAAGACCGGATGGTGAAGAATTTTATGAAAACAGGCAATGTAGCAGGCGAACCGGACAAGGATTTTTACGGAAACATCACAAAAACCTGGGATATGATAACCAAAAAGCCCGTGGAAGCCAGCCAAGCAGAAACCAAACAAAACACCCGATCCAGAAGCGCAAAACTCCGAGTAGCAGCAAAAATTAGGTAATGAGATCAATGTGGGGAATGTGGACAATGTGGGGAATATGGTCGTTTGTCAATCAAATCAATAGAATCAATCGTATGAATCCCTGCATTAATCACTTTACCCGCCGAATCCTAAGCGTAGGCGGGACACATTGACCACATTAATCACATTAATCACATTAATCACATTCCCCACATTGACCACATTGTCCACATTGACCACATTGACCACATTGATCTCATTCCCACAATGGCTAACAAATTACTCAATGCCTTAAACGTAAGTCGCCACACCACAGATTTGGTATTTGGCAACTTTCAATTCCTGCTCTTTTTGGGTGGTTTGGGCATTCTGTATATCGCCAATGCGCATTATTCCGAAAAAGGCGTGCGCCGGATACAGTCATTGCAAAAAGAAATTAAGGAGCTTAAATGGGAATACACTTCTATTAAAAGCGAAACGATGTATAAATCCATGCAGTCACAAATAGATGAAAGTATGGAGCCGATGGGATTGGATCTGGAGAATAAGGGGCTGAAAGTGATACGGGTAGAATAATTCATCATTCATCATTAATAAACCGTGTTAAACATCAAAAACGAAGTCCTTGTCCGTGTGTACTCGGTTGCCGCCGTAGTACTCATCGTGGCGGTTGTGATTTTGACGCGATTGTTTACACTGACGGTTACGGATGCACACAAATGGGAAGCGAAGGCAGATAGTTTATATGTGAAACTGGTAGATGTGCCCAGTCAGCGGGGGAATATTTTGGCGGATGATGGCTCTTTGCTTGCGACTTCCTTGCCGTTCTTTGACATACATTTTGACGCAAAAGCTGAAGGACTCACGTCTGAAATCTTCAACGATCAGGCCGTGGACAGCCTCTCCTGGTTGCTCTCTACCTATATTGATCAGCAATATACGCCCGGGGCATACCGCCAATGGCTCGATACTTTGCGCGCCGCTGATCCGCGGACAAGAGGGATTCGATATGTGCCGATTGCAAAGAACCTTTCTTATTCCAAGTATCTGTTAATCAAGAGTTTTCCAATATTCCGGGAGGGCCGCCACGCGGGTGGTTTTATCGCCGAACAGATCAGCAAACGGGAACGGCCCTTTAAGATTTTGGCCCAACGAACCATCGGATATGCCCAAAGAGAAGGGGCGCTACCAGTGGGAATAGAAGGTAGTTTCAATACCATTCTGGACGGAAAACGAGACAATCAGCCCAAACAACTGATGCTTCGGGTGCCAGGAGACGTGTATATCCCGGTCAACGACCTCGCAGAAATTGAACCCGCCTCCGGCGATGATGTGGTAACGACCATTGACATCAATATCCAGGATGCCGCGGAAGCTGCCCTGCTCAGTGCCTGCCAAGTCCACAATGCCGATCATGGTTGTGCCATCGTGATGGAGGTAAAAACCGGAAAAATCCGTGCCATCGCCAATATCGGTCGCACAGAGTCGAACGGTAAAACAGGCTACTGGGAGACCTACAACTATGCTGTGGGTGAGCGTGTAGAACCTGGTTCTATTTTTAAACTGGCTTCCTTCATGGCCATGATGGAAGCGGGTGAATTGGAGGATTTTGAAGAAAAAATACCCGTTTACGGCGGCAAAGTGAAGATTTACGAGGAAGAACTCGTGGATGCTATGCCGCATGGCCTCGACTCCATGACCATCCGTCAGATTTTCGCTCAATCGTCCAACGTGGGCACCGCAACACTTACGCAGAAGTTTTTCAAAAACGACCCATCGGCCTTTGTAAAACACCTGCGTGATTTCAATCTTGATATGCCCACAGGCATTGAAATCGGGGGGGAAGAAAATCCGATTCTAAAAGATCCCAAAGACCCCAAAAGTGAGTGGAGCGGCACTACACTTCCCTGGATGAGCATTGGATATGAAATGTTGCTCACCCCGCTTCAAATGCTCACGTTTTACAACGCCGTGGCCAACGATGGTCGCATGATGAAACCATACCTCGTGCAACGCACGGAACATTACGGCGAGGTAATTAAAGAATTTAGACCCTACACCATTAAACGAAGCATTGCCTCCAAAAACACCATTCGCCAAGCCAAGGAATTACTGAAAGAAGTGGTAGAAACGGGCACAGCAAAGAATATTAACCCGGTGTACTATGCGATAGCAGGTAAAACGGGGACGGCACAGTTGAATTATCACAAATTCCGGGCCTCCAAGGGTATTCGGCACCAGGCAGGTTTTTGTGGGTTTTTCCCAGCTGACAACCCTGTGTATTCCTGTATTGTGGTGATTAGCGAGCCAGAACGCGGCGGTTATCACGGCTCAGAAGTTGCGGCGCCCGTGTTTCGCCAGATCGCGGATAAATGCTTTGCGATGAAGGCTGAAATGCACAAACCAATCAATGCAGAAAAACCATTGCCCCTGAAATACAGCCAGATGCCGAGTTATGATGCGGGTTCAAAAAAAGATATAGAGGGCAGTCTCCGCTGGCTTGGGCTGGATTTCAACCCTGCCGCAGATTTGGAAGAATGGGGAGTAATTATTGCCAAAGACAGCCTTGGACTAACCATGCAAAACCGGACCGTGGGCGATAAAAATATCCCTTCTGTGGTTGGTATGGGTTTGAAAGACGCGATTTATCTGCTGGAAAATAGAGGTTGTAAAGTGCGCGTGGAAGGCGTAGGCAAGGTGCGGCGGCAAAGTTTGGCACCAGGAACGCGAGCGAGCGGGCAGACTTGTGTGCTTTTTTTAGAGTAATAACAAAGTAAAACATGACACTCAAACATCTCCTCACAGGTCTGCAAGTGCTTGAAGCACAAGGCAGTACGGACATCGAAATCGGTCAAATCCGGTTCGACAGTCGCGCTGTGCAGCCGGGAGATGTGTTTGTGGCCGTGCGCGGTGTGGCGGTGGATGGTCATCAGTTCATTGACAAGGCAATAGAAAATGGCGCAGCGGCAATTGTGCATACTGAGGCGGTGACTTCAAGTCACCGCCTCAGTACACTCACTACGATACGCGTCGCTGACTCTGCCGAAACCTTAGGCCAAATGGCCTCCAATTACTACGGCAACCCCTCCGCAGAAATAGCGCTCATCGGGGTAACGGGCACCAATGGAAAAACAACCACCGTAACCCTGCTTTGGCAGTTATGCTCCGCATTGGGGTACAAATGTGGCCTCATCGGAACGGTAGAAAACAGGGTAGGGGAGGAGGTGATCCCAAGTACACACACGACACCGGATGCGGTTCGATTGCACGAATTGCTCCGCCAAATGGCCGATGCAGGATGTGGCCAGGTGTTCATGGAGGTCAGCAGTCACGCGGTACATCAGCGCAGAATTGCTGGCGCGACGTTCGCCGGCGGGGTATTCACCAACCTTAGTCACGACCACCTGGATTATCACAAAACCTTCGCTGAATACCGCGATGCGAAGAAAAAGTTCTTTGACGATTTACCCAAAACAGCCTTTGCACTCACCAATGCCGACGATAAAAACGGCGCGGTAATGCTTCAAAACACCCGTGCGGAAAAACGAAACTACGGATTAAAAAAGCCTGCTGATTTTAAAGCAAAAATCATTGAAAACAGCCTGGAGGGATTGCATTTGGAAATAGACGGAGCGCAAATACACGCACGGATGATTGGGGAATTCAACGCGTATAATCTCGCAGCGACGTATGGCGTGGCAACGCTGGTGTCGAGACTTTCCAAATCTTTAAGACTTGAAAAATCTGAAATTCTCACTGCGTTAAGCAATCTCCCCGGGGCAGAAGGCCGGTTTGACTACCTGAATCATCCTTCAAAAGCGGGCTGCATTGGCATCGTTGACTACGCCCATACGCCCGACGCGCTTGAAAAAGTGCTGGAAACAATTGCCAAATTGAAAAAGAAATCTTCCCGCATCATTACCGTAACCGGTGCGGGCGGCGACCGCGACAAAACCAAACGACCGCTCATGGCTCAGGTAAGTGCCCGACTTAGCGACCAATTGATTTTAACCAGCGATAATCCACGGACCGAAGATCCGGCGGAGATATTAAAAGAGATGGAAGCGGGATTGGATGCGGAAGGATTGCGCAAGACGCTCACCATTCAAGACCGCCAGCAAGCCATCAAAACGGCTATAAGACTCGCGGGTCCGAATGACATAATTCTGGTGGCGGGCAAAGGACACGAGAAATATCAGGAGATCATGGGGGTGAAATATCCTTTTGATGATAAAGCGATTATGTTTGGAATGATGAATGATGAATGATGAATGATGAATAGGGAATGATGAATGATAAATGATGAATGATGAATAGGAAATGATGAATAGGGAATGATGGATGATGAATAGGGAATGATGAATGATAAATGATGAATAATGACCCGCCTTCGCTGAAGCTATGGCGGGTAAAGATAAAATAGTGGAGGGACTACTATTTTGATTTTGAGCAGGTTGCGGGGCGATGCAACATCGCCCCACAACCAAATTTGAGCAGCCAACACAGCGTGAGTGATTATGCCAGGCTTTGCTAGTCAATCGAATCAATCGAATCAATCGAATCAATCGTCAAAAATCGAATCAATCGAATCAATCAATGCTTGTCCACCTATTTGAATATCTACAGGAACATTACGACCTGCCGGGCGCGGGTTTGTTCAAATTCATCTCGTTTCGGGCGGGATTAGCGATGATTTTATCGCTGCTGATTTCGATGATTATTGGGAAGCGGATTATTGATTGGTTGCGCTCCCTGCAGATTGGCGAAACGGTTCGTGATCTTGGACTGGCAGGACAAACCTCAAAAGCAGGCACCCCAACGATGGGCGGTATCATCATTGTGGCAGCTACGCTGATTCCTTGTTTGCTGATGGCGCGGCTCGATAATGTGTACATTTTGCTCATGTTGTTCAGCACCGTTTGGATGTTCGCGATTGGTTTTATGGATGATTACATTAAGGTGTTTAAAAAAGATAAACAAGGGCTGAAAGGCCAATTTAAAATACTCGGACAGGTAGGATTGGGATTGATTGTAGGGATTACCATGTTGGTAAATGACGAAGTGGTGGTACGAATGGAACCTGAAGTGGCCAATGAAAAAGGTTATGAGATCATGGAGACGCTTTTTGTCAAAGATCCAACTGCCCCCAATACCTACAAGGAAATGGTGTATGTGAAAGCTGCAATTACCAATGTGCCGTTCTTTAAAAACAATGAGCTCGATTATTCGCGCTTTCTGTGGTTTTTAGGGGATAATATCGGGAATTTAAGCAGTATTTTCTTTGTTATCATGGTCATTTTAGTCATTACGGCAGTGAGTAATGGAGCGAATTTGACGGATGGTTTAGATGGTCAGGCGGCGGGTGTTTCGGCTATTGTGATTGCAGCATTGGGGATGTTGGCCTATTTAAGTGGCAACTCCGTGGCGGCTGATTTTTTGAAGATTTTCTATATCCCGTATAGCAGTGAGTTGGTGATTTTTTCAGCTTGTCTGCTGGGTGGATGTATTGGATTTTTGTGGTACAATGTGTTCCCGGCCCGGGTTTTTATGGGCGATACGGGAAGTTTGACCCTGGGCGGAATTATAGCTGCACTGGCAATTGTGACGCGAAAAGAGTTATTGATTCCACTGTTGTGTGGAGTGTTTTTGGTGGAGAATTTATCAGTGATTATCCAGGTATGGTATTTCAAATATACCAAACGGAAATACGGAGAAGGGCGAAGGGTGTTTTTGATGGCTCCGTTGCACCATCATTATCAGAAGAAAGGGTATCATGAAGTGACGATTTCTGTGCGTTTTTGGATTGTGCAGATTTTGTTGGCGGTGGCGACGATTATTACTTTGAAGATTCGGTAGGAACACGGAATAAACTGAGAGAACACCGAATTGACCGAAAACACTGATACCACCGAATTAATTTAAGGAACACCGATTCGGTGGTTTCAGTAAAATCGGTTCTATCGGTGTTCAGATAAAAACATGAAAAAACGACTCGTCATACTCGGCTCCGGGGAATCCGGCACAGGTGCGGCCTTATTGGCTCAACACCTCGGCTATGACGTATTTGTATCCGATAAAGGCGCGATTAAACCGGAGTATCAAAAGGAACTCAATGAAGCTGGGATTGCCTGGGAAGAAAATCAACATACGCTGAATCAAATATTGAACGCCGATGAGATTATCAAAAGCCCGGGTATTCCTGAAAAGAGTGAAGTAATGAAAGCCGTGCGTACGAAAGGAATCAACGTGATTGGGGAGATAGAATTAGGGTATCGACATGCGGGAAAATGCCAGATCGTTGCCATCACGGGTTCAAATGGTAAAACGACGACCACCGAGTTGACTTATCATGTCTTAAATACCGCAGGATTGGACGTGCGCAAAGGCGGGAATGTCGGGAATTCGTTTGCGAGAATGGTTTTGGAAGATATGATAAACCGCAGAGGCGCGGAGGCGCAGAGGGTTTTTGTTTTGGAAACAAGCAGCTTTCAATTGGATGATATTCAGCAGTTTAGACCCAAAATTGCCCTGCTGCTGAACATTACTCCCGACCATTTGGACCGCTACGATTACAAACTGGAAAACTACGCAGCCTCCAAGTTTCGAGTGACGATGAATCAGCGACGAGGCGATAAGTTCATTTACAACGGGTTCGACCCAATCGTGAAAAGTCAAGCGGCTATGTCAAGTCACCGCCTGACTTCAACAAGCCCCAAAGAAATCGCCATCCGAAAAGGCTTTTTCAAAAACGGGCAGATCAAGGTCGGCAAAGAAGCCTTTGATCTGACCAAAAGCAATCTGCGCGGTCCGCACAATATGTTCAACGCGGTATGCGCCATTCGCGTCGCGTTGTTACTGGGTGCGGAGTCGGGTAAGATTCAAGAAGGATTGAACACGTTTGTGCCGCCGCCGCATCGGCTGGAAAAAGTGGCCGAAATCGGCGGTGTAACCTGGATAAACGACTCGAAAGCAACCAATGTAGACTCCGTTTTCTACGCCTTGCAGGCGATGGATACGCCGACGGTGTGGATCGTCGGCGGCCAGGACAAGGGGAATGATTATACACCCCTCTTGAAATTGGTGAAAAAAAAGGTGAAGGCCATCGTTTGCATGGGCGTGGATAATTCAAAGATAATCAACGTGTTCGGCGGAATGAAAAAGCCGATTGAGGAGACAGGAAGTGCGGCAGAAGCAGTGAAAGCAGCAGCAAATTTCGCTCAGGCAGGCGACACCGTTTTACTCAGTCCGGCGTGTGCGAGTTTTGATTTGTTCAAAAATTATGAGGATCGGGGGGAGCAGTTTCGGGAAGCGGTATTGATAATGATGAATGAGGAATGATGGATGATGAATGTCACTTTAATCACAGTAAAATCTCGCCTTAGCTTTTGCAAAGGAGATTCAACAATCACTAACAAATGCCAACCATCGCTTTAGAAATGGAACGTTTGCGAAACCCATACTCCGGTCTGGGGCAGTATTGCCTCCAGTTGGGACATGCTTTTTTACCCGCCGTAGCTTTAGCGAAGGAGGGTGATCAATCTTTGGGTTTTGCCTGCCTGGTTCCAGCCGAGCGCAAGGGCGAGTTTGGGGAAGGGATGACGTATAAGTCCGTAAAACCCTGGCATAAGTTCATCGGGCCATCTTTTGGTGAATCGTTGTGGCACTGCATGCATCAGGATTCGGAATATATGCCGAAAAGCAGCAAAACGCCCCTTGCAATCACGATACATGACCTGAATTTTTTGGATCGCCCGGATTATTCAGCAGCGAAAAAGAGACGGCGTTTGGCCACCATTCAGCAAAAAATCAATCGGGCAAAAGGCCTGGTGTATATCTCGGAATATGTGCGGCAACTGGTACACCAGCAATTATCAGTGCCGGGCGGAATGATTGAACGCGTGATCTACAACGGAGGCAGCCTAAACCCTCAACCTCTCAACCCCTCAACCCCTCAACCCCTCAACCTTCACCCCTACCTCTTCTCCATCGGCATCCACCCAAAGAAAAACTACCACGTTTTGATGCCCATTTTGGCGGCATTTGAGCAATATAAATGGATTATCGCAGGGCCAGACAGCCGGGGATATCGGGCGAAAATTGAAGAAGAAGCAGCAAAATATGGCGTGAATGATCGGATAGAATTTTGTGGACCAGTGGACGACAAAGCCAAGTTGGGGTACTATACCAATTGCACAGCACTTCTTTTTCCTTCACTTTCTGAAGGTTTTGGATTGCCGGTAGTGGAAGCCATGTCGCTTGGGAAACCAGTTTTTCTTTCTGACCGCAGCAGCCTACCGGAAATTGGTGGAAGCGAAGCCTATTATTTCACTGATTTTGAACCACAAACGATCAAAGAAACATTCGAAACCGGCATCCGTGCCTTCAATTCCGACCCTGAAAAATCCACCCGAATGCAAACTTGGGCAGCCCAGTTTACCTGGGAAAAAGCCGCCACCCAATACCTCGAATTCTACCAACAACTAATCACCACCAGTCACCAATCACCACTCCACCAATCACCACCCCATGAGTCTCGGTAACCGCATAGCAGCAGAACTTCGGGGCGATCGTACCATCTGGATGATCGTGGCTGTGCTGAGTTTATTCAGCATACTGGCCGTTTTTTCTTCCTCTGGTTGGGAGGCCTGGCGGAGTCGTGGGGGCAATACCACGGGCATGATTGTGGGGCACATTGTGAAGTTGGCATTTGGGCTTTTTTTGGTTTATCTGTGTCATTTGATTCATTATCGGCGCTATCAGCAGTTTGCGCGACCGATGTTGTTGCTAACTATACCACTACTGATTTTTACCCTCTTTTTTGGGACGAATATCAATGATGCAAACCGTTGGATTAGTGTGGCGGGCATTAGTTTTCAGCCCTCCGAAATGGCGAAAATTGCGCTGATCATTTACGTAGCCCGGGCATTAACGCTTAAACAAGAATATATCAACAGTCTTCGGCAGGCATTTTTCCCCATCATTATCCCGGTAGTTTTGGTGTGTGGACTGATTGCCCCCTCGAACCTGAGTACAGCGCTTATCTTGTTTGCTACCTGTATCCTGCTGATGTTTATGGGCCGTGTGAGCGGACAATATATTATCATGATGATGGTGTTGGGTGCTTTGGTCTTTGCGCTTTTGGTGGGTATCGGGAAGGTTTATCCGGAACTGGATCTGGTTCGGGTAGATACATGGGAGAGCCGGGTTGAAACTTTTCTGCACGATGAAGACGGTGGTTATCAGGTGCAACAGGCCAAAATCGCAATTGCAAAAGGCGGTATTTTTGGCAACGGGCCAGGCAATTCTATGATGCGCCACTATCTGCCCTATTGCAGTGCCGACTTTATCTATGCGATTATCTGTGAAGAATATGGTCTGGTGGGCGGCGCAATTGTGCTTGCATTGTATGTGCTGTTGTTTTTGAGGAATGTCCGACTCGTGACCAATAGTCCCAAGGCATTTGGGGCATTTCTAGCCATCGGTCTGAGTCTAATGCTCACGGTGCAGGCATTGGCGAATATGGCGGTGAATTTAAATCTGGTGCCAGCCACAGGGCTTACCCTGCCGCTGGTTTCGATGGGGGGAACGAGTGTGTTGTTTACGTGTATTTCTTTGGGAATGATATTGAGTGTGAGTAAGTATATAGAGGGTTTGGAGTGATGGCAACGCGGATTACGCGGATGGGACGGATTTACGCGGATAGGGTGGCAACGCG
>CAZKBH010000002.1:47392-71242 GCA_964550795.1 uncultured Saprospiraceae bacterium
TGGCAACGCGGATTACGCGGATGGGACGGATTTACGCGGATAGGGTGGCAACGCGGATTACGCGGATCAATTTTAAATAACTCAGACAGTATGGAACTACTACACAAAGATTTGACAGACAAGATTTTAAAAGCTTTTTATGAAGTCTATAATCAGTTGAATTATGGCTTTAGAGAAAAGATTTACCAAAAATCACTGGCCTATGAATTGCGACAATTAGGTCTGGTAGCGGAGGAGGAGAAACCAATATCGGTTTACTATAAAGGATTATTAATGGGAGAATATCGTGCAGACTTGGTAGTAGAAGGAAAAATAATCCTTGAATTGAAAGCGCAATCAACCATCAAAGACCCACACGAAGCCCAACTGCTTCATTATTTGCGGGCAATGCCCATTGAAGTTGGACTTGTTTTAAATTTTGGAATCAAACCTGAATTCGTGAGAAAGGTATATGACAATTCTCGCAAAAAATTCAATCTACCTAAATCCGAACTATCCTCATGATCCGTTTTTCAATCTGCGTCAATCCGAACTATCCGCGTAATCCGCGTTTCAATCTGCGTTTCAATCTGCGTCAATCCGAATTATCCGCGTAATCCGCGTTTCAATCAGTGTTTCAATCAGCGTAAATCCGAACTATCCGCGTAATCCGCGTTTCAACGATGAGCGATCAAAAACTAAAAATACTCGTAACAGGCGGCGGCACAGGAGGCCATGTCTTCCCGGCCATTGCCATTGCAGATGCCATCAAAAAACTGCGGCCTGACGCGGAATTTCTATTCGTGGGGGCGCATGGAAAAATGGAAATGGAGCGCGTGCCAAGTGCTGGATATGCTATTGAAGGATTGAACATCGCGGGGTTTCAGCGGAGCATGAGCATCAAAAACCTCTCGTTTCCATTCAAACTATTGAAAAGTTTGATCAAAGCGAGAAGCATTATACGGAAGTTCAAACCAAACGTCGTGATAGGCACGGGCGGATATGCGAGCGGCCCCGTCATGCAGGCGGCACAACGGGCAGGAATTCCAACCCTTATCCAGGAGCAAAACTCCTATGCCGGGGTGACTAACAAAATTTTGGGCCGAAAAGCCGCTAAAATATGCGTGGCATACGATCACATGGACCAGTTTTTTCCATCCGACAAAATCGTGTTCACGGGAAATCCGGTCCGTTCAGACATCGTGCAATTGGACGGCAAGCGCGAGGAAGCTTTGAAATACTACAATCTCGATCCCGATAAAAAAACCATCGTGGTGATTGGGGGCAGTTTGGGTGCCAGAACACTGAACAATGCCATGCGCGATAACATGGAGTTTTTTGAAAAATACACCCAAGTGGCTGGGGCGAGGGCTGGGGGGATTCAAGCGGTTTGGCAATGTGGCAAATTCTATGAGTACGAATACTCGGCCATGGAGACGGCCAAGTTGCCCAACGTTCAATGTCGGGCGTTTATTGACCGGATGGACTTGTTGTACGCAGCAGCAGATGTGATTATTTCACGCGCAGGAGCATTGAGTATCAGTGAGTTGTGTTTGGTCGGCAAACCTGCCATTTTGGTGCCTTCGCCCAATGTTGCCGAAGACCACCAAACCAAAAATGCACTTGCGCTGGTAGAAAAAGGAGCTGCCCGACTCGTGCGGGATGGGGATGCTGGGGAGAAAATGCTGCAAGACGCCCTGCTGATTCTGGAAAATGAAGCGCTTGCATTTAGCCTCAGTGAAAGCATCCGGCAAATGGGAAGGCCAAACGCGGCAGAGGCTATTGCCAGGGAAGCATTGAAGTTGGTGGATAAGGGTTTATGAGGGTTTATAAAGGTTTATAGAGGTTTATAAGGGTTTATATTCCTCACTCAAGGCACAATCCTAAACAATCTAAAACATTCAAAAACATGAAAGTCAAAATTTTAACCATTACGCTGGCAATTCTGGCCATCACGGCCTGCCAAAAGGTCAACGACAAAAATCCCGCGCTGCTTGGACAATGGCAGGGCACGGAATGGCTCATCATGGATAAACCCAGCGGGATTGATGCCGCACAAGTCAGCTTTGAATTTAAAGAAGACGGCACCTACTCGGCCCAATTTGGCAATCAAAACCAATCAGGTACCTGGCGCACAGAAAAGGACAAACTGTATACAACCGAGACCGGCAAAAAAGAAATTCTGGTCAAACTGCTCAAATACAACGGCACTTCCCTTGATTTTGAAATGAATCGCGGGGGCCAAAAGGAGATTTTAAAAATGGTAAAGAAATAGGCCCAAACCTGGAACATCATGGATTTTAAAGAAATACTCGAATTCAAACTGATAGACATAGCCGGATACAGCCTATCTGTCTATTCTGTCCTACTGATGGTACTGGTTTACACCGTTGCCCGTCTGTTCTTGTTTTTATTCGGGCGTTTCTTTGTCAAACTAGCCTTAAAAAGACAGATAGATCTTGGCCGTCAGCATTCTTTTTATCTGATGTTCAAGTATCTGATTTGGGTGATTGCAGGCATCGCGATTCTGAGTGTTGCTGGCTTGAGTTTTAATTGGATTTTGGCCAGTTCCGCGGTATTGTTGGTAGGACTCGGATTGGGATTACAGCAAATATTCTCCGATATTTTGTCGGGCGTATTGCTCTTGTTTGAGGGAACTGTGGAAAAGGGAGACGTTATTGAGGTAGATGGTGTAGTGGGGCGAATTGAGGAAATACGCTTAAGAACCACTCAATTCCGGAACCGAGACGATCAGATGATGATTATCCCCAACCACAAATTTGTAACCGACAATGTGGTCAATTGGAGTCACGACAATCACGTTTCGCGGTTTACGGTCAAAGTGGGTGTTTCATACGGATCTGATGTTCAACAAGTGAAGAAAATTCTATTGGACTGCGCAAAAATGAATAAGGATGTTATAATAGACATTGAAGCTCAAAGCCCAAGAGTTCGGTTCGACGATTTTGCCGACAGCTCCCTGGATTTTAGTCTTCAGTTCTATAGCACCAGCTTGTTCCGAATAGAAACCGTTAAAAGTGACCTGCGTTTTGCAATTTGGGAAGCATTTAATACAAACGGAGTGGAAATTCCATTCCCGCAACGTGATCTACACCTGAAATCTGGAGATTGGTCCTTAAATCCTGCTTCGTAATCAGGCATTTGTTCATTCAAATCAATTGAATCAGTTTGTCACTCAAATCACAAAAATCAAATAAATCATAGTCCAGTATGAATTTCAACGACATAAAACGAATCTACTTCATCGGCATCGGCGGCATCGGAATGTCGGCCCTGGCCCGCTACTTCCGCCTCCATGGCGCGGAGGTACACGGCTACGACCGCACTGAAACCGACCTGACCCGTGCACTCGTGTCCGAAGGGATGCACGTGCACTACAACGATGATGTGAAGCAGATTCCCGAAGGTGTTGATCTAGTAGTCTGGACCCCCGCTGTGCCAAAAGACCTCGCTGAGTTGAATTGGTTTATCGAACGAGAGTACCCCCTGAAAAAACGCGCCGAAGTGCTTGGCATCATCAGTCGCGCCAAAAAATGTGTAGCCATCGCAGGTACCCACGGTAAAACCACCACTTCGACCATGGCAGCCCACTTGCTTCGCGCTTGTGGGGTGGATGCAACGGCCTTCGTGGGTGGAATTTCCGGCAATCTCGGCTCCAACTTCGTAGAAGGAACCAGCGACTGGGTCGTGGTAGAAGCCGATGAATACGACCGTTCGTTTTTACACCTCAGTCCCGATGTGGCGGTGTTGAACTCCATAGATGCAGACCATCTCGACATCTACGGAACACCGGAAGCGGTAGTGGAATCGTACAAACAGTTTGCACGGCAGATTAAACCCGGCGGCAAATTGATTTACAAACACGGATTGCCCCTTGAAGATGTGGCCGAAGAGTTGGTGGCTTCGGGACGTTTTGTGTTCACATTTGGCATTGAAGAAGGCTATTATGAAGCCTACAATGTACATGTAGAAAACGGTCAAACGGCTTTTGGCCTGAAATCAAGCATTGTGGATTGGAGCGATTTGCGCATGAATTACCCGGGCAATCACAATGTATTGAACGCCACGGCGGCCATTGCAGCAACCCTGGCGGCGGGAGGTTTTTCCCCGGAAATTCCGGCAGCACTGCTCGATTTCAAAGGGGTAAAACGCCGCTTCGAGACCATTGTCAAAACCGCCGAAACGGTGTACGTGGACGATTACGCCCACCACCCCGCTGAATTGGAAGCGGCCATCCAGGCAGCTCGTTCGCTCTATCCCGGCAAACGACTCACCGGGATATTTCAGCCGCATCTGTTCACCCGCACCCGGGATTTTGCGGAGGCATTTGCAATCGCGCTGGACAAACTGGACGAATGCATTTTGTTACCAATTTACCCGGCCAGGGAACTGCCGATACCGGGAGTGACTTCGGAGATGCTTTTGGAAAAGATGACCTTGAAAAACAAGCAATTGATTGAGAAAAACGAGCTGTTAAACGAACTTAAAACCCGCCACCCTGAGGTCTTGCTCACCATGGGCGCGGGGGACATTGACACATTTGTCGACCCGATAAAGAGGTTAATGATGAATGATGGATGATGGATGATGAATGATAAATGATGAATGATAAATGATGAATTCCCCACATTGACCACATTAATCAAATTGACCACATTAATCACATTGACCACATTAATCACATTGACCACATTAATCACATTGACCACATTGCCCACATTAACCACATTGCCCACATTAAAAAATTGACCACATTAACTGATTCCCGCATTTCCCGCCTCGCATGGCTCATGTTCCTGTTCATCATCGTAATGATCTGGCTCATAGCGCGCAACCGCAAGGCAAACACCTTCGCAGAGGGGCTGCAGGTGAACGTGGTGGAACTGCCGGGTGGGGATAAATTAATCAGCGAACGAGATGTGCGGCAGGCGCTATTGGCGGCTTTTGGAAGTGATTTGGAGAATTCGGAACTAGCCAATCTTGAGGTGGAACGTATGGAAAGGGTGTTGGAAGGCGATCCATTTGTCAAAAACGCCGATGTGTATATTGACCAAAACAATCAAGTGCACATCAAAATCGAACAACGTGAACCACTGCTTCGGGTGCTGGACAACCATGGAAACAACTATTACCTCGACGCGGCGGGCAAAAAGATGCCCCCGTCCAAAAATTTTGCAGCGCGTGTTATGGTGGCTACCGGCAATGTTTCAGCCTACACCCCGGAGTTCCGCGACAAACGAAAAAGCAATCTGAAAGACCTGTTTGCGCTCACACAAACCCTGTTGGCCGACGAGTTTTTGAAGACGTTCATTCAGCAAATTCACATCAACAATGCGGGGGAGTTCATCCTCGTCCCGCTCATTGGAGATCAAAAAATAGTGCTGGGTTCAGCCAAGAAGCCGGAGGAGAAACTGAACCGTTTGAAGATTTTTTACCAGCAAGGGATGCCATACGAAGGCTGGCGGAAGTACGAGACGATTAATTTGAAGTACAGTGGACAAGTGGTTTGTAAGAGATAGGTTGATAAGGGTTTATTCGAAAAAATGGCGGTTTGGCAAATGGCAAGGCAGGTAGTCAAATTGATTTACTTGAAAACAAAAAGTTTTCCAAAAGAGGAGCTTTTTAATGCAACCAGCCAAATCCGGAGAGCAAGTATTTCAATCTGTTGCAATTTGTCGGAGGGAAGTGCAAGAATCAATCCGCCAGACCAAAATCGGTTTTATGAAATTGCATTTGGAAGTGCAGTTGAAGTAGTTAATCTGTTGATAATCTGCAATGATTTGGATTATTTTTCAAATGAGGACTATGCGTTGATCCGTAGCGAAATGGAAAAATTAACCTTTCATATCAACAAACTGAGCGGCAAAAAACCGACAAGTTGGACAAGTTGATGAGCGTTTGAGGGCGTTTATATCAACCCCATCAACCCTCATAAACCTTCATCAACAAAAAATTTTGACACAAAATATTTAAAATACAAATACCTTTGACGCGGGGAAGAGTTTCGACCGCCGAGTGGGTATTGCGATCAAAAATAACACCGAAACTCAGAACTTTTAACTCATGGAAGTGAACGGTTGATAAATGTTGAGAAAGGTTGATAAGGTTTATGAAGGTTGATAAAGCCACACCATAAACTACTATCAACCCTCATCAACCCTCATCAACCCTCATCAACCAAAAACATCACACATTATGACGGAGTTTATCCCACAACCCCACGATGTGGTCGTCGCCTTGGACATAGGGACGACAAAAGTCTGCTGCCTCGCCGGGCGTAAAAATGCGCACGGCAAACTCGAAATCGTCGGAATCGGCAAAGTCGAAAGCGCGGGTGTACTGCGCGGCGTGGTCTCCAACATCGAAAAAACCGTTGGCGCCATCCGCGAAGCGGTGGAAATCTGCGAGCGCAATGCCCGCATGAAGTTCCGCAGCGTACACGTCGGCATTGCCGGACAACACATTAAAAGCCTGCAACATCGTGGCATCCTGACCCGCGAAAGCGATCACACCGAGATCGCTAACCGCGACATTGACCGCCTCGTGAACGACATGTTCAAGCTAGTGCTGCCACCCGGCGACAAGATCATCCACGTCTTCCCGCAAGAGTTCACGGTGGACTCTGAGCAGGGCATCACCGACCCGGTCGGGATGTGCGGCGTGCGTTTGGAGGCAAATTTCCACATCATCACGGGGCAGATTACTGCCGTCAACAACATCTCCCGCTGCATCGAAAAGGCCGGCCTTAAAATCGCCGACCTCACCCTCGAGCCCATCGCCAGCGCCGACGCAACCCTCAGCGATGAGGAAAAACAAGCCGGCGTAGCCCTCGTGGACATCGGTGGCGGCACCACGGACATCACGGTTTTCCACGAAGGAATCATCCGCCACACCGCGGTCATTCCTTTCGGTGGCAACGTCATCACCGCCGACATCAAAGAAGGCTGCACCGTGATGCAACCGCAGGCCGAAAAACTCAAAGTCAAATTCGGTTCGGCCCTGGCCAACGAAGTTTTTGACAACCGGATCATCACGATTCCAGGGCTGAAAGGCCGCGAGCACAAGGAAATCAGCGAGAAAAACCTCGCACGGATTATCCAGGCGCGCATGGAAGAAGTGTTGGACTATGTGCTTTGGGAAATTCGCCGCAGCGGCTACGAACGCAAACTCATCGGGGGCATCGTGCTTACCGGCGGCGGAGCGCTTCTGGCTAATACCGACAAGCTTACGGAATTCCACACCGGAATGTCGTGCCGAATCGGGGTTCCAGTCGAGCATCTCGCGCATGGCTACCACGAGTCCGTCAGCAGCCCGATTTTCAGCACCGGCATCGGTTTGCTGTTGCGTGGTTTGCAGGACCTGGATCCTTCCAAAGCAGCTGAAGAGGAGCCAAAAGTTGCCGTTTTGGACGAAAACCGCGAGCCATCCAATGTCTCCGAAGAAAAAGGAGCATCCTGGTTCGACAATGTGTTCAAAAAGACCAAGGAATGGTTCGAAGCCGAACCTGATATGGACTTTAATAGAAAGTTATGAGTTGGGAGTTATGAGTTAGGGGTTATGAGTTATTTGGGTTGGCCGCAACTCATAACTCACAACTCATAACTCAAAACTCATAACTCATAACTCACAACTCACAACTCACAACTCATAACTCATAACTCCTACACCATGGTCTCTCCTATTCGAGAAAAATCATTTGCTTTTGCAGTGCGCATCGTTAACATGAGCAAACATTTGAAGTCGCAAAAGCAGGAGTTTGAGATGAGCAAGCAAATCCTGAGATCAGGTACGTCACCCGGAGCTAACGTGCGGGAGGCGCAAAATGGTGAAAGTGCGGCTGATTTCGTTCACAAATTGAGCATTGCTCAAAAAGAAACAGCCGAGACAATCTACTGGTTAGACCTGTTGTATGCGACGAATTATTTGGGTGAAACTGAATATAAGTCGCTGCATAAAGATGCTGATGAATTGTTGAGAATGATACGAAGTGCAATTTTGACCAAAAAAAAGAACATGGTTACCAAGGCGCTTATCATTGTCGGAATCATTACTTCTGGAGGTTATTTGATGTCAAACTTTATCTAAAACATTGAGTTAGAGCTAATAACTCATAACTCACAACTCATAACTCTTATCATGCTTTTTGATTTGCCAAAAGATGAACCTAGTATCATCAAAATCATCGGCGTAGGTGGTGGCGGTAGCAATGCCGTGAACCACATGTACAAACAAGGCATCGTCGGCGTAGATTACGCCATCTGCAATACCGACGCACAAGCCATGCACCTCAGCCCGGTTCCTACCAAAATCTCGCTCGGCCAAATCCTCACTGAAGGGCGCGGCGCCGGGAGCAAACCCTCCGTGGGCAAACAAGCTTGCATCGAAAGCATTGAAGAAATCAAACGCTTTCTGGAAGAGGGGACTAAAATGGTCTTCATCACAGCTGGTATGGGCGGTGGCACTGGAACGGGTGCAGCACCCATCATCGCCAAAGCCGCCCAGGAATTGGGTATCCTTACCGTAGGTATTGTTACCCTTCCCTTCACTTTTGAGGGCAAAACCCGCGTCGGAAACGGCTTGGAAGGGCTGGAGGATTTGCGTAAAAATGTGGACTGTCTCGTGATTATCAGCAATGATAAATTGCGCGATATCTATGGCAATCTGACCATTTCTGCCGCTTTCAGCGAAGCAGACAATATCCTCTGCACGGCTGCCAAAGGCATCGCCGAGATCATCACGGTGCCTGGTTATGTCAACGTGGATTTTGAGGACGTGAACACCACCATGCGCGGCTCCGGGGTCGCCATTATGGGCACGGCAACTGTAGAAGGCGATAACCGCGCGTTCCGGGCTGCGGACGAAGCTTTGCGTTCACCGCTGCTCGAAGACAATGATATTTTTGGAGCCAAAAATATTCTGGTCAACATCACTTCTGGTGCCAAAGAGGCCACCATGGATGAGATTTTTGAAATCACGCAGTTTGTGCAGGAAAAAGCAGGCGAAAATGCCAACCTGATCTGGGGTAACTGTTTCGACGAACGTTTGGGTGAAAAAATCGCCGTGACCGTCATCGCTACAGGCT
Source organism: uncultured Saprospiraceae bacterium (assembly GCA_964550795.1). Lineage (GTDB taxonomy): Bacteria > Bacteroidota > Bacteroidia > Chitinophagales > Saprospiraceae > M3007. Next base: position 56,475 of record CAZKBH010000002.1, read on the forward strand.
TCGATGTCAGCGAACGCCGCAACCCTGCGCAGGCGGGACAAAAATCCGCACAGACCAACGAGCGTCAGGTCGTGCACCTGGATGAGGAAGGTGTTGGAAAAAAGCAGCAGCCTTCTCTCTTCACAATTACGTCCGATGAGCCGTATAGCCCGGTAGACGAGAAGGCAGCCAGCGTACTCGAATTCGAGTTCGACAATATCCGGGAAACAGTGGACAAAATCCGACGCACAACGCCAGTGAGCAATGACCCCTACCTCCGCGATGAGGAAGAGGAACTCTCTCCGGAAGAACGTCGCCGTCGGATAGAGGAGGCACAACGCCGTCGTCAGGAGGCCCTTGCCCGGCCCATCAATGTGGTAAAACTTTCTTCACCGCAGACGATCATTGACCTGGAAAGTCAGCCCGCTTACCTCCGTCGCAGTGTCAATCTCGACGATTTGCCTGATTCAGCAAAGCCAGAAATGTCCAACTGGACCATCTCGCTCGAAGAAGAAGGCGAAATCAAAGTGGGCGGCAACTCGTATTTGCACGACAACGTGGATTGAGTTAGGAGTTATGAGTTATGAGTTGTGAGTTATGAGTTATGAGTTGTGCCGCGCTCGGCCATAACTCATAACTCAAAACTCATAACTCAAAAAATTATTTCTGCTAAGTTCAGCGGCCTTGGTGTGTGGGACACCGGGCCGCTTTTTTGTTTTGCGCTAACGGGTAAGAGCAAGACTCGTAATTTTGATGACAAACAAGGCGTCAAGCGCTATGTGAGGGAGATTATCGGGGAGCATATCCCACACTGCTGGACATTCTCAAAGGTACACAGATGACACAGATGCAAGCAGCACAGATTAATGGGATTTTTAGCGTGCAAAATCTGTGAAATCCGTGCTGCTTGCATCTGTGTCATCTGTGTGCAGAAAAAATGTCCAGTAGTATGAGCATATCCTCCTCCAGGGCAAAAAGGAGCCTTGAAAAAGGTACGCATTTAGTATTGTTTTTAGCACGGGATTTTTGGGCATTGGGGGGCGCATTGGGTGTTTTTGGGGAAGCATTGACGAACTAAGCGTGTGTTTAAATCACTCATTATCAGTTACTTGTAATTATTTTCCTGAATTTTTGGGTGATTAGGAGGTTTGGCTTACCTTGGTGCCGCGATACTGAAAGGTGCGTATATTTGTGAGTTATATGCTATGCTAACACGACACCAAACAATTAACAAGTAAAATTTAAGACAATGGGACTATTCGACTTTCTAAAGAAAAAAGAGTTTGAAGAAATCAAACAACTCAAATCACAACTTGAGCGATACAAACCAATTTCGGACATTGAAGCAGAAGCAGAACGTCAAACAAAGCTTTTAGAACAAACAATTAGTTCGAAAAATAACGACATAAAAAATATTGAGACAGAGTTCAATACTTTAAACTCAAACTATCAAAATGCTTTAGAAACCTATAAAAATCTAAGAAAAGAAGTCAGTGTTTTTGAAAGTAAATTAGACCTTATTGAATTTGGTATTTACGAGCCTGTTTATGACTTTGAAAAATCAGACGATTATCGAACTGAACAAAACAAGATTATCCAAACTCAAAAGGAAATGATTTCTGCCGACACTGCGGCAATTTGTAATACTAACTGGACTGTTGAAGGTAGCGAAGCAAAAGGGCGAGCAGTTGTAAAAGTTTATAAAAAACTTATGCTAAGGGCTTTTAATGGTGAATGTGACGTTTTGATTTCAAAAGTAAAGTGGAATAATGTCAATCAAATGAAAGAACGAATGCAGAAATTGTTTGACGCAATTAACAAATTAGGACAAGGCTTTCAAGTATATCTGAACAGTCAATACTTGGATATTAAACGCAAAGAACTTATTCTTGAATATGAATATCAATCCAAAAGACAGCAAGAAAAAGAAGAAATGCGAGCTATTCAAGAAGAATTAAGAGAAGAAGAAAAAGCAAAAAGAGAGTTTGAACAAGCTCAAAGAGAAGCTGAAAAAGAAGAAGCAGTTTATCAAAAAGCATTAGACAAAGCAAGAAAAGAATATGAAGCTTCTACCGGTGAAAAACACGACAAACTTCAAGCACAAATAGAAAAATTAGAGCAAGAACTAAGAGAAGCACAAGAGAAAAAAGAAAGAGCATTATCAATGGCTCAACAAACAAAGCGTGGACACGTCTATATTATTTCGAACATTGGTTCATTTGGTGAGAATGTTTACAAAATTGGTATGACAAGACGATTGGAGCCAGTTGACAGGGTTAAAGAATTAGGTGATGCTTCTGTTCCTTTTCAATTTGACATTCATGCTATGATATATTCAGACGAAGCACCGACACTTGAAAATGAGTTACACAATGCATTTACCAACAAGAAAGTTAATATGTTGAATTATCGAAAGGAATTTTTCAATGTAACTCTTGACGAAATAGAAAGTAAGGTAAAAGAAATTGGACTTGAGGCTGAATTTTCAAGACTACCTGAAGCTATGGAATATCGAGAAACTTTAGCAATCCTTGAAAAACTGAATTCGCAGGTGACACCGAAAACAGTTGACGAGATTATTGCTGAAGAGTTCCCAAGTAGCCTGACAAAATGAAAAGCACAGCATATAACAGCACCTACCCAAAAGTGGCGGTTCAGTGGTTAAATGAAGCTTTGTGCTTTTATCAAAGTTTGTGCTTGGTTGACAGTGAATCGCTTCGAAATCGCCACCTTCTTGATGCTGCAAACCCTTAGCCGTCATTGCACGATGTTCGCCCAGTAGTATAAGATTTTTGTTCTTAAGGAAGGGACTTCCGAAAACACTCGGGATCAACCCTCACTGCCCATAAATACTCAACACCGGAATCCAATTTGGCACCAACTGCCCTTTTGCATCAAAAGTCTCCCCCTGCTCGATTTGAACTTCTATGACCATGCCCTGAAAAGCAAGGTTCAGTTTGCCAGCCGGATCATAGGTCTGAAAAACCTGCCTGCGCCGGTTTCCGTTCACCAGTTCTTCCTGTTTGCTTAGGGTGCAGCAACTTAGTTTTGCTCCCTGGACCTGCTGTACGAGCGCCTGATAAAATTTTTGCGAAACCGTCGGGTCGGTTGAGCCTGGGTATTCAGCATAAAAACTAGTAGTTGCACCCATGAGATCCTCCATAAAATACACCCCGGCCGAACCTTCCATCGGTGCCATGCTGCCGTACTGGACCACCATGGCATCCATGTCTTCCTGGAGAATCTGGTTGACCATATTGACGAAGCCTTCAGCAAAGTCTTCAACGATGTAATCGAGTTCTACGGAAAAGTTTCGGAAGATGCCTAAAGCCGGTTCTGAAGGGACGCTGGGCTGTGTATTTCCCTGGCCATTCAGCGCGACGGCGCTCTTGGAAACGATCAAATAAAAATCACTCGTGGGCCTCATGTTGGCCGGCATTCCAGCATTTTCAGCGGCTGGAACGACCATAATAGCGATGTGTTCTTGAAGGGTCGCGAGATGATAAACGGTGTAAGCTTCCATTTTTGGCCGGTTTTCAACACGAACCAATACCGAAGCAATGCCAGCCGGCCAGGCAGATTCTTTCGATCCTGCGATGACAGTTTCTGCAAAGGAGGCCCCAAGTTTGCTGACTAACTCGTCTTTGTATGCAGCTTTCCAGTCAAACGTGGAGTAAAGTTGGCTGTAATCAAGGATTTGGGCAGGCGTGCGTTGAATATGTTGCGCAAAAACATGGCTTGAAACAAGCAGGAATAAACCGACGAAAAGGTACGGGCGCATACAAGGAGCTTGATGTGAAATGAAACATCGCAGACACACCTTTTTGGCTACCCACAATCGGCGAATTTAACGGTTTAAATTCAGTGCTTCAAGTTTAATTCGAATTGATTGGTTTTTCTACGCACTGTGCTTGTATTTTAGAACACTCCCATTTTTGGGGCTTACAAGCCTTTTTGGGGCGGATAGCACCCCCTATCTAAGTCAAAAGTGGCGCAGGAAGGCGCGAAAAGGCACCGTTTTGTGTATCGAATAATTGTGCCTACCTACGGGCGCATTTGGTGTTTTTTGGGAAGTATTGACGAACTAAGTGTGTGTTTAAGTCACTCATTATCAGGTACTTGCAATTATTATTCTGAATTTTTGCGTGATTAGGAGGTTTGGCTTACCTTGGAGCTGCGATACTGAAAAGTGCGTAAATTTATGTAAGTTTTTTTCGCTTTAGTTATACTCACTGTATCCTGGAGTTTTTGTTTGGGACTTATGCGTGCACAACTTCGGCCAACTCCGGCTTGGCAGATATTCTATTAAAACAATAAGTAAGTTCTTGTGGTTATAAAAGATAATTAAACGATTAATTTTTGGGAAAGACGGCCATGTTGAAAATGCTAAATTTTTTCTAGTTAAAAAAGGTTATCTTTGTACTGACCAATTTTGATTTATATGATGAATCGTGGTTTATCTTTGAAATAAGATCTCTATTATTATTTAGAGATTGTTTTTAGGTTGGTGTCTAAAAATAGGTTATTCGTAATAAGCACCCGATTATCCACAAATTAAAGTGCAAAATTATGACCAACCCGTTAACAGTTTCCTTTAACTCCGTATTTCTGAGAGAAAGTGCCCTTAGTTTGGCTAAAATTCATAAAGTATCCAAAGGCTCATCTAAGCCAAGGTTAGTTAAGCCTATTTTGGAGAAATCCAAAATTGTGCTTATTGAAACATACAAAACCCTTTCATCCATTGTAAAATCTGAAAAAGAAATCTCCCCGGCTTCAGAATGGATTCTGGATAATTTTTATATCATCCAGGAGCAGTTGGTTCAGATTGGAATAGACTTCCCTAAAGATTATCATAAAAATATCCCCTTGCTTTCAAAAGGAGAGCATATTGGTTTACCGAGGGTTTATGAAATCGTACTGAATCTGCTCACTCATACGGATAATGTTTTAGACAAAGAAGTTTTAACGGAGTACATAAAGAATTATCAGGATGAAGAACCTCTTCAGATTGGAGAGCTTTGGGCGATTCCTATCATGATTCGATTGTTTCTTATCCAAATTTTGTCAGAAAAGGCATCCACTATTTTGGAACATAAGAAAATAAAACTAGAAGTAGAAAAGTTTGTAGTGGGCCTTCAAAAACTTGACTTGGAAGAACCGGGACTTTATTCTCAGGCAATATCCAATTGGTTCAAAGAACATTCTAAAAAATCGGGTTTATATACGCTAATTGAATTGTTTAACAGTCTTCAAACACAAGGACTGCTCTATGAAGAACAGAAGCGATGGTTTAATTATCGTATCAATCAATATGAAATTACACTAGAAGATGCGATGCGTCAGGAAGCGCAAAAGCAATCAAGGCTCCATGTAAATGTTCAAAATACTGTTTTGTCCTTAAGGCAAATTTCAGAAGTTGAATGGTCTGATTTTGTGGAGGAGTGTTCGTTGATGAATGACATCCTCAAAAAAGACCCTTCTGGTGACTATCCGCAAATGGATTTTCAAACCAGAGACAGCTATCGTAGAGTAGTAGAAAAGCTAGGTAGGCGTTCTAAATATACCGAACTGCAGGTAGCCAATAAGGCTTTTGAATTAGCTACCGAACAAGCGGCACTCGTTTCAAAAGATTGTGACGACTATATTTTCGGCAAAAATTGTGTCAAACGGCATATTGGCTATTTTCTTGTTGGTGATGGCTACATTGAGCTTATCAAAAGAACCGGATACGCTACCCCAATCAGAGAGCGTATTATTCGTGCATTTGAGAACCATTTTTCACTTTATATTTTAACGGTTTCAGTTCTTTCCCTCTCGTTTATAGGGATTTTTTGGTTGGCTTCCGGAGCTGTAAGTCACAGCTTTGGCATTATTATAGCGGTAATTCTCATTGCAGTTTTCCCTGCCCTCGATTTAGCTATTTCTTTTGTCAATCGTTTTTTTGCCTTTTTTTTACCACCCCGTTTGCTCCCAAAGCTCAACGATAAAACGGACATTCCAGATAGTTTAAGAACGATGGTTGTTATGCCAACCATGTTGGTCTCTTCGCAAGATGCTTTGAGGCAGATTGAAAACCTGGAGGTTCATTTTTTAGGGAACCCCGATCCCGGACTTCAGTTTGCACTACTTTCTGATTTCATAGATGCGCGAAAAAAGATTGCAGAAGGAGACAAAGCCATCCTGGATGCTGCAACAGAAGCCATCCATCAACTTAATCGAAAGTATCCATCCCGCTTTGGTGACCGATTTTTTATGCTTCATCGTGAGCGACTTTGGAATGCGTCTGAAAATGTGTGGATGGGATGGGAAAGAAAGCGCGGGAAACTTGAAGAGTTCAATAATTTAATTTGCGACCCGACCGCTCCAACTTCCTACACAGTTATAGTGGGTGATTTTTTGTCTAGCGCGAGCCTTTGTCCGATACAGTTTGTGATTACATTGGATGCTGACACCAAATTACCACCCGGATCTGCAAAAAAATTGATCAACACCATAGCGCATCCCCTGAACAGGGCCTGGTATGACAATGAAAAAAAACGAATCACCAAAGGATATACGATTATACAACCACGCATTTCCTTTTCCCCTGAATCTGAAAAAAGCACAAGATTTTCAAAAATATTCTCAGGGAATATTGGCTTAGATCTATACTCAGCTGCGGTGTCTGATATTTACCAGGACTTGACCGGAGAAGCTTCTTTTACAGGAAAAGGGATTTATGATGTCAGGGCTTTTCATTGTGTACTTACCGGTCAATTTCCCGAAAATAGAATTCTATCACATGATCTTATTGAAAGTGCATTTGTAAGAACGGGACTTGCCACAGACATTGAATTGTTTGATGATTACCCGAGTACATACAGCGCCTATACAAAAAGAAACCATCGCTGGACAAGAGGCGATTGGCAAATAGCTGCATGGTTATTTCCAAGCGTTCCTTCAGAGTCTGGTGTCATTAAAAATCCGATAAACCTATTATCGAAATGGAAGATATTTGATAACCTGCGTAGGTCGCTCCACTTCTTCTTTCTAACCATATTTTTCATTGCAGGCATATTTTGGTTGCCAGGATCTAATTGGATATGGGTGTTGGCTGCTTTTGGGATTATTGCTTTCCCTACTTACATCACGTTATCAAGTGATTTGCTCAATAGACCGGCACGTGTTCGGTGGAAACTCCACATGGTTAAAGTATGGGATAATTTGAGAATTCATCGGATTCAGGCCATGTCCACCATTGTAATTGCACCTCATCAGGCTTTTGTTCAGTTAGATGCGATTTTTAGAACCTTGTACCGCTTAACTTTTTCAAAAAAATGGCTGCTTGAATGGTCAACCGCTTCGCATGTCGAAAGCATCAATCAACATTCGTTGCTGAGCTACATACGGGGGATGATTTTTCCGATGCTTTTAGGCCTCGGTATATTCATCTTTGCCCTTTTTACTCATCCTGCGCACCTCTGGGTAGTTACTCCCTTTTTTGTTTTATGGTTTAGTTCTCCTTTTTATGTTTGGTATATCAGTCAGCCTTTAGAAAAAATACAAATCGCAATTTCAGCAGAAGAACGTTCGAGATTGCGTTTATACGCAAGGCGTACTTGGTCTTATTTTGAGCGCTTTGTGACTGAAAAGCATGGGTGGCTCCCACCCGATAATTATCAGGAAAACCCTCCATTATCTGAAACCAGCAGAACATCCCCTACCAATATTGGCCTGGCATTAGTATCCAACACCTCAGCTTATCATTTGGGTTACATTACATTAGGGATGTTTTTGCAAAGACAACTGGATTCTTTGCAAGCAATAGTTGCGCTTGAGAAATACAAAGGACACCTGTTTAACTGGTATACTACCGGCTCGGGCCATGTGTTGCAGCCTTCCTATATTTCTACCGTAGATTCCGGCAATCTTGCGGCAAGCCTCATCGCAGTTAAAGAAGCGGTGAAGGAGGCAATGGCTTCCAAAGCTATTTATAACACCTTTTATGCAGGATTTCATGATACCTTAACTTGTATTGACAACATAGCGGATGAACTAAAAATAGAAATGTCTCTGAATCCAAAGGTTTTTGACGAGGTGAAAACTTTTGTAAAATCCATGCTGCACACATTAGAAAAAGCATCTACCTCCAACTTGCAAATAAGCGTTAAGCTCTTATCAGACTTAAAACAAGAGGCGGAAAAACTGCTGAACATTCAAATACCTAAACTCGACAGCTCACTGGATGATCGCAAACTTGAGAACTTCCTTTTCTGGATAGAGCGTCCTTTGGCCTATCTGAATCATGCCTTGAACGAATTACAAGCCTTAACCAAACAGGGGGAAATAGATATCCACCTTTATTCTTGCCTTGATTTACATAGCTTATTAATTGATGCATCGCAGGACGATCCATGCAAAAAACTAATAGACCAATGGTACATTCAAGCAGGAGAAATTGTACAAATTGCAGAAGGACTAATAGATGAAATGGATTTTTCATTTCTCTACCAGAAAGAAAGAGGTTTGTTTAGTATCGGATACAATCTGGATATCGCACAATATGACAAAAGCACCTATGATTTGCTGGCAAGTGAGGCGCGTATTGCTTCTTACATAGCCATTGCTAAAGGTGATGTACCGGTAGAGCATTGGTTTAGGTTGAGTAGAAGACTCACCCGAATTGAACAAAACGAAATATTGCTATCCTGGGGCGGCACCATGTTTGAGTATTTAATGCCGCTGCTCTTTTTTAAGTCTTTTGAAGATACCATGATGGACAACACATGCCGTAATGTTATCCATTGGCAAAAAAAATACGGACATAGTCGTGGTTTTCCATGGGGCTCTTCTGAAAGTGCCTATTATTTCCTCAATATTGATTTGCACTACCAATACCGCACTTTTGGGGCACCGGGCCTGGGTTTAAAGCGTGGCTTAGCAGATGAATATGTAATAGCACCATACGCTAGTTTACTCTCACTCATGCTTGAAATAACTGCCCCCATGAAGAATCTGAAGAAAATAGAACAGGTAGGTGGATTGGGGATTTTTGGATTTTATGACGCCATTGATTACACTCCTGCTCACCTTACAGAGGGTACGACTTTTAAGTTGGTTAAGACTTATATGGTTCACCATCATGGCATGAGCCTCATCGCCATGGAAAATGTGCTCAACGGAGAATCTACAAGAAATAGTTTCCACGCTGATCCCCGAATAAAAAGTTGTGAACTCTTACTGCAAGAGCGTATTCCAAAAGGAACACCCATCAAAGAACCACACCCGATAGATGCTGAATTGGAGCCGAGTACAAAATCTGCCGATCAATATGTGGCAGACCATGCCGGAATTAACGAACTTGATCTAAGTCCTCCTCGTCTGCATACCCTATCAAATGGAAGCTTTTCAACGGTGATAACACATGCCGGTAGCGGTTATGCCAAAACGGAAGGCATCACATTAAACGGCTGGAAAGCAGACACTACAACAGATCCGCTGGGATTGTATTTCTACATTAAAGATATAGAAAGTGGAGCGTTTTGGTCTGCGATGCATCAGCCGGTGAAACGTAAACCCGATCGCTACGATACCTGGTTTCACAATGGCAAAGTGATATGTTCGCGTGTGGACAATTGGATCGAGACCACTTCAGAAATATGCGTATCCCCTGATCATCCTATTGAACTTAGGAAACTCACTTTTACCAACTATTCCGATCGCAAAAGAGTACTTGAAATTACGAGCTATGCCGAAATAATGCTCAATGGCTTAGCACATCATAACGCTCATCCGGCATTCTCTAAGTTATTTATTGAAACAGAATATATTGAAGAGAACTATGCTATTCTGGCCAAAAGAAGGCCACGAAGCGAGGAAGAATCCCCCATGTATCTGATTCACACCTTTGCCTGTAGCAATCAAATTCACGTAGTCAAACCCGTTGGCTTTGAAACAGAAAGGTCTAATTTTATTGGAAAAGGCAGATCGCTGAGCAATCCGATAGCATTGACAGATGGGTTTATACTCAAAAGATTTCAAGGAAATGTATCTGACCCCATTGTCAGCTTAAGAAAGCAAATCATTCTTCAACCGGGAGAAAAAGCACACCTGAGCTTTGGTCTTGGTTTTGCAAAATCCAGAGTGGAGGCGTTGCAAATTGCCAATATTTATGACAGTCAGCTGGCAGTCAACAGAGCTTTTGATCTCGCATCCATTTATGGCATGGTAGAGCTGAATCACATGGGCATACGGGCGAGTCAAGCACATCTTTTCCAAAAACTTTCCTCCTATCTCTTGTTTAGTGTACCCACTTTCAGGGCAGACACACAAACGCTTCTTTCTAATCGCAAAAAGCAAGCAGATCTATGGGCTTATGGTATTTCAGGTGATTTTCCACTGATTATTTTCCGCATCAACGAGACCAATCAGCTAAAACAAGTAAAACTCTTACTGAAAGCACATTCTTTTTGGCGCAAGCGGGGTATCGAATCCGAACTTCTCATCATCAATGAGCACGCACCCGGGTATATAGACGAAGTTCAGGAGGCCATCCAAGTAGCTATTGAATCCTCTTTTGAGCGAGAAGTATTCAACAAAAGAGGTGGAGTCTTTATTTACAGAGCAGATAAAATACAGGCTGAGGCCTTAATACTTTTGTTGAGTGTAGCACACGTGGTTTGGAACAAGCAATTGCCTAATCTATCCAAAACACTTCTGCAGAACGAAACCGAATCCTGGTATTCTAATCATCATGAAAGCATGTACAGGCCTCTAAAAGCATGGAAGGCTTTGGACGAAGAGATACATGAAAAATGGAGGATGGGGCTTCAATTCTATAATGGCTATGGAGGCTTTTCAGCAGATGGCACTGAATATCATCTACTCATCAAAATAGACCCTCAATCAGGGGTTTCCACTTTGCCACCCGCTCCATGGATCAATGTAATTGCCAATCCAAATTTTGGTTTTACGGTTTCCGAGCGCGGTGCTGGCTATACCTGGAGTGAAAACAGCCGCGAGAATAAGCTCACTACCTGGTCTAATGACCCAATCAAAGACCCCCATTCAGAAGCTTTTTATATTCGTGATGAGGTAAATATGCATTATTGGTCACCATGTCCAGGACCTGTTGCAGCAGCAGCTTGTTATAAAGTAGTGCATGGATTTGGGTATTCAAGTTTCATATTAGAAACAAATGGATTGCAACAATCCTTACTTCAGTTTGTACATGCTAACAAAGCTTTAAAATTCTCAACACTTACCTTAAAAAATACAACATCAACAACTCAAAAACTTTCAGTATTCAGATACCTCGACAGGGTTTTGGGGGTGGATGGCTCGGTTTCTTCACGATTTGTTAATCAGGAAGCATCTACGGATGGCATTACACTTTTTGCATGCAATCACTACAACAATGAATTTGCGGGGCGAACCGTTTTTTCCACACTCATCAATCCATTAGATGGTGCTATGAATAGGTTTACGACAGACCGCAATCGATTCATTGGCCGCAATCGTTCCTTAGGTAAGCCTCTTGCTATTGAATCGGCAAAATGGCTTGATAATAACATTGTTCATGGAGGAGAAGTATGTGCGGCATTTCAAACGTACTTTGAACTTGGCCCGGATGAAAGCGTCACTCTTATCTTTTTAGAGGGGGAATCTACCAACCGCGAAACAGCCGAACAAATCATTCGTGAATTTTCCGAAATCAAGAAAGTAGAGGTTGAACTCGAGAATATTCGTACTTTTTGGAAGGATGTAGGTACTAAAGTCCGTATTTCTACACCTGATAAATCGTTGGATATGCTTGTCAATGGATGGTTGATGTACCAAAATCTATCTAGTCGCATGTGGGCACGTACAGGCTTTTACCAATCGGGAGGAGCTTTTGGATTTCGGGATCAATTGCAAGATTCCATGGCAGCATTTTATGCAGCCCCGCTCATTTGCAGAAATCAACTTTTACTTCATGCCGAGCAACAGTTTTTAGAAGGAGATGTCCTCCATTGGTGGCATCCACCCACAGGAAGAGGTATTCGATCCAAAATCACTGATGACAGGCTTTGGCTGCCTTATGTGCTTGATTTTTATTTAGCATCAACGGGAGATACTTCGATCTTATCAGAAAAAGTAAACTATATAAGTGCTCGTTCGCTTGAACCATCCGAGCATGAGGTCTATCTGCACCCAAATACATTAGAACAACCAGATACCCTATACGTCCATTGCTGTAAGGCCATTGATATTTCATTGAAGTTTGGGGGCAATGGTCTGCCACTTATTGGCGGAGGCGATTGGAATGACGGAATGAATCGCGTAGGAGTGGCAGGAAAGGGCGAAAGTGTCTGGCTTGGATTCTTTCTGTACGATATCCTCATCAAGTTTGAGAAAATTTGCCGTAGTATGGATGATACAGCAAGAGCCGATCACTATGCTTTGACAGCCCAAGAACTGAAAGTAAAACTCAATGAAAACGGATGGGACGGAGCATGGTACTTGAGGGCATTTTACGATGATGGCACACCTATTGGTTCTGCTGCAAACGAAGAATGTAGCATAGACGCCATTTCTCAGGCTTGGTCTATTTTTTCCGGTGTAGCTTCTCCCGAAAGAGGAAAACAAAGCCTTCAAGCCGTGGAACAACATCTGGTTTCAGAGAAAGGCAAGTTTATTCGATTGTTAAATCCTCCTTTTGATAAAACTGAAAAAGATCCAGGCTATATCAAAGGCTACATTCCTGGCGTAAGAGAAAATGGAGGGCAATACACCCATGCTGCACTTTGGACTGTAAAAGCTTTTGCGGCAATGGGTATGGGTGAAAAGGCTGTCCATTATCTCAACATGATCAACCCCATCAATCATGCATTGGATAAAGCCTCAGCAGATATTTATAAGGTAGAGCCTTATGTGATAGCAGCAGATGTATATGGAGAAGATCCACTCACCGGACAAGGAGGCTGGACCTGGTACACCGGTTCTGCAGGATGGATGTATCGAGTGGCATTGGAATCTATACTTGGGATTCAATTCAATGGCAATTCACTTCTTTTAAACCCTGCCATATCGGAAAGTTGGGAAGGTTTTACAGTAGATTTGCTCTTGGATGACCATGCCACAAAGTATCATATAGAGATCATGAACCCAGACAAGCTGCAAAGCGGGCTACTTACTGGGAAAGTAGATGGCGTTGAAGTTCGATTTGGTGAAGCCCCTGCGAAAATTTTGCTGTACAAAGATGGAAAACAGCATCAAGTTCGCTTAGATATAATTGAAGCTTAAGGGTGTACATTCTTATATCAAAATGAGGAACGATCTGCCAACAGCATCTACCCAAAAGTGGCTGTTCAGTGGTTAAATCAAGTTTTTCCGCTTAGGCGGAACAAGTTGTGCCTCTATCAAAGTTTCTGCTTGGTTGACAGTGACGTGCTTCGAAATCCGCCACCTTCGGGTAGCTGCAAACCATTTTGACTTCATTGCACAATCATTTCCCCTCTCACCAGCTCTTCCCACAAAGCGCAACTCAATACCTCAAATCTGCTATAGTATTGCCCGCGACTATGACTTGTCTCACTACCCCCCCTTCCGTTTCGGCGCCTTCTTAACGGGCTTTTTATACTTCAAATCCCTCAAGTGCTTGGTCTTATTCCCCAGGTTCACTTTTTTGTTCTTGGCAGATTTTTCGTGAAAAGCACCCGTTGGCCGCGGGGGAAGTTTGAGTTGAATTTCCGGCCCGTAAAACCGTTCACTTTCAATGAGTTGTTCCGAAATAACCAATCCCTCCGGCAGCGGAAGCTCGGGGATTTGCTTCTCCATCAAAGCCTCAATCGCTTCCTGATTGGGACGTTCAGCTTCCGTGACAAAAATGATGGAAGCCCCATCCCGGTCCGCACGGCCTGTTCTGCCAATCCGGTGAATGTAGGTTTCCGGATCCGTGGGCGTATCCACGTTGATAACATGGGTCACATCGGAGACATCCAGACCCCGAGCCAAAAGGTCGGTGCAAATAAGCCCCCGACACAATCCTTTATCAAAAGCGGCCACCGCGTTCAATCGGAAATTCTGCGATTTATTGGCGTGCACTATTTCAAATTGTTCCGGAAAACGCGCGTCGAGTTGTTTGTGAATCACATCGGCCATGCGTTTGGAAGGACCAAAAATCAGCACCTTTTCCATGGTTTCGTCCGTGGCCAATAGCTGCTCGAGCAGGTTGATTTTGGTGAAAAAATTGGGAACATGATACACCCGCTGCTCAATTCGCTCCAACGGTGTACCCGCCCGCACCGCTTCCACGAGCACTGGCCCCTGAAAAAAGGTATTGATCAGTTCATCTACTTCTTCCGACATCGTGGCAGAAAACAGCAGACTTTGCCGTTTTCGGGGCAGTAAATCGAGGATACTGGTCAGTTGCGCCCGAAAACCGAGACTGAGCATCTCGTCCATTTCGTCAATCACAAATTGTTTGACGTGTTTCAGGTTCAAATAGCCGCTCAGCGCCAGGTCCACCAAGCGCCCGGGCGTGGCAACCAGGACATCCAATCCCTTCATAACCACCAGTTTCTGGGTATTGATATTCGTACCGCCGTACACGCCTTCCACACGGAGGTTCATGTACGTGGTGAGTTTTTGGATCTCGCCCACCAATTGTACCACCAGTTCCCGCGTTGGAACCACAATTAAAACACGAGGCTCTTTTTGTTTGGAAAAGCTCAACTGACGCAGGATAGGCAGCAAATACGCAAAAGTTTTTCCCGTTCCCGTCTGCGCAATCCCGACCACATCCCGGCCCGACATGATGACGGAAAACG
>CAZKBH010000002.1:71252-72995 GCA_964550795.1 uncultured Saprospiraceae bacterium
CGAAAAAACCTTTTGCTGAATGAGCGTAGGTTCGGTAAGCCCCAAATCGCTGAGTGCATTCAGCAGCGGGGTGTTCAAATTCAAATCTTCAAAAGTCATAGCGTACAGTCTGTTTTGGGCGAAGGTAGGAAAGGTATGAAAAACAAAAACCGGCGGCTCGCCATTCAGCGAATCTGCCGGTTTTGCCATACTTTAAAAGTGGGCGGATTAAAAGAAAGAAAGTATTGGAACGGAAATCCTTATCAAGTTTACCAGCCTTAAACATCTAAGTCCGAGGCAGGGGAATGGTCCATGAATCACAAAAATCTCCCGAAACGCGAGCCAAAAGTATGCCGGATTTTTCAAATGCAAGCTATTTGACAAAAAAACTCACTTCCCCGTGAAATTAGCCTTGCGTTTTTCCACGAATGCCGCAGCGCCTTCGATAAAGTCCTCGGTACCGCAGCAGTCGCCAAAAGCACGGATTTCATGTCCAAAACCATCTTCACCATCTTCAAAGTAGGCATTAACAGTCTCAATAATTTTTCTGATGGCAAGCGGTGCTTTGGTGGATATTTTTTCAATCAACTCCTTGGCTTTCACCACTTCTTCTCCAACAGCTACCACGGAATTGACCAGTCCAAGCCGCAGGGCTTCTTCTGCGCCGATCATGTCCGCAGTCATCAGCAGTTCCATGGCCTTGGTTTTGCCGATGTATTGAATGAGCCGTTGGGTGCCGCCGTATCCGGGAATCAGGCCAAGATTTACCTCTGGCTGACCAAATTTTGCTTTTTCTCCAGCAACGCGCAGGTGACAAGCCATGGCCAATTCACATCCACCGCCCAGTGCAAAGCCATTCACGGCTGCCACAACGGGGCGATGGAATCTTTCAATGAGGAAAAAAATATCCTGGCCACGCTGTGCAAAAGCCATGCCTTCGGTGGCACTCAGGCCGCTGAATTCCGTGATGTCGGCGCCCGCCACGAACGCTTTTTCTCCGGCTCCAGTGAGGATGACCCCTTTGAGTCCTTCCATTTTTGGCCCTTCTTCCCCAAAAAAATGTTGAAGTTCGAGCATGGTTTGGGTATTCAGCGCATTCAGCGCTTTCTCCCGGCTGATGGTCAGGGTTGCGATGCCGTTCTCGAGCGTAATTTGTAGATTTTCGTAAGTCATGGTATTGGACATTGATTTAGCTGATTATACTATGATTCTTGTGTGTTGAGTGCCATGTCAATCCTCCACCCGCAGCACCTCAATTTCCTCTGCTTTCCACTGCACAGATCGTTGGAGGCCGTATTGGCTCAGTCGGTTGTGGTAAAAATAGAGCACCCTGAAATCCGAGGAAACAATGCCGCCATCCTTGCTGAACTGAAGTGGCTTTTCGGTGTGGTAAATACCGAGGTTGTTGACCCCATCCCGCACCACTTCCGCGGGTGTCAGGCGAAGTTCGGGTGCAAGTTTGATTTTATCCGCTCGTTCCCATTCAAAAAGTTTTTCGAGCATCTGTTCCACCACTTCTTCCACTGCGTGGAATGGAAACAGGTATTCCTCGTGTGGGAGGCGTAAGATGCCAAAAAGGTCAAGTTTGGGATTGTGGTGCAGCAGAATTTCAAACACGGCATGGGCAACCAAGTGACTGCTAAGTACCACATTTTCAACCAAATAGCGAGAGGCAATGCGTTCGGCGAGTAGCTTGGTGTACTCTTCTTCGCGTTGCCGGTCTTCATTGACCTCCCCGCGAGCAAGGAAGTACTCCCGAATATC
>CAZKBH010000002.1:73005-93698 GCA_964550795.1 uncultured Saprospiraceae bacterium
GAATATCCAATTCGTTGCCGTAGTGGTCGTAACTTTTTCCGGTGGCGTCCACAAAATTCCCCAACACATCCATGGGTTTTCCGACGCTCAAAGTGATATCGCTGGTGGTACTGAAAAAACGCCAGATGAACCGAAACCAACTGCGCACACTGTTGCCTTCATCCTTTAAACGGATGTAATTTTCTTTGCCCGTACTGCGCAGGTGTTGTTCAATCAAAAAAGGCGCTTCCAGCACAAAATTGTAGCAAATGACGAGTGGCACGATAAATACCTTCGGCTTTGGGATCTGATGCGCATGGTTTGAACCTTGCCCGTTATGCGCTCCCGCCCGATCATGATTGGCCGCCATGGCCCGCTGCGCTTCTACTGCTGTGCCCAATAATCCCATTTTTAGCTCGGTTTCGATCGCGCCGGAACGTGAGCGGGTACCGCCCGGGAAAAACAAACTATTCACCCCGCGCTGGATACTTTGCCGACTCATGGTCTTGAGCGTTTCGAGGTAAATGGCGTTTTTTTTGCGCCGATCCACCCGATAAGCCCCCAAACGGTTCATATAATAGGCCGCAGGACCAAAATTGTACAGATTCAATCCCGCCCCGTAACTGAAGGAAGGAAGCCCCATAATCTGGTCCATTGCATAGCCGACAAGAATGGAATCGAGGTTGCTGTTGTGGGTAGGCACCACCACGACCGTGCCATGTTGGAACAGCGATCGCACGGTTTCTACATCGCCCATAATATTGAGGCGTTCAAAGAGATTTCGTTTGCCGCGAAACATTGCACGGAGGCTTCTGCCTACAGCCGCGTTAAAAATTCGGTTGAAAAATGCCGTTAAAAAGCGTTGTGCAAACCGGAACGTACTGATTTGAAAGGTTCCAACAATTTCCTCCGAGTAGCGGTGGATGATTTTTTGAAGAATCCGTTCGCTCTCTTTCTGAGCCTCCGGGCTATCGCGGTCAAGACTTTTTTTAATGAGCCGTTTGCTGATGCGGTTCCAAAAAGAACGGTCGTTGGGCGGATCCACTTTCCAGGGATCCTCTTTGATTCGGATGCGTTCCTGATAAATGGCCTTTACGAGTACGTCCGAGAGGTCTTTTTTGTGTTTGGAGACGATGCGCCGGAATGTATGTTCATCAATTTCGCGCAAAAACTCCGCGCGATCCTTGCTCAACCGGTACGTTGGCCAATCTTCAATGCGCTCAATGACGCGGGGATATATTTTGACTTCTTTTTTCACAATTAACGGTTGTCGGTCGGCGGAGAGATCATTGCAAATCGTCGTAGGTATTGTTGGCGGCTTTAACTTTTCGCAGCGTTTTGCTGATAAATTCCAGCATTTCCTCCCTTCCCGCACGTCGTTCAGAAGAGGTGATGAAATATTGTGGCAGGGTTTCCCAGGTTTCGGAAAGTTTGCCCAAAAAAGCGTTCACATTTTCTTCTAAAACAACCTTGCTGATGCGATCCGTTTTGGTAAATGCGATGACAAACGGCACCTGCATTTCGCCCAAACTGTTGATGAAGTCCAGGTCTATTTTGGTCGGAGTAATATTTGAATCAATGAGCACGAATGCACAACATAATTGTTCTCGGTGCCTGAAATATCCATTGATCAGATTTTCCAGCACCCGGCGTTCCGACTTTGAAACCCGGGCGTAGCCATAGCCTGGAAGGTCCACCAAATGCCATAATTTGTTGATTAAGAAGAAGTTGAGTAAACGTGTTTTGCCCGGTGTGCCAGATACTTTCGCCAATCCTTTGCGGGCGGTAAGCATGTTGATGAGAGAGGATTTGCCCACGTTGGATCGGCCAATGAAGGCAAACTCTGGCGGCCCGCCTTTAGGGCAAGCATGCTCCTTTGGGTAGCTGGCTACAAAATCTGCGCTGATAATATCCATAGTTAGACGAGCAAAGGTAGAAACTTACCCGTTACCACCGCCAACGCGTTACGAAACGGTTAATCTGACACTTTCCAGACAAGCTTACACACGAAGCGTCAAAAGGCTCCGTTAATGCCTCCAAACGTTCGCAAACACCGAGTCGTTTTGAACACAATAGCAGGTTAGTTGTCTCAACATCAGGCATTTGTGGCACTTAAATCATTCAAATCATAGCAAAACCTGACCATAATTATGAAACATCTCATTTTTGTCTTCTGCTGTTTCGGCTTCGCCCATGTTGCACAAGCCCAATTTTTTTCGCTCGGCCTCAAAGCGGGCATGAATACACAAATCAATCACCCCGAAGACATCACCATCGGCACTGGCAACGAGGCTTTCAATCTGGGTCTTGATGGTCGAAATTTCGGCACACAACTCGGGATGTACATGCGCTTCGGCAATAAATTTTTCGTGCAACCGGAAGTCTTGTTTAACTCCAACAAAACCAATTACAAAATTGGGGAATCAAGCATAGGCGAGGTCATTAAAAACGAAAAATACCAGCACCTCGATATCCCCCTGCTGTTCGGTGCCAGGCTCGGCCCAATCCGTTTGCAAGCAGGTCCGGTGGGACATTATTTCCTCAATTCCACCTCTGAATTAACAGATTTCGGCGGCTACGAGGCGCGTTTCAGACAAATGACCTGGGGCTGGCAAGGCGGACTCAACATAGGTTTCAAACGCCTTTCTTTCGACTTCCGCTACGAAGGCAATTTCAACAAACAAGGCAATCACATGACCTTTTTCGGCGATCGCTACAATTTCAGCAGCGCCCCCGCCCGATTCATCGTCGGTCTAAATTTCGCAATTTTCAAATAAGCCCCAAAACCGCGTAGCGGTGACATTATAGTAGCCCGCAAGGGGATGGGTATAATGTCACCGCTACGCGGTTTTGAAATATCAAGTATCAGGCCCTACACCATCCTGCGCAAGGCCTGATACACCTGCTCCGCCGCCGTATCCCAACTAAACTTCTCGCGCTGAATACGGCCATTTTCCACTAATTTTTGCCTGAAAAGCGGCTCATTCCACAACTTTTCCAAACCTTCTGCCAAGGCGGTTTCGGACAACGGATCCACCAGCAAGGCCGCGTCGCCCGCAATTTCCGGCAGACAAGTGGCCTGAGCGGCCAAAACGGGCGTGTCACAATTCATGGCCTCCAACATCGGCAATCCAAAACCCTCGCTCAGGGAAACGTAGGTCATGGCAGTCGCCGCCGCGGTCAAACGAGGCAAATCCTCCTCCGGCACATAACCCAGCAATTGAATATCAGCCCGATGCGCCGCCTGTTCGTATGCCGTGCGGACCTCCCCGGTTTGCCAGGCAAAACGACCCGCGAGTAGCAATTTGCAGGGAGCTGCCGTTTTCTTTTTGAACAAGTCGAACGCCCGAATCAGGCGGTGGATGTTTTTTCGTGGATGAATGGCGCCTGCGTAGAAAAAATAGGCTTGGCCCTCGGCAAATTGTTTGCGAACAAGCTGTTGCTCCGTTGCGTCCAAAGGCTGGAACCCCTCGCGACAACCATTATACACGGTCGTAATTTTATCCAATGCAATGCCGCAAGTTTGGGCAATATCCTGCCGAACAAACTCCGAAACGGTCAAAACCTGATCGGCTCGGCGGAGGAATTTTGGCAAAAAATGCAGCAAATAATATCGGTGAATCCAGTGCACCTGCGCTGAAAAATGCATCGGCACAAGGTCGTGGCAGGTCATCACGGTGGGTACTTTGCTCGTGAGACTGCACATGGAATCCGGAGAAAAAAACACTTCACAACCGTATTTTTTCAGGGCTCTGGGTACCGCCCACTCGAACCAAGCCAAAAACTGCGGACCAAATCGCGCCCTGGGCGAAAGCACCACGGGGGTCACGTTGTCGGCATACACAAAACGGGGATCGAAGGGCCGATCGAACAAAAACACAAATTCGTCTTCGGGATGCGCCAATACCATGCGCCGCGCAATTTCATGCGTGTACCAACCAAAACCTTCGAGTTGGCCGGGAAGTAAAAAGCGGGCGTTTAGGGCTATTTTCAACGGTGATTTTGTCTGAACTGTGATTCTTGTGATTTGTGTGATTTTGTCTGAACTGTGATTTTTTTGATTTTGTCTGAACTATGATTTTTTTGATTCTTGTGATTTTTCTGAACGCTCCCAAAAAAGAGGGGCAAAGTTGTGGAAAACTTGTGGCTGTTCCCTGTGCTTGGGCGCACTACTTTTGCAACGTTTCGAGTTTATCGTTCAAAGTACAATTTATCGTTTAAAGGATGCTTGACATTTCCGCAGCCCGACTGACCCGTTTTGCCGCCACTTGGGTGGGCAACAAAAATCGCTACGAAGGAATCGTGGTGCCCAAACAAACCCTCGTGCCCGTCCACGATGCGGCGGAGGAGACACTCCTCACATCTTTCCTGAAGCCGTACGAAAAAACAGAGGAGTTTTTCTACTTTCATCATGAGGAAGATGTGAGCCAACACCCTGTTTATCAGGCTTGTATGGAGATTTTCCAAAACCCGGAAACACTTTCGGAACAAGCCGCTAATTTGTCGCAGATGCTTTATGCGCACTGCGAAAATCCCAAGGTGCAGGGCGGGGAGTTTTTTCTCGCGCATTTTGAGGACTTGATGTTGCAGGGCGAACCAACCAGCGCCATCGGGCTTTGGAAAGTGGAAAACAAGGATCCGTTTTTTAAGACGGAACGCACGGGAGAATCCTTCGCGCTCAATATTCTGGAAGGCATTCCCACGGGAAAACCCCAGGTGGCGGCGATTATTTTTAACCTCGACGAGGCGGAAGGATACCGGATTTGTGCGATAGACACGGTGACCAAAAAAGACGAACGCTCGTTCTGGAAAGATGAGTTTTTGCGCCTTCGCCCTATTGAAGACAATTACTTCAACACGCGGCACCATATTAGTTTGGCCAGCGAGTTCATCAGCCAAAAAGCCCCCGTCAAATTTGGCCTCGACCGCACCGGAACGATTGATTTGCTCAACCGTTCGGGCGAGTATTTTAAGGAAAACGACCTGTTTGAGGTGGATGATTTTACCCAAAAACTTTTCCCCGAAGAAGAACAACAAGAAGCTTTTAAGGAATTCCGCGAAGAATATGCCAAAGCCTACGCAGTGCCCCTGGAAGATAAATTCGACATCAGCGACCAGGCGGTGAAACGCGATTTTAAGGTCTTCAAAAGCGTATTGAAATTGGATAAAAACTTCCACATCTACGTCCACGGTCGCCGCGACCTGATTGAACGGGGCTATGATGAGGACAAGGGCAAAAAATATTACAAAGTGTGGTTTGAGAATGAGGAATGAGAAACGATTGATTCGATTGAGGAGGATTGGACGATTGATTCGATTGAGAGACAAGGAGCTTGACGCTTTAGTATGGGTGAAAATTTAAATTTCTCGATACCCATAACTTCCCGAAAGTTTCAACTTTCGGGAAGTTAGAATCCTGATACACAGCAGCACGGCCACGTTGGCAAAAAGTCATAATGCCCAAGCAGTAGTGCAATATAGTAGTGGTATGGCCTTCAGGCCGTCGGGAAAAGGGGCGTTTACGCCCCACTTATCTATTTTCTGCGCCATAAATGGCGCGTTTCCCGACGGCCTGAAGGCCATACCACCGATAATAGCCCCCCTCTTTCTTTTCCCAAAACATCCTTTTTCGCTTGTTTCTAAGCGATTTGCCGAAGCACTTTTGGCGCACCCCGCGTAAAAAAGAATATTTCTGTGGTGGAAATTTTACAAACAGTATTCGGACTTTTAGAAAACGTGCTACTTTCGCCACCGCCAACCCCTTGAAACATGTAACCAAATCAATCAGCACCACCCATGACGCTTGGCATTTTGAAAGAGCAAGACGGCGAACAGCGCGTTGCCGTTACCCCGGATTCCATCCCCACACTCACTAAACTAGGATTCGACAAAATCATCGTAGAACGCGGCGCAGGCGCAACAGCCTTCTTTGACGACGCGAGCTATGAGGCCCAAGGCGCACAAATTGCCGATACAGAGGCGGTTTTGAAACACGCAAATGTGCTGGCCGTGATCCATCCGATTTCCAGTGCCTCGATTTCCAAAATGTCCGCAGGGCAAATCGTGATTGGCCAGTTCAATCCATTGGCCAACCGCGAACCAGTGGAAAACCTGCTCAAAGCCAATATCACCGGATTCAGTCTCGATATGGCCCCGCGCAGCACCCGCGCCCAAGCCCTCGACGTGTTGTCGTCCATGGCAACCGTGGGTGGGTACAAAGCGGTACTTACCGCCGCAGCGCACTTGCCTACGTTTTTCCCGATGTTTATGACTGCCGCAGGCACCGTCAAACCAGCCAAAGTGCTGATTCTCGGTGCAGGGGTAGCAGGCCTCCAGGCAATTGCCACCGCCAAACGTCTCGGCGCCGTGGTGGAAGCCTTCGACGTGCGTGCGGCTGCCAAAGAAGAGGTGCTGAGTCTGGGCGCTAAATTCGTGGAAGTAGAAGGTGCCGTGGACGATAAAGCTGCCGGCGGCTACGCGGTAGAACAATCCGAGGAATTCAAGCAGCGCCAGGCACAACTGATCCACGAAAAAGCCATGGCTGCGGATGTGATCATTTGCACGGCGCAAATTCCAGGCCGCAAAGCACCCCTGCTGATTCGCAAGGAAACCGTTGCGGCCATGAAAGCGGGCGCGGTCATTGTAGATATGGCAGCCTCCACCGGCGGCAACTGCGAGCTGACCGAAAACGGCAAAACCACCCACCCACACGGCGTGACCATCATCGGCGATTCCAATCTCGCAGGTTCGGTGTCCAAAGATGCCAGCGTAATGTTCGGCAAAAACATCGTCAACTTCCTTAAACTCATCATGATCAAAAACGAACTTACCCTCAACTGGGAAGACGATATCGTGGCAGCTACCTGTGTGGCGCACGAGGGGAAGGTGGTGAGTGAGCGAGTGAAGGGAGTAATGGGTTGAATGTGGTTAATGTGGTCAATGGGGTTAATGTGGTCAATGTGAATAATGAGATCAATGTGGGATCCTGCCTAGGCTAAAGTTCGTGGTGAACTAATTATGGAACAAATTGCTGGACACCTTCTGGGAATAATTGAACAGGCGCGGCCGCTGCTGCATGAGATTTCAGCGGAGGAAGCTTCGGTGAAACCGGGTGCTGAACGCTGGTCGAAGCAGGAAATACTCGGTCACTTGATTGATTCGGCGGGCAACAACCAGCAAAAGTTTTTGCGCGCGATGCAGGCGGCTGGAGGACATGGGGAGTTCGTGGGCTATGCGCAAGATTTTTGGGTGAGTGCCCAACGCTATAACACTGCAAATTGTGAGCATTTGAAACACCATCTGAACCAGATTTTGCCCGAAGCGGGGTTCAAAAGTTCCTTTGAAAATTTGTACTAACGCAGCCTGGTTTTGATCCCAAAAGGGGCTAAATCATGTTCAAATCAGTCATTTTTGTCAATCAAACTACTTAAATCACCTTAATCATAGTAAAAGCATGGCCAGTTTTTTTCTTGAAAATCAACAAACTATCTACATCGTCATCCTGAGTATTTTGCTCGGAATCGAGGTGATTTCCAACGTGCCGGCAATCCTGCACACCCCACTCATGTCTGGCGCAAACGCGATCCACGGCGTGGTCATCATCGGTGCCATCATCGTCATGGGACACGCACATTCAGATGATTACCTGGCCCTCATCCTGGGCTTCCTGGCGGTCCTGCTCGGAACCCTCAACGTCGTCGGCGGCTTCGTAGTCACCAATCGGATGCTTGAAATGTTTAAAAAGAAAAAATAAAAAAATGTGGTCAATGTGGTTAATGTGGTCAATGTGAATTTGATCAGTTAAGGCTTGGGTTCATTGCCATGCGCAACCGCCACATTGACCACATTGACCACATTCTTGAATCCCAAGCTAAGGCGGGACCCCACATTAATCACATTGACCACATTGACCACATTTTAATTGCATTCTACTTCATATGTCCAGCTCTCTCAACAGCTTTCTCCTCGAACTCTCTTACCTCATTGGGTCTATCACTTTTATCGTTGGTCTCAAACAACTGAGTAGCCCCGACACCGCTCGAAAAGGCAACCTGGTCGCGGCGGCAGGCATGGGAATTGCGATTCTAGCCACCGTACTTTTTCACCAAAAAGATGGCCAACCCATCGGCAACATCCCCTGGATCGTGGCTGCAATGGGTCTCGGCACGGTCGTCGGATGGATGATGGCCATGCGGGTTAAGATGACGGCCATGCCACAGATGGTGTCGTTTTTCAACGGCATGGGTGGGGCTTGTGCGGCCATTATTTCCCTGGTTGAATACCATTCGCACCCGGAAGGCTCCGCTGGCTACCTGCTGGTGGTGTTTTTGGGCCTCATCATTGGTAGTGTGTCGTTCAGCGGCAGTATCATCGCGTATGGTAAGCTGGACGAAAAAATCAAGGATATTTCCTCCAAAGCGCTCACTTATTTCAACCTCTTGTTGCTCCTCTCCATTGTGGGCGTACTGGTGCTGGCGGTAATCCAACCGGCTGTGTTGGGCGGCTCCGTTCTTTGGATTTTGCTCGCGCTTTCGCTGCTGTACGGCATATTGTTCGTTATGCCCATCGGGGGCGCGGATATGCCCGTGGTCATCTCCCTGCTCAACTCCCTCACGGGTATGGCGGCTGCATTTGGCGGCTTTTTGTACAACAATCCCGTCATGCTCACCGGTGGTATCCTGGTCGGTTCGGCGGGAACGATCCTGACCGTTTTGATGTGTACTGCCATGAACCGTTCCCTGCTCAATGTGATCATCGGCTCGTTTGGTGGCGGTGGAGCGGGTGTTGGTGGACAAGGCAGCGGCGACCAGACCGTGAAAGAAATCAGCCTGACCGATACGGCCATTTTGTGCGCCTACGCGGGTAGGGTAGTGATTGTGCCAGGCTATGGTTTGGCCGTGGCGCAGGCACAGCATATTTGCCATGAACTGGAGAAAAAACTCGAAGAAAAAGGTGTGGAAGTCAGTTTTGCCATTCACCCCGTGGCGGGCCGGATGCCGGGCCACATGAACGTGTTGCTGGCAGAGGCCGATGTGCCCTACCCAAAACTCGTGGAAATGGAAGATGCCAACCCGAATATGAACTCCACCGATGTGGTCATAGTAGTAGGTGCCAACGACGTAGTGAACCCCGCTGCCGAAAATGATCCGAGCAGCCCCATCTACGGGATGCCCGTCTTAAAAGTTTGGGAAGCCAAAAACGTCATCGTCATGAAACGAAGCATGCGCGCAGGCTACGCAGGCATCGAAAACGAACTATTCTTCCACCCCAAAACGAAAATGCTCTTCGGCGACGCGAAGGATATGTTGGGTAAGTTGGTGAGTGAGGTGAAGGATTTGTAGGGCGAATTAACAAATTGGTGAAAAAAGCCGGCACTACTGCTTGTTGCAAGTAGTGCCGGCTTTTTTTTATTAAGTAGCGCTTAGGCTGTGGCTTCAATTATTTTCAACCTGAGTGCTTCACTGAAATCATCTTCCTTAATGACGGAGTAAATTATTTCAAAAAAGAGGTCTTTTGAAGGCTTTAGCCATGTTAGCGACATCCATGTCGGTATCATCTTTTTTGTTCGGGACATTGATGTCCTTATCATTCGGTAAATCGCTACTTCTTTTTACAGGCTGATTGCTTCATCGCCCAATCGAACCGAACTAACTTTTTTGCCATTTGTGAAACAATTTGTAACAAAAGTGCAAAAAAATATTCAGTTGGGGGGAAATGTAGGCAGATTGGAATTGGGTTTAGTGCTATTTTCGTGAGAGTTGGCTACGTAGAAGTCTTTCAGAGTTGTTCACACTCAATAATAAGGAAGAAACTTCAAGTCTGGACCATTTCAATAGAAGCATAGTATTCGCCATCTACCAGTTGTTGCCCAGGTACCTTGTACCAAGTTATTATACCATTATTGTTTGACCTAAGCACCTCTGATGTGCCCAAAAAGTTCAACATGCAGATTTCGTCACCTGCAACAACAAACTGGCCGTTTTTTGCAATTATTTCCTGTAGATAAAATGGCGTATCTTTAAATATTTCAGGAACCTTTTCTGTGGAAAATGCTACGAATCCTCGGGAGAGTTGCTCTGAATTTTTTGAAATATGAGTTTGAAGCTTGCTCTCGAGTAATTTTATTTTAATAATTCTGGATATATATTTGATAGTATCAATAATGAACAATGTAAAATTATAGATAATCAAGAAAACAAATACAACCAAATTGTATATGATATAAACAAAAAGAGCGGACAGTAAAAATATTATTAGTGTCTCCAATCCCTTGCTTTTAGAACCTCCTCCCCAACTGCTTCTAAACGATAGGCCCGGAATTCCAGATCTAATTGAAAATCCACTTGTTCCCAGAGAGCCATACTTGCCCCTGAATGAGGTAGAAAGGGCAGATTTACTGATATTCACTCCCGCACCACCACCAAGTGGTATTCTTTTATAAAACCTGAATCCCATAATTCTCTGTGATAATTTTGATTGTTTATTTTAGAGGTTAGTTATTAATTTGCAAGGGTTGAGAGTGGTAAAATGTGTAATTTTGGTGAAAAACATTGACTTTTTTCATCTGACACAGTTTAATGAACACTCTCCGCCTGACCGCTGTCAGCGCTTAGGTTGTCGGCTATTTTCAGGACCAAGCCATTTGACAAACTCTGTTTTACCATTTTTCTGCTTACTCATAATTTTGTTTTTAAGGAGAACGTTTGGCTAAACGCAGGTGGGGCGCATAGCCCCACTTGCCGTTTTAGCCATTGTTAGCGGGTGTGTTCTCTTTTCTCTTTAATTACTTCCTTTCGACGGACAGGCATTCCAACATCTGTTCTCGCAATCATGCCAACATTTATTATGTTCATCCCTTGCCATTTCTTCGTCGAAAAGTTCGAGGTACAAATCTTTCGTATTCTCAAATGAGTTTTTCAAATCTTCGGCGTCCTGCTCTCCACGCATCCCAAAATATGGGTAATGGTGCATATATCCCCCGAACAATTTATCGCAATCTTTATGGTATGATCTTGTATCGAGGATGTGGTAATGCCAAGTCTGGTCCATAATCTTGTTCGGTACAATCCCTTTGCCGTAAACCATGCACAAATTCAAATACCTTTTGTATTCAATTTCGGCACTATCAACTTGGTCGGCTGTCCAACCCATTCCTTCTTCTTCGTCTTGAAGTTTTTGCTTCATCAGTTCAAAATCTAATTCCGCAATTTTGGGGTCAATCCCCTTTACGTTGATTAAAAAACTGATTCTTTCCTTGCTTATTGGGTCGGGGTAAATAAGGTCTGTTGCTGTGTGGACTACTAAATCTTCCATTTTTGATTAATTTTTTAGTGATCAAAATTTTGTGGTCGAAGCCAATATCTTTTTAGAAATCGTTCGCCTTTTATCTCTGTTCTTCCGTGAAAAATTCGGTGATTGTCAATTATCAAAACATCCGACTTGTCCAATTTCATTTTAATATGGTTGGCATTCTGTATTAAATCCCTCCATTTTTTGAAAACTGGCAGTTCTCGGTATTTTTCTCTCGAAAGCCAAAAGGAATAATAGAATTTTCTTCCTCCTTCTGTTTCTCTTACGATTGGATTGGAATTTCTGTTCTCTGGAAACAATTTATGCTCAAATACATGGATTTTCGATAATTGCTGCTTTTCTTCTTCGGTCAATTTCGCATAAACTTCTTCGGCATCGCAGAGCATTGAATACCCCCCTTCTTTGGCCGGATTGTGGCAAAACCAAACAATGTATTTGGCCATATGATTGTCGGTATGAAAATCGAGAAGTTTATCGGATGTGACCAAACTCTTACTCTTTTCATCTGCAATTACATCGGTTTCATTTATCACTTTCCCCAACTCGGATAAAATTTCGGCTAATTCATCTTCCGATTTTTTGGGCAAATGAGCGTATCCGAATTCCTTCAATTTATTTATCCAATCTGTCATTTCTTGGTTTTCTTTTTTTTATTTCATAACCGCCATCGCTACCACTGACGACGTGCAGACGTTTAGGAGGCATCATGCCCGGCAGTGGATAGTTCTTGCCTATTTTATTACTTCAATTTGTCCCACCTATTTTTATGGGGTTTAATTGGGCCGTGATTCACAGTTTCTCTTTTATCGCTTCGTCCAATGCTTGCACCATAAAAATGAGGCAAATCAGACTTCAATTCTATTCCCTGAATGATATAATACTCTGGTGCTTCTTGCTCTGAATTTAGATAGACAAAGAAATAGAAGTCCTCTCCTACTATTTTGTCAATTAACAGAGTAAAACAATTGGGCTTCTTCCGCAAGGTTTTGACTTGTATTTTATAGGAAATATTTGTTTCGGGGCTAATCGCAATTAAATCAATGGATTTGGCATTTCCTAAGGTCATTGATACTTGGAAATTTCTTTTCAAGAGTTCAGCGGCTACAAAATATTCACCCGACAAGCCTGTTATTTGCTTGTCTTTTTTATTGGGTGCTTTATCTTCTTCTTTTTCACTCATTTTGATTGTATTTATTTGCCAAATTCGAAGCCAAAACATTAAAGGGCGGATGCCCTGCTAAAAACTAATCCTTAAGACCATGTATTTCTTTTGCTTTCTTCCAATTCTTATAAAGTATCGGTTTTGCTACACTCGTTTCGCCATTCGAAGGTTCTCCAGAAAAATGGCAAAATTTTTCTTTGAAATTCGGGTCGCCAAATTTATTCCAAGATTTGTATGCCTCGAAACTCAATGGCTTTTCTTGATTGAAGGGAATTGGAACACCTGTTCGGATGCAGAACCCATTTGGCTTATTTTTATCTGTCGCTTTGGGCGGGGTGGTTTTAGTGGATAATTCAACTTTGGACGTTTCTGGTTCTTTTGGCGCCTTGATATAGGCAAAATCGTCTGCATTGTGAAGCATTGATTCGATGTCTTTCCAAGCATCCTCATAAACTTGTTTGTCTGCTTCGTTGCCTCGTTCAATCAGAATTCCCATTTCCCGATTGTTCTGCTGGGAAAATTCATACAGGTTCATTGAGGTGATTATCATGGTTTTTTCATTCAAGTAGCATTTGGCATGAAGGTTTTTTGAGAAAAAAAGCCGGACATACTTCAAGTTTTGAAGAAAAGCCATTTCAGTAGGGTTCAATTCCTGTTTGCCAAAAATTACCCGGACTTCCACCTTTTCTCTTTCTTTATCATTCAAGAGTTCTTTCACGTTGTCCGAAAGCTTTAGATACGGGCTTATAATGTAAAGCCGCTCTTTCGCTTCTCGAATCAATTCTTCAACTCCTGCCGAGATGCCTGACGTCCTGAGGTATTTAGCCATGTTTTCTTGATATTTTATGTTTTTTTTGCTGATTTAGTTGGCAAGAACTACTGATTCCCGTAAACCCCAATTTACGCCAATCCCCCCTTCCGCAAAAAATTGCCGCATTTGCAGCTTATGCAGTGCAATGGTCGGCAATCCTTTCAAAAGCGAATTACCGACTTAATCCTGAAAAGTAGGTAGCTTTTCAAAATAAAATTTTATTTCCCCCCTCAAAACACCACAAAAACCACCAACAGCGTCGCAATAAACAATCCAATCAGCCCCAGCACATACACCGCGCAGTACAGGATCCATTTAGCCACCGTCCAGTTCCAGGGCTCCCCATAATAACGTTTCATGGCCAGCAGCAGCGTGCCCCCCCTAGCGCGAAGCTCCCCAAGCCCAAGCCCAAGGCACCCTGGCGCGACGTATCAACGTCGGGACATATTAATGCCGAAAATGTAACGCCCTGGACTTTGTATTGAAACCTTCCAAATGATTAGAACGATTGTAAGGTTTTTATGTTAAGATGATTCGAACAAATCAATCAAATTAAAGTCAATGTCTATAACAAAACTATTCCTCAGTTACGCGCTCACTTTTGCCGTGTTCCTACTCATTGATATGGCTTGGCTCGGTTTTATTGCCAAGGATTTGTACAAAAAATACCTCGGCGGTCTTTTGAGCGAACAGGTCAATTGGACGGCGGCCATAGTTTTCTATTTGCTGTTCGTGGTCGGTGTTTTTATATTCGCAATCATGCCTTCGGTGGAAAAAGGCTCGGTGGTTTCTGCGATAACCTTGGGTGCGCTGTTCGGCTTTTTTACCTACGCCACCTATGATTTGACCAATCTCGCCACGCTCAAAAACTGGCCGCTCACGATTGTTTTTATTGACATTTTATGGGGGTCGGTTTTGACGGGCATTGTCAGCACAGCGGGTTTTTACATCGTCAAATTTTTCCAATAAATGATGACGCAAGCCCTTTTTCAAACATCTGCACTCATTTTAGGCTACATGACCCTGTGGTTCATTTTTTCTTTGATAAAAAAGAGAAATGATGTGGCGGACATTGCTTGGGGATTGGGCTTTGTGGTCATCTGTCTTTATCGCGTGTTGACGCAACCCTTATTGCCCATTTCTGCATTGGTTTATTCGCTTGTTGCGGTTTGGGGGCTGCGTTTGGCTGTCCATATCGCGCAGCGCGGCAAGGGCAAGGAAGAAGATTTTCGCTATCAAAAATGGCGCAAAGAATGGGGCAGGTTTTTTCTGTTGCGCTCTTATCTGCAAGTCTATTTGTTGCAAGGTTTTTTCATGTTGCTCATCAGTTTGCCCATTTTGATTGTTGGCTTTGCCCAAACGCAGCAGCTAGATGTGTTCAGCATCATCGGTTTAATCGTGTGGCTAATCGGTTTTGCTTTTGAGGCAATCGGCGATTATCAATTGTCGGTTTTTTTAAAGCACCGAAAAAACAAGTCCGACATCATGCAAACGGGGCTTTGGAAGTACACACGCCACCCCAATTATTTTGGCGAAGTCTTAATTTGGTGGGGCATTTTTATCATCACGTTGCCTTTGCAAAATGGTTTTTGGGGCATCATAAGCCCACTGACTATTACTTTTTTGTTGCTCTATGTGTCGGGTATCCCGATGCTGGAAGCGAAATACAAAGACGATGCGCAGTTTCAGGATTATAAACGCCGTACGAGTGCATTTTTTCCCAAAATACCGAAATAAGTACCGGTGAACAACAAAAAGAAACAGGTGAGGCGGGGTTGTGGTATCTGACTGCTACCCTGTGTGGTTACGGATGCCTCTTTGTTTGAGTAAATATGTTTTTTTTGCGGAAGGTCAAAACTTAAACCCGTAGCGCGTGTTCATTTTGTTTAACTTAAAACAGTTTAAAAGGCTTAAATCATGAACAAAAATTTGTTGTCACTCTTCACTGTTGCTGTGCTAGGCGCAACCAGTTTAGCATCTTGCGGTGGTGAGGCTCCGGCTCCCAAAGTAGTGGAGGCACCTCCGGCTCCAGTCGAGACGCCCGCTCCCAAAGTGGAAATGCCCAAGACTGTAGTAGATATCGCAGTTGGCTCACCTGATCACACTACGCTTGTGGCTGCTGTTACGGCTGCAGGTTTGGTAGAAACACTTCAAGGTGCAGGCCCATTTACGGTGTTTGCCCCAACCAATGCGGCCTTCGCAGCTTTGCCTGCGGGCACTGTGGAAGGTTTATTGAAGCCAGCAAAGAAAGCAGCACTAACAGGTATTTTGACTTACCATGTGGTTGCTGGCGCTGTGAAAGCGGCTGACCTGAAAGATGGTCAGAAAGTTAAAACCTTACAAGGGGAAGAACTAACCGTTTCCATCAAAGAAGGTAAAGTAAAAATCAATGGTGCAAACGTCGCGGCTGCTGATCTCGAGTCAGGTAACGGCGTTGTACACGTCATTGATGGTGTACTATTGCCCAAGAAGTAAGTAACGGATGCTTTGGTGTACAGCTCTAAAGCCCTTTTTCGATGTTACTGCATCGGAGAAGGGCTTTTTACTTGGGGAGAGGCATTCAAGCCAACATTTCTGCCACTTTTCGACCTGTTTTCATGGCCGCATTTAAAGATGGATATGCTGTGTAATCTCCACAACGATACAGAAAATCATTAATTTTTAGGTTTTTATACTTAACAGATGCTTGAACGTAATGCGGTAGCGCCTCGGGGATACGGTAGGTTTTGAGGTGTCGCCATTTTTGTTTTTGATCAAACCACGTCGCCAATTCGGCTTGTATTTTTTGAATTAAAACCTCCTCCGAATACCTATTGTGGCCTACTACGCTGACCGAAATAAGGGTCTTTCCTGCAGGGGCATACGTGGGTGCGATATCTGAGAGCACAACTAAATGGTCAATCAATTCATCAGCATTGGCGTTAATCATCAGGTAAGGCTTGCCCGAAAGACTTACAGGGGTATCACTTTCAAAATACAGACAATCCGTGGCATTAAATATAGTATCTGATGTTTCGCCCAGCAGTTGTGCGGCATGGCTGGCATCGGTAGCCAGCACGATTTTATTCGCTACAATGGTTTCGCCGTTGCGCAAAAAAATAGTTTTGCCTTCCATTTTTTCAACGGGTGTATTCAATCTGATTTGGTGCGGCGAAAGGTGTGCGGCAATCTGATCTGGAATGGCCTGCATCCCATTTTCGGGTACCACTACGTCGCCTTGCGCAAATTGACGAAATAAAAATTTAAAATAAGTCGAGTCCGTTTGTAGGTCTCTTTCCAGAAAAACGCCCCGAAAAAATGGGCGAAAAAAACGCTCAATGATCGCATCCGAATAGCCAAATTCTTGGAGAAAAGCCAATGTAGTTTGCGCACTTCGAGTGTCTTCATCTATGGGATCAGACGCATTCGAAACACTTAAATTGAGTTGTAAAACCTTCAGTTTATCCCAAAAATTGCCGACTGGTGCAAACAAGGCTTGGGGAGCAGTGGTAATATTTTTCAGTGGGTTGGGCATCACAAAAAAACTATTCCCCCGTCTGATGCGCGCGCCTGAAGGCATTTTTTTTAATTGTAAACGACTATAATTGAGCAATTTACGTGCCTCTGGGTAGGATGTTAAAAGTACTTGAAAGCCCCTATCCAACTGAAAGCCTTCGACTGTATCCGTGCGCACTCGTCCACCGATGTTGTCTGATGCCTCTAAAATAATGGCTTCAACACCCTTATCTTTTAGGTATTTCGCGCAGGTCAGTCCTGCTATGCCTGCTCCGATGATGACTACCATGTATGTACGTTTGAAATGAGTCTAGAAAGTTGAAGATCTATGGAGCAGTTGCGTGTTTTTCTAAGTCAATCAACTACTTCGTGCGTTGATTCGAGCACAACACGTGGCGGAACGTCCAACGCTTCAATAAGTTTACCAGCATTGATGTTGTGAGCTGCTTCGATCCATAGATCCTTGCGTGAGCATTCATCCACCACGTTGGTAATCTGTACTGGACAGACTCGTGCTCACCCGAAGGGGTTTCAAATATGAGTACCACACTAGCTACTTACTTGAATAATAAAGGCAGGTTGTACCGCCATCGTCTATGACTATGCCTGGCTTGACCTCTCAGATCAAAAAATCCTGATCGTCAGCAAAAAGCAGTGACCTTTAATATCCCCCCCCTCAAAACACCACAAAAACCACCAACAGCGTCGCAATAAACAATCCAATCAGCCCCAACACATACACCGCGCAGTACAGGAGCCATTTAGCGACCGTCCAGTTCCAGGGCTCCCCATAATAACGTTTCATGGCCAGCAGCAGCGAGACCCCAATCCAGAGGATCAACAAAAGCCAAACAAAAGACAGGGGAAACAAATATTCCTGAATGGCCAGCGCAAGGGTCAGCAGCAGAAAAGCGCCGGATTGCTGGTGCAGGAGGAAAATAAAATGCTCCACATAATACCCGCCGCGTTTCCAATACAAAAGTCGCAGCACAAGCGCCATCAGGGTAATCAAGACCAAAATGGCCCAACCAAAACTTCCTACATATTGCCGGATGAGCACTTTGGGATCTTTAATGGACTTGATGCCCTGCCGCACCGTCACTTTTTCCTGCCAGGACGCTAACCCGTATTGCGCTATGATCTGATCGGGGCTCAGGCCTACCAGGTCGTCCACCGCAATGCGGACGGTGAAAAAACCGGAACTGAGGGTAATGGAATCGCGCACCTGCGCAAGGCCGGAAGTATCCGGGTTGCCCAATTGGAGGATTAACCGGGCAGCATCCTCCCAGGGGCCGTACACCCGTCGGCGGAGGGAATCCAGGGCCAGGCGCAGCTCGGGGGTACGCCAGGCTTCTGGCAGAGAATCCAGTTCGGCCTGGTATTTTTTGGCTTCTACGTGACGTTCGAGTACCCCAAACAAGCCTGCATCCCGCAAACGATCTGCCAGCGCCTGGTTTTGGGTGGAATCATCGTCGTCGTTGACGCTCAGGTTAAAATTGCCGCCCGTTGATTCCATTTTTGCCGCGCCAAATTGTTTGCTGAACAACAACAGGAAAAAAAACATCACAATGAAAAAGAACTGCAAGGGATGCGGATACCGCTTGATTTTCCCCTGGAAATAATGAATCGTTACCCGCGCAGGCACCAGCAATTGCCAGCTCATTTTCACGAATTTGTTGTCCAGATGCGTGAGACTGGATAAAAACTTTTCCAATAAATCGCGCATCCGTACCCGCCCGTCAAAATTCCGCTGCCCACAACCCGGACAAAAATTGCCCTGTTTGGAGAGTTTGGTGTCGCAGTTTTTGCAGCGTGGACGTTCGGGTTTTGGGGGCGTGGTTTCGTCGTTTGCTTCCATGGTTAAAATAAAACTTGATGGACAAAGAAACGAGGTTTTTGGGTTGTTTGCGCTGATGTTAGTAGTCGGGAATCGGCACAAATCTCAAGCTTGTCCTCTTGTCGAGATCCGTCCGCATCAAGTGCGCTTTAACTGGGTGCTTGTACTTGTGGGTACTCAAAAGGCAAATACTCGGGATACGCGCACTTGATGCGGACGGGTCTCGACAAGAGGACAAGGCTTGGTTGCTCGGATGGGGAGAGCTAAAGGGGGTGTTCTTTAGCCATTGTTTGCGTCCTCGCCAACTACAACAAAGGAGCGAAATCCAGGAACACCTAACGCTGCTATGCCACTTTAGCCGCATAGCGGCCTAACGTCGGTAGCAATTATTACAGAGCAGCCGATAAGGTGCGTAGCACCGGAACTTTTGCCAAATGTTGCGGTACTATGCACCTCTGAATCCATGCTGGAATCCAATTTCTACCGACGTTAGGCCGCTATGCGGCATCCACTCAGCACCCCATTTCAGCCCTTCAAAAAAACTTAAAGGCATTCCGTGCATTTTTCTGGCTAATGGCATCTGTGCAGTTTGTATGTTTGTTCGTGACTGCGTTCCAGACTTTCCAGGTTTTTAAAACCTGGAAAGTCTTTGCAGGTCTCAAATGGATCTTTTTTGACCTGTAAGGTTTTCTAAAAATCTTATAGGCCTGGAAACAAAACAAAAATATTACCGGAACAGCGTTCCGGTGTACATAAAACGGAACTTCGTTCCGGTGTAATTCAGGCCGGAACAGCGTTCCGGTTTACATTCAACGGAACAGCGTTCCGGCGTACATAAACGGAACTGCGTTCCAATGTTCTTTTCACCCATCATTTTTGAAAATGCCTTTTCGCCAAAAACTTTTTTTCGCCCTCAGCTTCTTGACCCTGGCCTTTTTTGCCTGCAAATCCTTCGGCAAAAAACCTCAAGACGCCACCACTTCCATCAAAAACAACTCGAACATCGAAATGCCTATCCCCCCACTGCCCGGCCCGGGCGACTATGCCTCCGACTGGAAAATAGTGGACAGCCTTCAAACCGAGGGACTTTTTAAAAGCGCACTGGAAAAAGTTGAACTTATCCAGGCCCGCGCCAAAAACGATAAAAACAGCCCGCAAATCATAAAAGCCCTGCTTTTTAGGGGTAAATTCATCACAATGCTCGAGGAGGACGGCCTGACCAATGCCATCCAAATCCTTGAGAATGAAATGCTTGCGGCCAAACAACCCGAAAAATCGCTGTTGCAAAGCATCCTCGGCCAATTATACACCACCTATCTACAAAATCAGGGCTGGAACCTGAGAAGTCGCACGCCAATTCCTGACGGAGAAGGGGGCGACATCCTGACCTGGAGCGCCGCACAGATTGAAAAACATGCGCTTGATTTGTATGTGGCCTCTGTCAGTGCACAGGGACTCATCAAAGAAACGCCGCTGGCTGATTTTGGCGATATTTTGACACCCGGCCAGAATGATTCAGTCGGGGGCAAACCGATTCGCCCATACTTGTATGATCTGCTCTGCCACCGGGCATTGGCGCATTTTGCCAACGACCGCAGTTTTCTGACGCAGCCCGTGTATGCATTCAACCTGAATCACCCCGAGGCTTTTGCCCCATATGCCGAATTTGTCCAGGCAAATTTTGAAACAAAAGATTCCACTTCAAACATTTGGCTGGCCATCAAAACCTTTCAAAAGGTGCTGCTCCATGTGCAGCGCAGGGTTTCTGGTGCTGGCAATAAAACCATCCTGGATACCGCGGCTTATGTGGATGCAGACTTGCTGCGCCTGCAGTTTGTACACAATCATTCCTCGCTCGGAAACAAGTCGGATCTCTACCGCCAAAGCCTCGAAAATCTCCAAAAACAAACTGAAAATCACCCTGCAAGCTGTGAAGTGGTGCATGCACTGGCCTCACATCTGTATTATCTCGAAACGGGCGACAAAGCAGCCAATGCAAAAGCCGCGGTGGCTCAATTGGAAGCGGCCACCCAACGTTTTCCGGATGCTTACGGGGCGTTTCTTTGCCGTCAATTGCTGGCACAGATACGCGCTTCCAC
>CAZKBH010000002.1:93708-96004 GCA_964550795.1 uncultured Saprospiraceae bacterium
GGTGGAAACCGTCAATTTGCCCAATCAGCCGATCTTGGTCCAGATAGATTTCCGAAACCTGAAAAAAGTATGGGTAAAGCTGGTTCAAACCGATTTCGACGACGAAAAATGGGATAATCTGAATCGGGATCAACAATTCCAGCTGCTGAAAAGTCTTCGCCCGCTGCAAAACCGCAGTTGGGACATTCAAGATCCCGGCGATTTCCAGCAACACCAGACGGAAATTGCCCTGGAAGCGCTGCCGTTTGGCAATTACTGGGTTTTGATCTCCGATAAACCTGAATTTGAAACCCAAAGCAGCAATGTTACCTATACCAATTTTGCCATTTCCAACCTGGCCTCGGTGAGTTACAGCGAGCGCGGCCAAACGAAATTTGTCCTGGCCGACCGCAGCACCGGAGCGCCTTTGAGCGGCGTCAAACTTGATTTTTTCAAAAACGACTACAACGCGAGTCGCCGGCGATTGATCAATGTGGGCAGCTCCACCAGCGATCGGGAGGGGGCTGCCAAAAGCGAACTGAAATCCAACCAACAGCTTCAGGTGCGCGCCACCCTCGGAAAAGATACGCTTTGGATCGGTCAAGCATACAATTATCGCCACAGCGACAACGACCGGCTCAATCCGCAGGTGCAGTTTTTCACGGACCGAAGCATTTATCGCCCCGGCCAAACCGTGTATTTCAAAGGGGTGGTTTTTAAACCTTCCGGACGCGCCGATGGCAAAAATATTTTGCCGGAAATCCTTTCCAATCAAACCGTGACGGTCCGATTCCACGACGCAAATGGGCAGGTAAAACATACGCTGAATCTAAAAAGTAATGAATTTGGGAGCTTCCAGGGCACTTTCACCGCTCCATCTACCGGGCTGACCGGCGGCATGAGCATCCAGGCCAGCGGCGGCGCGAACGGACAGGCTTATTTCAGTGTGGAAGAATACAAACGCCCGCGCTTTGAAGTGGCGATGAAACCCGTGGAAGGCGCGTTCCGGGTCAACGACAAAATAACGGTCCGGGGCGAAGCCAAAAACTACGCAGGTAGTGTGGTGGACGGCGCGGAGGTCAAGTACCGCGTGGTGCGGTCTGCCCGGTTCCCGTTCTGGGATTATTTCCGTTCCTGGAAACGCCCCTGGTATTTCAATTCCCCTGAAATGGAAATTGCCAATGGCAAAACCACCAGCGGCGCCGACGGCAGTTTTGCCATCGAATTCATGGCCGTTCCCGATGCGGACATTCCGAAAAAAGAACAACCCATCTTTGATTACCTGGTGTACGCGGATGTTACCGACATAACGGGAGAGACCCGCAGCACTACCTCCATTGTCCAGGCAGGGTACATTGCTTTAACGGTAAACTGGGATTTGCCCAACGAAATAGCGCTCGAAAGCTTGCGCCGCGTGGGCATTAACACCACCAATATGGCGGGCCAAAACCAGGCCGCGACCGGTCAAATCACGATGCAACGCCTCGTTGCCCCCAAGCAATTTTACAAGGAACGGCTTTGGGAACGCCCCGATGTGAGCACCCTCGGCAAAGCGGAATTCGAGCGCATGTTCCCGGATTTTGCCTGGAAAGACGAGGACAATCCCGAAAAATGGGGCCGCGAGGATTTTACCCGCACCATACAATTCAACACCGCCGAAGATAAAATGCTTGATTTGCATGAAGGTCGGACGCAGGCGGGTTGGTATGTAATCAAACTCAGCACGAAGGACGCTTTTGGAGAACCCATTGAGATTCAGAAGTTTGTGCGGGTTTGGACCAACGAAAACCGTTTTGAAACACCCGGTGCTGCTGCGGAAAAAACAAGCTTCGAACCGGGCGAAACCGCCAGGATTCAGTTTGGGGGCAAACCACAGGGATTGTACTTTTTCTTTGCCCAGGTGCAAGGAGGACAGTTGCAAAAACCGGAATGGGTTAGCAGCCTGATGCGCGGGCTTTCCAGTGTCGAAATCTCGATTCGGGAAACAGACCGGGGCGGAATTCCTACCCATTTTTTCTGCATCAAAAACAACCGGGTGTACGGGGTGGGACAGATTTTCCTCGACGTACCCTGGAGCAACAAAGAACTGCAAATTAGCTACGAAACCTTCCGGGATAAACTTGCTCCCGGCCAGCAGGAGGAATGGCGTATTAAAATCAGCGGACCTAAAAAAGACAAGGTGGCCGCAGAAATGGTGGCCGCCATGTATGATGCCTCGCTGGATCAATTCCGGGGACATAGTTGGAACAAAATTGGTTTTCCGGGCAATTATTCCGGCCTGCATTTTACCACCTACCAGAATTTTAGCGCCAGCGTA
>CAZKBH010000002.1:96014-97371 GCA_964550795.1 uncultured Saprospiraceae bacterium
CGAAAGTCAACTGCGCAGCACGTATGAACGCGCAACCCAAAGTGTTCCGGTGCGGGTTTTCCGCGAACTGAACTGGTTTGATTTCCCCATGTGGGGCAATCAATTCAATGCATACCGAGGGAATATGATGCGCACTGAACAGAGAATGATGAAGGCCGGTGCGCCGCAACCTATGGCAGCCCCGGGTGGTGGAAAGGATGGAGAAGATAGTGTCCTGTATGAGTCGGTTGTGTCTCAGGCTGTTGAATTTTCTGGCGCACCTACCGCCGACGAAACGAGCAATCCAGCTTCGAAACCTGCTGCCGCTTCGCCCGGATCCATCCGGCGCAACCTGAACGAGACCGTGTTTTTCTTCCCCGAGTTGCGCACCGACGCCAATGGCAATGTGATCCTGAAATTCACGATGAACGAGGCCCTCACCCGCTGGAAACTGCTCACCTTCGCCCACACGAAGGAATTGCAGCAAGCCATCTCGGTTAAAGAAGTAGTGACGCAAAAAGAACTGATGGTGATTGCCAACCCGCCGCGTTTCCTGCGTCAGGGCGACGAAATGGAGTTTTCGGCCAAAGTCAGCAATCTTTCCCAGGAAAAAATTGACGGAAAAGCCACGCTGGCATTGTTGGATGCTACCACATTAGCCGGGGTAGAAACGGCATTTGGCTTCGCAAACAATCGTACCGTTCAATTCTCGGTGCTGCCCGGCCAATCCGGGTCTCTTTCCTGGCGCATCAAGGTGCCGGACGATTACGCCGGGGCGGTCACCTGGCAAATCGCCGCCGAGGGCAATGCCTTCCGCGACGGGGAAGAAAGTACCATTCCGGTGGTTTCCAATCGTATGCTCGTGACGGAAACCATGCCGATTTCGCTGCGCGGAAACCAGACCAAAACCTTTACGTTTGAAAATTTGAAAAATCAGGGGGAAAGTGCCTCGCTTAAGTCGCACAACTACAGCCTGGAATTTACCTCCAACCCGGTTTGGTACGCGGTGCAATCGCTGCCGTACCTGATGGAGTTTCCGCATGAATGTTCGGAACAGATTTTTAGTCGCCTGTACGCCAATACCCTGGCCTCCAATGTGGTGGAAAAAATGCCCCAAATCAAACGGGTTTTCGACCGTTGGAAAGCCTCCGGGGCAGACGCGCTGAAGTCCAATCTGAGCAAAAATCAGGAACTCAAATATGCCCTGCTGGAAGAAACGCCTTGGGTCATGGATGCGCAAGACGAAGCCCAGCAAAAGCAAAACATTGCCCTCTTGTTTGACCTGAATCGCATGTCTGATGAACGCGAACGCGCCCTGAACACCCTTTCCGAGCGTCAACTGAATAGCGGTGCCTGGCCCTGGTTCACGGGCGGTCAG
>CAZKBH010000002.1:97381-99938 GCA_964550795.1 uncultured Saprospiraceae bacterium
CAGGATAGCTGGTACATTACCCAATACATCGTTACGGGATTCATGCACCTGCAAAAACTGGGGGCTTTTGACCCACAAAAAGACCAAAAATCCGCCCAAATGCTCGACAGAGCACTCGGATACTGCGATGGCAAACTCAACCAACAATACGCGGAACTGGAGCGACTCGTCAAAGAAGGCAAGGCTAAAATGGAGGACGACCACCTGGATGGCATGGCCATTCAATACCTCTACGCCCGTTCTTTCCGCCCCGTGGATCGCCCCGGCAAGGAAATCGGCTACTACCTTGGGCAAGCCGAAAAATACTGGCTCGGCAAGGGATTGTATCAGGAGGGCATGTTGGCCCTGGCCTTGTATCGCTATGGTCGGAAAGAAGCGGCCCTGCGCATTGTGGCCAGTCTCCGCGAAAGAGCTACGATGAAAGAAGAACTCGGGATGTATTGGCCCGTGGATTGGGGCTTTTACTGGTATCAATTGCCCGTGGAAACCCAGGCGCTTATGGTCGAGGTATTCAGCGAAGTGGCCAACGATGCAAAATCCGTGGAAGAGCTGCGCATTTGGCTGTTGAAAAACAAACAAACCAATCGCTGGGAAAGCACCAAGGCCACCGCAGAGGCTGTCTATGCCCTGCTCCTGAATGGCGAAAACTGGCTTAACAACACGCAACCGGTCAAGGTCTCCATGGCCGGCAATCCGTTGAAAGTCAATGAGTATGAAGCCGGCACCGGGTATTTCAAACAAAGTTGGGCGGGCAAAGAAGTCAAAAAATCCTGGGCAGAGGTCAAGGTAGAAAATCCGAATTCCAACATCGTGTGGGGTGCGGCCTACTGGCAATATTTTGAAGATTTGGACAAAATCAAAGATTTTAAACAAACGCCCCTCACCATCGTTAAGCAATTGTATCTGGAAGAAAACACCCCCACCGGGCCTGTTTTGAAACCCATTTCGGAGGGTCAATCCCTAAAACGCGGCGACAAAATCAAGGTCCGAATAGAAATCCGCGTGGATCGGGCCATGGAGTTTGTGCATCTCAAAGACATGCGGGCTGCCGGCTTTGAACCCATCAATGTATTG
Source organism: uncultured Saprospiraceae bacterium (assembly GCA_964550795.1). Classification (GTDB taxonomy): domain Bacteria; phylum Bacteroidota; class Bacteroidia; order Chitinophagales; family Saprospiraceae; genus M3007. The sequence goes on from CAZKBH010000002.1 coordinate 98,456, forward strand.
AGCGGATATCGTTGGCAGGGTGGTTTGGGCTACTACGAAAGCACCAAGGATTTAGCCACCCATTTTTTCATTGACTATTTGCCCCGGGGTACGTTTGTGTTTGAATACCCGCTCGTGGTGTCCTTACGCGGAGATATGAGCAATGGCATCACAACCATGCAGTGTATGTATGCCCCGGAGTTCACGAGTCATTCCAAAGGCGTGCGGGTGAAAGTGGATTGATTCGATTGATTATTATAACTCATAAAAAAACATGGAACAATACTTCTCGCCTGAATTTTGGAAAGCTTTTAACCTGAAGGTATTTAATTGGGTCATTGAAACGGTGCCGACGCTGCTGTTTATCCTGTTATTAATCTTCATTTCGCAGTGGCTTTTGCGTCGGGTAACCAAGCGGTTACAAAGTACAATGATGAGGGCCGCGCATTACAGTACCGACGGCGAAAGTGTGGAAGAGCGGGAAAAACGGGTCGTTACCCTCGTAAACATCCTTCGACAAACGGGAAAAGTGGTAATCTGGGTGGTTTTTCTCCTGATTATGCTCCGGGAAGTACATATTGATATTGCACCCATCTTAGCCAGTGCGGGCATTGTGGGTTTAGCCATTGGTTTTGGTGCCCAGGAATTTGTGCGAGACTTTATCAGCGGATTTTTCCTTTTGATTGAAAATCAGATCCGGGAAGGCGATGTAGCCATCATCAACGGCACAGCTGGCTTGGTGGAAAAAATCGCCCTGCGTACCATTACCCTCCGCGATATGAGTGGAACGGTACATATCTTCCAAAGTGGCAAAATTGATACCTTGTCCAATCGGACCAAAGACTGGTCTGCCGCCATTTTTGAAATTGGAGTAGCCTACAAGGAAAACATTGATAAAGTAAAAAGTGTCATGGTCGAAGTAGGACAAGATTTGATTAACAACCCGGATTTTACAGACAAATTTCTCGCCCCGCTGGAAGTGTTTGGTATTGAACGTTTTGACGACAGTGCCGTCGTGATTAAAGCCAGGATAAAAACAAAACCTGGCGATCAGTGGAGCGTCTCCCGCGCCTACAACGAACAACTCAAAAAACGTTTTGACGAAGCGAAAATCGAAATTCCGTACCCGCATCAAACAGTGTACTGGGCAGATGGCGCAAACCCGCAGGAGTTATTGGATGCCGAGCGGTCAAAGCAAGGCAAATCAAAAGCTGAATCATAATATCTTATGAAACAATCCATTTTTGTTAATGTCCTTTTGCTTTGCGCTTTAGGCGCTCAGGCCCAAAAAGAAGGCAATGTCTGGCATTTCGGTACAGGGGCGGTGCTGGATTTCAACTCCGGGGCGGCAGTCGTTTCAAGTCCTAGTTCCATGTGGACCTTTGAAGGCTGCGCCAGTATTGCCGACGCCAACGGCAATCTCCTTTTTTACACCAACGGTGGAGGGCGCGACCCTATTTTGAGTGGACAAACCAGCGGTAAAATCTGGAATCGGGAACATAAT
>CAZKBH010000002.1:99948-108025 GCA_964550795.1 uncultured Saprospiraceae bacterium
ATTTGATGTATGACATGGGCAATACAGAAGGCGGCGGATTCAGTTCTGCACAATCTTCCGTCATTGTACCCAAGCCCGGCGCGCCCAATCAGTACTATTTGTTCACCATGGAGGAGTTAGAATTTAATACGGGTGGAGTTGTGCCGACTCAGCCACAGGGCCGCGGCTTATCGTATTTTGAAATTGATATGACGCTGAATGCTGGTCTGGGCGGTGTTAGCAACTATACCGGCCTCGCATACGTGCCGAGCTACGAGGGCCTCTGCGCCGTCCGACATGCGAACGGCAGTGATTACTGGATCATCGTCCACAGGAGTTCGGCAAATGGGTTGGCCGTTTTTCCCCTAACCGCAGCTGGTTTGGGTACGCCCACCTTGTTCACACTTGAAACCTCCAATGCCGTAATCAAAGCTTCTCCCGATGGAAAATGGGTGAGCACGGGCAGCATTGGCGGGCTAAATTTGTACGCTTTTGATTCCGCAACAGGGGTGCTGAGTAGTGAGGTAATCGTAAACGTAGGTGCCCGCGCTGCCGAATTTTCGCCCAACAGCCAGCGAATATTTACCCTTGGCAGCGATGACCAGATACGTTACTTCGAACTCAATAGCCCGGATATCAATGCAAGTCAGACCATAGTGGGCAACGTTCCCAGTGGCGGGATTATAAATGGGCAGATGCAGTTGGCGCCAGACGGCAAAATTTACTTTGTTCAAGCGGCTTTTAATGAACAATCCATTTATTTATCCACGATTGTTTGCCCAAATTCAAGCCCATTTCTGGAATTGAACAAAATCACGTTTCCCGTTGTGAATAACGAGATTTTTTTCGGTTTGCCAAATTTTGACAACGCCATTTTTAGACAAGATGGAGATCCGCCGTTATTCATTGACCTTGGGGAAGACCTCCTGCTTTGTGGCAATGAAACTACCGTCTTAAATCCAGGCCTCAGCAACGTCAGCTACGAGTGGTCAACCGGCGAAGAAACCGAAACCATCCTGGTATCCGAAGCGGGCACTTACGTCGTCACGGTTACAGCTAATGGATGTGGCGTTGGCATAGATACCATTGTCATTGAAAAAGTGGACCTGTTCCCGGATGCTGGAACCGACACAACGATTTGCGCAGGCAATCTGCTTCAACTGGACGGCATGGGCAACGGAACGCTAAGCTGGATGCCCGATACATTGGTGTCGAATGCCAATATTCCCAACCCCATTTTCACCGGAGCAAGTAGCTCAATGCTGATACTCAGCGCAACGTTAGACGGTTGCACCGAATTGGATACAATCTACATTATTGTAAACGATTCCCCCCAAGCCACCGTTTCACCAGCCGATACGAGCATTAATGTGGGGGAATCCGTCCAACTTTTCGGCATGGGTCTTGGGGACATCACCTGGTCGCCCGAAGCAGGACTTAGCTGTGTAAATTGCCTCGATCCCGTGGCTAGTCCGGAGGATTCCACGATTTATGTGTTTACATTGACCAATGCAAATGGTTGTACGGATACCGCGCAGGTTATCGTGCGGGTCATTCCGCCAGATTGTACGCCCGAAATCCCCAATGCTTTCACGCCCAACGGCGATGGAGCCAATGATGTGTTCCAACCAATTGGCGAGGCAATCGAATCCTATGATTTGACCATTTACAGTCGCTGGGGAGCGGTGGTGTATCAAGGAAACACGCCTTGGGACGGTCGGGTCAATGGACTGGACGCTCCAAGTGACGTATATGTGTACCGGATTGTGATCCGGATTTGTGGGGAAGTACAACAACCTCCCGCGAAAGAAGTGACCCTGTTGCGCTAAATCTGCTCAATCAGGCGCTCTTTCAACTGTTTAAACTCCTCTTCGCTCAAAATCCCAGCCTCTTTCATTTCGGCCAGTTTTTTGATTTTTTCAATGGCCTCTTCAGAAACACTTTTGGGGGTAAGCTCTTTTTCGGCCATTTCCCGGACTACTTTTTTGCCGTCTTCAATCTCGCGTTCATAGGATTTTTTGGCTTTGGTAAGGTCCATATCCTCCAGGGTTCCGCCGTTTTTGAGGTGATTGGCAACCGTTCGTCCAAGCGCCCAGGTGGAAGCCCCTGAAAGTACCGGCATGCTCAATTCACCGATGATGGTGCCTACGCCCGGGATGGCTTTCACCAAACTGGCCCCAATCCGCGCTGCGCTACCACTCACCACAGCGGTCAGGATATTTTTGCCCAAGTTATCGTAAAAACTAACCTGATACAACTTGGCCAATTGGCGAAGCATGTTGATTTGTACGCCGCTCACGGCCACCAAATCGGCGGCAGGAAAGGGAATCAGGGCTGCGCCCAGAGAAAAACCGACATGGTTGCGGATGATTTCAGTGGCTTTAATTTGTTTTTCTGCTGGTGTCATGGCTTTGGAAAATGTTTTTTCATGCTCAATCAGATCAAGCAATGCGAGTAAGGAAAGAAGGTTACCTGGATGAATTGGTTTCATGATGCGCGGTAAGAATTGAGCCACAAAAGAGCGGGAGGAACAACCGTGATTGTCGGAATTAACGACCAATCGCATCCAAAAGGGTACGAATCCAAGTTAAATGGGGTTACCCGGCAGTACCAACGGCCAGCACATAGTCATGGGTATCTGATCTAAAGGGTTCTTTTTACTTCAAAAGGCTTTTCCAGCGGGCATAAGCCTGGGAATAAGCTTTAAGATCCAGCTCCGAGGGAGCATATTTCGTCAATTCTTTCGAGTGCTGCCCCACCGCCGCCTCTGGAGTTTTGAAGATTCCGGCAGCTAAACCGGATGCTTTTGCAGCACCCACCGCCCCGTTTGTTTCAAATACTTCAATATCCACTTCCATCAGGGTCGCGATGGTGTTGGAAAAAATTGCCGATTGAAATAAATTGTCATTACCTACCCGCACCGTACGGATGGAAATTCCCATTTCACGCATGGCTTCCATGCCGTACACAAACGCAAACGCGATGCCCTCCAAGGCCGCACGATAAATATGCCGGGATGCATGGCGGTTAAATTGCAGCCCATGCATTTGTGCCCCCGTAGCGAGGTTGCCCAGCATTCGCTCGGCACCATTGCCAAAAGGCAAAATACTCAATCCCTCGGAACCGATTGCAACTGAGGCCGCCAGGACTTCCATTTCCGGGTAACTTATTTGTCCGGCACTGGCCATATTTTCCCGCACCCAGCGATACAAACTTCCCGCACCATTGATGCACAGCAACACGCCAGTGAGCGGATTTTCCGGCGAATAATTGACGTGGGCAAAACTGTTTACACGCTGTAGCGGGTCAAAAACCGGTCGCTCAGACACCGCATAGACCACCCCGGAGGTGCCACCCGTTGCGGCCACTTCGCCCGGACGCATAACATTGAGTGCGAGTGCATTGTTGGGTTGATCGCCCGCGCGGTATCCGATGGGGACACCTGCCACTAGTCCCAACTGAGCAGCAGCAGCAGCAGTCAAGTGGCCCTGCGTACCAAAAACGGGCACTAAATCAGCCAGCAAACGCTCCGGTATCTGGTAATGTTCCAATAGTTTTGTCGCCACTGTATTCGATTTAAAATCCCACAAAATGCCCTCAGACAGACCGCTGAGGGTGGTGTACATTTTGCCCGACATCCGGTAAGCGATGTAATCGCCCGGCAGCATGATTTTATGGATTTTGGCAAATATTTCAGGCTCGTTTTCCTGCACCCAGCGGAGTTTGGAAGCGGTGAAATTGCCCGGAGCATTCAGATAATTTTCCAGACAATAGCTTTGCCCAAGCGCTGCAAATGCTTGATTACCAATCGTTACCGCCCGGCTATCGCACCAAATAATGGCGGGGCGAAGCACTTGACCTTCGGCGTCCAATACCACCAATCCGTGCATCTGATAGGCAATTCCAATGGACGCAATCTGCTCCGGCGGCACCTGGGTTTTGGCCATCAATCTGCGCGTGGCTGCGCAAAGGGCTTCCCACCAATCGTCGGGGTTTTGCTCCGCCCATTCGGGTTGCGGCGAGGCGATGGACATTTCTGTGTCAGGATAATGGGAGGTTCCGATGGTTTTGCCCGTGGAGGCATCCACAAGTGCAACTTTTACGGAGGAGGAGCCGATATCATAACCGAGTAAGTACAAATTGAAAAAGAATTAGAGGGTGATGGAAATGATTGGTGAAATTTAAATAAAAAATTTCAAAGGGTACACATCTTGGAGGCATGATAAGTCTCTGTGCGCAAATGCTTTACTTTGCACGTTCTTATTATTACAGAAAATACATGAACAAAGAGCAAAATAAAATCGTCGTTTTCGAGGAACGGAATATCCGCCGTGTTTGGTACAATGAGGAATGGTGGTTCGTCATCGAGGACGTGGTGGGTGTGCTCTCTGAAAGCGCCAATCCCAAGGGCTATCTCCGAGATATGCGGCGGCGAGATCCCGAACTTTCCAAAGGGTGGGGGCAAATTGCCCATACCCTTTCCGTGGGGACTGAGGGGGGACCGCAAAAGATGAATTGCGCCAGCACAGAGGGTATATTTCGGATTGTCCAGTCTATCGCTTCCCCCAAAGCCGAGCCGTTCAAACGGTGGCTGGCCAAGGTTGGCTACGAGCGTGTTCAGGAGATCGAAAATCCGGAACTGGCCGCTGAACGCGCCAGGCAGTATTACCGAGACCTTGGATATGATGAGAAATGGATCGAAGCCCGTATTCAAAGCATTGCCGTCAGGGGGCAACTGACCGATGAATGGAAAGGTCGAGGCGTCCAGGAAGGTATGGAGTATTCAATCCTTACCGCCGAAATCAGCCGCGCCACCTTTGGTATTATTCCAGCCGATTACAAGGCATTAAAAGGGTTGGACCGGGAGAATCTGCGCGATCACATGACCAACCTGGAATTGATTTTCACCATGCTTGGCGAGGAGCAGACTAAGCAGGAAACCGTCAAGGATGATGCCCAGGGGTTTGAGCAGAACCGGGGCGCTGCAATCAAAGGCGGTCTTGCTGCCGGTGATGCCTTGACGGCGTTTGAAAAGCGCACTGGCGACAAAGTGGTGACGGCCCAAAATTTTAAGCAGCAGATTGCCGATGCCAAAAAGAAAAAGCAGCAGGCACGGCTGAAAAAGCCTGAAGAAAAGAACCTTTCGTAGGAAAAAGGGTGTGTCTTACTGTGAAACAACCAATTTCAGGCCCATCTCCGAACAAAATATTCACATAATATACGCCTGCCGGAAATAGGTTTAGGCGAATGCTTGTTTGAGGCGAAGTGAGCTTTAGCTTTTTGATCACATGACCAAAGGCATTTTCAAGCTGTAGTCCCAAACAAGAGGCAATTCCATTCTTTTGGTTTTCGTTAATGCCCCACACCATTAATCTGCCCTACTTTTGCGCCCCGGAATGACTTAAGAAGCTTTTTAAAAACTTTGAAGGTCATAAAAAGCTACCCATTAAACCAATTACACGCTAGGCAAACCTTTTTTCAAACGATGTTCCACTTGACTTTTCGCCCCTCCAACTTTTTGATTTTCAGTATTGTACTAATTTCTTCCCAATATATCCATGCCCAGAAAGCGGGTTTGGAAGTAACCCGCTGCACGGCAGTAGATCGTGCGCTGTCGCTCAAAAACGTGGCCGTGGACGCTTCCGGACGCAGATGGGCTGCCAATTCCAATGGCATTTTCATGGTCAAGGCCGCCGATCTTTCTACCCAACTCAAATTGGGGCCAGACGAAAGAAACGTGCTGGCTTACGCTGGCGGCAATGCTGATTTTTCCTGGTCCGAATCGGCGTTTCGGCGGGATGTAAAAGAACCCTGTTCCGTCATCTCCGCCTGGTACGATGCCAAAACACAGGAGCTATGGCTCGGCACGGATGAGGCTGGCTTGTATCGGTTTAATACCCAGCCGGAGCTTAAATTGCAACAGCGATACATCCCCTCCAATTCAAAACTCAAATCCAACCGCATCAACACGCTCTTCATGGATGCCAGCGGCAGACTCTGGGTGGGCACCGACAGCGGTTTGATGTTTGGCCCCCCCGGGCGATGGAAAGCAGATTTGCCCAATACCAACGTGCAGCGCATCCGGGAATACAATACTGTTATTTTTGTGCTTGCAGACGGGTATATCTCCAAAGCACCCGGCGGCGAAAAATGGACCGACCTCGCGTTGGAAGAGAAATACCTCGAAGGCGATATCAATGATTTTGACATAGACCCTACCGGGAAAATGTGGCTGCTCAGTGGCAATCTCACCCGTTTTGACCTGATCGCTGGCACGTATGATGAATTCGGCGGGCCGGAATATTACACTTCTCAATATGGCAATTGCATCGCAGTGGATGGGGAAGGCGTGGTTTGGGCCGGCACCGAAGACAAGGGACTTTACATGGTGGCCAAATCCTACACTATGGTCTTAAACGCATATATCGAAAAGCCCATTAGCTGCGATGGAAACGGCAAAGACGCGGTCTTAATGGCCAAAATCACCGGCGGCGAGGAGCCTTATACCTGGACCTGGACGGGCGGCCTCTCGGGCCAAAGTCCTAAAGATGTGGCTCCGGGCAATTATTCCGTAACCGTCACAGATGTTAAAGGAAAAGCCAGAATCGGGGAAATCAAGCTCCCTGACCCCCGATTGATTGTAAAAGCCAAACAAAAAAAGCCCATCAGCGCGCCGGGCATGATCAACGGAGCTGCGGAGGTTGACATTGCCAGCAACCTATCTGGCCTGACCATTTTGTGGGATAATGGCGAAACACTGGCTGTGGCAACTAAACTTGGCGCAGGTGAACACAGCGTTACCGTAAGCGATCCAAAAGGGTGTTCCGTCGTGGCCAAAGTGACCATTTCTGAGGTTGCCCAACCGCTAGCGTTAACCCTTGTAGAAAAGACACCCATCAAATGTGCGGGCGGAAACGCCACTCTTGCTTTGGAAACAAAAGGGGGAAAATTGCCATACAGAACCGTTTGGAGTAATCCTGCAATTGTAGGAGAAAACCCTGCCAATGTGCCCGCAGGGGATTATGTCGTCACGGTAACGGATGCCACCAACGCCATCAGCACCGCAGCCATCAGTGTCAAACAACCGGAAGCCCTCACCGTTTCCGCACTTATCCAAGCGCCTGCCAGCACAGGTGCCTCCGATGGCAAAGCACTCGCTCAAGCCAAAGGCGGCAGCGGTGTGTTTACATTCAAATGGGATAATGGCGAAACTGTTTACGTCGCCACTAAACTCGCTCCAGGCAATCGGAGCCTTACCGTGACCGATGCCAACGGGTGTACCGCCACCACAAACTTTGAAATTCCCGAAAATGTGCTGAAACTCACGGTCAGCATCAGCGAAACCGGCCAAATCAAGTGCAGTGGAGATAAAACGGCGCTTAAAGTAGAGGCCAAAGGCGGAAAAGGAAATTTCAAATACGCCTGGAATAATCCGGCTCTGACCGACAAAGAACCCCAAAATGTCGCTGCGGGGGATTATGTCGTGACCGTTACAGATGGTGCTGGAACAAGCCAAACGGCTTCCATCAAGGTCAAATCGCCGCAACCACTCGCTGCTTCGGCCATTGCGCAAGGTGTCGTCAGCCCGGGCGGTTCGGACGGTAAAGCCTTGTGCATGACCTCCGGCGGCACCATCGGCAAACTCGACTTTTTGTGGGACAACGGAGAAGTTACTGCTGCAACCCTCCGCTTAAATGCAGGTTTGCACACCGTGACCGTCACCGATGAAAACGGCTGTTCCACCACGGCCACCGTGATGATGACAGAAGAAGTATTGCCCATCGAAGTCACTGTTTCGGAAAAGAGCAGCATCCAGTGCTCCGGCGGCAAAGCAACCCTGAGTGTGCAGGCTACTGGCGGCAAAGGCTCTTTCAAGTACGCCTGGAGCAATCCGGCGCTCAACACCGATTCGCCCACAGCCGCTGCGGGCAATTACACCTTGACCGTAACGGATGCCGGGGGCACCACCAAGACAGTGGCAGTCAGCGTCAAATCTCCGGACGTATTGACGGCAAACTGACAATATTCGATTCATACTGGGGTATTTCCACAGCATGGTCCAGGCAAAAATCATTTCAGCCTTTTATAAACGCGAGGA
>CAZKBH010000002.1:108035-139508 GCA_964550795.1 uncultured Saprospiraceae bacterium
CCTGCCAGCCCAGGAGGCAGCGATGGAAAAGCCATTGCAATACCCAGCGGCGGCACCCCTCCTTATACCTACGCCTGGACCAGCGGCGAAACCACCAATACCGCTATCCGTCTTGCGCCCGGCACACCGGGTGTTACGGTAACGGATGCCAACAGCTGCACCTTTGTTTTCAAGCTGACCCTGAACGAAACCTTCCTGCCACTGGCGATCAGTATTTCAGAAAAAGCCAAGATCAAATGTGCGGGTGAAAAAGCCGCGCTTGACGTGCAGGTTTCTGGCGGTAAACCCAATTATCAATACGCCTGGAACAACCCCTCGCTCAACGGCGCCACGCCTAGTGCCGCAGCAGGCGAATATATTTTGACCGTGACGGATGCCACCGGAGCCACCATCACCTCTTCTTTCAGTGTACAAGCACCCGCTCCATTGAGCCTCACTGTGGAAGCACAAGGGCCACTCAGTCCCGGCAAATCCGACGGAAAAGCCCTCGCTAAACCTTCAGGCGGCACTGGAAACTATACTTTTCAATGGGAAAATGGAGAAAATGCTGCCTCAGCCACCGGTTTAGCACCTGGCACCACCAAAGTAACCGTGACCGACGCAAACGGCTGCACGGCCACGGCTTCTGTTGCGATGTCTGAAACCTTCCTGCCTTTGGCGGTGACGATTGCAGAAAAAACCGCCATCAAATGTGCCGGAGAAAAGGCCGCGCTGGAGGTGCAGGTTTCCGGTGGAAAACCCAGTTACAAGTACGCCTGGAACAACCCCGCACTCAGCAACGAAGCACCCAGCGCAGCAGCCGGCGATTATGCCCTTACCGTGACCGATGGCAACGGAGCCACTGCAAGCGCTTCTTTCAGCGTAAAATCACCCGCTCCATTGAGCCTCACTGTGGAAGCACAAGGGCCGCTCAGTCCCGGCAAATCTGACGGAAAAGCCCTTGCTAAACCTGCAGGTGGCACTGGAAATTACGCATTCCAATGGGAAAACGGCGAAAATGTCGCCAACGCCACCCGTTTAGCACCCGGCACCACCAAAGTAACTGTGACCGACGCAAACGGCTGTACGGCCACGGCTTCCGTCGCGATGTCTGAAACCTTCCTGCCTTTGGCTGTGACTATTGCGGAAAAAACGGCCATCAAATGTGCGGGTGAAAAGGCCGCGCTGGAGGTGCAGGTTTCCGGCGGAAAAACAGACTACCAATACACCTGGAATAACCCCGCACTCAGCGGCGCAACACCCAGCGCAGCAGCAGGTGATTATATCCTAACGGTAACCGATGGCACCGGCGCAACTAAAACGGCAGCTTTCAACGTAAAATCACCGAGCGCATTGACGCTCACGGTAGAAATGCAGTCGCCGGCAAGCACCGGAAATTCGGATGGAAAGGCCATTGCCAAACCAGTGGGCGGCGCCGGAAACTATATTTTCCAATGGGAAAGTGGCGAAAGCAGCAATTCAGCCCTGCGATTGTCTCCTGGCAATCCCAAAGTGACGGTTACGGACGGCAACGGCTGTACCGCGATTGGCTCGGTGGCCATTGCGGAGACGATTTTGGAGCTGACAGTGCGCATTGCTGAAAAAACACCTATTAAATGCGGGGAAGTGGATAAAGCCTCGCTGCAGGTGGATATTTCCGGAGGTAAAAAGCCCTACAATCTTGCCTGGAACACCCCAGGCATTAATGGAGAATCTCCCGACGGAATTTCGGCGGGGGATTATTCCGTGACGGTAACGGATGCAAAAGGCACTGCTCAATCAGCTAAAATAACGGTCACTGCGCCAGCTCCGATGGAGTTGCGTTTGGTACAAAATATCGGTGCAAGCTCCGCCACCACTGCAGATGGAAAAGCCCAAATTGCGGTCAAAGGAGGTGTTGCGCCGTATAAAGTCGCCTGGGATACGAAACATACCAGTTTGACGGCCACTAAACTGCCTTCCGGAAAACATAACGTGACCGTGACCGATGATCTGGGTTGCACCCAAATTCTGGAGTTTGAAACGGGCCGAAGAGCCATGCCTGAACTCACCCGCGCCATCGCACAGGGTCAAACCATCCCCATGCGTTTGTTGACTTTTGCTACGGATAGCGCGAGTATTCGTCCTGCGGTGTACACGTATCTGGATGAATTATACGACTTTTTGGTCGAAAACCCCAGCGTAACCATCGAAGTGGGTGGCCACACGAACAATCAGCCAACGGATGATTTTGCGGATTATCTCAGTACTGCACGTGCCCAGGCGGTGGCCTCTTACCTGATTGAAAAAGGCATTGATGCCACAAGGGTTCAGCACAAGGGTTACGGCAAAAAACAGCCCATCGTGCCCAATACAACTCCAGAAGGCAGAAAAACAAATCAGCGGGTAGAAATCAAAATTTTGACGGCGACCGGGAAATAGCGCAACGCCATATCGTTTGCCGACTAAAGAAGCGGTTGGTGAATCAGGTACAAAAAAGCCCCGGTGGGAGCAACAACGCGAAAAACGTTGTCGCCCTCATCGGGGCTTTTGCAATTGAATACGGGATAAGACTACTCCACCGTAATCACGGCGGTTTTACGCTCGGTGATTTTTCCAAACGAAGTAAGTTCAAAACCGTGCTCAGCAGCTATTTTTTCAAATTCGGCTTCGTGGCCCGCTTGAATGGCCACCAATAGGCCGCCGCTGGTTTGTGGATCGGCAAGGATATTGCGCTGGTATTCGCTGGCACCTTCGATTTTATGGCCGTAGCTGTCCCAGTTGCGCAAGGTGCCGCCGGGCACACATTTATTTGCCAAATAATGGTCTAAAATGCTGCGGTCAATGGTGGGAACGGCCTCAAATTGGAGGCTCGCACTGGCATTGCTTGCCTCGCACATCTCAGAAAGGTGGCCTAGTAATCCGAAGCCGGTCACATCCGTCATGGCTTGTACATAAGGCAACTTGCCAAAATGTTCGCCCACCCTGTTGAGCCGTTTCATGCTGTCCGGTGCGATTTGGGCGTGTTCAGGCTGAAGCAACTCCTTTTTTTGCGCAGTGGTCAGGATTCCTACGCCGATGGGTTTGGTGAGATAAAGTTTTGCTCCAGGCGTAGCTCCGCCATTTTTTTTCAAATGTTTAAGCTCCACCCGGCCCGTGACCGCAAGTCCGAAGATTGGTTCGGGGCTATCAATGCTGTGTCCTCCGGCGAGCGGGATTCCAGCTTCAGCACAGGCTTTTCGACTACCTTCAATCACAGCATTGGCTACTTCCGGTGGGAGGGTGTTGATTGGCCAACCCAAAATTGCAATGGCAACCAGTGGTCGGCCACCCATTGCGTACACATCGCTGATGGCATTTACGGATGCGATGCGGCCAAAATCTTCCGGGTCATCCACAATGGGCATAAAAAAATCGGTCGTACTCACAATGGCTGTGCCATCGCCGAGATCGAACACTGCGGCGTCGTCACGTTCTTCATTGCCGACCAAAAGGCCCGGAAAATGTTGTTTCAAGCCTTCTGTTTTCAGAATGCTATCCAGCACTTTTGGCGAAATTTTACATCCGCAGCCTGCGCCGTGGGAATATTGGGTGAGGCGGTAGGTGGACATGGGGAATTAAAATTGGAACGTTGCACTTACGCTTGGCAGGAAGGGCAACTGATTTACCCGAGTGAACCGCACCCGGTCAAAATAGAAAATATTGGGACGGTTGTAGGCATTGGTAGCAGAAATGGTCAGTTCCAGGAGGCTGTATTTAGAGAATTTGAAAACCCTTTTCATGGAGATGTCCATGCGGTGATAGTAAGGGAGTCGTCCGCCATTGCGCGTATTTGCGTAGATAATGCCAATATCTTCCGGGTTTGAATTTCCGCCCAGGACATCCGTGTTAACGCCATTATCAAACTGTACGTTGTTGTAAAACCCCTGGGTTTGGGTAAATGGAAATCCAGAACCGAGATTCCAACGGACGCCGGCTTCCCATGCTTTCTTTTTGCCCAATTGATAGGTACCCACCAGGTTCATGTTATGGCGACGGTCAAAAACGGGAGGATATTCCTGAAAACCGTCGTTTCTGGTCACATAGCCCAAGGAATAGGCGCCCCAGAGATATGCTCTTTTGCCTTCAATTTTGGCCGAGATATCAATCCCGTAGGCATCGCCGGTTTCGGTGACAAAGTTTGGGTCGGTTAGCTCCAACTTATTACGATTCAAGGCAATGAGTTGGGTAAAACGTTTGTAATAACCTTCCACGTTCAATTCGAAGTTGTCAGTTACATCCACTTCAAAACCAGTAACGGCATGCGTGGATTTTTGGAGCCGGTGATCCACGCGATTGGCGGAGACCGTGGGGTCAGTTCCGGGATTAAACAAGGCTTCTTCTGGTCCGGATAGGAAGCCAACAAAAAGGTTCACAATGTCGCGCTCGTTGACGGTGGAGAGCAGGTTTTGGGAATAAAGTCCACCTGCAGCTTTGAAGCGCAAGCGATCTGAAATGTTGTATTTCAGACCCAAACGCGGCTCCAAAGACACCTCATTGAGCGACTGGTAGTACTGCAAACGAAAGCCCGGCTCGATCACCAATGCCCCGAATTTGCGGCGAAGTTTGCCGTATGTGCTGATTTCGGTTGTATTTTCTGTTTGTCCGATGGGGAAACCCTTAAAATTGACGAACTCAAATTCAGTTTTAAAGCCATTCAGTTCGATTCCGTATTTAAACTCACTGTCGCGGCCAAAATTGGTAAAATTCAGGGCTGCCGTATAGCCTGAAATCGAACTGGTACGCGGCAAACGATCCGATTCCTCAATGAATGAATCATATCCTGAAACGGTCACGACCCCTCCAATGATGGTGTTGGAGTTGGCCGGAATGATGGTGAAATCCATGCCTCCGCCACTGCTTTTCCAGCCAAACTGGGTGATGCCGTAGTTTACGCCATCGGTATAGTTGAACCCAAAAACATTGAGTTTACTACCATTTCCGGTGAGGAGCGTCACTTTTCCGTATAAGTCGCTGTATTGAAACGGAATGCCACGCACGAGATTGGTATCGCGGTTCGGGGTTTTCCAGAGTTCGTTTTGTTCAAAAAGTCCCAAAAGCTTCGTGGTATCTCCCACATAGCCATACAAGGCCCGGGCGGTTTGGTCAATGAGTGCTTTTTTACCGGTCAGTACAAAGGATACACTCGCACCGCCCTCTTCTTTCAATTTAATCAGTGGACCTTCTATCACTGCTTTTGCCTGGAAGGGGCTACCTGAAATAAGTCCGGCCAAACGTTTTCGGTTGCCTTCGCGGGTTTTTACATCCACCACCGCTGAGATACGGCCGCCGTAGTCTGCATTGAATCCACCCGTCAAAACATCCACATTTCGGATCAATTCTGTTTCAAAAACCGAGAAAAAACCAATGCTGTGGAACGGATTATAAATCGTCATCCCGTCGAGCAAGATCCGGTTCTGGACCGGTGAACCACCCCGAATGTAAAGCTGGCCACCTTGGTCGCCAGTGAACACGACCCCAGGCAACACGGTGAGATACTGCGCTATGTCCGCCTGACCACCCGCTGATGGAAGTGCACGGATTTGTTTAGGGGTGATGGCAATTTTAGAAATCTGAACTTCCGATTTGGCCTGCGACTTTTTACCGCTTACCACTACTTCATCCAGCTGATTGCCATCTTCAACCAGGAATATGTTTTGATATAAAATATCGCTTTTTTTAACCTCGATATCCACGGAGTAATCCGCATACCCGATGAACGACACCTTCAATTTTTGTGGCCCGACGGGAATATCGCTGATGGTAAAAAATCCATTGACATCTGTGGTGGCGCCCAAGCCCAAGCCCTCAATCCCTACCGAGGCAAATCCGACAGGGGCGGCGGTTTCTTTGTCAAAAACATTGCCACGCACGGTTCCTTTTTGGGCAAATAAAAATGTTGGAAAGCAGAAAAAAAGCAGAAAGAAGGAGAGATTTCTCATGTATTTATTTGAATGGGGGGCAAAGATATTTCCTCTGCGCCCAATTCAAGCAGTTTGAATAGGCAAAGCGAAGACAAAGTGGGAAATTAAGTACATTTTGTCCAAAAAATCGAAGCCATAAAGCCTTCTACTCAGGCAAAAACGACCTCTAAACTCTCGCAAATTACCTCAATGGCAAAATCTAAGTCCGCAGCTGTATGTGCCGACGACACAAAGCCAACTTCATAGCCGGAGGGTCCAAAATATACCCCGCGCTTCAAACATTCCAGGTGCATCGTTTTGAAAAAATTCATTTTTGAGTCGTCTATCTCATCACTCCGATGAATATGCTTCCGAGTAAAAGTTGGCCAAAAGATAGATCCAACATGCGGAAAGCTAACTTCGTAACCTTTTTCATCACAAAAAGCTTGCAGTTTTGCTGTGAAGCTGGCCGTTTTGTTTTCCAAGGATTCGTAAAATCCCGGTTTCAACAATTCAGTGAGCGTGGCGAAACCTGCCGCCATTGCCACGGGATTTGCACTCAAAGTACCCGCTTGGTAAACTGGCCCCATTGGTGCCACGTGTTCCATAATTTCCCGGCTGGCCGCGTACGCCCCAACCGGCATCCCGCCCCCAATGATTTTACCAAAAGTAATGATGTCGGGTTGAATCCCGTATAAACCTGCCGCGCCTTCAAAACCCACGCGAAAACCAGAAATGACTTCATCAAAAATCAGTAAAACACCGTGTTCTAGGGTCTTTTCGCGCAAAAAATGTAAAAATTCAAGGTTTTGCAGCAACAAGCCATTATTGGCAGGAATGGGTTCGATGATGACACAAGCTACTTCGCCCGCATGTTTTTGCAACGCCAGTTCCAAGGCTTCAGGATCTGCCAGGGGCACTACGATGGTTTCCTGCGCATACGCCTCCGGTATCCCTGCCGAAGTGCTGATGCCAAAAGTGACCAGTCCCGAGCCTGCTTTCACGAGCATCGAATCTACGTGTCCGTGGTAACAACCCTCGAACTTGATGACTTTGCTGCGGCCAGTCACCCCACGTGCCAAACGCAAAGCACTCATTACCGCCTCCGTGCCACTGCTCACAAAACGGATCATTTCGATGTATCGGTGATGCTCCAGGATTAGTTTCCCAATCAGATTGTCGTGTGGGGTAGGGGTGCCAAACGACATGCCTTTGGCCACAGTGGCCTGTACCCGTTCTACCACGGCCGGATGCACGTGGCCCAGGATTAGCGGCCCCCAGGAGCAACAAAAATCCACAAACATTTGATCATCAACGTCGTATAAATGGCAACCTTCGCCGCGCTCAAAAAAAACAGGTGGCCCCTGAACGCTTTTAAAGGCTCGGACAGGACTGTGTACGCCTCCCGGAAAATAGGTCTTGGCGGTTTCAAATAATTCTCCGCTGCGTTGGCGGGTAAAAGTTTCTGGACGTGGATACATGGGCTGTTTCATCCCGCAAAGATACCGCAGCCCAAACGCGAGACTTTTCAGATTTTTGTCAGGAAATTAATCTAAACGAATGATATATTACGAACGACCATTGATGTGGCGACTGCTATTTCTGGGAATCGTAGTCGGATATTGTCTGCTTTATGCCCCCTTCGGTGTAAATGAGACCGATGGCGGTTTTATCACCGGCTTGGCCTGGCAGGTCCTGAGTGGAAAAATGCTGTATCTGGACATCGTGTACGTACGTCCGCCCTTGCCGATTTGGCTTCGGGCCTTGGAATTGCAATGGCTGCCGGAGCACCTGGCTGTGCTGGGGGAACGCTCGATTTTTTATGTCAAAATCGCGTTGTACTCCTGGCTTGGCGCTGCTGTATTGGCTCGGGGTGAACGGCGTTGGTGGCTGGCCATTTTGGGTTTTGTAGTGTCCGCGCACAGTTATCCGCCCATGGCCTGGCACAGCGTGGACGGGATTTTGTTTGCAGTGTTGGCGGCTTATTTTGTCCACCGAAAATCGAATTGGGCGCTGTGTTTGGGCGGAGCTTTCCTGTTGTTAGCCCTGTTGTGCAAACAATCTTTTTACCCCTTATTGCCCTTGTTTATATTGTTTTTAGGCTTGGAAAAAGGGCGCCCCTGGGCAAGACTCAGCTGGTTTTCAGCGGGCTTTTTGCTTTGTACCGCATTGTTTTTCAACTACTTATATCAAAATGGCAGTCTGGGCGCATTTTGGCAAATGACAAGGGGCGCCGCTTCTGGCGGACAAGCTTTTCAGCATGGAATCCTCGATTATTTTCGCATCTCGCCGGAGCTGGCAATCCCTAGTTTACTGGTATTGGCGACGCTGGTCATTTGGAATCGAAACGCCAAACATCCGCGCCGTTCACTTGCCATCTGGTTGTGTTGGCTGCTTGCATTGATCGGCAGTTTTGCGGTTATGGCTTGGATTCGGCAGGTACACACGGCTCCATTTGCCCAGACCCGGATGCTGTTTTGGGTGGCCTTGGGCCTGTTTTTGTTCCGCAGCGTTCCGTTTTTTAACGCCAAAGCTGCGTTTTACCCACAACGTTCGGCGTTTCTGCTGCTGGGTATTTCCTGGTGCGCGGCGGTGAGTTGGGGTTATAGTTTACCCATCCTGTTTGCAACGCCCTGGATTTGGGCCGCGATGGAATGGACGCAAATTTTGGAAGCCCTAGCGAACCTTACTTCTCGTTTAAAACCATATCGGGTTGCCTTGCTGTTGGCATTGCTGATAAGTTTCCGGGTTGGGCACGAATTTGTGTATCGGGACGGCCGCAGAAGCGATATGCAAACCGAGCTGGGGAGCATTTTTCCACAACTTTCAGGGGTTTATTCGGACGAAACCAGCGCGATGTTGTACCGAGATTTGAAACAATTAGCGGAACGTTATGGTCCGAATTTCACGGTGCTTCCCGCTTTTCCGCAGGCCAATTTTTTGACCAAAACTCCGCCGCCGCTCCCGCTGGATTGGGTGGTAAACCGCGAGACAAACCGAGACAACAATTTGATTTATAGCGCTTTAGAAAATAAAAAACCGATTATTTTTATTCAGAAATCTTTCCAGTCCAGCCTTGAAACCGACCCTGAGCTGGAAGTAACCCGCCAGGTATTTCAACAATTTACCCTGGTGGAGGAGACGCCCCATTTTTGGGTCATGCGACCTTGAACACCCCTCTTAAAAACCGGAACACAACATGGCAAAAACACTACATCTCTGCGATTTTGACGGAACGCTCACTCGAGGCGATTCCCTGCTGCATTTTTTGTGGTTTGTGGTCCCGTTGCCGCGGTTGGTCGTAGGCGGGCTACGGCTTTCATTTAAATTTCTGGGCCTTTTATTATCCGGAAAATGGTCGAACGGTACAGCAAAAGCGGCGGTTCTGGCTGTCTATTTGGAGGGAAAAACGAGGTCGGAACTGCAAACTTTTGGCGAAGCATTTTGCCTACAAAAATTGCCAGCCATACTTCGGACAGCGCTTTTGAACCAATTGCAACGCGCACAACAATCGGGCGAGACGGTGGTGATTGTTTCCGCATCGCCGCATCTTTGGCTGGAGCCTTTTTGTCGGGCAATGGGATTTGGGCTGATTTGTACGGAATTAAGTTATGAATCGGACATTTTCAGGGGGCAATTTGCCACACCCAATTGCAATGGCCCCGAGAAAGCCCGGCGGATTTTGGCCGCGTTTGACCTGCGTTCTTTCGACCTAATCATTGCCTACGGAAATTCCAGCGGCGATGCAGCGATGTTTGATTTGGCCCATAAAGTGCTCAAATTTTGAGGAGAATTTTCCGCACTAAAGCATTCCCGATTAGTTGACTAATTTTGCGTGGCAAGGTATTCATAGTTCATCGTTTACTGTTTACAGATGTTATACGCCATTGGCACAAAAGTCAGGCTTCGCTTTACGGGAGAGCGCGGCACCATTACCGGGATTCTCGACGGAGGGATGCTGCAAGTGCGTCTTGACAACGATCCTGATTTCGAAATTCCAACCTTCGAGGAGGATTTGCAGCGGGATGAAGCGGCGGAACCCATCTCTGCCGGGGCAAAATTCATTCAGGGAAAACCTGAAAAAAAGCCGGAAGCGCCGCCCGCCCGTCGCATGCAGAGTCAATATAAGATCTTGAAACCGAAGGGTTTACAACTGCTTTTTGAGCCGATGCCGGGGCGAGACGGGTTTGTTTCGCGTTATAAAGTGTGGTTGCTGAACGATACAGCGCACGAGTTTTTGTTGGAGTTCGATTTGTACACGCATACCCGGGACGTAATCAGTCTGGATGATAAAATTTCGGCCACGACCGTCCTCGAATTGGGTGATTTTAATTCAGACGACCTGAACGAAGCGCCGGAAGCATTTCTTCGGGTACAACGAATCACCACCGCTGGCCCCGATGCCCATCTGGAGCACACCCTCAAAATAAAGCCAAAAACATTTTTCAACAGTTTGCTTACGGCTCCTATTTTGAATGTGTTGGCGTATCAATTTGTGATGCTTGATAAATTTGAACAGGAAGCAAAATCGGAGTCCGGTGATTTGAAAGCGTTTGCCAAGCAGCAGGCCAGGAAACCACAGCGGACGCAGGTTTCACTTCCGTTCAAGGCTTTTGACCCGGAAGCGCTGGCCAATTTTGAGCCGGAAATTGATTTGCATATCCAAACCCTCATCAACGGCTACGCCCGACTAGACAAGGGGGAAATCCTGCGCATCCAACTCCAACACGCACAACGTTTTGTAGAAAAAGCGATTCGCCTGGGCGCGCCGAGGGTTTTTCTCATTCACGGGCTGGGAGAAGGCAAACTAAAGGATGCCATTGCGGAGCAATTGCGCGGAAATCCCAATGTGGTGAAGTTCAAGAACGAATATCATCACAAATATGGGTTTGGGGCGACGGAAGTGATTTTCTAATCGTTTCACCCCTTCTTATAATCCGCCAAAAACTTCTCCAGTCCAATATCCGTGAGCGGGTGATTGAACAAGCCAAGTATGGCAGAAAGTGGGCAAGTCACCACATCCGCGCCAGCTTTGGCGGCTTGCACAATGTGCAGTGGACTGCGGATGCTGGCGGCCAAAATGGCGGTTTCGTAGCCGGTTTGGCCGTAGATTTCAAAAATATCTTTGATGAGTTTCATCCCGTCCCAAGCGGTGTCGTCAATGCGACCGATGAATGGGGAAACGTAGGTAGCGCCCGCTTTAGCAGCCAAAATAGCCTGACCGGCGGAGAACACCAGGGTGCAATTGGTACGGATTCCCTGCTCGGAAAAGTGCGCAATAGCTTTCACGCCTTCCCGGATCATGGGCACTTTTACCACAATATTTTCGTGCAATTCGGCCAGTATTTTTCCTTCGGCGATCATGCCTTTGAAATCGGTGGAGATCACTTCGGCGCTCACGTCGCGGTCTTTTCCCACGATTTCACAGATTTCGCGGTAATGTTTCAGGACCTCTTTTTCGCCGGTGATGCCCTCTTTTGCCATGAGGGAAGGATTGGTGGTAACTCCGTCGAGTATGCCGAGTTCGGCGGCTTCACGGATATGGTCGAGGTTGGCTGTATCAACAAAGAATAGCATAGTAGGTGAATTAGGTCAAAGTGATGAAAACAAACGAGTTTCAGCGGCCCGAGGTGAAATTTCAATCCGTAAAAAAAATATGGTCAATGTGGCGCACCCAATCGGGCAAGAAACACATTGACCATATTTAAATTATTGACCACATTCTTACAGGCCACAGGTAAAAAAAGTGCCGAACACACCGCTACGACCACATATCCTTGCTGCATTTCTGCCCTGGGGAGGTTTTGCAGGAGCTGGTCGCCCGGCACGCCGCAAAGATAGTATGTCTGCGCGGAAAATTTGAGTGCGTGTGCACTAATTTTTCGCTTGACTACTGCTCCACCTGAGCCTGCAGGTTATTCTCTGCTTCCCAGCAATGCCCAAAGCAGGTATAAGAAACTCACTAGAGCGGCCAAAGCAGCAGAAACATAGGTCATGGCAGCCCAAGTGAGGGCATCTTTGGCGCCATCGTACTCGGCGCCACGGGCGAAACCGCTGCCATCAAGCCAAACCAGGGCGCGTTTGCTGGCGTCAAACTCAACGGGCAAAGTAACGAGGCTGAACAAGGCCGTGATCCCGAAAGCAATCAGAGCAATGATGAGCAAAATGGGGCTTTTGAAAAAGCCGATACCCGCGATACCAAACATAAAGAGGTACTGCTGGAGGTTTGCCGCGATGTTGACCACTGGAACCAACTTCGAACGCATCTGCAAATAGCTATACTGCGTGGCGTGTTGCACTGCGTGTCCACATTCGTGCGCTGCTACTGCTGCGGCTGCTACGGAACGGCCATGATACACATCATAACTTAAGTTGACGGTGTGGTCAGAGGGGTTGTAGTGGTCGGTCAATTCGCCGTCCACCTGCGTGATTTTTACATCGTAAATCTGGTTGTACTTCAACATGGCAGCGGCTACTTCCGCGCCACTCATGCCATTCTGAAGGGGTATTTGGGCGTAATGCCTGAATTTACTTTTCAGTCTCGCGCTCAAAACGAACCCGATGATCATGAAGACAACACTAATGACTATTAATCCCATGGTTAATAATTTTTGGTTATGAATGTGTGAGGTTTGTTTTTCCCCCTGAGGGCAAAAATAACGACAATCTTAAACATGCAAGGCGTGAAATGGTTTTTGGGTGAGCATTGTCTTTGAGCGCGGGTCAGAGACTTTGGACAAATCAATGTATCCAAACGATTAACCTTAAAATCCAGCGGCCCAAATTCCAAGGGCCAACTTACATTTGCCCCGCAAAACTACCTCTTCCGTGAACATATTTGCCAGAACACTCCGCCGTTGGTACCGAGGCATCCCGCAGGATGCGTTCGGGCGTTTGCTTTGGGGCCAATACCTGCGTCGGCTGCTGTTCAAACTTGCGCTGTGGTTTTTTGGAATTACCATCGGTTTGACGCTTTTGTACGCTTTTTTACCTATTCCAATTACTCCATTGATGGTGCAACGTTGTTGGCAACAAGCCTGGGACGAAGAACGTCCGGTTCGGTTACGACATGATTGGGTATCGCTGGCTGAAATTTCTCCCCATCTGCAATTGGCGGTCGTTTGCGCAGAAGACCAGGATTTTCTGGAACACGTAGGGTTTGACTTTGAGGCCATTGAAAAAGCTTATGAGTACAATAAGAACCACAAACGCAAACGCGGTGCCAGTACCATCAGCCAACAAACGGCCAAAAATGTATTTCTATGGCCCAGTCGGTCTTGGCTGCGCAAGGGACTGGAGGTGTACTTTACCTTTTTAATTGAAACCGTTTGGAGTAAAAAGCGCATCATGGCCGCCTACCTCAACAGCATTGAGTTCGGCGACGGAATCTATGGTGCAGAAGCGGCAGCCCTGCATTTCTATGGTAAAAGCGCCAAAAATCTAAACCGGCAAGAGTCGGCCATGCTGGCTTCGGTATTGCCTAATCCGCTGATATTCAAGGCAGAAGCTCCTTCCGCTAAATTACGGCAGCGTCAACAATGGGTACTGAGTCAGATGCGGATGTGGGGGGGGAAGATTGATTACGAGAACCCGAACACGCCGAAGAAGAAACAGTGATCTTACCTACATACGAACGATTTGCCGAACCGAAGATCCCGAATTGTGCTGTATTTTCAGGAAATAAACGCCCGCCGGGAGTGTGGAGACATCCCATGACATTTGTTCCGAGAATGCACTGGAGGCCTTTTCAAAAGTTCTGAGTATCCGCCCGTTTGCATCGCAGAGGCTTAGGGAAAAAGTTTCCCCGCTCAATTCCGGGAATTCAATGAGCACATAATCTGAGGCGGGATTCGGCGATACGCGAATGTTTTGAAATACTTCAGGTTCTGCGGTGGCAATGGTTCCCTCGGGGTAGAACTTAGTGCTCATTGTCGCATAAACCACTGCTAAACCACTGCCGTCGAACGCTTCCACATTTTGCAAAACGGCGTAAAAAGTATGGTCGCCGGGTGCCACATCGTACACGCGGGTGTGGGAGAAAGAAGTCCGGTTAATATCCGAACTGTATGCTTTAAATTCAATATTTCCGTCTCCTGGAAGCCAATTGGGCTCATTGCTGGCTGCGAGCCGGATTTTGTCGCCGAAGGTTCCGAGACAAGTGCCTACAAAGTTGACGGCGACTTTACCCGCCACGGGCGCGTTCACATTCATGGTGCCGACCGTCACGGGAGGGCCTTCGAGATTAACTCCGAAGGGAGTTGTGACGGATTGCGTGGCCATTTTGGAGGCTTCTGAATCGGGATAAAATTGTACCGTCAGACTGCCATAGACGGAGGCAAAACCATTGCCGTAGATTTCAAAAAAATTCTCTACCACGGCGTAAAAGGTGTGGTTTCCTGGGGCCACATCATAACTGCGGGTATGTGAAAAGGAGAAACAGTTGATATCATTGGTAACCACCTCATTGCTGGTACTGCCGTCGAGGTTGGTCCAGGTAGGGGTGTTACTTGCGGCAAAAAAGATGAGATCCCCATAGCCCGAGATACATTTTCCGTCAAAACGGACGAGGACTTTGCCTGATACGGGCGCATTTATGGTCAGGGAATTAAACGGAATGGGCGCCCCTTCGGTGTAAATATTTTCAAAGAAAAAGCCATTGTGGCGGGCAAAGGGTTGGCCGGGAATTTCCGGAAACCACTCCGCCGTCAGGCTACCGTAGATTGAGGCGATTCCATTGCCTTCCATTTTGAAAAAGTTCTGCGCAACGGCGTAAAAAGTATGTTCTCCTGCCGCTACATCGTAGGCACGGGTATGGGAAAAGGAGCTGGCCGGGGCGTTTGGACCGTAAGCTTCTACTTCCACATTATCGTCATTAGCGCCCCAATTGGTTGTCTTGCTTGCTGCCAGAACGATTCGGTCGCCGGAAGCGGTGAGGCAATATCCGTCAAAACGCAGGATCACCTTGCCTGCCGAGGGGGCTTGGATGGTTACTTGCCCTACCGCAGTCGGGTTGCCACGCAAACTGATATTCTGCTTGTTGATGGCAGTGTGTGCCAGTTTTTGGGCAAAAGTGGCTGGAATGGCCGCAAGAAGACAAAGCAGGAGAATGTAAGTTTTTTTCATGTAAAAAATCCGTTCTTAGTGATGAGGGAACCAAGGAGTTGAATAAAGTTAGGGGCTTACAGGCTTTCTACGAATTTAAGTAATGCCTCCCGATCAGATTGGTTCAATTTTTTGAAAGATTCTTTCGGGATTTCTGCCTCTCCGCCGTGCCAAAGAATGGCTTCTTCGATGTTTCTTGCCCGACCATCGTGGAGCAGGAAAGAGTGGCCATTTACGGCGGGAATCAATCCGATGCCCCAGAGCGGTGCGGTGCGCCATTCGGAACCGGAGGCCAGGTAATCGGGTCGTCCATCGGCAAGTCCTGGCCCCATGTCGTGGAGGAGCAGGTCGGTGTAGGGCCAAATTTTTTGGTTGCGCAACGCGGCGATTTCACCGCCTGTTCCAGTGTTCATTTCAGGTCGGTGACAGCCTGAGCAATTGAGTTGTTTGAACAAAAATTTGCCGCGCAAAACCGTTTCGTCGTCATGATTGCGGCGAGCAGGCACTGCGAGGGCTTGGGTGTACACAATTACTCTGCGCAATAATTCGTCGGAAATTTCAGGCGTGCCGCCATTGGGAACGCTGGCATATTCTTGCAGTTGGGTGGGGCTGAGGTGATCTTGTGGGAATAAATTGCTCGTAATACCGATATCACCATTAAAAGCGGCGGCGGTTTGTTGGGTCAAATTGGGTTGATTTGCTTTCCAGCCGAAACGACCCAGCACGGTTTGTTGTGCCTGCTCATCCCAGACGCGGTTAGGTCTGCCCGAAATACCATTTTGATCGGCATCCTCCTCGTCAGCAAAAGCAAGAATGTCTGCTTCGGGAATAATTTCCAAAAGCCCTAAGCCGGGCATTTGTGGGGCAATTCGGGGAGAAAACATAAATCCAGGGGCAAAAGCCCCATAGTTCTGGTCTCTAAATTCGTAGCTGGGTTGTCGAAGGGAATAGCTCGTTCCATCGGCGTATTGACCCGTTATTTCCTGATACGTGACCCGTACCTTGGATTCGTTTTTTACATTTAGAATGGCCTTATCCTGTAGTTGACTGCCATAAACGGGATCACCTAATGGTCCGCCATGGGCATCTGCTCCGGGGATACTGAGTCGAAACAGCAGACCATTCAAGTGATCGTCCGGATTAGCCGGAGGTTTCGCTCTGCCGTCTTTGAAGTGACAAGTTCCGCAGGAAATGGCATTAAAAACGGGCCCCAAGCCGTCCAAAGTCTGCACCGAGGCGGGTGCTGTGATCCAGTTTGAGCGGAAAAAGGAGTTCCCAGTTACAAAAAAACCGCGCTCTTCAGCGGTCATGCCGTTCACTTGGCCGCCAAAGGCATTTTGGCCAAAGTCGTAAATGGTACCATTTTCTCCGCCTGTTTTTCGCTCATCGGGCTCTACCTGGGCAATGCCTGGATCTTCGCCTTTTTTACAGGAAAAAACGAGGGTCAAAATTGCGAGGAGTAGGGTGGGCGTGCGCATGGAGATGTGTTGAGTTTTGAGGCTAGAGGTTCAGGATTTAGAGGTTTATGTAGGCTAAACAGCCCTAAACCCCTAAACCCTAAACTCTTAACCATTTTTAGAATTCCGCTCCAATGGCTCTGCCCACTTCTTCCAGACGGTCTGCGAGGGCTTCTGTGGCCGCAATGGCAGCTTGAATCGTCGGTTTACTGTTGAGGATAGCCTGATCGAAAGGGGATGGGATGGCATTCATGGCCGCCTCTGCTGCTGCAAAAGCTGCTGCGGTTGCTTCTGCCTTGGCCGGGTCGAGGCGTAGGGCTATATCATGGAAACTTTTGCCTGTGGTCGTAGCACCGGTCGAACCAACGTAGGTGCCGTAATAGACGTTTTTGCACCCTATTATGTTCATAATCAAGTCTGCATTGGTGTTGTCTGCAAAGCAGGAGTGCTCGTGTTCCTGGTCACCGGTATCAATTGCTACAAACATACGTTCGCCTGCGATCTCTGTTTTGGCAAATTCACGAAGGCCAAAAAAGATCAAGCCCATCGCTTCACCGCTTGTTTTTTCATTCAAAAACTCATTGCGGAAATCGCCATTCGCCTTCCAGTCTTCACGCACTTGCGCGAGGTGTTCCAACAGTAGCTCCGCAGCCACCGTCAGGTATTGTCCACGACGATCCTGATTAGCTGCAGTACCGCCAGGGCCTACCACATAGTCGGTGTAAGGCCGGGCACCTGGGCCGGTAGTGCTGAGGTCTTGTCCCCAGAGCAAAAACTCAATGGCGTGCCAGCCCGTAAATACAGCCACTTCAGAACTAAACAAATCGTTCAAACCAACCAGGGTCGTTTTGTTAATCACCGGAATTGAAGCTGGGTTGTTGATTACCCCGGCATTTGGTTCAGAAACTACATAATCCAGAAAATTCTCGTCCATCGGCCAAGCGTTGAGAAGACCTTCCGGGCCGTCTGCATCGTCAATAGGACCTGCATAGAAACGAAATGCCTCGGTTTGGCCGTAAGGATTCCGTGCTGCAAGCCAGGCTGTTTTGCAAGCCTGAAAACCGGCTTCAGTAGGATTCGCCACAAAGGCATCTATCGCCTGTTTTAGGGTAGTTGCGGTATTGTAACTGTCTTCGTAATTGGCCAATACCAGATCAGCGTATTGCACAAGAGCCTCTTTTTTGAGCGCCGCGATGTCGTCTTCTTTGCTGTCGCCACAAGAGACAAACAGGCAAGCTGTGAAAAGAGCCAGGAGGAAGGTAAAAAGTTTGTACTTCATACTGAGAGTGATTGTGTAGGTGAAAATTGAAATGTTGTTGAGTGCCGATGAAATAATAACCTTAAAACGAGCCGCCAAAGTACAATTTAGAAAGAGACAAAATAGCAATAATGCAAAAAAATCTACTCTTTTGTTTTCCATGTATTGTCTTTTGGCTTCGCATCCGGGATGGTTCTACCACCCAGGACAGCTTTAACGGGCACTTTGTCTCGTGTAAGGGGGATTTGCATCACGCGCTGTTCCGTTCGTTTCCAATTTTCGGACGTTCGGCGAAATTCCTCCTTGCTGCCATCGGCGTATTCAACTTCTAGTAGCACGGAGACGGGGATGTTCCCGATTCTTTCCACATACGCAACGTAATACGCACCTGTGGTCGCGTTGTCCATTTTGGCTACGGTGACCTTCATATCTGGATAACCAAACTCAAAAAACCAGGGTTTCCAGAACCAGTCCAGGTTTTTCCCGGACACATCGTTGAAGGTATTGAAAAAATCGTACGGCCCTGGGTGTTTGCCTTTCCAGCGATCCATGTAGGTGGTCAGGCATTTATGGAACAGGTCATATCCCAGCAAGTCCAACAATTGAATATAGGCCAGTTGTGGGCGCGTGTAGGCGGCAAAACCATACGATTGGCCGTCCAAAGCGCGCGAAGGCACCATCGGTGGCACCTCCCAATCGTTGCCGAAGCCCCAACTGCCGCCCAGCCGGCTATTTTTATTTTCAAGACTATCGGCCAAAAAATGATCGAAAAAATTGGCCCAGCCCTCATCCATCCAGGCGTAATATTGCTCATTGATCCCCATCATGAAAGGGAAATAGGTATGGGCGGTTTCATGGACGGTGAGGCCGGTCACGAATTCTTCCGAAACACTGGCGTCGTTAATCATCATCGGAAATTCCATGCCGTCGTTGCCATTGAACACCGTGAGGCAGGGGTAGGGGAATGGATAACCGGGAAGCCAGGTGCTCATGAGCCGGATACCATCGGCTGCGATGCGGGCTACCCGTTTGAAGTCGTTGGATTTTGAATCGTAAGCGGCACTGACGAAAGTCCGGCGACCCGTTTGGTCATCCACGACAACCGAGGTCGCATCCCAATTGTAGTGGTCGCTGGTAGCGAAGGTGAAGTCTGGCACTTCAGTGGCCTTAAAATGGAACACATTTTTTTTGGCTTTTTTAAACACCGCACCGGACTTTATTTCGGCTTCTGACCAGATACTGGTCACCTCCGGGTTGGTGTGTGCTTTTTCCCAGCGTTCCAGGAATTTAGGTTGGAGAATGTTTGCTGCATTTTGCCATTCGCCGGTGGCCCAAACCTGATAACCACTTGGTACTGTTATGGTTACATCGTAGTTGGAAAAATCGTGGTAGAACTCCTGCAAGCCATTATAGGGTGTGCTGGCCCAACCGTGGAGATCGTCGTACACGGCTATTTCCGGATAAAAATAGGGGATGAAAAACGTCGTGGGATCACAGACACACTCGCGGGTTGCTCCCTCGTCGGATGGCATAACGAACGACCAGGCGGTGGAAAGTTTGAGCGAAGTGCCGGGTGCGAGCGGTGTTTTCAGGCGTATATCCAGGTAGGTATTGTGCCGCCGCTGGGATTCTTTGTTGATGGCCACGCCATTGACCGATAGTTGTTTGATTGTCACCCCGTCGTTGATGTCCTTTGGGTTTACATCTTCGGCTCTTTGTCCCCCTTTTCGGTAGAGATCGTGGAGTAATTTGAGTCGAATGAGTTTGAGTGTGTCGGGGCTATTGTTGTAATAAGTGACTTCCTGCGAGCCTTCTACCAATTTTTTTTTGGGATTGAGTTCGACTTGGATGGTATAATCCGAGCGGTTTTGCCAGTAACGATCGCCGGGCGTGCCATCCCAATCGCGGATGCCTTTTTCGTAGGATTTTTCGAAGTTTCTGGGAAATGGAAGGGTGGTGGTTTGAGCTGAAATTTGCTCAACCGAGAGAATGGATAAAAAGGCGAGGAGGTGTATGCGCATGAAAGGTGGGTTGAAATTTTTTTTTGGCAAACATAACCAATTAGAGGGCAAGTCAAGAAATGGCGGGTGCGAGGGAAGTTCGTTTTGTCTAAAATTAGCCAAAAAAACCCTTGGTGCAGGACAAGGTGTCATCTGGATATCTTTTTGCCTTCATAAATCATGTAAAGACAAAAAGAAAGTGTTTAAGATCAAAATCAGTGCTTTAGCCATGTTTTGTCACTTTTTGAGCCCAAAAAGTAACCAAAAAGGCTTGGCTGTCGAAAAATCTAACCATTTTGACACCTCTTCGGCGGCGCAAAAAAAACTCGCCCCGGCATCTGTGCGGGCCTTCGGCCCCGATGATTCGCGCGGCTCAAACAGTTTTTTGCTTAATCCGCCTCGGGAGGCGTCAAAATGGAGATTTTTCTAAGGCCATTTGCACGCGGCCTGGGATTCCGTTCAACTCGTTACGTGGCATTCTATAAACGTTGTCGGAGCTACGCCCCTAATTTGACCTGTTTACATACCACAGGGAGCTCAATTTTGCCCAAAATTTGGTAGTTTGGAAAAAACAACCTTGTTTTGGCCTGATTTTCAGCGAATTAAAAACGACTGCCGCAGAACGAAATTTGTAAAATGGTCGTTTTGCTCCAAAAACGCACCACAGCTATTTCTAAACATCAAAATTTCCAACAGATGCTTAAAACTTTCTATGCACTCATCGCACTTTTTGCAACGACCATGCTCGGCTCCTTTTCTGTGCAAAAGGATGAAATTGGTAAGGCGGGCTATTATGCCGATTCACTTCATGGACGCAAAACGGCCAGCGGGGAGAAATACGACAAATACGAATTCACTTGCGCACACAAAACACTCGCATTTGGTACTAAAATTCGGGTAACCCGACTAGACAACAACAAATCGGTGGTGGTGCGTGTGAACGACCGAGGCCCATTTGTGGAAGGTTATGTGACCGACATTTCTCGCGCAGCCGCAGAATCTATTGACCTGATTAAGATCGGGGTAACCCGGGTCAAAATTGAGATTTTGGAGGCTGCTGCTGCCGCGAGAGTTGCAGCAGAAGCGGATGGAAACACCAAAGCATTGACCAACCGGACTGGCACGGCCGCCGCAGGTCTCGTTTCTAAACCTGTACAATACAGTACTGCAGAGCCGCAACCTGCGGGGACTAAAGCAACACCGTCCACGAAAGGGAGCGCCACCACCAAATTGCCTTCAGAACTCTATGCTATGGACATGCAACAATCCCGAAAAGAGGGATTCGGGGTTCAGGTTAGTACGCTCTACGACGCGGAGAACGTGCTTCCGAACATCAAAAAACTTCAACAAGATTGGCCAAACAGGGTCCTGGTAAGCGTTGAGCGCGACGAGGCGTTAAAGAAGACTACTTATCGGGTGATTATAGGGCCTTTCAGTGATGCCAAAACGGCAGCCGTGCAACAAAAGGCTGCCGCTAAAAAGGGCTACAAAGGTTGTTTCGTGGTAGATTTGACCGGAATGTAGTCGCGCTTCGCGCACCCAATAAAATTAAGCGGATGTTTAGCGCTGGTATAAAGGACTCAAATCCCTCTGAGCCGGCACCAAACATTCGCTTTTTTATTGCTGATTTTACAAATCCACAAAATGCCCGCTACGGTCAAAAAAATACGAATTACCGAGGCGTGCCTCGTTCTACCTTTGCTTCCTTCACAAACAAAACGAAATTAATCAATATTTCTGCATGAAAAAACTGTCTATCGCGCTCTTATTATGCCTGGCTTTTGCCGGGGTTTCCGCTCAGGACCAAGTTGATAATTGGATGCAATCTGAAGGGACTCTGGAGGGTTTTGTGGTTGGTAATCAATACTTTACCCTGGTTTCAGATGCTAATCTGCGCGACAAACCCGGTACCCAATCCAAGGTATTGGCCAAACTTTCGATTGGAACACCTGTTACCATCCTATCGGTCAGTAGTGATTCGTTGCTGCTTCGGGGCGTTAAATTGCCCTGGGTAGAAGTGCGTACTCAAACTACTGGTTCTGCAAGCATCAAGGGCTATATCTGGGGCGGTTTTTTGGCCCTTGCCAGCATCCAAACCCCCGATGAGGAATATACCCCCAACCGCGGTGTTTTGTACCTCACAGGCGTAGCTGCATACGAGGAGGCCCAACACCAATTGACCATTCAAGTCAGAGTGGCCCAAGGAGGCAAGGAGCTTTCTAAAACGGAATTTACGACCCATGGAGATTTGTCCTATTACCCAAGCTTTAAGGTTGATTTTGTGCCGTTTAGCGGGGTAAAAGCACTGATTTCGGTCAATTATTATTACCCCGCTTGTGGGTACCCATCTGGCAACAACCTGCTTTTTTGGCGGGAGAACAATCAGCTGGACAAGGTACTTGAAACCACCTCAATCAGCGAAGGAGGGGTTTTTTATGACTCTGAGGAATACATTCTTCCGACCGAAAAAGGGGGGATTGGCGACCATATTCTGGTAGTGAAAGACCAATCTGAATTTGAGGAGCGAGGCGATATTTATGTACGATCTAAACAAACGTTTCAGATTGCAGTACATAAATGGACAGGGAGTAAATTGGTGAAGGTCAAGGAAATCAAATAAGTCACACGAATCACAAAAATCATACAAATCATAGTTCAGACTAACATGACATCAGAAAAATTTACACTCCTGCTCGTTTTCCTGATTGCCCAAACGGGCCTTTTTGGCCAAGACTGGGTACAGAAATCATCCTTACCTTTCAATGCTTTTGGGCGCCACCACCCTGTCACATTTTCCATAGGTGGCTTTGGCTACTTGGTGGGCGGTTCAGCCTCACAATCGCCCTATCTGAGTGATTTTTATCGCTACGACCCTGTTGCCGACAAATGGGACCAACTTCCTAATTTTCCTGGTACGCCCAGAAGTTATTCTTACGCGGTTGTTTATAATGGAAAAGCCTACATGGGCTTTGGATTTGGGCCTACTTCTGATTTGACCGATATGTGGGAATATGATCCTGCGACCGGTGTCTGGACTGAAAAATCACTTTGTCCGGGCGAGGGGCGCGGCCACCCGGCTTATGTGGAGGCGAATGGAAAAATCTATATTGGCCTTGGCCAGAGTTCTACCGGAAATATGAAGGATTTTTGGGAATACGATATTGCGAACGATTCATGGGAAGAAATGCCAGAATTCCCTTCTCACCGCCGCCACCATCCTTACCATTTTGCGATAGACAATATGGTTTATGCGGGCTTAGGACACGGCACTCAACAAGTAAACGGTACACCAATTTACACGGACATGTACCGCTTCGACCCACTCACGAAGGATTGGGAAAGAATGTCTGATTTTCCTGCAGAAGCGCGGGTAGCAGGCACGCAGTTTTCGCTCAACGGCAAAGGTTATGTGTTGTCTGGTGAAGGTGAAGACCACTATTACCTGGAAGAAAGCGAGTTCTGGGAATATGACTCAAGCAGCGATTCCTGGACCGAACTTCCACCTGCACCAGGTAGCGGACGCTGGGCACCGGGTTCATTTACGATCGGCAACACGGCGTACTTTACCTGTGGCACTGCACTGATCAACAATGCAAACTCAATAAACCAGAAAGATCTTTGGGCCTATACGTTTGAAAATGCTACCGGAACCAATCAGCCGGGCGCAGCGCAAACGGTTCAAGTATATCCCAATCCTGCACAAGATCAGCTTTTTGTACAGGGGAATTGGACAACTCCCACGCGGTTCCAAATTGTCCACGCTGATGGCCGGTTGCTTCAAAGCGGGCTTTATGATGCTGGCACGGGCATTCGTATCGGAAGTCTTCCCACCGGAGTCTATGAATTGATGCTCATCCAGGCAACGGAGCGGTTTCAGGCGAAATTTGTGAAATTTTAATTGATTGGTTCGATTTGGACGATTGATTCGATTGATTCGATTGATTCGATTGGCCACCAAAGCCTCAGGTGGCCACATAGATAAAAAAATAATTTGGGGGATTTGATTTTCAAGCAGTTGTGTTTGCGCTGTTGAGCTGAACACAACTGCTTGATTTTCAGTGTTTATCAAGGATGATTTTCGTTTGATAAACATCTATAAGTACAAACCCTTACCTTTGTGAATTCAACATCCAATCACTTTATATGAAGTCAATTATTTTCTTCACCTTGTTTTTACTGGGTGCTCAATTTTCAGGGTTGGCCCAAACAGCCACAAGCGAAGTCAAAGGCCTTGAATGGCACACCGATCTTGAAAAGGCTCGGGAACTTTCCGATGCGACGAATAAACCTATTTTTGGTTTTTTTACAGGCAGCGATTGGTGCGGTTGGTGCCGCAAACTACAATCCGATGTTTTTGAGAAAGAGGTCTTTGTCGAGTGGGCTAAGAAAAATGTAATTCTGCTTGAACTGGATTTTCCACGCCGCAAGCAGCTACCCACGGAGCTTGTGCAGCAAAACCAATCCCTCCAACAGGCTTTTAACATTAAAGGTTATCCAACCATCTGGCTTTTTTACGTGGTTGAAGACCAAACTACCCGCAATCTGAGCCTGACAGCGTTGGGTTCACTGGGCTATCCTCAAGGTTCAGAACCTGGGAAGGAGGCGCTTAAATTCCTGGATGATGCGAAACTCGTTTTGGCAAACGGGAAGAAGTAGGGTGGGGGGATATTTTGATTTGCTATTAGCCCTATAAGGTTTCGAAAACCTTATAGGGCTAAATTTCACCCCGAATATAGGGTCACCACGCTACCAAATCCGCTTCCATTTCGACCCTGCTTTCGGATTCCTCCGGCTGTAGGTTCAGGTCAAGCTTATTGGCCATTTTTTGCATAGCCAGCCTGGCCATCAGGTAACTCACTGTTGACTCGGCCCCCTGATTCATGTTTACTTGCGTCTCTTCCAATCCATCATAACATCCGCCTGTGCAGGGATTGTAAATGATTTGTCCCAGATGGTTTTGCCCTAAAAACCAGTTAAACGCTGTTTCCATTTTATCGCGATAGCGCTGGTCCTGGAAAATTTCATAAAAAAACTGGAGGGCCAAAATGGTATAGGCGACATCAATGGGCTGCTCTCCAAATTGCGCTTTTTCTTGTCCCTTTTGCATCCAGCCATTGTTATTGGGAACCACCTTTATGCCCGCTTCAGTGAAGGTGTGCTGGAGTAAAAACTCAAAAGATTGATAGGCAATGTCTCTATAGGCATAATTGCCTGTTGACATCCAGGCACAGAGCAGTGCTTCTGGCAAAATACTGTTTCCATAAGTGAGATAGCTCTCAAACCAATGCCAACCCGTTTCAGATTCGTGCCGATACATCTGCACCAATCGGTCGGCGAGGGTTTTTACCAACTGTGCTGCTTGGGGTGAAGGGACTGCAGAAAGATAAAAGTGTAAGCCCTTGATTGCGAATGCCATAGAGCGTGGGGAGTGAATGGTTTGCAGGTGCGCAAACGTCGCTTCCAGGATCATTTTTGCCTGATGGACCAGCGGTTTAGGTAAAACAGGGTGCTTCGAGATCAAAAAACCCAAGGCCCAGATGGTCCGCCCGTTGGCATCATCCAAATTAACTTCATCATTCTGTGCGGTAAACTTTTTATCAATATTGACGTAGTTCAAAAAATGACCGTCCGTCTGTAAACAAAACTCAATAAAATTCAGGTAAGATTTAATCAGACGCAGCTCTTTCCGTCCGCCATAAACCTCATAGTGCATACATACGGCCACCATCGCGCGTGCATTGTCGTCAATGGTATATCCTGAGTCCAAATCGGGCTGATTAATTTTTGCAAACTGAATCATTCCAAAGCTGGTAGTCATCTTTTTGACATGTTCCAGGTGTACCTCCGGCAATTTGTATCGCAAGGCCATATTGCCGGGCGCAAGTTGTTTGAACAAGGCTGCGTAGGCAATGGCTGTATTTTCCCAAGCTGCAAAAATGACACGCTGCAATCCATTGTTAATCAATTTTTTACGCAGGGGCTTGTCGCCCAACAAATGGTTGACTGCTGTGGCCAATTGCTGTGAATTTTGAAAATCAATGAGGATTCCTGCATCGTCGCGCAGCACTTCCCGCGCATGGGGAATTGGGGTAGAAATGATGGCACAGCCGCAACTAACCGCATACGAAAAGGTGCCACTAACTGCTTGATTTGGATCTTTGGACGTAAACAAATAGATGTCCGTTAGTTGCAGATACTCCAACAATTCCTCCAATGGAAGATAAGCGTTGATAAACTTAACATGCGCTTCCATGTCTAAATCTGCCACTTTAGCCTCCAGCATACGGCGATACTGTTCGCCCTCGTTTTTGGAAACGTTTGGGTGTGTTTTCCCAATCACCAAAAACAATACGGAAGGATTTTCGACTACAATACTGGGTAGGGCATCCAGGGTTGTCTCGATGCTTTTTCCGGAACTGATTAGTCCAAATGTAGAAAGCACTTTCCGACCATTTAGGCCGTACTTTTTCTTAAGTAAAGTTTTGCCTAAATGCGGCACCAAGTGTATGCCATGTGCAATGACCACGATTTTTGCGGCGGGAACCGCATACTCAGACTCCAGAATTTCCGCCGAATTTTGGGTCATCACCACAATTGAATCACAAACTCTGGCAATGTCGCTCACTTTTCGCTTCAGTGCATCACTGGGTTTGGACAATACCGTGTGAAACGTAAGCATGATAGGCACTTGGATACTGTGCAAAAAATGTAAAAAATCATTTTCCGGTAAGGCTTCAAAAAATCCAAACTCGTGTTGAAGCAGTACTATTTTAATATGCTTATCGGAATTGATGGACTCAATGAGCGTATGGTAATCTTTCGGATTGGAAGTATCCAACACGTATCGAACTTCTGGTGGGTAGTTGTGGTGTTCTCCTGCGGCTTCCAATGCACACACCTTAAGCTTGAAAGAGGTGGAGAATTTTTTATCCAGCGCCTTCCGCAAATCCTGAGAAAAGGTCGCAATGCCACATTCCCTGGGCGGATAAGAGCTAATCAGTAAAATTTCGGGACCAAGCTGTCTATTGCTGTTGTTATTCATAGTATTTACGAATGCTGTGTTTCGAGAAGTAGGGCATTTACAAGTGCGGTGAGACTTACGGATGCGCAGGCAATTTGCTCATCCGCAGCGCCGTAATAGATGTACAGTTCGTCATCAAACAAAGCGGCCCCCGTTGGGAAGCAAACATTGTTGACTTCTCCCTTTGTTTCGTAGTCATATTCTGGTGAAAAAAGAGGGGAGGACAAGCGAGCAATTTCTTTGGTGGGGTCTTCTAAATCGAGTAAGGCTGCACACGCTACATATTTATAGCCTGAGGCAGTATCGTGTACGCCGTGATAAATCATTAGCCAGCCATGTGTTGTTTCAATGGGCGGACAACCTGCGCCGATATAGCTGACTTCGTGGCGATGTCTGGGCTCTAACAAAATATGATCCTGCAGGTGGAGAAAATAATCATCCCAAAAAGCTTCTGTTAATTCATTCAAGTGCTTTACAGACGCAATCTGAATATCAGGCTTTATTCGGTGTAAAAAATAGAATTTATCCTGAATCTTTCGAGGGAAAAAGACAATGTTTTTGTCCCACACATAAGATATTTTAGAAGGGTCTGATTTCGCAGAGTGGCCCCCATTATAGCGGAGGTATTTCTCATTGATTCGTTTTCTGGTTTCAGCCAAATGACTGAATTCCTCGTAGGTGATTTTCGGGGCGAGTATGCCTTTTTTTTCAAAAAATGGAAGTTGTTCAGCCGTTGCATAGGCTCCAAGTGCATTGACGCCATCATAGGCTGTATAGGTCAGGTAATACAAGTCGTCAATTTTTACAATACGCGGGTCTTCCACGCCATGCGATTCGCATGGTCCTTGGGGGAAAAGCACGGGCATTTCAAATCGCTCTGCCACCTTGAGCGGGCCATTTAAACGACAGTAACCTATGGTAGAATAATTGACAGGCCGAACAGCCCGATAAAAAAGGTGGACGATGCCATCTTCCAGGATTACTGCCGGATTTAGAACGCCGGCATTCTCGAAGCCCAATTCAGTTTTACGGAGAATTACCCCGTGTTTGGTGACTTGTATCATGATGGATATATTAAACAACACGGACCACCAACCCAAATAGGCCTGGTGGTCGTGTTAGATGGTTTTTTGTATTCTTGATTGTGCGTAAATTCTTTTACGACTTGCTGTTTTTACTTGATTTCTGATCTGGCTTTGGTACAAAAGCTTCATTGTCAGATTGTTTGCTGATACCACCTTTACCTTCAGACTTATAAGCCGAAACAGCTTTGCCTTTTCCCGAAGATTTGTCGGCAGGTGCCTTTTTGATGTTTCTACTTCCTTTATCTTTACTCATTTGTATTGGAATTTGTACTATGATTAGAGTGATTGGAGTGGCACAAATGCCTGGTTTTTAGAGGACTCAAATGCTGTTTTATTCTCGGAGCGATGTAATCATGTAGGGCGTTGATTGCCAATCAAACTAACTGCTTGGTCGTCAGTAGTCGAGTCATTCAACTGTTTACCCGAGAATAGCACTTTATTGATTGATTATTCCACATCTGGGACGGGTCTAATCCACATTGTTAGGCCCTTGTTGCCATACAAATCGCCCATGTAAATGAGTTTTTCACCATCGGTTCGGAATTCTAAGTGAAGACTGTCTTTAACTCCTCGACGTTGCAGACTGAGGTGTAGGTTCCCATTATTTAAGGTCTTCCATACACCAGCATCCATAGATCCAGGTGTGTCAGCTTTTGGGTCGGTGGTCATCTCAGCCACGTGATCTGGCTTTAGACGAAGGCTAATGTCTTGACCCTCTGTAGAGGTTAATTGAACAGTGCCTTGATAGAAAACCTCAGTACTTATCATGAATGAAGCGCCCTGCTGTTCATGATTAGCCGGGATTTGTGATACGCCAGTGGGTGGTGGGGCCAAATTTTTATCTTCAGGTTGTCCGCTGTTAGTGCATGAGGTAGCTAACAATACCGTTGAAATGAAAAATAGAATGAATCGCATGAAAAAAGATTTTTTTGAGTCAGAGCAGGCTATAAATGCTCCTATGTGTTTTGAATTGAGGGAATGTAAGTTAGCGGTGAAAATCCTGCCTACCTTAAAAAATCAAGGACCGCCCCGCCCTTTGGCAGAGCGGTCCGGTAGGCTACACACCTAATATACACTTCCTTCATTACTAAATCTTCAAGTTTGTTTTACCAACGTTGCTATTTGTTTAGCTGCTGATTGTAGGACAAAGGTGGGGCCCTTTGCAGTGTAATGAATTACAGAATTTATAATAATAGTTGCAAAATTCATTGAATTTGTTGTGCGTTTACTAAACCTTCAAGGTTTAGTAAACGTGTTGATCAGCGTAGGTTTACGTTTACCAAACCTTGAAGGTTTAGTAAACGTGCAGCCATAAAAAAAGCGCGAGGTCGTCGTATAACGAACCTCGCGCTGGCACTTACGGTAGGAAGATTAGGATACTGTCTAAAATCCTCAGACAAGTACTTATTTTGTCTGCATCATCTTTTTGACAGCCATATCAGTAGCCGTTGCTACTTTGTAGAGCATAGATCCAGTATTATTAATCAGAGACTGATCCAGCTCAAAAACGTTGGCTCCTTTGTCAAAATCACCTTTAGCGGTATAGATCAGACGTCCGGTTTGATCAAAGATGCTCAGCGTGGCTTGTGTCGCTTCCGGCAGATAAAAACCTATGGTGGTTTTATCTACAAAAGGGTTAGGTACATTCTGATACAGCTCAAATGCAGACCCGCTGATTTCTATGCCATTGGCCTGATGGAATCGCAGCGCAACATCCAGGGCTAAGGGGTGATTTGAACCAGCTTCCTTGTTCAGATAAGCTTCAGAACGGGTAATCCGGTTGCTAAGGCTCAGCATACTGCTGAGTTGGCCCGATTGGGTAGCACGGACCTTCAGGGTGAATGTTGCGGCAAACGCTGCGGTTCCCTCGGGCAAATTCCAGGACATTGCCAAGGCAGCGTCCAAAGGATACACAGCGAAGTTATCTGCACTCAATCCTTTTCCGACGATTTCCAGTACTTCAAGACCCGCTGTATTGAGCGTTAATTGATAGCCTTGAACTGTCTGGTCGGCAGTGAACGTTATCTCCAGGATTTCGCCCAATGGTACGAAACGGTCGTCCACGTCGAATAATAAAGTACTGCTGTTGCGCTCTTCTGATTGCATGAGTCCGTTGGCGTGCGCGGATCCGTTCACGTCTCCAATTTTTACAGACACAAAGTCTTCCGTCATTCGACTGGCCTGTATATTCTCCACCACGATGCGCTCTGGGAATGCCGAGGCGAATGGGTTTTCAGGAACCGGGAATGCGAAGGATTTATCTACAAAACGCCAAGGAGTTGTGTTTGGCAATTCATCATAGATACCCAGAATCAATTTACGAAATTCTACGATGTCGAAGGTGGTGATGCTGCCTGATTTGTTGGCATCTGCAGCAATCATTTTGTAAGGCGAATTAAACGGCTCCACACCCAAAATATGCTTGGAAATAAGCACGAGATCATAGGTAGTTACTCCGTTTAAGTAGTCCATATTGACTGGCGAAGGCGTCAGGGTATAATTGCTCAACAAGGGTAAGGCGTTCGAGAACTCGAAATGTCCGTTGATGTCTGCAAATGAAGTCATGTTTAGCGGACCTGCACTGCCAGATCCATCCAACTGGACTTTCCCTGCTTCAAAACCATCCAGATTTTCCGTTTTCAGAGAACCTGATACGGTTACTGTGGAAGAACAAGGGTCGTTTATTTGGCAGTTCTTCCAATAATTGCTCACGTTTTCAACCGCACTGTTCAAGGGTGTGCCAAAATTTTGCGGGAAAAAACCAACCCCTGCAAGGTAGTCATTCGAGAGATTAACAAGTCCTTGTACATTGAGCATATCAACTTGCATTTTGCTCACAACAAGTGGGTCAACCAGACATGCGGGCAAAGATGAAATCAATTGAACCCGAAGATCGCGCTGGTTGAAATCAAGGTTATACCAGATATTCAATTGCATCGCAAGAACGTTCGCGGCCAGTTTATTTTTCAGGGTGCCATCGGCGTTCAAAAGCACCGAGCTAGGTTGGCACTCATTCTCGGCACTAAATACGTGTTTGCCTGGAGGGCTAAACTGGTTCGTGTGACCGTTTCCGGGCAACATACTTTGCAGGCACTCCGCGCTAGTCACCGTAATGGTTTTACCCAATTTTCCAGCGGTAACGGCACCGTTTTTGGCAATAAGTTGCTCAATGACATCCTTGGTAATCAACCCGTTGATGGTGCCTCCTGTATTTCCCCAATTACTTTGTGTCTCGGTACAAATGGGTTTGCAACCACCAATGGCCACAAATGTGACGAAAAATTTATCGGCCCAGTTGACGCACCAGTCTTTGAAATTTACACAAAAAGTCACCGAATTGGTGCCATTGGTGGAAACACTTTCACTCACACAGATGATATTGTAGCAGTTATCTACAAAATACGGCGCAAGCACATCGGTAAGATCACCTGGCCCCGGAAGGTCAGCTACACATTGTACAAAAATGGTATCTGGCCCGGTATAAGTAGGCGGAATGGAATCCACCACTTGAAACGATTGGTAACAAGTCGCTACATTGCCACACGCATCGGTTACGGCGTAGGTGTACGAGGTAGTTAGTGGCCAATATTGGCAACCAACCCCGTAGCTGAAGATACTTTCTACGGTCACTGTAACGTCTCCACAATTGT
>CAZKBH010000002.1:139518-145840 GCA_964550795.1 uncultured Saprospiraceae bacterium
CGGCGATATCCGGCGCAGGAATATCATGTTCGCAAGTCAGCAAAACATTGCCGGGCGGGCAAGTGATAATCACCGGTGGCAAAATGTCAACTACCGCGAAGGTAGCCGTCACATAAGTTGTATTGCCGCATTCATCGGTTGCGCGGAACTGGAAGGTTTTGGTGAAAGTAAAGCCGCATCCATATACGGTGGAAAGCAGTACCATGGAGGTAACCACTTCACCACAATCGTCGCTCACTTCGGCATAGCCAAAATTCTCAGTCCATTCAATCAATTGCGCCTCGCCTTGTTCTTCGTTCCAACATTCTACATCGAGGTTTTGCGGTAGTACGGTAAATGTTGGTGGGGTGGTATCAATGATGGTAAACCTCGCATCCGAGAAGGATGAATTACCGCATTCGTCCGTGGCGATGAAACGAATCAAGCGCTGCGAGGTGCCACCACAGGTGGAGGGCATTGTAAAGAGCGGGCTGTATATCCAGCTCCAGGTTATTTCGGAACATTCAAAAAGCTCGGCGCCGCCTTGGTTATCCAACCAGGCCTGATAATCCGCCTCATTGGTAAGCAAATCGCATTCGAGCACCACATCAACGGGCGGAACAATAAATTGGGGTGCGTACGTATCCTGCACGGTGACAAGCTGCGAAATGGTTGTGGAATTGCCACAAACATCGGTGGCGCGCCAGGTACGGGTCAATACATACAGGGTGGGGCAAATGCCGTCCGTTTGGGTCTCGCCCAGATAGACGACGGTTACCACACCTGCACAGTTATCTGTAGCAGTAGGGAGGGGCGGTACTCCGGGAATTCCAAAACATTCCACCGTAACATTTGCAGGTGGATTGAGGAATACTGGTGCTATGTTATCGTTGACCGTAATGATTTGTGCACAGGTAGCGGAATTACCGCAGACATCCGTTGCACGGTAGGTACGGGTAAGGGTGTAACGATTGGCGCAGATTTGTGCCGAAATCACATCCCCAACATGCACAACAGTCACTGCACCGCCGCAAAGGTCAGATGCAATCACTGAAGCGGGCGCAGGAGCCGGAACATCTGTTGCACAAACGACCTGCACGTTGGCCGGGCAGGTAATTGTGGGCGGGGTGATGTCATTCACCGTGATGATTTGCGCGCAAGTAGCGGAATTGCCACAAACGTCCGTTGCACGATAAGTGCGGGTAACGGTAAAACGATTCGCGCAGGTTTGTGCCGAAATCACATCTCCAAGATGTACAATGGTCACTGCGCCACCACACAGGTCGGAGGCAGAAACGGATGCTGTGGAAGGGGGCGGAACACTGGCGGCACAGGAGACTTGCACGTTAGCCGGGCAAGTGATTGTGGGCGCGGTGACGTCATTCACCGTGATGATTTGCGCGCAGGTAGCGGAATTGCCGCAAACGTCGGTTGCCCGGTACGTGCGGGTAATGGTAAAACGATTGGCGCAGGTTTGTGCAGAAATTACATCCCCAACATGTTCAACGGTCACCGCGCCGCCACAGAGGTCAGAAGCTGTGACAGATGCTGTGTTGGGGGCTGGAACATTGGCAGCGCAAGAGATTTGCACGTTGGCCGGGCAGGTAATCGTGGGTGCGGTGATGTCATTCACCGTAATAATTTGGTTGCAGGTGGCAGTATTGCCACAAACGTCTGCTGCCTGGTAGGTACGGGTGATGGTGTAGCGATTGGCGCAGGTTTGTGCAGAAATTACATCTCCAAGGTGCGTAACTATCACTGCGCTACATAAATCGGAGGCAGTAAGAGAGCCTGGAGCAGGAGCTGGGACATTGTTGGCGCAAGAGACCGAAACGTTTGCCGGGCAGGTAATGGTAGGCGGCGTCTGATCTATGGCGGTATAGGTTACGACACAGCTCGTAGAATATCCGCCGTCGTCGGTTACGGTATAAGTTCGGGTCAATATGTACGGGGAGGCCGCACAACCCGTACCAGTGGAGGAGTTGGTTATGGCCACAGAAGTTGCTCCACAGGAACTGTTGATCGTAACATCGGCGGCGTTGCCTGCAGGAATGTCGCTGATACATTCAAACGTGCCGCCTATTGGATCAGGGCAAGTCACATCCAGTTCACAAAGGCAGTTCTGGGGTAGATCCACCGAATTGGCACTGGTAGATATGGCGCCTGCGGTGGAAAGTCCTCTACCACTAAGGGAAGCTCCAAAGCCTAGGTTAATGGCACCTTCTGCAATAACAGTACCCAAAAAAGAGGTGCCGTTGTGGTTAAAGGCTCCATTGATTTGCCAATAGACATTGCATAAGTTGGCGCCATTAACTAGGCTAATGCTTGAACCTGGGTTGGTTGACAAAGCACCATCTATTTGGAAAATAAATATGGCTCCTGGATCACCACCAGCATCCAGAATTAAATTTGCATTCAGAACGGCAGCGGTTCCAATACAATAAATATTTGGTGCGAGAATCTGACCATTCCCCAGTGGAGTGGTTAAAACTTGCCCACAGGTGAGTCCATCTAAATAGCCATAAGCATCGGCTACGTCAGCCGCTGCTTGAGCGGATGTGGGGTCTGAGACGTGTACCGATCCGACATGGAATCCTGGCGGGGTGAAAGCGCCAT
Organism: uncultured Saprospiraceae bacterium; assembly: GCA_964550795.1. Lineage (GTDB taxonomy): Bacteria > Bacteroidota > Bacteroidia > Chitinophagales > Saprospiraceae > M3007. Next base: position 142,114 of record CAZKBH010000002.1, read on the forward strand.
TGTCCGTACCAATATCGCCAATTACGGAAGTGCCTGGGTCTCCATTAAAAGCCCCCACTGCAGTAAAGAGTGCGAAAGTGGAGGCGACGCCTAAATCAGGCGCTTGCGCATAACTTATTCGAGGGGTTAAAAACAGGGTGATTAAAACTATCCAAAAAAAGTTAAGCTTTTGCATTTTGATTATTATTAAAATTGTTAAGAAAAGACAAAGGTCATCTTAAAGTGTACCAGTATCGTTACACAATTTTATTGAATATTTACACAATTTACAGATTCAAAAATTTTGAAATGTGCCTATTTTTTTTTCATTTCATTTTTTGATTGAAATGCAAAATACTTATCGCATTTAAGCAGTCTATTGGCTAAAACAAAGACCTAATGCCCGTTTTGGAGTGATTTAAACTCCGAGGGGGTCATGCCGGTTACTTTTTTAAACTGTTTGGACAGGTGCGCGACGCTGCTGTAATGCAAAATGAAAGCTATTTGGGAAATAGAGATTTCGCCAAAGAGGATCAATTCTTTTACACGCTGGACTTTTAAGGCTACCAAATATTGTTCAATCGTGGTTTTTTCTACTGCTACAAATGCACTGGCTAAATAGCTATAACGCTTGTTCAGTCTATTGCTCAAATAGAGCGAGAACCGAATTGCGAGCTTTTCGTCGGAATAGTATACATAATGGAAGATTTCGCTTTTGATTCTGTCAACTATGATCCCGTTTTCTTTCTCCACAATCTCCAAACCAACTTTATTTATTTTTGAATTCAGGGCGGCTTTTTCCTCGCTTGTGAGGTGCCGTTGCATGACGACTTTTCCTAGTTCTACGTTTTCCGGGGTAATGTCGAGTTCCACCAGAGCCTGTGTTACTACGAACTTACAACTCTCGCTTACCATGTTTTTGATGTAAATTACCATTGAAGGGGGATGAAGGTGTAGAGGGGAGTAGGGTTTAGGGGGGCTTACACCACTATTTTTTCAAAAAGCAGGTGTTTCGAAGGGCGTTTAGCAACCTGCTGGACAAAACTGTCCAACTGGCTGTTAAATTCCTTGGGATTTTCCAGATTACTCAGGTGGCCAGCATTTTCAATGATTTTCAGCAAGGATCCCTGGATTTTCTCGTGCATCAGCGTAGATGCCGAAGGAGGGGTGATTTTATCCTCTTTCCCGACCAAAATCAGGACAGGGATTTCAATATCCTGTAATTTGCTACAAGTGCCTTTGCGCTCGGATAAAGCGAAAAGGGTATAGGAAAGAGCTTGTTTGGAGGTTTGTAGCATCATTGCCCGGATAGCAGCTATTTCCTGCTTCTTTTCGCTGAAGGACAGGGGCGCGAAAAGTTTTTTGATACTGTCCTCTGCGTATTTTTCTACCCCATCAGTGTTGATGCTATGAATCGCTTCCATACGTTTCGTCCTGGTCTCTGTGTTGTCGGCCAGGCACTGGGTATCACACAATACAAGTGCCGAAAAAAGTTTTGGATATCTAACTGCCGCATTGAGCACGATATATCCACCCATGGACAATCCACACAGAATTGGGTTTTCTATCTCGAGTGCATCCATCAGTGCAAGCAGGTCATCGGTAAATTTTTCAATGGAAAAATTTTCAGTGCCGGCTTCGGAATCTCCATGTCCACGGACATCATAAGCAATCACCCTAAAGTGATCCTTAAAAGTTTCTATTTGATTGCTCCACATGGATTTATGGAACGGGAATCCGTGTAGGAAAATAATGGCTGGAGCACTTAATGGCCCTTCATCGAGATAACTAATGCTGAGATTATTTACCCGTATTTCTAAATTTGCTCCTGTGTTGCGCATAGGTCAGGTAGGAATTAACTAAATAAATGCCGTTTAGCGATGATCAGCTAAACGGCATTTTTCACAAGTAATAAGGGGTCAGTGCCGTACGTGGCAGTAATAATCGGTTTTTGGGAGGTCTATAAAACTACTTGAGGTCGGCAAGGATCTCTGCCATTTCTTCTTTTGACTTGCCTAGCTTAATCTGCAATTTACCAAGCATTTCATCCTTTTTGCCTTCAGCAAACATCAGATCATCGTCGGTGAGTTGAGCAAATTTTTGTTTGAGCTTGCCTTTTTGCTCGTTCCAGTTACCTTTCATTTCTGTATTATTCATGCTTTTGACATTTAGAATGTTAATTGATACTTATGCTACAAAGGTCCGTCAGATATGGTCAAGTGCTATTACACAATTACGATTAAACATTGTAAAATTCACGGATTTTGCTATAAAACATGTCATTATTTCAGTTAAAAAATAGACCTATAAGGTTTAAAAAACCTTATAGGTCTGAGATCAAATCAAGAATATCCAGTCAATTATTTTGGAATAATATCAATCAGCACGGTACGATTGTAAAAACGCTCTTCTGGATATCTGTTGTCAAAGGGAGAAAGACTTTCGTCTTCTCCAAATCCATACACTTCCAGCATAACATCTTTGCGTCCAGCTTGTGCCAGGCTTTTGGCAAGAATACTTCTGACATCATTGGCTCTGGCCAACGAAAGCGTCTGGTTGTAGGCTTCCTCGCCAATAATATCAGTGTAACCGTGAATCAAAACCGTCGCATTCATGGGTATCTTAGGGGTCACAACTTCTGTGAGATATTTCTCATAGATATTGATTGCCTTTGATTCATCAAATTCGTAGATCACGCTGTACCGCATGCCTTGCTCATTCTCAGAGGGCTTCCAAAGTGTCAGGCGTTTATTAGTTGTTTTGCGCTCCGTTTCTCCGCTATTGGTTTGACCTATCATGGTCATTTTGTAGTTGCCTTCTGCACGGGTGCCCAAGATGGATTTACCAGGTAATCTCACCTGCTCGTTGGTATAAGGTCCAAAATTTTGAACCCTGCCGTTATCATCAATTACTTCCAGCATCCAGGACTTGTATGCTGCCCGACTACCCGTTGTATTGATGGTTACGTAGCTGTCCAAAGGGGCCTCCTGGCTATCATTGATTTCTACTGGTTTTAAAGAGGCGTTTGGACCACTCTGGAATTCCATCAAAAGTGCTGGGGAACTGCTTTCAATCGAAACACGACGATCGCCTGCACGCAACATTTCAACATCCATGCTGCTACCTGGCTGCTCAGAAGGGATTTTGGGTTTAGCCCGGCCTTCTGTGGTGATTCTCGAAGCATTGATCGCAAAGATGTCAACCAGATACTTCTTGACGGATTCCGCCATTGCACGGGCATCGGCTATGCCGGATTCTGAAGATCCAACCAGATTAATGGTTGAAGAAGGGTTTTTACCCATACGGTCGCCAACGATGTTCAGCACATTGTAATACACTGTCATGCCGCGACGTGAGCGGCCCGAAAGGGATTTGGGTGCTACAACCTCCAACTGGTCTTCTTTGAAGTCTGCCACCTGATTTTGGCGCAGCGTTATATAACGATCTGGAATTTGAGTAGATCCCTGCTCAAAAAACACGTAGTTGCGTAGCGGAAACGTTTCCCGCACCCGACGATCTACTGCTATGTTTTGGGGAGAAACCACTGAAAATTGCACCTGTGGCGTGGGCATCGGCACGCTGATATTTCCAATCGCATCGCTTGGGTTTACACGCCCGCGACCAAATTTCAAAGCTGCTCCAACCCTCAGGGTGCTGATGTTCCAGGTCTCGATGGACCGTGGAGACTGACCGATGTACGGGTGGAAGGACACAAATGGCGAGATCACCGCTTGTGTTTGATGGTCTT
>CAZKBH010000002.1:145850-159304 GCA_964550795.1 uncultured Saprospiraceae bacterium
GCAACGGCTTCGATGTTCATCACGCTTCTCCCCTTGGGAATTCAAGGGGATATCAAATCCCGCTCCGACTTGAAAAGACAAAAGTGTGCTGTTTACATTGCTCAGTTCACCATTCACATCCGGAGTAGCTGCTTGCTCTGGAAAATTGGGGTTAAGGCCTAATTTGTATGTGTAATCCTTTTCTAAATTAAATGCAATGCGTGGCCCGCCAAACAAATGAAACCCATTTTTGAACGGTGCGAGGCGTAAACTTGGTTCTATGGTAATGTAGCTGAGGTTCGTGGATAAATCCGCAGGACAATCACAAGGCGTGAGGATCTGATCGTATTGGCTACGGCGACTGTCGTACGCAACTTGAAGCCCGAAACCCCAATAAAGCTCAGGATTATGGTACTCCATCAAGGGAGCTACATAAAGTCCGGCTCCTTGACCATCGTGGAAAGCTACGGGTGCTCTGAAATTGGCATCCAATTGTTGCGTAGAGCCGCGATAAAAATTAAAGTTAGCACCTGCTGCTGCGCCAAACCACCAGGAAGGTTTGGAATACTTAAATTCCTGAGCCTGTACGTTGGATTGGAGGGCAATTAAGCCAAAGGTGCTTAAAACGACGCATTTAAGGGTCATACTGTAAAGAGTTGTACGTTTCATCGTTTTGAATTTAAGGTTTTTCAATAATGTTGGTGTTGGTCATAACGACCGCCCCATTGATTGCAAGCATTCTGCCGATTGCCGAAGCACCTGAATTCATGGTGATGGACGATAATGCCAATACATTTCCCTTGAATGCAGTAGCGTTTCCGATGGTAGCAGAACTGCCGACTTGCCAAATTATATTTTCAGCGTTTGCACCGCCTACAAGGTTCACATTGCCACCTACACCACCGACAGTGGTTAGGTCGGATGCAATTTGGAAAACCCAAAATGCATTTGGATCGCCTTGAGCATCCAGGGTTAAATTCCCGGATTGTATTAAAAGACTGGAGCTTGACCTGTAGATGCCTGGCGTGAGCGTCTTTCCGCCTTGGTCGCCCGTTAAAATGGTAGAAGCGGGGAACGTAATGCCTTGAGCAAAGAGATACGCATCGGTCAATTCTTGTTTGGCTTGAGTCAGCATGGCAGCAACGCCGCTGGGTGAGGTATCATCAGAAGCAAAAATCGCCCCGTTCAGGATGATGGCAGGGGGAAAGCCAACCACTGAACTGCGGACGCCTGGACTAATGCCCACGTCCATGTTGCGAATTTCACTTTGACCCGCGTTATTCATCACTCCAGTACCTGCAAGAATGCCAAATCTGGAAACGGACCGAAGGTTAACGAAAAAAGCACCCGTGCTAAACGTCCAGACATAGTCGGCTTGCAACGCATTGCCCAGCGAATCTTTTGCTGCGGTGGTAATCCGCGCGGTATAGGTTGTGTTTGGCGATAGCGGTGAGGTGGGCGCAAAGAATACCTGGGAATTGAGGAAAGAGATGCTGCCAGAAATGGGCGTCGGTCCGCTAACCGTAAACGAGCTCAGCGTGATGGTTTCCGGGTTCATCGGCTGGTTGAATGTAGCCGTGATGATTTGATTTAGTGGTATGTTGGTTGCCCCATCAAATGGATCCGTAAAAATAACCTCCGGACATAACCCAGTAATTTCCCGGTAATTATCTTTCAGGCATCCTGCCATAAAAAAGAAGGATGTCATAGCAAAGACCACTAATAGTCTGTGATTTTTCAATTTTTTAAATTTTAATTGTGGAAGAATATCCACCCCACAAAGGTCTTTATATAAACAGCAGGGAGCCTTACATAATTAAATTTGTTCGTTACATGATTCTCATAAAAAGCCCATCATTTGCACCGATTCGGATTACTCGAATCAAATACAAACAATGGGCGTAAGGTAGTTGATGGGGATAGGTGCGGTGTCCTACAGCAATATAATCAGGAGAATGACAATGAGTATAATTGCTCCTGCGGAGAGATATACGCCACCGTTAGCAGCCCTAAGCTCACTTTTTATTGTTTTTGTTTCGTTCCTGAGCGCTTTGCGATCAGCAGCAGTGAGGTTGGTTTTGTCCGTTGCTTTAATTTCATTCAGCCTGGCAACCAATACCTCTGCTTTGGTGGGGGTGATAGCCGAGGTCAAGGTTACGAACGTTGGTACCGGGTTCGTAGTTGCATGTACCTGTACGGAGGAAAAAGAGAACAGCATAACCGTTGCTGTTATGGAAAGAATTGATCTGATCATTGTAAAAAAGTTTTTATAATGTTGACATTAAACTCTGCAAAGATCAGTCTCCGTGTTTCTAATATCGTTACACAATAAAATCAAATCGTTATACAATTCACATCTCATAGTTTAAATCTCTAAGTTTTCCGAAATAATATAGGTCTAAAATACTTACATCCTATCCATGTACCAGTTCAACTCTTTTTCCATCTTTTTATACTTAAAGATTGTGGAGATAATTTTTCGTAAACGTAGAAAGGCCGTTTCACTTTTGACCACATAATCATAAGCCCTATGGTGCATACACTTAATCGCAACATCAATTTTGTCTTGTCCAGACAACATGATGACTGGAATATCCGGATTGAATGCCTTTATTTTATCCAGCGCCTCAATTCCATTCATGGCGTTTTTGTCAATGCCATCCAGATGGTAATCCAAAACGATCACATCCGGCAGTTTTGATAAATGTTCCAGACATTGCTCACCGCTGGTAAAGGTTTCAACAACCAAATCTGCGTGCTCTAGGAACTCTATTTGCAGTAATTTTAGGAACACAATGTCATCGTCCACTAAAAAAATTTTAATTTTCTGTTCTTGACTCATGAGATTGTATTTTAAACCGATTTATTTCTGATTCCAATTCTTGACACGCCTGTGTACAGACGGTTTCGAGCTGCAAAACCATTTCCGATATGCTTTCTAGTTGTTGACTGGAACGCGCATATTCCATTACTTGTCTGGCTGTTTTTTCAAATTCTTCGCTGATGCCCATGATTGAAAAAGATGGAATCATTTTGTGTGCTGCGGCATGCAATGCTTCCCAGTCATGGTTTTGCAAACTCAGTTTCATTGCACTAATGAGCGAAGGCGTTTGTTCTAAATAAGCAGAAATCATTTCCCGGATCATGTCGGGGTCATTTCTGGTGCGTTGAATTAGATAATTCAAATCCGTATATTTAGAATGCTTTTTTGAAGTCTTCATCTCGTGTTTTGTCAGCGACTTTAGCAACGGTTTCATGACTAAACCAATTATTTTGCCGTACAACAATCGTTCGTCTACGGGTTTTGAAATGTAATCATCCATGCCAGCCTCTTTGCATCTATCCAGGTCAGCAGTGGACACGTCGGCCGTTAATGCAATGATCGGAATTTTGGAGTGCAAGGTATTTCGGATGTATTCAGTCGCCTCATATCCATTCATTTCTGGCATTTGCAGGTCCATCAAGATAATGTCATACGTTTTTAGATGCAGTTTTTCGATGGCATTTCTCCCGTTATCTGCAACGTCCCGTTCAAAACCAAAGTCGTCCAATAATGTTTTCATCAAGAGCTGATTCAGTGGCATATCTTCCACAATCAGGACTTTTATGTTCTTGATATCCGAATGCAGTTCATCCAGCGCTGACTCCAGTGCGACGCTTTCGGAAGTTTTTTTAAATTTCAATTTAAAACTGAAGGTAGATCCGACCCCTAATTTGCTCTCAACGTGAATGCTTCCACCTTGACTTTCAACCAGTTGTTTAGCGATAGCCAATCCTAGTCCGGTTCCACCATAAAGGCGAACAGATCCACTAGAGGATGCCTGCTGAAAATTCTCAAAAATCGCTTGTATCTGATCTTCCGGGATTCCGATTCCGGTGTCGGAAATGGAAAAACCAATTTCTGCATGGGTTGAATTCTCTTCCAGCAACTTGACATCAACAATAATTTTTCCCGTTGAGGTAAACTTAATTGCATTACTTACTAAGTTCAAAATGATCTGGTGCAGCCGTACGGGGTCACCTAACAAGATATCTGGGATTTTGGAATCATATTTGTGAACAAACAAAAGGTTTTTCTCCTTGACTTTCAACTCAAATAAATGGAGCATCGCTGGTAAAGTGACAGACATTTTGAAGGGGGTTTCTTCAAAAATCATTTTCCCTGCGTCCACTTTTGCCAAATCCAAAATATCGTTGATGAGCACGATCAATGCATCGCCGCTAATTTTTATAGCAGAAAGATATTCCTTTTGTTTTGCAGTAAGCGTTGTTTTCAGCATCACTTTTGCAAACCCGATAATCGCATTCATTGGCGTACGGATTTCGTGACTCATGTTTGATAAAAACTGCTGCTTGGTCTTGACCGCTTCTTCAGCTAATAGGGTTGCATGCTGCGCGTTCTGCTTGGATTCCTCCGCAGCCACAGCAGTCATTTCCGCAAATACTTTGGCCTCTGTCAGGGCTATTTCTACTATTTTTTGTGCACTAATATCTATAAGGGTATTAATGGCTCCGATCACGGCCCCAACTTCATCAAAAATCAACTGCGGATAATTCAGGACCTGAGACCTGCTGCCGTCGGGTCGTTCCATGATAATTTCTGTGCCGGTTAAGACCTTACCAGTCTGCAGCAAAACGGCTATGGGTGACTTATCCAGAAGAAGCGGAGTGCCATCTGCATTGTAGGAGCGGAAGGAGCCGCACCATCTATCTACCCCAATATTGGGTTTAGAACCCCAGAGTTCGCTCGCCGCTTTATTAAACAACTGTAAATAACCGTCTTTATCACAGGTGTAAACAGACACAGGCAAACTTTGAATCAATGTTTCGTACCAATTCTTTTTGGCAAATACAGCACTGTTTGCTGATTCCAATACCATAGTCTCCTCTTTCAGGATGAAGAACGGATTGGATGTCTGTTCTACAAGGTTTTGGAATAAAATTTCATTCTCTTTCATGATTTTTGACTGTATACTGAGTAGGATTATACCTCTGATAAGTTGAGAAATGAATGGAGTAACCGGTTTATATCTCCTCTATCGGCAGTCGTCTCTTAAGTTTTAACTGTTTGAAATGTGAGGGGGTAAGACCCGTAACTTTTTTAAATTGATTGGAGAGATGTGCCACACTACTGTAATTCATCTTCCAGGCAATCTCCGTCATATTCAACTCCCCATAAATAATCAACTCCTTAATTCTTTCAATTTTGTGACCAATAAGGAACTGTTCAATGGTTGTTCCCTGTACTTCGGAAAATAAATTGGCTAGATACGTATAGTCGTAATGCAGTTTCTCACTCAGATACGTGGAAAACTTAATGGAGGGCATTTCGCTGTTGTGATGAATCATCTCGATAATCACATTCTTTATTTTCTCAATCAGGATACCTTTTTTGTCTTCCATTAACTCCAGCCCTGCCTGGAATAGAGCCGATTTAAGCTGATCTCGTTGCTCCTCCGTAATTTGTTCCAAAATATCCACCTCCCCCAAGTCCACGACGATAAAGTGCAGACCGAGTTTTTTCAACTCCTCCTTCACTACGGCTTTGCAACGATTGCTCACCATGTATTTGATGTGTATTTTCAATCAGTATATTTTTAATAAATGCTCGTCACTTGTAGTCAACGCAAAGTGGTTTGCAGCACTCAAATCATCAAAATCAAAAGAATCATATTGCGAAAGACAACTGGATATTCCAATACCTTTCTCAGATTCGATGCGTGTAAGATTCTGAACTTCAAAATCTTAAACGTAACCTCTGAAGATCAGTATCAAAATATCCAGGGGGGAGAGAGGCGTTCTACTCTTCGGCATCGAGTGCCGTGGATGCAATCATCTACCTTGTCATTGCCGACTTTATCTCTTCAGATTTCGCTTCTCCGTTGGCTATCATTTGTTTCGCTTCTTTACGAACCGAATCAATTTTTTCCGAGACTTTCCCCACAAACTCATTGAATCTATCTTCCAATGATGCTGCGTAGTCATCTCCTTTTTGAATGATTTTCCCACGTGTTTTGCTGCCTTTTTCAGGGGCAAGCAAAATGCCTAACGTGGCGCCAGCAGCTACTCCGGCCAATAAGCCCAATAATACTTTTCCAGTACTCATAATGTGTTTGTTTAAGTTGAAATAATCGGTTTCATAATGATTGGTTCTTCTGAGGTCATGTGTAGCTAGTACTATATTCGGATGTTGGAGAGCGATCCTAACACTCCAAATACCCGCAACAACCAGATCACAACCACAATCACCACAACAATATTGAGGAGACTCTTGATTTTGCGATCCATCGGGATGTAATTATTGATGAGCCAGAGCAACACTCCGACAGCAATTAGAACTAAAAGAACATTAAAAAGTGGCATGACGTTTATTTTAAAATGATGTACACAAAGGTAGATGCACTGTCTTCCCGAAGAATTACATAATTGCTAAAAAATGTTACACAATTCACATACATACAGCACTCTGGAAGCGGAGCCCGAAGGTACACGCTGGTGCCGCGATTTGCGCCAGCAATCCCGCGAATTATTGTGGACAGGCGGATGATAAATCCCTGAATTGTGCTCAATTTATACGTTTTTCAAGATTCTAATATTTTTCCGACTTTGTGGCATCTAAACGATCCTGTCAAAGAAAATAGGGGCGTTTTAAACCATCTAATATCCACACCATGAACATCCTCCTCGGCGAACGCGAATACTTCAAAAAAATCCCGCAAATCAAATTTGAAGGCCCTAAGTCTGACAATCCCCTGGCTTTTCACTGGTACAATCCGGACCAAAAAGTGGGGGGCAAACCCATGCGCGAGCACTTCAAGTTCGCCATGGCATACTGGCATACCCTCTGCGGCACGGGCGGAGATCCATTTGGTCCTGGCACCAAAGATTTCCCTTGGTTGCGAGCCAAGCGGCCTATGGAGCAAGCGCGGGATAAAATGGACGCAGCCTTTGAGTTTGCCACCAAAATCGGCCTCGAATACTATTGTTTTCATGATTTTGATCTCGTGGAAGAAGGCGATTCGTTGCGGGAAAATGAACGCCGACTATCCAAAATCACAGATTATGCCCTGGAAAAACAAAAAGATTCGGGCGTAAAACTGCTCTGGGGAACGGCCAATTTATTCAGTCACCCGCGCTACATGAATGGCGCGGCGACCAATCCAGATTTTCAGGTGGTAGCCTGGGCTGCTGCACAGGTAAAAAACGCCCTTGACGCGACCATCAAACTCGGCGGCGAAAACTATGTGTTCTGGGGCGGTCGCGAAGGCTACATGAGTCTCTTAAACACCCAAATGAAACGGGAGCTGGATCACCTCGCCCGTTTTTTGCACATGGCGAAGGATTATGCCCGAAAATCCGGCTTCAAGGGCAACTTTTTCATCGAACCCAAGCCCATGGAACCCATGAAACACCAATACGATTTTGACGCGGCTACCTGCATCGGGTTCCTGCGGGAATATGGTTTGGACAAGGATTTTAAACTCAACATAGAAGTAAACCACGCTACACTCGCGCAACACACCTTTCAGCACGAACTTCAGGTAGCCGCAGATGCCGGAATGCTGGGGTCTGTGGATGCCAACCGGGGAGACTACCAAAATGGCTGGGATACGGATCAGTTTCCAAACAATGTAGCAGAACTTACGGAGGCTTTTTTGGTCATTCTGGAGTCCGGCGGCCTTGCTGGCGGCGGCATCAATTTCGACGCAAAAACCCGCCGAAACTCAACCGATCTGGTGGATATTTTCTACGCACACATTGGTGGGATGGACGCTTTCGCCCGTGCCCTGCTGGCCGCCCAGGAGATTTTAGACAACTCCGACTATAAGCGCCTGCGCAGCGAACGCTATGCCTCTTTCGACACCGAAGAAGGCCGCGCATTTGAATCCGGAAAGATGAAACTCAAGGATTTGCGCAAGATCGCCCTCGAGGCCGGCGAGCCAAAACAGCAAAGTGGACGGCAGGAGTTGTTCGAAAATTTATTGAATCGGCACATCTAGTTGAATGATACGTTTACTAAACTTTTAAAGTTTAGTAAACGTGTTCGTGTTATCGCTTAGGTACGATTACTAAACTTCAAAAGTTTAGTAATCGTACCTAATCCGGCATCCTTCCTTTCGATAAATTCCTTGGCACCAAGGTTTCCATCAAACCCGTCTGTGCGGAGCGCCAGATAAAGCGCAGAATCCCGTCTGTACGCTCGCGGCGATAATACACGTTGCCGACTTTAAACGGGCTGCCATCGCCCCGCTCATTGTTGTTCCGGAGCAACATATTGGCAACTACGGATATTATCTTCTTTTTACTTCCGTCTTTGGAGCGTAAAACGCTGATTTTTAGATTATTATAACTTGCTTCTACGGTGCCTCTTGCAATGCCGTTTCTGACCTGAACTTTAAGAACCATCTTTTCTGCAATGCCGGTTTCCACGCGGAATTTATTTTGATCTTCTACCAAACGGTTCAGATAAGTCATGTCTATTTGACCTAAATTGGCCGTATAGTCGCAGCGAAAATCCGGGGTCAGCAAAGGAAGTTGGAGCGATAAATCAAGCAAACCAGCACCCATTAACTCGGCTCTTGCGTCTATCCGGGCGGGGGTGGCCTCAGTCATTTTAAGCGTGTCATTCGTGATATTCAAAATGACGCCATTGACCTTTTCAAATTCTATTTGCCCTTGCTCAGTACCATGGTATTCTGTGTATAGAATGTTGGAATTTCGCAGTAAAATGGTATCAATATTCAAGTAAGGTTTGATAGATCGGAATAATTCATGCGGCATTCGTTTATGCTTACTTAACGGCAGATTTTTGTTCTGATATACATCAATTCGGGCAGTTTCGACAATGACTGATTCCATGCTTATTTCTTTTTTATGCAAGGCCCGGAATAGATCTAATTTTTGAATCAGAATTTCTTTCATTCTTATTTTTAGCCGCGGCGTGCGGAGCTTCAAACGTTGCATAAACTCGGCATCCGATACTTTAGGAAGAATAGTAACTATATCCAGTTTTGTGACGCCATTTCGCCCATCTACAGTCGCGGAATTGATGCGGTAACCATACAAATCGCCTGTTGGATACAATTCGTAGTTGCGCAGGCTGAGCAAAATGTGTTCGGCATATAAAGCTCGGCCTGTTTCAGTGGTGTCGTTTGCAATGAGGTTGATATTGGTCAGAGATAAATCAAGACTGTCTGCTTGTTGGTAGCTACGCTTGGTGCCTTTTGTGGTGTGGATGGACATTTTGCCATTGATAGCCTTTATCGCGCCAATATGAATGCTTTGGGCAAAGGAAGCGATGCGCAACGGAAGCCGGTCCAGCATACTTTGCTGTAAAGAATCTTTTGGGACTTGCTTAGTCAACGCTGTATCTTGTATGGAAACAAGCGCAATCTCCGGGTCATACACCAGAATTTTATTCAGGGATAATTCCTTCGTTCGCCAGTATTGGATTAAGTGTATATTTTTGATTTTTAGGCGGCGGATTTTTAGCTCAATTTTCATTGGAGCTTTATCCGGATTCGTCTGGTGAATGGAATCCCAGCGTGTGGAATCAGTGCTCAGTTGTATTTTATTTAATTCAGCAGTTCCGGCAAACAGATTGATATGAAGGCGGTCTAATTTAAGCTGATACATTCCCTGGCTGGATTCTGCCGTCATGTCCTCTAATTTTTCTTTCAAAAGTGGATCAAGCCAAACCCTGACAAAGACAATTACAGCAATGCAAATCAATGCAAGCACGGCAGAAAAAACAAGCAAGAACTTGCGTAAAGTAGGGGACATTCAACTTATTTTAAGTGCCGATGAAATAAGAACCTCGCGATTTGGAGGTGCGGAATTTTAGCGAGAAAGGCGCAAAGCGGTGCCAGGCAACTGTCGGGCAACGCACAATCCCAGCAAATTAGGTCATTTAAACCGGAAGATTATTGTTTCATCAGCACTAAAGCTTTTCATTACAATTTTCGAAGGATTGCGTTGTCGGGCCAGGAGCCAAACAGCCTCGAAAAAAACCGCTATTTCGCGGTTATTCACCGGGTGATTCCGAGTCACCCGGTGAATAACCGAGGGACCATTGGAAATGCAACCCCCTTCTTTTGTCGCCCATCCGTCAAATGGCCGATTATTCAACTTGAACTCCGGAATTAATTTTATTTTTCGAACTCAAAAATGGAGTGCCTTCCATTTATATGGACAAATCCTTCAAGAGGCTTTTACAGCCGAAAGGATTGTAATCATATTAAAATCAGGCATTTGTGTCATTCAAGTCATTTGAATCACCTTAATCATAGTAACCATACCGATTATGAGAAAACCGATACACCAGCCTTTGGGGAAGGGCTTCCGTGGGTATTGCTGGATTGCCCTTTGCCTTTCCATTAGCCCAATTTGGGCGCAACAATGCCCATTTATCACGAATTGTCCGCAGAGCACACCCACGCTTTGTGACGAGAGTTCCAACAGCATAGACCTGTGGAATAACGCCCCGCACACTTTCAGTCCCATTATTGGGAGTGCTGATATGCCCGAAACGGCCCTTAACCTCAACATTCGTTTGAGAGGTTGTAATCAAGGCGGCCTTGGGGTTATTTCATACACCCTTTACCTCGACCTGAACAACGACGGTATTCAGGAAACCGTCGTGACCAGCGCCAATCCACCGCCCCCTGGTTGTGTGATGGCAAACAATCTATTCAACCCCGGTTTTTCCGGTGGCGACACCGTTCGTTTTGACCAACGGGCACTTCCGGACTCCATGTTGTACCGTTTTGCACTCGAAATAGATTATTCCGGCGACACCACCATCGGCTGGATGCGTTTCTGCACCGATGATGATCCGTTTGATTTTGTCCCGGTGATTTTGCCAGAAGGGCGGCACCGCGTGGAATGGCGCGCCTCGCAAGGCACTGATGTGCGTTTTTGTGATCGAAACATTAAAGTGAAAGATTGTAAAGCGCCGGAGGTTAGTTGTAAAACCGGAATGGCGGTTTATTTGGATGTCACGCAATCGGCAGTACTCCATTTGTTGGATGGCTTGCAAGACGTGTCTGATAATATTTCGCCAGATAGCCAACTGGTGCTCGGGATACGCAGGGTCGGGACAGGCATGGGATTTCCGCTGGATGCGCTGGGCAATGCGCAGGATACCGTGATGTTTTACTGCGACCAAAGCGAGGACCAATTCGTGGAAATTTGGGCGCAAGACGGCACCGGCAATGTCAATTTTTGCACCACACAGGTACTCGTGTACGATACGTCCGGTTTTTGCCCGCTTTTGCCCTTCTCGAACATTTGCGCCAGAACATATTGGAACCAGGAAATCATTAAGGATGTAACATTTAACCTTTCCTGGCGACCGCAGGGGCAGGCACCAGTGGTAAGCCCAATCGGCACGTACTCCAGCGGCTGTACAGAACTGGCTTCTACACCCATGATTGCCACCTTTTCGCTCAATGCCGAGAAACTGGCAGTTCCATTAAATGGAGTAACCACCTTTGATTTGGTGCTCATTTCCAAACATATCCTCGGGCTTGAACCTTTCAACGCGGCCTGGAAAATCACGGCAGCAGATGCAAACCGCAGCAACTCTGTGACTACTTTCGATATCGTGGAATTGCGGAAACTGATCCTTGGATTGACTGATAAATTGCCCAACAACACACCCTCCTGGCGATTTTTTGTGGATACCTGCATGGCTTGGGGGCATCCATTTTTTAATAACTGTCCGCCGGCTTACGAGTTGCCGCTGATGCCAATTAGTTTTTACCCGCCCCATTTGTCTTTTCGTGGGGTGAAAATCGGCGATGTAAATGGCACTGCTTCGGCGGTGGACACATTGCTCGGCTCAGCGGAACCACGGGGGGAAGCTGCCTGGCTGGAATTGCCCGACCAGTGGCTACAAACTGGCGAAACGATTGATATTCCCATCCGGTCAACCCAAACAGATTCCTGGGAAGGCCTTCAGTTTGCGCTGCATTTTGATCCGGAAAAGCTTGATATTCAGGCAGTTTTGCCTACCGGAGCCTTGGACTTAACAAGCGAAAACTGGGCGATACCACAACCTGGCGTATTGAATCTAAGCTGGTCAGACGCGCGGCCAAGTGCCCTGCATCCCGGGTATGAATTGTTCCGATTGCGCCTGAAAGCACACACGCCGCTCCAAATTTCAGCAGTTTTAAAAATACCTGAAGTGGCGCGAATAGAACCAGAAGCCTATGATACAGAAGGTATAAGGCATCCACTTGGGCTTGTTTTTAATAAAAACACAACTGCTGACGCAGCAAACACCCAACTTTTTGCCCCGATACCCAACCCGACCGCTGGCTCGGCCAATTTGCCGATTCGCCTGAATGCCCCGGAAAACGTATGGATCGAAATCAGGGATATCGCAGGGCATTTGCAATGGCAACAGCAGCTCTCCCTGGATGCTGGAATGCACCAATTGGAGTTGCCCGCAGCAGCGATGTCGCAAGCAGGGGTGTACGTCTGGCATATTCGGGCCGGGTCGGTTTCTGAAAGCGGGCGAATAGTGCGGTTGTAGGGGATATAACACGTTTACTAAACTTTAAAAGTTTAGTAAACGTGTTACACCCAACCAAGCAGAAAACTCAGCCACGCGAGGTATATTTATTTCCAATGTTAAAAGCCGACACATTCTGAATCGGCTAGCTTACATTTATTAGACAATTGGCGTATAACTTGCAGCGTATTGAGCGCTCAAGAGGACACCCGTGTACTTGCATTTGTGTCTCCCATCACTTAAATCACATAAATCATAGTCTAACCCGATAATCTTATGTACAAATTTTTACTCTTTTTACTCGCCGCTGTGGGTAGCCCAACCTTGATTCATGCAAATGGAACCCCACCATTGCTCGACTGCAATCTCCCCGTTAAAACCTGCGACTATTCCACGTACCATCCATTGTATTGGAACTATGCAACCTGGTGGATTAACCTGGTGCAGGACAATCCCCAATTCTGCGAAGGCAATATGGTAAAGGTTTGTGCGGAAACAGCCGCTGGAGAAGCCTTGGACGAAACCGTTTTTGAATTTAACATTTCGAGTCCTGGTTTACCGCCATCCTTGTATTCTACTTTAGGGTCATGCGGCACTACCCAGAGTGAATTGCCTCCTGATACAGAGGTGGTAGTCACGGCTTCGCGGGATCCAAACCCACTGATGGGATTCAACCAGTCTGACCTGTTAATCATTCAGAAACACATTGACGGTACAGACCTTTTCGATTCGCCGTATCAGTGGATTGCGGCAGATGCCAACAACGATCAGGTAATTGACTCGTTAGATATCCTTGAATGCCGGAAAATGATGCTTGGCATTTGGACGGAAATGCCTGTATTCTGGCGTTTCGTGGATAAAAACTACGTTTTCCCTACACCCAATCCGCTTTCAAGCCCTTTCCCGGAAAGCATAGCGGTTAATTCAAATGATATACCAGCGATTGCACCGGTGTTGG
>CAZKBH010000002.1:159314-167407 GCA_964550795.1 uncultured Saprospiraceae bacterium
TCCAAATGTGCAAACTCACAACTGGGAATATCGTCGGATTTTACGATTTAGTGCCTGATAACCAGCACCTTATCGGCAGCCCACAGCCCAATCCAACGACTGGAAGCACGATGCTTCCGCTCCAGCTAATTGGAACTGAAAATGTACTTCTGGAAGTGCTGGATGTTTCGGGGCGCCTGGTTTTTCGCAGTGAAATGACCCTGCCGGCCGGACCTGCTTTGCTGGAAATTCCAAGCTCAGACCTGTCCCAAACAGGGGTGTATGTATGGCGTGTTCAAGCGGGAAGTGTATCGAAATCGGGTAGAATTGTTCGGCACTAGTGTCGTACCTGTACCGGCGACTTTAGTCGCAGGACCGCGCAAAATGAGCACAAATTTCCGCTAAATGGTTTCCTGCGGCTAAAGCCGCCGGTACAGCTTCAACCCACGCCCTTCCCCGGGTTCAAAATCCCCAAAGGATCAAACACTTGTTTAATCTCCCGCATCAACCTTCGTTCCACATCAGAAAACACAATATCCAAATACGGTCGCTGCACCAGTCCGATGCCGTGCTCGCCTGAAATCGTGCCGCCCACACTTTTGACAAATTCAAAAATCTCCCGAATCCCTTTGGGAACTTCCTCGTTCCAGACCGCCTCACTGCATGCGCCGCGCAGGATATTGACGTGCAAATTCCCGTCGCCGGCATGGCCGTAGCAGACCGATTCGAAGCCATACCGCGCCCCAACTTCCTTTACCTTTTTGAGCAAATGGGGGAGTTCCGCGCGAGGCACCACGGTATCTTCTTCTTTGTAAATTGAATTGCGTTTCACGGCGTGGGCTACATTGCGGCGTAATTTCCAAAGCGCAGTTTTGGTGGCCTCATCATCGGCAAAGAAAATTTCGCCGCAATCGAAATTTTCTAAAACGCGCGTAATAGTCTCACAATCAGTCACTAAACTGTCCAAATGAAATCCATCCACCTCAATGAGCAGGTGCGCCCCGTCTTCTACTTGGATCGGCACGGGGGTTTCGCCTACATACCGCACGGCCCAGTCAATGGCATTGCGTTCCATAAATTCCAGTCCGCTGGGCGTTACGCCTGATTGGAAAATGGCAGCCACCGCCGCACAGGCACTTTCCGCCGAACGAAAGGGCACGAGCATCAGCAGATTTTGAGTAGGGTAGGGCTGTAGTTTGAGCACAATTTTGGTCACAATACCCAGCGTGCCCTCGCTGCCCACAAGGAGTTGGGTCAGGTTGTAACCCGTGGAATTTTTCAGGGTATTGGCGCCCGTCCAGATGATTTCACCGCTGGGCAACACCACTTCGAGGTTGAGTACGTGGTCGCGCACCACCCCGTATTTCACGGCCTTTGGGCCGCCTGCGTTGGTGCTCACATTGCCGCCGATGAAACTCCAGCCACGACTTGAAGGGTCCGGCGGATAAAACAAGCCCAGTGCTTTCAGGGTATCTTGCAGGGTTTCGGTAATCACGCCCGGTTCTACGGTGACCTGAAAATTTGCCTGGTCAATGTTCAAAATCTGATTCAGGCGCTTCATAGATAAAACCAAACCACCGTGTGTGGGCAAGGCACCACCGGCCAATCCGGAACCACCTCCGCGAACGCTGACGGGGATCCGTTCCCGGGAACAAACCTGCATTATTTGACAGATTTGAGCGGTGTCGGCGGGTTCCAGCACGGCTTGGGGCAAAAAAAGCAGGTCTTCGGTTTCGTCGTGTCCGTGTTCGTGGAGGGCGGTTTCGTCCGTCAGAAAGTGCGCGCTGCTCACTATGTCGCGCAATTCGTGGAGCACGGCAGCGGAGATGTTTGGAAGGGCGTTACTTTTGCCGCTGGTTGACGGTAAGCTGTTGACCATTTATGCTTGATTTTGACTTTTTTTAATGCTGATGTTACAAAAGATACTCATTCCATTGATTGCGCTCGGTTGCGCATTCCCGCTGTTTGCTCAAATTCCTGCAACGCCCCCCAAGCCTGATCGCGAGGGCAAAAGTAAAGCGGTGCTGGCGCATTTCACCCTGGGGGGCCATATCCCCGCAGGCGATATGGCCAAACGTTTCGGAGTGAATGGGGCAATAGGTGCAGGCACGGAATTTATCACGTCTGAAAACTGGATTTTTGGGCTCGAAGGCGCTTTTATTTTTGGCAGCAAAGTCAAGGAAGATCCACTCGACATTCTCCGCACGCCTACTGGCGATATCATTGGGAACGACCGCGTATATGCCACGGTTTTACTTCAAGAACGCGGCTTGTATCTTGGAGCCACCGTAGGTAAAATTGTCCGTTTTAGCGACAAACGGGAGGGGCTTCGACTCACTTTCGGGGGCGGATGGGCACAACATAAAATTCGCGTGTTCGACGATTCCCGCTCGGTAGTGCAGTTGCGCGGCGATTACAAAAAAGGTTACGACCGGCTCACCGGTGGCCCGGCGCTTCAACAATTTATCGGTTGGCAGCACGTCGGGTATGGCCGCGACGTGAGTTGGTTGTTTGGCTTTGAGTTTAATCAGGCCTTTACCAATACGCTACGGTCCTGGGATTTTTCCATGATGCGTAAACTGGAAGGCAATCGCCTGGATCTGCGTTTTGGGGTGCGCCTGGCCTGGACG
This sequence comes from uncultured Saprospiraceae bacterium, assembly GCA_964550795.1. GTDB lineage: Bacteria > Bacteroidota > Bacteroidia > Chitinophagales > Saprospiraceae > M3007. The sequence goes on from CAZKBH010000002.1 coordinate 161,924, forward strand.
CTGCCGTTTTATACCGGCACGGCGGAGGGAATCTACTATTAAAATGATCATGCTGGATTTCGCCATTTACTCGTGCAAGGTCCAACCACAGTGTTTGCAAAATTTTGCATCATCGTCGTGCCCTTCTTCGGTGCAGTGGCGGCAAACCTGGCTGTTGTTTTGTTTGTGATTTGCCACCAATTCAGCAGAAACAATGCCCGTGGGCACCGCAATGATGGCATAACCCGTCATCATCACAATAATGGCCAGGAATTTTCCGACCGCCGTAACGGGCGTCACATCACCAAAACCAACCGTGGTCAGGGTTACGACCGCCCAATAAATCCCTGCCGGAATGCTGGTAAAACCCGGATTTACGGGGCCTTCCACAAAATACATCACCGCCCCAATGATGATGACCAACTGCATCACGAAAAAGATAAAAACCGTTAATTTATGTCGGCTGGCTTTCAGGGCCTTCGAGATAATATGTCCCGCCCAAAGAAAACGCCCCATGCGCAGCACCCGGAACACCCGCAAAAGTCGCAACACTCGAATCACCAGCATGGCTTGGGAGCCAACGACGATCAAACTCAGGTAAGTGGGCAGGATGGAAATCAGATCAATCAGCCCAAAAGTACTCGTGGCGTAGCGCACCGGCGATTTCACCACATACATGCGCAGCAGATACTCAAGGGTGAAAATGATGGTAAAAAACCACTCCGCAGCGTAAAAAGAATCGAAATGTTGCGCGTGGAGGGCCGGAACCGTTTCTAAAACCACCACCACCACACTGGCCAAAATCAGCCAAAGCAACACTAAGTCGAAGCGTCGGCCCCAGACGGTGTCAGATTCAAATATGATTTCGTGCAGCTTTGCCCTGAGTTTTTGGTCTTGCATAAACATCGTTTTGGAAGAAAACCGCAGATATTGAACAAATAGCGCAATTTTGCGGCCCAAACATCGCAAAAAAACGGGGATTCATGCGGCTGATTTACGACTTTGTTATTCGATTGCTCACATTGGGCATCCAAATGGCCGCTTTTTTTCACCCAAAGGCCAGACTCTGGGTGCAGGGCCGGAAGGATTGGCGCAGGCGATTGAATACCGCATTCGGTGTTTTGGAACTGTCCAAAAACAAAGGGCAATCGCCGCTTCGCAAACGTGTGCTTTGGCTTCACGCCGCTTCGCTCGGCGAATTTGAACAGGGCCGCCCCATCCTCGAAAGCTTCCGCGCCGCATTTCCAGACTGGACGATTGTGCTCACGTTTTTTTCCCCCTCCGGATATGAGGTTCGGAAAAACTATCCCCACGCCGATTTCATTTGCTACCTGCCAGCCGATACGCGTTCAAATGCCCGGGATTTTCTCCAAATCATACAGCCCGATGTGGCCATTTTTGTCAAATACGAGTTTTGGGGCAATTATCTTTTGGAACTCCAAAAACGCAAGACGACCACGTTGCTGGTGTCCGCCTTGTTTCGTCCTTCGCAGCCGTTTTTTAAATGGTATGGCGGGTTCTGGCGGAAAATGCTGGGCTGTTACGCACACATTTTTGTGCAAAATGAACCCTCCGCAAACCTGCTACAAAGCATTGGTATTCAAAACTTTAGCATTGCCGGTGATACTCGGGTGGATCGGGTTTTGAAGATTGCAGAACAGGTTCCGGAGAATCCAATCGTGGAAGCGTTTATTTCAAACAACCCAACGCAGGTCCTCGTGGTAGGCAGTTCCTGGGAGGCGGACGAAGATCAACTTAAACTTTCGGGAAGTTCATTAAAAATCATCCTCGCCCCGCACGAGCCTACCGAGGAACACGTGGAACAACTCAGCAAACGTTTTAAAAATTCAATTCGCTACTCGCGTTGGCATGAAGCAAGCGCTTTAGACCAAGGGGATAAAATTGCCTCAATCTATTCCGTCCTCATCATAGACAACATCGGGCTGCTGAACACCATTTACCGCTACGGCAGCATCGCCTACATCGGGGGCGGATTTGGCAAAGGCATCCACAACACCCTGGAGCCGGCCGCTTTTGGATTGCCCATCATTTTTGGACCGAAATATGAAAAATTTGAAGAAGCCCGCCAGTTTGTGGCGCGGGGCGGCGCGTTTCCCGTGCAAAATGCAGAAGAACTCACGCGGATTTTAATCCAACTACAAGACCCTGTTTTTTACCAAACAGCCTCCCGTGCAGTACTCGATTACCTGGAAGAAAGCCGTGGTGCCACGGAGGAAGTGATGCGGTATTTGGAATTTTGGATGGGTATGAGGTACTTATAATTTTATGCCTACTTTTGTAAGTCATTATCTAGGAACAATTATGGAACTACAACATCCTCAATTTCCACGAATCACCATGAATCCCGCTGTCTGCACGGGCAAACCTTGCATACGGGGCATTAGGTTTCAAGTAGCTACGCTTCTAGGCTATCTAGCAGGTGGAATGAGCCACGAGGAATTACTTAACGATTTTCCTTTTTTGGAAAAAGAGGATATTTATGAATCTCTGGCCTTCGCTGCGCTTGCTATGGATGAGCAATATTTGCCATTGCAACGTATTGCAGCATGAAATTCCTATTAGATGTTGGTATCTCTCCTCGCTTAGGGAGCCTGCTTGAGGCTGAGGGTCACGAATTTCGCTATCTTCCTGAACATTTTTCAAATAAAACGCCTGATTCTGATATTCTTAAAATTGCCCTTGACGCGGGGGAGGTAATCATCACCCATGACCTTGATTTTGGGAAATTGCTTGCTTTTTCTGGAAATAGTCTACCATCTGTAATTTTGTTTAGGGTCCATAACATCAACGCAAAGATTTTTCATGAACTCCTCAGCCAGTGTTGGGAGCAGATTCAAGAACCATTGGAAGTTGGTGCTTTTGTCGTGATAGAAATTGAATCAGTAAGAGTCCGAATGCTACCAATTCTTAAAAATTGATTCCCAGTATTTAAAAAAACACCAGCCCCTGAAAGTTGGTGTTTTTTTATAGAAGTGACACTTTTTTAAAAAGTGTCACTTCTACACACGGAATCCCGTTTGCCGTTTTACAAAATTTAGGGCTACTCAGGTTGTTAACGACCCCGCCCTCAATTCACCACTTCCACCCATTTTCCCGGCACCACGGCCCGAATTCGGTTGTCGTACATCGCCTCGCAAGCTACGGCAGGCAGGTAGTACCGACCCGCATAAGCTGCGTTCAACTGAATGCGGTAGCTGCGGGATTGCTTAGCATTTTTGTCGCCCGACCAGTTGTACGGCAGATCAAAGTAGGTAAACACCCGATCGTCGCGCACATCCTGATAGTCCATCGGGTCGGAAGTAGAGCCGCCCACGAGGTTCATGCGCGTGTTCAGGATTTCCCAGCCCGAAGGAAAAATTTGGGAAAGCGCCAACTCTTTAAAATCAAAAAGCATGGTGCCCGTGCGGGTCACGGTGACCTCAGCGAGGAAATCCGTGCCCTGTTTCAACTTGGCAGGATCTATCGCCGAACCCTTCAAATCGGTGTAACGAACCGCCATGGAAATATTGCTGCTTTCCGCTGTCAATGAAGTAGTTACAGGCCGCCCGCGCATCACAATTCGGGTAAAGAGCTTTTGTTTACTGGTGTTTTTAACAGAAACGCCCCCGGAAATCTCGTTGCCGAGCGGGTAGAGATAATACGCAGTGGTACTGTTCACCGGAACTTCGCGCCCGCCTGCCTTGATGGTAAAATCGGATTTTTCTCCTAAAGTGGCTTTTTGGGCAAATTTGCTCAATGCACGCAAACTAGTGCCCAACTCCTGCGTCGAGAACCAGCGCGCGGCGTTTCCGACCTGGGTAGCTACTTGAAGGGCCACCTCGAGGCCGCGTTTGTTATCACCCACTGCGGTGAGGGTTTCCAGTTTCAAGGCCAAATCGCGCAAGTCGGAGCCGTAGGTTGCACCCCACCAGTTGTAGGTGAATTTGGTGACGGTCAGATTGTTCAACAAGTCCCGGGCAGCCTCATTTTTACCCGAAACCGCATAAGCAGCCGCTAGCAAGGAAGCTGAACTTTCGTATTTTTTCTTCTGTTCGCGCAGACGGTTCATGCCCGAGAGATCGGGTTTGCCCGCCATGGCCAGTGCGTACAGCCGATACGCCTGAGACATTTCGTCGCTGTGCACCCGCGAACCGCTTGGGTCAAATGGATCCACCGGCTCCCAACTGCGGGCGGTTTTGGTTTGATATGCAATCCATTTATCCAACACCTGCTCTGGAATCGCGTAACCACGGGCTTTTGCTTCGATCAAAAAATGCCCGGCGTACGAGGTTGCCCAATCTGCCACCTCGGTGCCGCCTCTCCAGTAGGAAAATCCGCCCGAAGAAGTTTGATAGTTCTGCAACTTGGCAATCGCCGCAGTAATATTTTTCTGCACGTCACGCTGTTGTTTTTCGTTTAGCGGCGCAATCAGATCCACGTACAATTGCGGGAAAGCCGCCGAGGTGGTCTGTTCAATGCAGCCGTGCGGATATTGGATCAGGTAATCCAGTTGCTTGGACAGGTTTATCGGGGGAATGCTGCTGATTTCCAAAACTGCCGTTTCCAGTTCGCCAAAATCGGTGGCGTTGGCGTTTTGCGACCAGGTCTGGCCAGGCTCAATGGAGCCATCTAAAACCTTGGTTATAACCGGATTTGGGTTCCGAACTTCAATTTCAATGTCCGAAACAGCCGTTTCGCCGCCACCGGTGGCACGAATGCTGAACTTGGCAACTCCCGTTTTATCACCCACTTTCAAATCGAAATAAGTCATTTTTTGACCCGGTTCGCTGAAAGTGAGGCTGTTGGAGTTGCTGGACACATTGACCAAACCACTGGTTTCCCGAACATTCACGGTGGTATTGCTGACGGATTTGTCCATGGCAAAAACCTCGACTGGCAAACGCAGGGTTTCCCCCGGACCAAGTACCCGTGGCAGGGTTGGCATAATCATCAAAGGTTTGCGCACAGGACAGGTCTTTTCCGCATTGCCGTACGCGCCCTCTCCGTCCGCTGCGGGAGCAGAAAGCACAGCCATTACCCGCACCGAACCGACATAGTTTTCGATTTTGAGGCGGTGTTTGGCCACCTGTCCTTTTTCCAATTTGAAAGGCCCGAGGTGAATGACACAGGGTTTGAAACGGTTCACCTGCGTGGCATTTTTAGCTTTTTGGTTAATCCCGTCACCCCCGATGGCAAGGATGCGCGAAAGTTCCGCACCATAAGCTCCGAGCACATAATCGTAAATGTCCCAGGTTTTTACGCCGTGTGCCTCGCGAGCATAGAAGGCTTCCCAGGGATTGGGCGTTTTGAAACGCGTGAGGTCCAACAAGCCCTCGTCCACGATGTCGAGCGTGTAAACACAGGCTTTGCCGCCTTTTTCGCGCAGGGAAATGTTGAAAAACTCGTCCGGTTTCAACTGGTCGGGCATGTCAATTTGTGCCTCCAGTCGGGTCTCCGAGTTTTCGATGTTCACGGGCGTTACGCCGTACATACGGATAGGCAGGT
>CAZKBH010000002.1:167417-169753 GCA_964550795.1 uncultured Saprospiraceae bacterium
GGTTTGGGCATGTGGTTGCATCAGGCTGACGTGGGCGTACACCGTGGGCGCCATTCCTTTTTCAGCCTTGAATTTCAGGAAGTTATCGCCCGCTACGGCGTCGAACCACAGGTGTTTGGCCACGCGGGTGCCATTTTCAAGGGTCAATAGAATCCGGCCACTTTCACTGGCGGGCACTTTCAGCACCACCTCTTCCCCAACGTTGTATTTTTCCTTTTCCACGGTAAAGGGCAACATCGCAGCGGCGTTGCGGCTCTGGATATCGTCCAATTGTTGCGGGTATCCCGACCAGAAAAAGTCGCCGGCGGTATGGCCTTCTTCCGTGTCGGCAATGCGCACGAGGTAGCGACCCCATTGGTTGGGTTTCACAGTCCAGGCGGCTTGTCCACGGGCATCGGTGGTCAGTTCGGCGTGATCCACCGCGTCGTTGAGTTCGCTGCTATTGAACTGGCCAATACCGGATTGGGCATCATCGTCCCACCACCAGCGCCAGTCCACGCGGTACAGCGCGACCGTGATTTTGTGGTTCGGAACGGGTTTGCCTTTGTTGTCGAGCACGGCAAAATTCACTTTGCTGCTGCCGTTACGGCTCAGGGTTTTGCTGCCCCATTTGTCGGTTGGGATAAATACGCCCACAAAACGTTCGTAGGGCAATACATCCAGCGCGAAATTATCGGTGCTGAAATCGCCGCCCGCCTCGAAGGCCCGGACTTTGAAATTGGCGATCAGTTTGCCGGGAGCGGCATTGACCTGACCGATTTTGAGCGGCACGGTCGCCTGTCCGTTTTGGTCGAGGTTTGCGTCGAACAAAATTTCCGGTTCAGAATAAAAATAGCGCGAGGGATCGTCGAATGTGTAGCCTTTGTAGCCCGTAAATTCGGTTTTCACCGCGCGCACCTGCATTTCCACCTTGGTATTCAGATTTTGGGCGGTGGCGCCATGCAACCAATTGACTTTCAAGGTTCCATTGATGCCTTTGCCAGCATTTCCAATGGCAAAATCCTTCGCCGTCAGGAATGCACGCGGTCCAAAGTCCAAATCAATTTTTAGACGATTGGGCTTCACCGTTTCAATTTTCAGGGGGCGTGTAAAAGTTGCGCCGCCCACCATGACTTTGGCGTTCCAGTTGCCCGTTTTGGATTCCGGGCGCGTGGCAAAATAGAAGGGATAAACGCCGTTCACGCCCGTGGTCGAAACCGTGCGGTATTGCAAGGAACCACCGGGATCTCGGAGTTCAAAAACCACCGGGTGTCCCGCCGGGAGATGGCCGGTTTTGTCTTCCAGCACGAAGTTCAAAAAGAGTGAATCGCCTGGCCGCCACACCCCACGTTCTCCGTAGAGGTAACCTTTCAAACCTTTCTGCGATTCCACGCCAGCTACGTCGAAACGGCTGAGCGAGAGCGCATTACCATCCGCCATGCGCAGATATCCGCGTCGGCCCTGACCCGTGGCCACGGCCAAAAACGGCACTTCGCGCAGGCCTTCTACCAGGACCGTACCATCGCTCGTTGTGCGGGTTTTGGTGATGGGTTGAAGCTGGTAGCTGAGTAATTCAATGTCAATGCCGCTCACGGGTTGTGCCGTGTGCAAATCGGTCACAGCGAGGAAAACTGACCCGTCGCGCCCACGTTTGGCGGTGAGGCCTAGATCGCTGACGAATACATTGCGCTTGGTAAAATGCTCTTCGTTGTAATATTCCTTGGCGCAGGGGATTTCGCGGCTGTCCCAGTTGTAATCGTCGTCTTCGTTCCACCAGTAGCCCTCGCCATCTTGCCAATAAATGCCGCGATAACCGCCCATGATGCTGCGCATCCCGCCATCTTCGTCTGTTTGACTGGAGGCAACCGTGGCTTGTTGACTGGGACAATTGGTGTACTCCATTTTGAACGCCATTCGGACCTGATAAATCGCGCCCGGATCTTTTTCGATCATGTCTTTGAGGTCGAGTGCGTAGCGTTGCCACACCTTCGAGGAGGCATCGGGGTTAATGGCGGCGAGGTCAAATTTTTTCTGCAAAACGATTTTTCCCACGCGTTGCAATTCATTGTCGCCCTCCATTTCATTTACCTGCAAAAACTGTAAAATGTTGGAATTGAATACTTTAAACACCTCCACATCCACGGCAGTCAGTCCAACGGCTTCAAACGGGAAAATAACGCCGCCGCCGGATTGTTGAGGAATAATGGCACCGCGACCCACGAGCCGAACGCCGGGTTTGAGGTCTTCAAAGTTCAGGGTCCAGGTACCTTTTGCGCTCAGGCTTTGACCTGCTGCGCTGCGGACACTGCCTTCCACCGTAATTTTTTTAGCGCCCGTGATGCGTTCGCCGGGATAAA
>CAZKBH010000002.1:169763-175054 GCA_964550795.1 uncultured Saprospiraceae bacterium
GCCAGAATAGTTATCCACGCGCACCAAACCGGCCAAATCCTGCGCGGCAGAAACCGGATCAGAAAAATTGAGCAAAATATACTGTTCTTCCACCTGAACGGCCTTGGCAGACAGCACCACAAACTCGCCGCTTGGAGGTACGGGATGTTCTTCAGAGACATTTTTTGCTACGCCGATGGGTTTGCCAGACCAGGCCATGCGCACGCTACTCGCGACCGTCGAGCGCTCCACACCGGCCACCACCCATTGGTGCGAACGCCCGTCGTCGCTGTGTTTCCAACTGACGAGCAGGGCTTTGTTGCCCTGTTTTGCGGCGAACATTTGTTCAATTTTGGCCGATTCGCAAGGCTCATTCACCCGAACCAGTCCAGTTACCCGCGACAAACCGGGGCTGTTTGGATCGGCGGAAATGCCTTCGGTGGCCACTTCGTAGGCGATTTGGCGCACATTGAAGTTGAAATCGAAGGTTTTGGCCAAATCCGGGGCGTCGGTATAGATGCGTTGCACGGAGACCTGACCCGTGTAGCGTTTGCCCGGTGTCAGTGGCTGAGAGGGGGTCAATTTGATGGTACGATCGTCTTCCCACACTACATTGCCTTCAATTTTTGGATCGGTGGAAAACAGGCTGGCGGGTACGGCCTTGCCCACCTGGTCTTGCGACACGGCGGGATTCACGAAACGAACCCGCACGACCTCATCGCGGCTGATGGAGCCGGAGGTAAAGGCGTAAATGTATTTGGAAACGGCCTCGTAATAGGCCTCGTTTTTGACGACTTTTTGGCTCTTAACGAGTAAAAAAAGTCCAACAGCAGCGGCTGTGGCAAGCAGGGCATAGGCTAATTGCTTTCGCATAGTTTGGGTGGAATGGATAGTGATGGATAAATGATGAACGGGTTGAAACGAGGTTCATCGTTCAAGGTCGGTTTGGCGGGATAAAAGTAGCACTCTTTGATGATGAGAAAGAAGCAGATGCGGGGGAAGAAGTGACACTTTTTTAAAAAGTGTCACTTCTAGTCGCGATCAATGCTTTATTTGCGGTACAAAATGTTAGAGACTGAACCATTTTTATGGGACTATTTTACCAAATGTTCCCCTAACTCACTTATCGTACTTTACTTAAATCATGAAAAAGCGCGACACTGAACCACTTTTACCGGACTACTTTTACCATGTATTTGCACGAACCAACAATGGGGAGCGTCTTTTTGTATCGGATGAAAACTATCGTTTCTTCCTGCGCCGATACGCCGATTTTTTGCGGCCAATTGCTAAAACCTACGCTTTTGCCTTGTTGGAAAACCATGTACATTTTCTCATAAAGATGCGTGATGAGCAGACATTGGCCTCTTTTTGCCAAACGATCAATCAAGGTCGAAAGAGAACTGATGCTTTTTTAGAAAGCAATGATCCTTATACTCCTATCCAACCGGAGACTGTAGCTAGTTATCAATTTCAACGTTTTTTCACGTCTTATGCAAAAGCTTTCAATAAACAACAGACCCGATATGGAAATCTGATCCAGCGACCGTTTAAACGAAAATTGGTCAAGGATGAATCACATCTGTTTAAGTTGGTATATTACATTCATAATAATCCGAAAAAACATGGCTACACCATCGACTTCCGTTCGTACAAATGGAGTTCATATCAATCATTTCTTAGTAATGCGCCTACAAAAATAGAACGGGAAGAACTCTTTGACTGGTTTGAGGGGCGAGAATACTTCTTTGCATTTCATGAGCAGTCTTTGGACGACCAGTCTTGGGAGTTTGAGTAGCGGTGTATAATGAGTCACCCCGAATTTTATAACAATGCAAAAACGAGATTCCATGGTTAGAAGTGACACTTTTTCAAAAAGTGTCACTTCTCTAAAATCGATGTAATGGCTACAGGACGCGATTCTTTTAGCGGGCTGTTGAAGGGTTGATGAGCTTGGAAAACGATACATTTCTGCGTATTTTGAATCGTGTGAAGAAGTGACACTTTTTTAAAAAGTGTCACTTCTGGCGCGGCATCTTGCCCGGGCTTGAGCGTCTGAAGTATTGAATAGGCTTGGATGACGCTTTTCCTCGCATTTTCATCTTAGAAACAAGTCTCCTCACAACCACAACGACAACCCATATCCCCCACCCAACGCAATCACATAACCCAGATACCATTTCCAGTCGAGCCAATCGCTGGTGCTGACCCTGTGTTTTCGTTCCAAAATCCAGATCAGCCCGATGTTTTCCACCCAATGCGAGAGCACGACGGAAAATGCCAGTCCCGGAAGGCCCCACCAATGAACGAACAGAAGTCCAAGGGCCACTTTGATGCACAATTCAACCACGCTTACCCAAAAAATACTCCGCGAATCTCCTTTGGCCAAAACAATGGAAGCCGGTAACAAGATCCTGCTCGCCAAGGTCAGTAAGTAAATATTGAACAACGCAGCGCTGGCAATAAAATCCGGGTTAAAAACCAGCGGGAAAAATAGCTTGCTGGTACACAACAACAGGATGGTCAGCGGAAAAAGCCAGTGCATCAATCGCCGGGACTTGGCTTTTAATTCAGCCAGTCCTGCGTGGGGAGATTGGCTCAGGAGCGGGATCAGGGCCATGCCGAGTGCGCCCACCAGCGCCGTGGCGAGGGGGAATTCGCGGGCACCGTAACGATAAATGGCGAAAATGGCGGGATCGCCGAAATGCCAGCCCACCAGCCAGTTGTCGAAGATGAACATGAGATTGCTGACCACCTTGCTGAGCATCAGCGGGGCACAAAAAATCAGGTAAGCAAGGAGCATGTTTCGATCCAGGCGAATTTTGCCAAAACGAAACGCCAGCCCGGCGGCCCAGGCGAATTTCAGGGCACCTAAAACGACCAATGCCTTTAGTCCACCTTCCAAACCAAATCCCAACACAATCGGGACAAAAAGCGCGGCAAGATGCAGCCCAAAAGTGACCATGCCCCAGACCACGATACTGCGTGGACGGTGTTGCAGCAGGTAAAAATACTCCACCGGGAAGCTCGGTAAATTCAGCAGCAGGTAAAGCCCAAAAAGTTTGAAATGGGGCACCTCTTTCATGCCTGTCAACGCGGGGGCAATCCAGGATTCGCCCAAAACGATGAGCAGAAAAACGCCGAAAGAAATACCGCAAAACAGCAAAAAATGGTTAAAAATGAACGTTTTTTTGGCTGAATCGTCCATTTTGGCATACACGGGGGCAATGCCTTGTAAAAGTCCGTTCACCCAAAAAAACGTCAGGGTGGTCCCGAGGTACAACAGCATTTCCCAAGCCCCGATCTCTGCAGTGGGCAGCCCACTTTTAGCGAGCAAAATGCCCGTCAGTACCGCCGATCCAAGTCGCATGACCTGGAACATTTGCAGCGCAAGGGTGGTGGAAAGTGTGGGGATCTGGAACAAGGTTTGGGTGTATGGACAGTGGGAAAGTGGCAAATGTATGTACGAGCTAACTACGGGACATTTTTGTTTTGCTACCAGACCTATAAGGTTTTTAAAAACCTTATAGGTCTCGATTTCGAAAAAATGTCCAGCAGTACGATGCCCGAAACCGTTTTGTAACAATCCTACGCATCACGCAGCAACCCGGCCAATTGTTCCGCAAAAAACGGGGCTAACAAGGCTCCTTTGGTGCCTAAACCGTTGAAAATGAACACCTTGCTGTTTATGCTGCTCTGCGCTACCACGGGCCGCCGATCTACCATCGTCGGGCGAATGCCAGCCACATGGCTGACGATTTCAAAAGGCGCGTCAAACATCTCGTGCAGGTAGGATAAAATATAATCTCGGCCTTCTGTTCCGGGCAAAGTGTCTTCAAAGTGCCAGCGGTAAGTGCTGCCTACCCAAAACGTATTATCGCCCAAGGGAACGAGCAACATGGTTTTTTTGAGCATGTCGAAGGTGTTGGACAATGGGTTTTCGGCGGGAGGTTTACCCGATACAGCGTGTGCAGGAAATCGAATAATCAGCGCCTCTCCTTTGGAAACACGAAAGGCGGTTTCGGGGAAATAAGGGTTGCCCGTGGCGCGCCAGCCTTCACAAAAAACGACTTGCTGGTACGTTTGAAGTAATGCGTCAACGGATTGATAATCAACATTTTTTTCCATAAAAAACTGCTGATTCTGAGCGAATTTTCGGTAACCGGCTACCAGCGCTGGCAAATTGGCCCGCGCCGATTTTCGAATAACGCCGAAACGAAATCCGGGCTTCAGATAGGGTCCCCAGGCGCCTGGGTCGCTGGTTTCGCCCAAATGTTCCGCATATTCTTCCTGGGCACATCGAATGGACCAATCATTGGCTTCTTCAGCGGTGCCGAGCAGCCGTAGGGTAGGGCGGTCTTCCCAAATTGGAATGCCGAGTTCCTGTTCCAGTTGTTGATAAACCGATTTGGCCATTGGATAAAACTCGTCGAAACGCCAGGATTTTACAAACCGTTTTCCGGTAACCGGATTGATGATGCCCGCAGCTGCGATGGACGAACCGCCAGCCAAATTCCCGTCAGCAAGGTGTACCTCAAGCCCTTTTCGGCGAAGTGACCAGGCCAATAAAGTCCCTGCAATGCCCTGACCGATGATGAGTATTTTTGTCATTGCAGGCGTTTTTGAATGCTTTTATGATATCCCAAATCAAATCCAAATCCGCGTCATCCGCTTTATCCGCGTTCCAAATCCGCGTTCCAAATCCGCGTAATCCGCGTCCCCTAAATCACTTATGCCTCCGACGCACCAATTTCACAAAAGCTTTAGCGGTATCAAGGCGTTTTTTCTCCGTCCAGGTGTATTGCACGGCGCAATTTTGCACAATGTATTCGCGGGCATCCTCGAAGTTGGAAAAACTATTGAGGGCGGCGAGTGCGCGTTCAAACGCCTGCCCGTCGCCGGCAAACAATTCGCTGGTGTACAGCAGCCGGTCATTCAGCGCGATGGCTTTTTTGAGGTCTGTAATCGCAGCCTCAGCCAGTTTTTCGGAAAGTTCCTTGGCTTGTTTTTCTTCAAACAACACGTCCAAACCTCCGGCAACGGAAGCGACGGCGCGGGTTGGTGCGGGCCGTGGTGTCTCAACAGGCGGCGGCGGCGGCGGTGCAGGCGCGGGTGGCTCCTCGCGGGCGGGTGGCGGCGGCGCAGGTGGTGGAACTTCAGCCACGACGGGCGGGGGCGGAGGCGGTGGGGCCATTTCCACCATAGGCTCAATTATCATGGGACGCTGGATCGGCCGGACCTTTGCGGGTTCGACCTTTGGCGCTACATAAGTATTTGATTCTGTGAGCATTGCATCGTACAATTCACGAACG
>CAZKBH010000002.1:175064-187025 GCA_964550795.1 uncultured Saprospiraceae bacterium
CACGAACGTAGGATGCCATGATGTCCACATCAATCCGAATGATGTTTTCGGGGTCTTTGCTCATGCGCGCGAACTCGCGGTTGAGTTTGTCGAGATAAATTTTTGCCTTTTGAAAATCCATTAGCGGGAGGGTTTGATAACAGTGCCTATTTTCACGAGCGTGTTCGAAAAGTGTGGTACACCTAAATTACAAGGTTGATAATCAAGGTGATAAGCGAGGTGTGCCACAAATTCTTGAACACGCTCATTTTCAACGGCGAATTTCCGATTTTTTTACTTGGAACAAAGCAAAAGTTCATCATTTGAACACCGATGGTACCGAGTACGCCGATACCACCGAAGTTTTGATACTTTTACACGCAGGATTATTTCGGCGGTATCGGCGTACTCGGTACCTTCGGTGTTCAAAGAACCTTAAACATAGTTAAAACCACAACGCGTGTTTTTAGAACCACATTTCAAAGGCCAGCGCAGGGGCTGGATCGAAGTCGTTTGCGGCTGCATGTTTTCCGGCAAAACAGAAGAACTCATCCGACGATTGCGGCGCGCCAAAATCGCAGAGATGAAAGTAGAGGTGTTCAAACCCAGAATTGACACCCGCTACGACGAAACCTCCATCGTGTCGCACGATACCAGTTCGGTGTTGGCGCAGCCTGTGGGACATTCCTCTAAACTGCTGGAAATCAGTGACGATACAACGGTAGTGGCGGTGGATGAAGCGCAGTTTTTTGATATGGAACTCCCCGCTGTTTGCCAGGAATTGGCCTTGCGCGGGGTGCGTGTCATCGTGGCTGGCCTGGACATGGATTACCGTGGCGTACCTTTTGGTCCCATGCCCGCGCTTTTAGCAGTGGCCGAATATGTGACCAAAGTCCACGCCATTTGTGTGCACTGCGGCAACCTCGCCACACATTCCTACCGGCTGGCCGAGGAAGACTCCGTCGTTTTGCTGGGTGAAAAAGGGCAGTATGAGCCGAGGTGTAGGTCTTGTTATCACATGGGGAATATTTTGAGACTTAAATAAATGTGGACAATGGGGTTAATGTGGACAATGTGATGAATGTGGACAATAGGGTTAATGTGGACAATGGGGTGAATGTGGACAATGTGGTTAATGTGATGAAACTCAATTCTTCTAATAAATTCTATACTACATGAAATCAATCATTTTCTTTTTCGCTGGCAGCTTTTGCGCCCTTTCCTCGCTTTTTGCTCAAGCACCCGCTATCGAATGGCAGAAAACCATCGGTGGCAGTGATTATGATGCACTTTTATCTCTCCAACAGACGAATGATGGTGGCTACATATTGGGAGGAAGTTCCGATTCCAATGTTTCAGGAGACAAAACAGAGAACAGTTATGGCAATTATGATTACTGGGTAGTGAAACTGGATATTACTGGCAATATCCAATGGCAGAAAACTATCGGGGGAAATGACGTCGACTATCTCCATTATATCCAACAAACCACTGACGGTGGCTATATCCTTGGTGGATGGTCTAAGTCGAATATTTCTGGCGATAAAACTGAAAATAGTTTGGGATCTTATGATTTATGGGTGGTGAAGCTGAATGCTACAGGTGACATCCAATGGCAAAACACTATAGGCGGTAATAAAGAAGAGCGTCTTATGGCTCTTCGACAAACCACAGACGGGGGGTATATATTGGGAGGGAATTCTAATTCCAATATTTCAGGTGATAAAACCGAAGACAGCAAAGGATTTAACGATTATTGGGTGGTGAAATTAGATGCCGCAGGTGACATTCAATGGCAAAATACCATCGGCGGAGATCGTACTGATGCACTCGTTGCTTTGCAGCAGACTTTTGATGGAGGCTTTATTTTAGGAGGATATTCATACTCGGATATTTCTGGCGATAAAACTGAAAACGGTTTTGGGTACAATGATTATTGGGTGGTTAAATTGGATGCAGGTGGAGCAATAGAATGGGAGAAAACCATCGGCGGCAGTGGACACGAATTTCTTTGGGATCTAAAACAGACTGCCGATGGGGGGTATATTCTTTGTGGTAATTCAACTTCTAATATTTCAGGAGACAAAACTGAAAACTGTAAAGGTGAAGAGGACTATTGGGTGGTGAAATTGAATGTCAATGGGGTTATTCAATGGCAAAAAACAATTGGCGGCAACGCTGCGGAAGTACCCATTTCTCTTCAACAAACTACAGACGGTGGTTATATCCTTGGCGGATATTCATGGTCGAATATTTCGGGCGATAAAACAGATAATGCTGTAGGAGAAGACGATATTTGGGTGCTAAAATTGAATGCAACGGGTGCCATCCAATGGCAGAAAACCATTGGTGGCAACGACAGCGACAGAATAGCATCTCTCCAAGAAACTGCTGATGGAGGCTATGTCCTCGGAGGGTTTTCCGATTCCAATATTTCAGGCGACAAAACAGAAGACAGTTATGGCAACTATGACTTCTGGGTCATAAAACTCGCCCCCGAAACCGTGCCAACTGGAGAAGCACCGAACACCCCAGCAAAACTAACCATATACCCCAACCCCGCCACCGATGTAGTCTTCATTCAAACGGACAGGGAAACAACTTTGTGTCTGCACAATGCCATCGGGCAACCGCTTTTAACCAAAATCCTAAGCGATACCGGAGAAATAGACCTCACCTCTTTTCCAAACGGCCTCTATTTTCTGGTGGAAGTGGAGACAGGCATTGTGTATAAAATCGGAATAAATAAGTAGGCGCAAAGGATCGGTCTATTATCTACCCGCCAATTTGCTCCCCGACTTTTTACCTTTGCCCCATGCAACTCATCAACGACAAATACCAATTCCCCGGCGGCATTGACCCGCTCGAACTGTGCAACCAATTCGGAACCCCACTCTATGTCTACGATGCCGACATTATTGAGCGCCAATACAGGCGCATCACGGCTGCTTATACATACCCTAATTTTCGCGTCCACTATGCTTGTAAGGCCCTGAGCAACCTCTCGGTTTTGCGTTTGCTGCGTTCCTTTGGCTCGGCGCTCGACTGTGTTTCCATCGGGGAGGTCCGATTGGGGATTCTGGCGGGTTATCCGCCGCAGGATATTTTGTACACGCCCAATTTTGCCAGCGTGCAGGAATACGAGGAAGCCGTGGCGCTCGGGGTGAAAATCAATATTGATGCCATTCCGATGCTCGAAAACTGGGGACTGCACCATCCAGACGTGCCTTTTTGCATCCGAATCAATCCGCATTTAATGGCGGGCGGCAACGAAAAAATCAGCGTCGGGCACATTGATTCCAAGTTTGGGATCAGCATTCACCAGTTGCCACACGTGATGCGAATCGTTGAGAATCAGAAACTTATGGTGGAAGGACTGCACATGCACACCGGTTCCGATATTCTGGACGTAGATGTGTTTTTGCGCGGGGCAGAGATCTTGTTCGAGGCCGCCCGGAAATTCCCCGATCTGAAATACATTGACCTCGGCAGCGGTTTTAAGGTTCCGTACAAACCCGATGATATTGAAACCGACGTGGAAGAAGTGGGCGAAAAACTGAGCCAGCGTTTTGCCGAATTTTGCAAGGAATATGGCCGCGAACTGACGCTCATGATCGAGCCAGGAAAATTTCTGGTGAGCGAGGCGGGCTACTTTTTCGCCAAATGTACCCTGGTAAAACAAACCACTTCGACGGCTTTTGTGGGCCTCGACACAGGTTTCAACCATCTGATTCGGCCCATGTTTTACGGGTCGTACCACAAAATCGTGAACGTGACGGAGCCGACCTTTAAACCCCGCATCTACAATGTGGTGGGCAATATCTGCGAAACCGACACTTTCGCCGCCGATCGCCGCATTGCCGAGGTGGTGGAAGGGGATGTTTTGTGTTTTTACAATGCCGGAGCATACGGCTACGCGATGGCCTCCAATTTTAATTCAAGACTCAGACCAGCGGAGGTCATGATTTACAAAGGCAAAGCCCACCTGATTCGTCAACGGGACACCTTTGAAGATTTGGTGCGTGGGCAGGTTGATGTAATGTTGTAAAGGTGCATTCGTGCAAAGAGAATCCAATACCGAACCCAGCTCTACTATGTCAACTCGATTTTTGCTTTTTATTGCAACTTTGCTCGCCTTTTCAATCGGCTGCCAAAACAAAAAAGTGGATACCATACGCTACCTCCAGGCCATCAAAAACGGCCAACTGATCTTTGCCGACGGAACAACTCAAGCCATCCCGCATTGGGATGAACCAGCTTGGACGCACCTGTTTTGCGTTCGCCATGCCGAAAAAGCCAAAGATGATCCCAAAGACCCCATCCTGACCGCTGAAGGCGCGGCTCGGGCAGAACGTTTGGGCCGCATTATGGCTGAATCCGGCCTCGATTCCGTGTACGCAACGCCTTACCGCCGCAACCAATTGACCGCCGAACCAACCCAGCGCAGGGCAAATACCCCGCCCATTGTCTCCTATGAGCCAGAAACACAGGCCAAGTGGATATTCGAACTGCTGGAAAACAGCGCCGGAAAAAAAATGCTCATTGTAGGCCACCAAAACACTGTGCCGCAACTGCTCAACCAATTAAATGGGGAGGGCTTTGACTACGAAAACATCGCCGATCAAGATTATGGCCGGTTTTTTGTCGTCGCAACCAAAGGAATCGGTGAAACGGAAATCATTGAAACAAGATACTAATTGGAGTTATGAGTTATGAGTTATGAGGTGGGGAACGCTCGCCTGGCATAACTTATAACTCATAACTTATAACTCAATTCTCATGTTTAAGAACGTACAAAGCGCCCTTCAGGCTGAAATTCAAGGCATCCGCGATGCAGGGCTTTACAAACAGGAGCGCGTCATCACCACACCACAAGGCCCCGTCATTGACACGACGGCACAGCATGATCTGCTCAATTTCTGCGCCAACAACTACCTCGGACTCAGCAGTCACCCGGAAGTGATCGAAGCCGCCATTGAGGCCATTCGTACCCATGGATATGGACTTTCGAGTGTGCGTTTTATCTGTGGCACACAGGATATTCACAAGGAATTGGAGCAGAAAATCGCGGAATTCCTCGGCATGGAAGACACCATTTTGTACGCCGCAGCTTTTGATGCCAACGGTGGATTGTTCGAGCCGTTGCTCAATGAGGAAGATGCCATTATCAGCGACGAACTCAACCACGCCAGCATCATTGACGGGATTCGTTTGTGCAAGGCAAAACGCCTTCGTTACAAACATAACGATATGAATTCGTTGGAAGAATGCCTCAAAGAAGCAGCAGGTTGCCGCCGAAAACTCATCTTTACGGATGGAGCTTTTTCGATGGATGGCACCATTGCCCAACTGGACAAAATTTGTGACCTCGCTGATCAATACGATGCTATGGTGGGGATTGACGAGTGCCACGCGTCAGGATTTTTAGGCAAAACCGGTCGCGGAACCCACGAACATTGCGGCGTAATGGATCGCGTGGACATCGTGACGGGCACGCTCGGAAAAGCACTCGGCGGCGCAAGTGGCGGTTTTACATCGGCTAAAAAAGAGATCGTAGAATTGTTGCGCCAACGTTCGCGTCCATACTTGTTTTCCAATACCGTGGCTCCAAGCATTGTGGGCGCCAGTATTAAGGTGTTGGAACTGCTCAGCAGCAGCACGGCTTTGCGCGACAAACTTGAACGCAACACCCAATATTTCCGCACAGCGATGACCGCGGCAGGATTTGACATCATCCCCGGCGAGCACCCCATCGTGCCCATCATGTTGTACGATGCGCCTTTGGCCCAACAGTTTGCCGCCAAATTGCTCGACGAAGGAATTTATGTAATTGGCTTCTTTTTTCCGGTGGTTCCGCAGGGAAAAGCCCGTATTCGGGTCCAACTTTCTGCAGCACACGAGATGGAGCATTTGGAGCGGGCCATTGCAGCATTTACGAAGGTGGGCAAGGAATTGGGCGTTTTGAAGGGCTGAGTTCGGGTTGGTCGAAAGCTCGGGCGGGGTTTCTAGCCTTTTTTCCTACATTTCGGCAGTATTTTTCGTGTCTTAAGCTGTGAACATGTCTATGTCGCAAACAACGCCGCAATTCCCGAGTCCCCAATTCCCTCAGCCGCTCAAGTGTATCATTGTGGAAGATGAACCCTTGGCGGCAGAGATTTTGGCTGAGTACGTGAACCAAACCCCGTTTTTGGAACTCACGCACATTTGTTACGATGCCATCAAGGCCCTGGATGTGGTGCGCCAAAACCCGGTGGATGTGATGTTTCTCGACATCAATTTGCCCAAATTGAACGGTTTGGAGTTTTTGAACGCGCTTTTGCACCAGCCACGTGTGATCATTACCTCGGCGTATCACCAATACGCGGTGGAGGGCTTTGAACTTCAGGTGACGGACTATTTGTTGAAACCCATTGAGTTTGGCCGTTACACCAAAGCGGTGAACAAGCTCCTAAAACCGCAGCGCCATGCAGACAGTGTGGTGCCAAAACCTGCCGAGCATTTGGTGCGGCCGTACTATTTTTTTACGGTCAGCAAACGTTCCGTCAAAATTTATCTCGACGAAATTCTCTTCGTGGAAAGTCTGAAAGATTCCGTTTCAATCGTGACCAAAGCCAGGGCGTATAACACCCACTACCAATTGGGTGAATTGGAGGATCTCATGCGATCGGACAATTTTTTGCGCATTCACCGCTCATTCATGGTTGCAATAGATAAGATTGAATCATTTTCAGCCTCCGAAGTGGAAATAGCGGGACGAACCTTGCCCATTGGTCGGAGCCATAAGTTGTACGTGATGGAAAAGTTGGGGAAAGGGAGTGGCGGAAGTAAGGTGCAATAGTTGCACCAAATATGCGCTAACTTTGCGCTTATGCAAGGTATTTCCACCCAAACAAAATCTACTGCGCCTGACGACGCCACATTGCTGCGTCGTTTGAGCGATAACCTTGCGCGCTGGGCTTTTACGGATTTTGAACAGGCCAAATACGCATTGGCCGAGTTGGGTGGCTTGCTTACGCCGCGCAGTCCTTTCGATGTGCGGCTTTCTTATCACCGCAGTGCGGCTTTTTTAGAAAACCAATGGTATCGCTACGAGCAATCGCTGCTGCATGCCCGCCTGGCGGTGAGCATCCTCGAAAGTCTTGCGGATGGTTGGGCGCTGGCCGAAACCTGGGCCGATATTGCCGCCACACAGCTCAATCAACGGGATTGGACTTCCGCGGAGGAATCTCTGGAACGCGCCAAACGGCTCCTCGGGGAAGATGCTCCGCCCCGGCTTCGGGCGCATGTTACCTGTCGGGAGGGCTTTTTTTACCTGCTCATTGGCAATCCGCGCAAGGCGCTCGATTGTTTGATGGAGGCTCAAAAGGACTTTTTAGAATTTGAGGAAAATACCGCCACGCTTAAAGATTGGTACATCAAAACCTTGATTCTCAGTGGATTGGGAGAGCTGTATGAATATCTTGGTGAAGAGGACAAGAGTCAGGAGGCGTACCGATGTGTGTTGCCCATTGTGGAAAAATACAAACTGCGTCCGCGCCTGGCCTGGCACTACCTGAATGCTGGCCGCGCTGCTTTGGCCCGAAATGATGCCGAGCACGCGCAATTACATTTTGAAAAAGCACTCACCGAGGTAGGCTCGGGAGAAGCCGAGGCCAAAACACTAGCACTCAGCAACTTGGGTATCCTGGCAACTTTGGCGGGCAATGCGCCTAAAGCGTTCAACTTGTTTGGCCAAGCTGCGGCTGATTATGATCCGCCCGCCAAACCTTCTGATTTTACCAACCTGTCTAAAATCGAAAGCTGGAGCGCCGGGCTTTATTTGGAGTTAGAAAACGCCGCCGAAGCGGAACAACATTACCTGCGCGCCTGGGAAATTGGCCAAAATGGCAATGATCTATACCATCTCGCACAGGTGAGTCAAAAACTCGCCACGCTTTATGAAAATTCGGGCGACTTTGAACAGGCCTTTGAATGGCAACGCCGGGTGACCGAACTCAACCAAACCCATTTCAGCAAGCTGCGCGACAACGAACGTCAGGAAATAGAGGCGCGTCACCAGTTGGAACGCAGCCGTCAGGAAAGCCAAATGGCGCGACTCCGCGTGGCGGGACTTCAACTGCGTGCCCTGCGTGCCCAGATGAATCCGCATTTTATGTTCAACTCTTTGAATGCCATTCAAGGTTTGGTCACTTCCGGGCGCAATGCTGAAGCGGAATCATACCTCGCCAAATTTGCGAAAATGATGCGCCATACGTTGGAATATTCTGAGTTGGAAGAGGTTTCACTGGAACAGGAAATCGAATTTTTGGAGCGTTATCTGGACATTAACCGCAAATTGCGTTTCCGGGATCGCCTTAATTTTCAGATCATTTTGCCCAAAAATGAAGAGTTGGAGGAGATTAATGTCCCCACGATGATTGTGCAGCCTTTTGTCGAAAACGCCATTGAGCACGGCCTTCGGCCCCGGCAGGAAGGCCGATTAACCATTCGTTTCGAGGTGATGCCGGATGACGAATATCTGCTTCGTTGCACCATTGAAGACGATGGGGTAGGGTACAACAAAGGCCAGGAAAAGGCAGCTGCACAAGCAGGCGCGGGGTTTCAAAAACACCGTTCAAGAGGCATGGAAATCACGCACGAACGGTTGTTGTTGCTCCACCAAATCCAAAAACGCCCCGGAGATAGCTTTATCCAGATTTATGATTTGGCCGACCTTACCAATGGGCAGCGTACGGGCACGCGAGTGGAAGTTTTGCTGCCTATTTTGAATGGGGAATAAAAACTGTTACCACCCAATCATCCTGAACAAGTCTGCCCGGATGCTGTCATTGGCCCCGGATGCGAGCAGAATTGAAATGGACAATCCGATGAGTGCAAAAAGCGCATCCCGGCCTACCAGCCAAAGTGCGCGACGACGATGTTGTCCCCCTTTTTTGTTGCGCGCAAGGCTGATTGCAATCTCTCGGCCGCCAATCACGCCCAAAAAGACCCAGGTTGTACTCATGGGCACCGTGCTGATAAACAGTTTGTAAATCAGCAGCAGCACATACGTGAAGTCAATCAAAGTGGCCGCCCGAACGTCTGAGATTCGGATTTTTTCACTGACAACATCTTGAATCCGATCTCCCCGGAGATAAAACAAAAGGGCCATACCCGCGAAAATCACCCCGGTAAAGATCACAAAGGTTCCAAAATCGAGCCTTCTCGGCAAAAAGACGGCAATATTGGCACCGTCTTGCATGAGCCACACCGCCCAGAGTAAACCACTAACGGTCCATTGTACAAAAGTCCAGGAAAAGTGCGCTTTGCGTTGTCTGAAGAATTTTTTGATCAACCCGTAACCAAAATACCAGATGGCAAAAGAAAGCACGAAGGCTAATCCGTAACCCGAAACACTTTTCGTAACCATCGAAGTGACCCCGCTACTGCTGGCGCTGAACACACTTAGCAGCAAAAATGTGGTAGAAACAGGCATCCGCATCCGGGTCAGGATGAGCAAAACAAGTGGAGCAATGACCTGAAAAAAGGAAAATTCTTCTGGATGTGGATATTCTGTGTTCCCTGCGTCGTCGAGCAAACGCTGGTAAGTGACATCGCCGTTGAAAAAATACCAACTGAATGCCACGGTAACTACGAATATTCCACCCGTGAACAACCACAAAATCCACCATTTACGTTTACGATTGCTCTCGATGAAGGTTCCCAAGGATTGAATGCTGTCGTTCGCGACTGCCGAATAGGCTGCCAACAAAAAACCAAGCCACATGGCTATGTTTCGGTCCTGATAAAAGGCGGCAGCAATGAGAAGCGCTGCGAGTATGATTCCCAGAAAGGTTCTCTCTTTGGTGATCGCAGCCAGAACGTCTAATTGGAAGAATCTGGGCTTTGCGCCCTGCATCACCTTACTTTTGGGTGGTTTTGACATAAGTGTTTGACCAAATTTTGGTGGGTATCGCCACTTCAAAACCGGGCGTTTTTAACTGAAAATTTGACCACGCAAAATTACGCCCAACCCGCTAGGAGGAGATTTTAGCAGGTTAAGTTGCTGTTATGTTTTCGGAATTGAGCGTAAGCGAAAAGACTGGAAGGGAGTAGAAAACACGTAAATGCGACGTTTTTTTCTTGAAAAGCCCGATTTGAAACTTAAAACAAACTTAACCCTAACTTAATATTGAAACTCAATGCTCGACTGAAGCCTCGTTCTACTTTTGCGGCGAGTTTCCTAACCACTCTTTTTTGGATAGACCGATTATTGAGATTTGTTTCTAAAAATTACCCGTCCGATAACGGGGCTGTCCAAAATCAAAATTTACGAACTACTAAACGTCCCATCCTATGATGCTGGGTTTTATCGCTGATCTCTCTGCGAACGCGTCCGTTTTGCTCATTGTTTGCCTGTTAGCGGTCTGTGCCTTTGAAGCGATCAATGGTTTTCACGATACTGCCAATGCCGTCGCGACCGTCATTTATACCAAGACTTTACCACCCATTTTTGCTGTTGTTTGGTCGGGAATCTGGAACTTCCTTGGAGCCATGTTTGGAGGCATCGCCGTTGCGATGGGTATCATGAAACTGATGCCGCTCAACGACATGATGACCATCCCGCTCAATGAAAACATTGCCATGGTGCTCGCCATTTTGATTACCGCCATTGCCTGGAATCTGGGCACCTGGTATTTTGGAATTCCCTGTTCCAGCTCACACACCTTGATTGGGTCACTTTTGGGCGGAGGTTTTGCCTATTTCTCTGTGCATGCAGGTGCTGGCCCAAACTGGGTGAAAGCTAAAGAAGTGGGGCTTTCGCTGCTCATTTCACCCCTGTTTGGCTTCACATTGGCCGTCGGACTGATGTTTTTGCTGCGATCCCTGATTAAGAAAAAAACGATTTTTAAATCGCCGGATGAAACCAAAAAAGCGCCTCCGGCCTGGATTCGTGCCATTTTGGTGATTACCTGCACCTTGGTGAGTTATTTCCACGGCAACAACGACGGCCAAAAAGGGGTAGGCTTGCTCTTAGTGGTGCTGATCGCCTTTATGCCGATGCAGTTTGCACTTGCGCCCAATTTTAATGCCTCCGAAACAAGGGCACGAGTACAAACCATTGAAACCGCTATCGTGCAGGCAATTCCTTCAGACAGCATCCATTTGGCACCATTGGCAGATGCATGTCAGAAGTTAAGGATACAACTGGATTCTTTTAATGCAAAAGACAAAGCAGGAGTGTTTGGAGTTCGTTTGGCGGTGCAAGATTTTAATAAAAAAATGGAGGGAGCGATCAAGGGTGAAACCCTCCAGGGTGAAGTCGCCAAAGTCGCAAAAGCAGAGATGAAAAGCCTCAAAAGTGTTTATGAATTTCGGGTAACCTGGGCGGTGGTATTGATTTCGATATGTCTTGGTTTTGGTACTATGGTAGGTTGGAAACGAATCGTAGTCACCATCGGCGAAAAAATTGGCAAGAGCCACCTGACCTATGCGCAGGGCGCTAGTGCAGAACTTTGCGCTGCGGCTACCATCGGCGTGAGCAGCTACTACGGCTTGCCAGTGAGCACCACCCACGTACTTTCGTCCGGTATTGCCGGCACCATGGTTGCGGAAGGTGGCGTGAAAAACCTTCAGAAAAAAACCATTGGCAACATTGCCTTAGCATGGCTTTTAACCCTTCCGGTCACCTTTGTGATGGCTGCGTTACTGTTTTTTGTGTTCAGGATGTTTGCCTGATCAAGTTCATGAGTCACACCGGCACCGGGGTTGTGCAAAAAGGTCTTTCACGGATTTTTACAAGAAATAATGTGTTGAATTCTGGCTAATCGAATCCTATAAGGTTTCCAAAACCTATAGTATGTACATAAGTTTGCCCAAAGGAAAGGTTAAATAAAAGCGACTGCTTAGCATCCGACTCATCGAAAAAAAAGAAGTGTTGAAAATCGAAATCAGTGCTTTAGCCATGTTTTGTCACTTTTTGAGCCCAAAAAGTAACCAAAA
>CAZKBH010000003.1:0-76515 GCA_964550795.1 uncultured Saprospiraceae bacterium
TCCAAAACCTATACAATCTTGGCAAAATCGCTGCCTAAATCTTTACGAACCATTGATTAAAGGAGACACACAAAAACGCTCATATTCCGCTGCGGCTGAAATTGGCTGAATTCACCGGGTGACTTCGAAGTCACCCGGTGAATTCAGCCAATTTCAGCCGCAGCGGAATACGAACCCAAAAAATAACAATCCGCGAAGGCATCAATGCAACCAAAAAGGTGTCATTTCTCGCTACTTTTGCGCCTTCAACCGCCACAGCACACATTGACCACATTAACCACATTGACCACATTGACCACATTGACCACATTAACCACATTCCCACATTAACCACATTGACCACATTGACCACATTCCCCCATTAACCACATTAACCACATTCCCACATTAACCACATTCCCACATTGACCACATTTTCCACATTGACCACATTTTCCCATTATTTTTCCCATGTCTAAAGTCCTCATTATTGGCGCAGGCGGCGTAGGCCGTGTAGTAGCCTACAAATGCGCCCAGAACCGCGACGTGTTCGGCGAAATCATGCTCGCTTCACGCACCAAATCCAAATGCGATGCCATCGCCGATGCGATCCATGCAGCTTACGGTGGCAAAAAAATCGAAACCGCCCGGGTAGATGCCGACAACGTGGCGGAAACCGTAGCGCTCATCCAGCAATTCAAACCAGATTTGCTCATCAACGTCGCATTGCCTTACCAGGATCTGCCGCTCATGGATGCCTGCCTCGAAACAGGCACGAATTACATGGACACGGCCAATTACGAGCCAAAAGACGAGGCGAAATTTGAATATTCCTGGCAGTGGGCCTACCAGGACCGATTCCGTGAAAAGGGAATTATGGCACTTTTAGGCTGCGGTTTTGATCCGGGTGTGACCTCGGTTTTCACCGCCTACGCCGCCAAACACTATTTCGACGAAATTCACGAACTCGACATCGTGGATGCCAATGCCGGCAATCACGGCAAAGCTTTCGCTACCAATTTCAATCCGGAAATCAACATCCGCGAGGTGACTCAAAAGGGCCGTTACTGGCAAGACGGGAAATGGATCGAAACCGAGCCGCATGAAATCTGGAAAGACATTGACTACCCGGAAATTGGCCCAAAACGCTCGTACCTCATCTATCACGAGGAACTGGAAAGTTTGGTAAAAAACTTCCCCACGCTGCGCCGTGCACGTTTTTGGATGACATTTGGACAGGAATACCTTACCCACCTCCGGGTGATTCAAAACATCGGCATGGCGGGTATTGAACCCATTAAGTTCCAGGGCATGGACGTCATTCCGCTTGAATTCCTGAAAGCGGTATTGCCAGCGCCGGAAGAATTGGGCGAAAACTACACCGGTTTCACCAGCATCGGCTGCCGGATCAAGGGCGTAAAAGACGGGCAGGAGCGCACATATTACGTTTGGAACAACTGCTCGCACGTGGCTGCCTACAAAGAAACGGGTACGCAGGCGGTCAGCTATACCACCGGTGTGCCAGCGATGATTGGTGCGCGCATGATTTTGGAAGGCAAATGGGCTGGAAAAGGTGTTTTCAACGTAGAAGAAATGAATCCGGATCCGTTTATGGAGCGTCTCAACGCCGACGGACTGCCCTGGCATGAGAAAGTGGATATTGACCTGGAGATGGACTAGTTCTTAGCGAGCCAAAGAATCAAATTATTTAATTTGATTAATCCTTCAAGATGACCTCGGAGAGGTCCAACGTTTGTAGCATAAGTGGGGTAAGGAAAATCCAGGCCAAATCGCCTGGGTTCGCTTACCCCACTTTTTTTTTGTGTTTCGAAAAACACCTGCCCCAACCGCAGCACTAAAATGACCCACTTTTTACAAAAAATTTACACTTAGGTAGAAAGAATCCAAATAAAAATAAGACATTTGCCCTGCCAAAAAACGCCAGTCTAGAGCTTTTTGGCAGCTGATTTCATTTTTATGGATTGATTCTTAACTCAAATTCAACGTTTAAAGCACCATGTTTAACTTCTTAAAAAACAGCTTGACTGTATGCATCCTTGCCTTGTTTTTCGTCGCTTGCGGTGAAAAAGACAAAGCCCCCCTTGAGATACCAAGTGCTTACGATGGCAGCGCATTTTCGACTAATGTTGCTACACAAGATGCCGTACGTGGGCAGTTAGAAGCCCTCGTAAACGAGGCTAAAAAAGGCCGCATCAATGGTGTAGTATTGGATTACGCAACCCTCACACAACTGTTCAACGCAGGCAATCCAAGCGTAAAGAACATCACGACCAGTTATTACGCTGGCCGCTTGGATGGTGCCGGAAATTGGCTGGACGAAATGGCTAAATCCAGCGGAACAGTCTATTCCCCGGGCATCCCTACAGGTCAGGGAGGCGTGTTGGGTAGCTACCTATTTGACGAAAATGGCCTCGAAATAGAGCAATTAGTTGAAAAAGGTCTTTTTGGAGCAGCTTTCTACAACCACGCAGTTTCCCTCATGCAGGGAACGATGACACCTGCTACTGCCGACCAATTGTTGCGCATTTATGGCGCACACCCGGATTTCCCGAACACACCCACGGCAGCTAAAGCGACGAATCCCGATAAATTCATGGCCAACTACGCGGCTCGTCGCGATAACAACGACGGCAATGGCTTGTATTTCCAGGTGAAGAATGCCTTTATCAAACTACAAGCGGCCCTTAAAGCTGGAGATGATTACAATCAGGAACGCGATGAAGCGCTCGAAACACTGCGCCTTACCTGGGAAAAAATCAATGCCGCCACGGTGATCAACTATTGCCACAGCGTCATTTCCATCATGAGCAACACGAACCCAACCGATGTACAAATAGGAAATGCCCTACATGCTTACGGCGAGTGTGTTGGCTTCCTCCACGGTTGGCGCACCATTCCGCAGGATTACAAGATTCTCTCAGATACTGAAATTGATGAGATTTTGGTATTGCTCAATGCCCCGTACAACGGAACGCCTACTTCCTATAAATTTGCCACCGATCCGGCAAACGAGCTTCCGAAACTGACCACTATAATCGGCAAATTGAAAGCCAAATACAGCTTCAGCGATCAACAAGTGGAAGATTTTAGAAACAACTGGGTAACAGTTCAAGGCCGTTAATAACGAGCGTGTTTAAGAAAGTGTGTCACCATACGTCGCCGAGTTTTCAGCATCAGCTAGCGGGGAAATACGTTTACTAAACTTTTAAAGTTTAGTAAACGTTGCTCGAGCTGATGCTGAAAAATTGAGGCGGTAGGTGACAAATTTGAACACTCAAATACTACTCCTCTTATGTGGAAAATCACACTCAAAATCAGCGCGTTACTAGGCCTGGCCCTTCTCTTGGCACTACCCGCCTGCGATAAAAAATCCCCTGGACCAACAGATACTTTCGACCGCCAGGCGATGCTGGATAACTACGCGAAGAACCTCATACAGCCTTCATACGATCAGGTGCACACTAAATTGGGCTCCATCCAGGCGATTGCCGATGGCTTCAACACAGTCCTTTCTGCGGAAGTGCTGGTCGTGTTACAAGACGCTTGGGTAAGCACTTACGCAGAATGGCAATATGCCAACGCCTTTAATTTTGGGCCAGCAGGGGAGGCGGGTTTGCGCAAGGGCTTGATCGAAGAAGTGGGCACATTTCCTGCCAGCGAGTCGAAAATTGAGGCGACAATTGCAGCGGGTACCTGGAATTTTAACAACTTTGACCGGGACGCGCGCGGTTTTTTGGCTGTTGAATACCTGATTTTTGGCAAAAACCAAAGCAACGACGAGATTGTCGCGGCGTTTGCAAACAGCGCTGATCGCCGGGCCTATTTGAAGGCTTTGATCCAAAACATCCACGAACGTGTGGGGGAAGTACGCACAGCCTGGAACGGCAGCTACCGACAGCAGTTTGTGGAGAACGCCGGCACCGACGTGGGGAGCAGCACCGCTCAACTCTACAACGAGTTTGTGCGCAGCTTCGAGGCCATCAAAAATTTCAAACTCGGTTTGCCGCTCGGTATTCGTCCGGGCCAAACACAGGCAGAACCCCAGTTGGTGGAGGCCTATTACAGTGGCCAATCGCTTGAAATGATGAAAAAGCACCTGGCGGCGATTGAAGATATTTGGCTTGGACGCAGCAAAAGCGGTCAGCAAGGCATTGGTTTCCGTGCATATCTGGAATCTGTGCAAGGTGGTCCCGAACTGGTTGTCAGCACAGAAACACAATTGGCAGCCTTGAAAGCAGCCCTGAACGCTGTACCCGCATCGCCCACGCTGGCAGAGCAAATTGCAGGCGGTAGTCCAGCAGTACAGGCCTTGTATGTGGAGTTTTCCAAAATGACCCGGTTTTTCAAAAGCGATATGTCGTCCTTGTTGGGCATCGCAATTACGTTCAGCAGCGGCGACGGAGATTAAAGCCTACAAAATTGAATTCGGTGATACGCAGCTTGCTCCTAAAACCCGTCAGTATCGCCCCATTGGTCACCTTGCGTGTGGTCATCGGGGCGATGCTGTTGTTTAGCACCCTTCGTTTTTGGGCTTTGGGCTGGATTGAAGATCACTATATCTACCCACTATTTCATTTCAAATATTTTGGTTTTGAATGGGTGGAACCGCTGTCTGCCACCGGGATGTATGTGGTGCATGGATTGTTGATAATCAGTTCTTTAGGTGTTATATTGGGTCTGTTTTACCGTTTGGCGGCGGTATTGCAATTTTTACTGTTCAGCTACATCGAACTGATTGACCTGACGTACTACCTCAACCATTATTACTTTGTCAGCATCGTATGCGGGTTGCTGATTTTTGTGCCGGCTAATCGCGCGTACTCGTTGGATGTGTGGCGGAATCCGGGGCTTTTTCAAGCCCAAATTCCACGTTGGACAGTGTTAATTTTCCAACTCCAACTCGGTATTGTGTACGGTTACGCGGGTCTTTGGAAAATCAATCAGGATTGGCTGTTGAACGCATTGCCCTTAAAAATATGGGTGCCCGCCAACGACCAATTGCCCCTGATTGGGTGGTTTTTTAAACAGGAAATTACGCCCTGGTTGTTCAGTTGGATAGGCATGATTTATGATGTGAGCATCGTGTTTTGGTTGTCGTGGTCGCGGACCCGACCCTGGGCGTACCTTACCGTGATCGTTTTTCATACCCTGACGGGATTGATGTTCCAAATTGGTGTTTTTCCGCTGGTTATGATTGGCGCGACTTTGGTTTTTTTCTCGGAAAAGTGGCATGAGCGGATTTGGGAAAGACTTTCCAAGTTTTTAAAACTTGGAAAGTCTGAAACTAAACCTGAGGTCAGGTCAGTTAGACAAAAACTAATTTTTTCCCTTCTTTTACTCCATTTCGCCTTCCAGCTCCTGTTTCCCTGGCGTTATCTGCTCTATCCCGGCAATCTTTTTTGGACCGAAGAAGGCTATCGTTTTTCCTGGCGCGTCATGTTGATGGAAAAAGCCGGAACCGCCACCTTTTATGTGAAAGATGCCAAAACCGGACGGGAGGGAGAAGTGTTAAACGGCGAATTTTTGAACGCCCACCAAGAGAAACAAATGGCGATGCAGCCCGATATGATCCTGCAATTCGCCCATTTTTTGAAAAAACACTACGAAAAACAGGGCCTTTCCAATCCGGCTGTCCGCGCTGAAGTGTACGTGACCTTGAATGCCCGCCCCAGCCGATTGCTGATCGACCCGAACCTTGACTTGACTAAAATCCGCGACGATTGGTCGCACAAAACATGGATAACCCGAGATACGCCGGAGTAACTTTTCGGCTTGCAATTGTAGTAGTGTTGATGACAGGAACCCCGTTCCAGCTTGTGCTGTCGGCCCAAAACGATACCACCCGAAACGTCGAGCTTCGCGAAACAACCATCCGCGCAGATCAGGAGCAAACCATGGGTCTTGGCCGACTCCGGGCGGTGGAGGGCGTGATCGTCTATGAAGGAAAAAAAAGCGAGGTGGTTACCATGCGCGACATCACGGCGAACTTATCCACCAACAATGCCCGGCAGGTTTTTAGTCGCGTGGCAGGGCTGAACATCTGGGAAAGTGACGGTGCCGGGCTTCAACTCGGCATCGGCGGGCGAGGCCTGAGTCCAAACCGGACCAGTAATTTTAACACCCGCCAAAACGGCTACGACATCAGTGCCGATGCGCTCGGCTACCCCGAAAGTTATTATACGCCGCCCACCGAAAGTCTTGAACGCATCGAAGTGGTGCGCGGGGCGGCTTCATTGCAATACGGCACACAATTCGGCGGGATGCTCAATTTTGTGATGCACCAACCGCCTGAAAATCAACGACTTCGGGTTCATTCACGCCAGACTGTGGGTGCTTGGGGCTTTTTGGGTTCCTACAACGCGGTAAGCGGCACGGCTGGGAAAGTGAGTTATTATGGTTTTTTTCAACACAAACGCGGCAACGGCTGGCGGCCCAATTCTGCGTTTGAACTGAATAATGGCTACCTGGATCTGCATTGGCGGGCTTCCGAACGCTTCCAACTTGGCTTCGAATTGACCAAAATGAGCTATTTGGCGCAGCAGCCCGGCGGACTTACAGACACACAATTTGAGCGAGACCCCCAACAATCGCTGCGTGAACGGAACTGGTTTCGCGTGGATTGGAACCTGGCCTGTTTACACGCGGAGTACAAGATTTCAGAACGCACCCGGATTGACAATCGGCTTTTTGGGCTGTCGGCTTCGAGGCAGTCGCTGGGCAATCTTTCCCCTGCCAACAACCTCGATTTTGGGCAAAACCGCGACCTCATCAGCGGAAGATTTGAAAATGTGGGCAACGAAACCCGGCTCCTGCACCGATACCAAATGGGTAAATTTGCCAACGCGCTGGCCATTGGCGGACGCGTGTATCGGGGCTACACGACTGCCCGGCAGGGAGAGGCAAACAACGGAAACGGAGCTGATTTTCAATTCCTTCGGCCCGACAATGTGGAAAAATCGGACTTCCGTTTTCCCAACTACAACTACGCGGCGTTTGCGGAAAACATCTTTTGGGTCTCGCCCAAATTCAGCCTCACGCCAGGGGTGCGGTTCGAAAATATTCAAACATTCGCCGAAGGTTATTACCAGCAACGGGTGTTCGATTTTGCGGGAAATTTGATTGCGGAAACCCGAGAAAATGAAGACCTGGAGCGCCGACGCTCTTTTGTGCTTTTTGGTTTAGGGGCCAGTTGGAAAACCACCAAGACCTTAGAAGTGTACGCCAATATTTCCCAAAATTACCGCGCCATCAATTTCACCGACCTGCGCATTGACAACCCCAATGGCCGCGTGGATCCAAACATCCGCGACGAACGCGGCTACACGGCCGATCTTGGTCTGCGCACCCGCCACAACACCTGGTGGTATGCCGACGTGACGGCCTTTTTCATCGCTTATCGCGACCGGATTGGCCAATTGTTGAAAGCCGACCTACCACCTTTGTACAATGATTACCGGCTGCGCACCAATATTTCCGATTCGCGCAACATCGGTATCGAAGCTTTTGGAGAAGCCAATTTGTGGCATTTTATCGCGCCCAAGGACACGCTGCGCAGACTCTCCATTTTTATCAATACCTCCTTTATTGATGCCCGCTATGTGAACACCGACGATGCGAGTATCCGCAACCGATTGGTGGAATTGGTGCCGCCTGTGACGTTTAGAACCGGGGTGACTTGGTCGCAGGGGCGTTTTCGCAGCAGCTTTAACTGGGCTTTTACCGCCGAACATTTTACGGATGCCACCAATGCTCGCCGCACGGCCTCTGCAGTAAACGGTATCATTCCGGCGTACACCGTAGCCGACCTTTCTGCAGCCTGGTCCTGGCGTTGGTTGATTTTGGAAGCCAGTTGCAACAACCTTTTTGACGCACGTTATTTCACGCGTCGCGCCGAGGCGTATCCCGGGCCGGGCATCATTCCTTCAGATGGAAGGGGTTGGTTTGTGACGGTAGGGGTGCGTTTCTGAGGTTTAAAACTTCGGATCGGCGGACAAATTCACATCCCCAATTTTTACGCCTTTAAATCGAAAATCACTCGGCACCGGATCTGCCGTGTTTGGCACCTCAATTTGTTCGGGGAAAGTCGGCATGAACGGGTTTTGCGGGTTGGGGAAAACATAGTTTTCTGGCAAAAAACGCCAGGATTTCCCGTTCGGCAGCTCCGTTGTAATCCCCAGAATCAGTTTTCGCAGGGTCACAATGTCGAACGTGGTGATTTTGCCATCCTGATTGACATCGGCTGCGATCATCTTATAGGGTGAGTCGAGCACTTCGATGCCCAGAATATGTTTGGAAATCAGGGTCAGGTCGAAAGTGGTGACGCCGTTTAAGGGATTGATGTTTTTAGTTGGCGTAACTTCGAATTGATAGCCTACATCCGGCGAAGTGGTCCCGAACTGGAAAAAATCCCCCTGTACAGATGGAGGGTACGAAGGAGGATTATACACATATATTGGATATTCAAAGGTATCCTGCACGCAGTTGCTTCCTTTAATGCGTACATCAACGCTGTCAATGCCTACCGCCAAAATGGTTTGCGAGCGTATAAAAATGCCTGGATCACAACCACCCGTCATATCGGTAACGATAACATTCATCGTACAAGAGGAGGTATTGCCAAAAGGATCCCGCGCCCAGACTTCAATCCAGCGAAGTCCAAGTTCATGAATGCTGTAGGTAAGGCTGTTGGTTAACGGAAATCCCGTACCCGTACAACGTTTGCGTACGCCGAGCTCAATTGGTTGGGATTCATCCGAAACCGACGCTATAAAATCACTGGCGCTTACCGTTATCTGGCAGATTGGGAGCAGGTTGACCGTTAAATTGGTTTTACAAACCAGCGTTGGCGGCAACGTATCTGTTTGGGCAACAACAGATTGCGTTAAAAACAACAGCAATAAAAGTGGTAGTTTGGACGGTTGCATATTGTAAGCTTTGGTAAAAAAATAATTCATGCAAGGATACGATGTCTCCCGGCCAACAAGTGTGCCTGAAACCGGCTTATGCCCCGAATCCGACAAAGATTGCTTGTGATTGCGTGTATCCCGGAAGGCTGTTCCGGGGGTCCGCCCTGTTTTGCAGCTTGTTTGGTTTGCGTGTATCCCGGAACGCTGTTCCGGGTTCCGATAGTGGATATCCGCCCGGAACAGCGTTCCGGGATACTACTCCCGCACCACCTTCCAAACGCCCACGCCGGATTTCGAGCGGATCTGCAGGGCGTAAAACCCAGGCGACAGTTGGTTTTGCTCCAAAAGCACATTCTCCCCCGCCTGCAAGGTTTTTACCACTGACCAAATCGTTTTTCCCGACACATCGCTGAGCGAAATGAGGGCCTCGCCTTCAGGCGCTTTTTCCAGATACACCGACAAGCGATTCCCAAACGGATTGGGCGAAACCTGCGCTTGCAAGCGCATATCCGGCGCGCTACTGCTCAGGGTGGAACAACTTCCGGCCACGACGAATGGGCTGAAATAATCCGCAATTCTTTGCGCGCGCAGCACCGGATTGATGATGAAGTGATAGGAGCCATTGTCCGCATACCGAATGCACTCAAACAAAGCCAAGGCAGGATTAAACGCCGGACATTGGTCAAAATCGGTGGTGAAGGGGGCCTGTGTGGGGTTGGCCCCAAACACCGCTGCCAGGGAGCCGCTGCCAAATGTTTGGGGAAATTTGGGATGCCAGGGTGTAAATCCGAGGTTGCAGAAATTGGAAATTATAAAAAACGGATATCCGGCACCAAAGGGCACGATCCCGTCGCAGGTTTGGTGGTACAAATAAACGGCGGGAGTATCCGGGCCTTGGAGCCAGTTATTTACCCCGGCTTCGTAGGGTACCCCTCCAAAAAAGTTGATGACTCCACGCACATTGGCATCGTGGCCATTGAGGTTCAGGGTGCCATCTACGGGACCGAGATCCGGGCGTTGCAGGGCTGCGCCGCTTGGGTTGATGATTTGCAGTTCGCAGTTGAGGGTGTAGCTATTGGTCACGTTCGCTGCCGGCGGCGGGGCGTCGGGTAAGGCGAGGCAGGACACTGGTTTTTCGGCTTCCCGGTCGAGAAAACCGACGGCCAGCGCGAGAAATCCGCCAGCACTTTCACCGCCCACGAGTACGCGTTCACTGCAAGTAGAATCGAGTGCGGCCCGGGCTTTGAGCCATCGAATGGCGCCTTTCACGTCTTGTTGGCCCCGGTACAGCGCACGGATTATTTCCGAAGAATCTGCCGGGTAGAGCGTTGCGCCAGCTTGTCCTTCCATAACCGGATTGGGAATATTGGTGCCACTTTTATGCCAGCCGAGTCGGTAATTTACCGAAGCCACTACGTACCCTCGTTGCGCCATTTCTGCTGCAATAACCGAAAGCCCAGAAGCGTCGTCCTTGCAGCCGCCCACCCAGGCACCGCCGTGCACGAGCACGAGGATGGGGCGCTGGGTATTATCGTCGCCCAGGGGTTTGTAAAGATCGAGCACGAGGGTTGTTGGAATACCGGCATAATTGGGTTCGGTGCCGTATGCCAGGTCTTTTTCGACGCGCCAGCCGTATTGTTTTTGGGTAAATGGATCTTGTGCGGAAAGGACGCTGACAAAAAGCAGCAGAGCGAGGGTAGAGAGTGTTTTTTGCATAGTAGAGAACAGTTTGGACAGGAAAGGACGGGTGTTTTTCAGTATTTTGGGCTGAAGCTGTTGGACATTTGCCAATTATTTATTTACTGACTATCCGGATGATGAAATATCGAACACCGAATATCGAATGACGAAGTAGTTTAAAGGTGACTGGTTTGAATACTTACCTATCCCTATTTTGTCTGCCAGGCAGCGTGTCAAAATGGTTAGATTTTTCGACAGCCGAAGCCTTTTTGGTTACTTTTTGGGCTCAAAAAGTGACAAAACCCGAGCTGAGGAACCGAATTTGCCCCTCAACACATCCCCTCGATGAATCAAGACGCTAACCATGCTATTATTTAAGGCAATTTTTTGCCAACACAGAAGATCCTATTTAAGCGCGCTCAATTTCAAATTTTCTCAGGTTGTTTTTCCTTCAAAATGAAGGGGTTAGAGATCGGGCGCACCCGAAAAAGGATGGTGTGGAATCCTGGGTCGCAATTTATCCACACTGAGTTATCCACATTGTTGGGAAATTGAAACACAAAAACTAGGTATTGATAATCAATTAGTTGAGAAAGTTATAAACATTTGGTGGAAAACTATCTTCTGCAATCGTCCAAAACACCTTACTTTCGCTGTCGCTTTACAGCAGGTTTTTTACTCCGCCTTTCCTACGTAGCATTCCTTCATTCATGTCGAAAGTTTTCACACGGCCCTCCAGTCGTTTGGGGGAGTGTCTCAGTTCAAATACAGCCTTTAAGATCACGGTTTTACGTCTTAAAACAGTTTCTTAAGCAAGCATTCAAAATAGTAGTTTAAATAAAGCTGATTAACAGCATAAGCCATGGTACAAACAGACAATACTTACGAGCCTTTGCTCGCGGAAAACCCCGACCGGTTCGTCCTATTTCCCATTAAATACGATACCATTTGGGATTGGTACAAAAAATCAGTGGCCTCGTTTTGGACCGTGGAGGAAGTAGATCTCTCCCAAGATACCAGCGACTGGGAGCACAAACTTACGGATAACGACCGCAAGTTCATCAAACACGTGTTGGCGTTTTTTGCAGCCAGCGACGGTATTGTGAACGAGAACCTTGTGCTCAATTTTATGCGCGAGGTGCAAATTCCAGAGGCCCGCTGTTTTTATGGCTTTCAGGTAGCGATTGAGAACATCCACGCAGAGATGTACTCGTTGCTGATTGACACCTATATTAAGGATCCAAAGGAAAAAGATTTCCTGTTCAACGCCTTGCAGAACCTCGAATGCGTGTCGAAAAAAGGTCAGTGGGCACTGCGCTGGATTGACAACGCGCCAACGTTTGCGCACCGACTGATCGCCTTCGCGGCGGTGGAAGGCATCTTTTTCAGCGGATCCTTTTGCTCCATTTACTGGCTGAAAAAACGCGGCCTCATGCCCGGTCTTACGTTCTCCAACGAACTCATCAGCCGCGACGAGGGCATGCACTGCGATTTCGCCTGCCTGTTGTATTCTATGCTGGAACACAAACTTGATCCGGCAGAAGTAAAAGCCATTATTACGGAGGCCGTTGAGTTCGAGAAAGAATTTGTGACCGACGCATTGCCCGTTTCGCTCATCGGGATGAATGCCGAAATGATGAGCCAATACATTGAGTTTGTGGCCGACCGACTACTCATGTCGCTGGGCTGTGAAAAAGCCTACGGCACTGCCAATCCTTTCTCCTGGATGGATATGATTTCCATTCAGGGCAAGACCAATTTCTTTGAAAAACGGGTGGGTGATTACGCCAAAGCAGGCGTCATGACCAAACGCGAAGATCAGGTCTTCTCGATGGAAGCTGATTTCTAAGTAACGATGAAATAATAACCTTCACACTAAATCTCTTTTTATGGGAAAATTTGTCATCACCCAACGTAAAGACGGGGACTTTCAATTCAACCTCAAGGCTAGTAATGGTCAGGTAATCCTCACCAGCCAAGGCTATTCCGCCAAAGCGTCCTGCCTCAATGGTATTGAATCAGTGCGCACAAACGCACAAGACGATGCGCGTTTCGATCGCCTGACCTCCGCCAGCGGCAAACCGTATTTCAACCTCAAAGCCAGCAACGGCCAAGTGATTGGCAACAGCCAGCAATACGAGAGCGAAGCCAGCCGCGACAACGGCATTGAATCGGTGAAAAACAACGCACCGGAAGCGACGGTGGAAGACGAAACAACGGCGTAAATTGAGCGGATGATGAGGGTTTGTGAAGGTTGATAGGGGTTGATTGTATCAACTTTCATAAACCCCTATCAACCTTCATAAACCCCTATCAACCTTCATAAACCTTACTTTTAACATGAAAACCCTAGTTCTTTCTCTTATTACGCTGTTTTATCTAACATCCAGCCTTCAGGCGCAAAGCCAGAAGCAGTTGAAAGATGCCTTGTGGAAAGATTTGATGGCCTATCGGGAATATACCCTGGCCGGAGATTTTGACAAAATATTCTCGTTCATGCCGCCCAAAATGTTCGATGTTATTCCTCGGGATTCCCTGGAAACCAGCATGGAAGCTGCTATGAACAATGAAATGATGGAGGTTCAATTGACACGTTTTGATTTTGATCCGAAGCTCAAACTGAAGATCAAAATCACCGGGCCGTACTACTGGACCAAAGTTCCCTACACGGGTGCCATGCGGCTGACAATCAAAGCAGAAAGTGGCCTCAAAGCCATGTTGATTCCGCTTTTGAAAAGTCAGTTCGGAGCCGACAATGTCCAAATGGAAAATGACTCGACCATGCAAATTGCCTTCAAAAACAAGGAACTCGTGGCGTACAAAGACCCGACGCTGCCCAACTGGTCGCTGATCGAAGACAAACGCTCCGAACCAGGCCCCGCTGGCGAACAACAAAAGGAACTTTTTAAAGCCATTATACCCAAAGAGGTTTTGAAAGCCATTGATAAACAATAGGCAGACGCGACAAATAGCCAAGCACTGGTTATCAATCGAATCAATCTTCAAAATCGAATTAATCGAATCAATCCATACATCATGCGCATTTTATTCGCCCTTTTTTGTTTGTCTCTGGCAGGGACTCTGTTTGCTCAGAACACCATTTCCGGCACCATTCAAAGTGGGGGCCTGACCCGGGAGTATCAGCTCTATATTCCGGCAGTATATAACGGCAACACCGCCGTGCCAGTGGTTTTTAACCTGCACGGTTATACCTCCAACAACGTTGCCCAGGCATTTTATGGCGATTTTCGCCCGCTTGCGGACACGGCCAATTTTCTGGTGGTGCACCCCAATGGCACCCTGGATGGTCAGGGAAATCGCTTTTGGAACACATTTTTGGGCAATTCCAATGTGGACGATGTGGGCTTTATCAGCGATCTGCTCGATACATTGCAAGCCAATTACAATATTGACGCAAACCGCGTGTATAGCACCGGGATGAGCAATGGCGGATTTATGAGCTACTCGCTGGCCTGCGAACTGAACGACCGCATCACCGCCATCGCATCCGTGACGGGCACCATGATCCAGTCCAAACTCAATGCCTGTAACCCCGAACGTCCGGTACCAGTCATGCAAATCCACGGCACCGCCGACAACACCGTCCCATACAACGGTTCTGCGATAAACACTTTTGTGGGCATCCCCGCGCTGGTAAATGCCTGGGTGGATTTTAATGAATGCAATCCAACCCCCATCATCACGCAGGTGCCAAATACCAACATGGCCGACGGCTGCACCGCAGAGCGACAACTTTTCACCGGCGGCGATCAAGGCAGCACGGTTGAACTCTACAAAGTAAACGGGGGCGGGCACACCTGGCCCGGCGCGTCGTTCAACATCGGCGTAACCAATCAGGATTTTAGCGCAAGTCAGGAAATCTGGCGGTTTTTCAGCCAATATCGGCTCAATCAACTCAGCTCAACACAAAAACCCGAATCGGTGTCGGAGCATTGGAGCGTGTTCCCAAATCCGATGCAGGATTATTTAATACTCCAATCGGACAATCAAGCTCGGGTGCAACGGATTCAGGTTTTTGATGCATTGGGGAAATTGCAGCACACGCTTTTGCCCAACACAAACGAGCAAATTCGAATCGAAACTGCGACCTGGGCAGTGGGGTTTTATACGGTAGTGATTGAACAGGAGGGGCGGGTAGCAAGGGTGAAGGTGGTGAGGATCTGAATTTTCTGAATTTGAGAATTTTCAGAACTGGATCAGAATTTTCTGAATTTTAGAATTTTCAGAATCCCGCACGCTTCAAATTCTGTAAATTCTTAAATTCAGAAAATTCTGATCCAATTCTGTAAATTCTGATCCAATTCTGTAAATTCTGATCCAGACCATGAAAAAAGAAATCATCCAAAAACTCCACCAAGCACGGCGAAAATTAACTACTTCCTCATCATGAAATACACCATCCTTTTAACCAT
Organism: uncultured Saprospiraceae bacterium; assembly: GCA_964550795.1. GTDB lineage: Bacteria > Bacteroidota > Bacteroidia > Chitinophagales > Saprospiraceae > M3007. Next base: position 15,020 of record CAZKBH010000003.1, read on the forward strand.
CTGCCTGGGATTTTCTACGTCCACCATGCTTTTTTCGCAAGCACCTGTCCCGGCATCATGCAAGTACAAGCATCTCACTTATTATGCAGAAAAAGGTGAAAACTTAACAAATGCCACTGAGTATACTATCTATTTAGTCAAAGATTCTCTTCAGCAGCGCATTGACACGGTAGGGAAATATGGGTATTTTCTTGATAATGAGTTGTGCGTTTGCACAGACACTTCGGTTGTGTTTTATAAAATCAGTCCTTTAGAAAACCAGTCTATAAGGTATTTTTATTTCAATGACCACAAATGGAACCACACTCATCCCTATTTGCCAGAAAACGACCTCAATCGTGTCGGCGTGATAATTACTGGGAAGGAATACAAGTCGTACAATCACAGGCTGATTACACCTGAAAAGGCGGTTTCTGATATGAAAATAAAAAAAGGGGTGGAGATCGATATGTCTACCAGATCCGAAAGATTGATCCTTGTAGGAAATTATGAGGTAGAGTTTGTGTTAAGCCCCGATAAGGAAAGGTATGTTGTTTCGAAGGAGACTTTGAAAAAGAGATAGGGCTCATTCCCGCTGAGCTTAAGTTTTCACCAAGCACAGTACCAACAAGAATCAAATTGAAAAACTCACTCCGCTGTGTAAAAACACCAAGCACGGCGGGAAACAATACAACATGAAATCATTCCAACTTTTATTCGCACTCTTTTTACTTCCATTGAACGCAGTTCATACGCAGAACAAAAAATTGTTCCCGGAAACCGCTATCGTATTAAATCTGGACAGCGTTGCGGTGAATGCCAACGAGATCGTAAAACCCGGCAAAGTAACCATGCTGGTTGTCTGGAATTCCATGATGCGCCCGGCAATAGCTGAATTGGATAGTTTGCACAAAATGTATCCACTTTGGAAAGAAAAATACGGACTCGAGATTGTGGCGTTGGCATGGGAGTATCCGAAAGTTCCGGAGAACTTTAAAAAATTCTTGGCCAAGCGGAGTGCCTGGACGTACACCATCTACCGGGATCCCGAAACCAAGTTTGGAGGCTCTGTCCGCGCCACCTCCCTTCCAGCTACTTATTTCTTTGATAAAGAAGGCAATATGGTGTTTAAAACCACCGGATTTGATCCCGCCGAAATCTTGAAATATGAAGAGAAGTTAAAGGAATTGACGGGGAATTGAATTTGTTTTCTTGGGCTGATGGACGGTGCGCTGTAGCAGTCAAGGCAGGCTTTCTTTGCCGTTGTTGGCGTCTCCTCGCCAACAACAAACGACGGAGCCAAATACCAGACTTTAAAAAACAAACCACTTGACGTAAATCATTGACAATCAATTCATTTGCTTGAATTTCCGTTCCATCGTTGTTGTTGGTGAGGACGCCGACAACGGCAAAAAAATTCTGCAAATTCTGAAAATTCTGAAAATTCTCCAATTCTGAAAATTCTCCAATTCTGAAAATTCTGATCCAATTCTGAAAATTCTGATCCTAACACCAAGCCCAGCGCAAAATCGAATCAATCGAATCAATCAAAAAATCGAAACAATTAAATCATGATGCAAGTAATCAAACGCAGCGGTCGAAAAGAAGAAGTGTCGTTCGATAAGATCACGGCGCGACTCCGAAAAATGACGTACGGCCTCGACACCAATTACGTCAACCTTATTGAAGTCTCCAAAAAGGTCATTATGGGCCTTTACGACGGCGTGACCACCGTCGAACTCGACAACCTCGCGGCAGAAACCGCCGCTACCATGGCTACCGTCCACCCGGATTATGCCCTGTTGGCCGCGCGCATCGCCGTGAGCAACCTCCACAAGGAGACCGAAAAATCATTCTCCAAGGTGATAGAAGACCTCTATCACTACGTTGACCCTAAAACGGGCGATCGCGCCGGCTTAATTGGCGACGAAACGCACAAGGTGGTCCAAAAAAACAAGGCCAAGCTCGACTCGGCCATCATCTTCGACCGCGATTTTGAATTCGATTACTTCGGCTTCAAAACCCTCGAACGCTCCTACCTCATGCGGATGAACGGAAAGGTGGCTGAACGCCCCCAACACCTCTTCATGCGCGTAGCCGTCGGGATCCATGGCGAAGACGTTGACGCGGCCATCGAGACTTACAACCTGATGAGCGAACGCTGGTTTATCCACGCCACGCCAACACTCTTCAACGCTGGCTCGCCCAAGCCACAGATGTCGTCCTGCTTCCTGCTCAGCATGGTGGACGACAGTATCGCGGGCATTTTCGAGACCCTCACGCGCTGCGCCCTCATCAGCCAAAGCGCGGGCGGTATCGGCCTGAGCATCCACAACATCCGCGCCACGGGTTCGTACATCAAAGGCACGGGCGGCACCTCCAACGGCATCATCCCGATGCTCCGCGTATTCAACGACGCAGCTCGCTACGTGGACCAGGGCGGTGGCAAACGCAAAGGCGCTTTTGCCGTGTATCTCGAGCCTTGGCACGCTGATATTTTTGAGTTCCTTGAACTGAAAAAGAACCACGGTAAGGAAGAAATGCGCGCCCGCGACCTCTTTTATGCCCTCTGGATCAGCGATTTATTCATGGAACGGGTAAAAGCAGACGCCGATTGGTCGCTGTTTGATCCGAACGAAGCACCTGGCTTGTTTGATTTGTACGGCGCAAAATTCGAGGCGCTTTACCACCAGTATGAGCAGGAGGGCCGCGCCCGCAAAACCGTGAAGGCCCGCGATCTTTGGCAAGCTGTGTTGGAAAGCCAAACCGAGACTGGCACCCCGTACATTCTCTACAAGGATGCGGCCAACAAGAAGAGCAACCAGCAAAATCTGGGCACCATCCGCTCTTCCAACCTCTGCACAGAAATCATTGAATACACCTCCAAAGACGAGGTGGCGGTGTGCAACCTGGCCTCCATTGCCCTGCCAAAATTTGTGGTAAACGGCGTGTTTGACTTTGAAAAACTGGCGGACATTACCCGCGTGGCTACCCGCAACCTCAACAAGGTAATTGATGTAAACTACTACCCAATCCCGGAAGCGCGTAATTCCAACATGCGCCACCGCCCCATCGGTTTGGGCGTTCAGGGCCTGGCGGATGCGTTCATCCTCATGGGCCTGGCGTTCGACAGCGACGCGGCCAAGCAGTTGAACAAGGATATTTTTGAGACCATCTACTACGCTGCGGTGTCCGAATCTGCGGCATTGGCCGAAAAGCTCGGGGCGTATGAAACCTTCCAGGGTTCGCCGCTGAGCAAGGGCATGTTCCAGTTCGATTTGTGGGATGTGACCCCGTCCAATCGTTGGGACTGGGACAGTTTGCGCGAGCGCGTGAAACAAGTTGGTGTGCGCAATTCCCTGCTCGTTGCGCCGATGCCAACGGCCAGCACGAGCCAGATTTTGGGCAACAACGAGTGTTTTGAGCCCTACACGTCCAACCTCTACACCCGTCGTACCCTCGCGGGCGAACACATTGTGGTGAACAAACACCTCATGCGCGACCTCGTGCGGCTCGGCCTTTGGGACGAAGAAATGCGCGAAGCCATCATGGCCGCCAACGGCTCGGTACAGGGCATCGAAGACATCCCGCAGGAAGTCCGCGACGTGTACAAAACCGCCTACGAAATCAGCCAAAAAGTCATCATTGACATGAGTGCGGATCGCGGCGCGTACATCTGCCAAAGCCAGAGCCTCAACGTGTTCATGGAAGCACCGACGTTTGCCAAACTATCCTCCATGCACTTCTACGCCTGGCAAAAAGGGTTAAAAACGGGCATGTACTACCTCCGCTCCAAAGCGGCCACGGATCCGATCAAGTTCACGCTCAGCAAAAAGCACCAGCAGAAGTTTGTGGCCAATGCGCAAACCGCTGAGCCAATTGTGGCGGCGAGTATAACGGCGGAAAAATTCGCGCAAGCCCCGGTTCCTCCAGTGCAGATGTCGGCCCTGGATATCGAGCAAGTAGCAGGCAAAATCTGTAGCCTGGATGATCCGGATTGCGAAGCATGCAGTGCATAAAATGGGGTTTAATGTGGTCAATGTGAAGAATGTGGTCAATGATTGCCTGAGCTTGGGTTAAACACATTGACCACATTAAACATATTGACCACATTCTTCACATTGACCACATTTACTCCATTGACCACATTGTCCACATTAAACCCATTGTCCACATTAAACCCATTGTCCACATTAAACCCATTGTCCACATTAAAAATTACGGTCGCCGGGGGCGGCAAACAACAGTCGGTTCTTATTTCCCCGCTTACGCCAAGGCTATGACGGGTGAGCCGCCGATACCTTTTTGCCTTTAAAGGCTTGTTAGGTGCTGCGGATACAGTTCCCTCTACTTGAAACGCTTTTCCCACACTATGTTTCTGCCGGCTGGCTGCTGCTGGTGACCGTTTTTTTTGAAGTACATTTGAGCAACGCTAATTTTTTATCAAAAGAGCATTATAGAAAAATAAAATTTAAGTGTGTGTTTTGGTTAGTTGGGCGCAATCAAGTGGAAATCGTTAAACTCAACACAAATCACTACTTTTGACGCATGGAAACAATTTTTGACAGAACAAAACATATATATAAATCTGACGCTTTTGAAGAACTGATAAAAGACACTATCAGATTCTTCAACGGAACACCCGTTCATACACTTCCACCACCTGTAAGATTCCATGGAACGGGAGTTTATGCAATATACTATACAGGCAAAAACGACTATTACAGTGAAATGTACGAAATAAACAGGCTCGAGTTTCACCTACCTATTTATGTTGGCAAAGCCGTTCCAGGCGGTTGGCGACAAGCAAGAGATTCAAGAGTTGGCTTAACTACGTATGAACTTTTTGGGCGTCTAAGAGAACATGGTAAAAGTGTAAATCAGGCAAAAAACCTTGAGCAAAGCGATTTTTCCTGCAGATTCATGATTCTAGAAGACAGTGCAAATCATTTAATTGGAACTGTTGAAGCGGCATTGATTCGATATTACAAACCCATCTGGAATACAAAAATTGATGGCTTCGGCAATCATGACCCTGGTTCGGGTAGGTATAATCAGGCAAAATCAGAATGGGACATTATCCATCCGGGCAGACCGTGGGCGGACAAGTGTATCGGACAATCGTCAACGATTGACCGAGTTGAAGAAAAAGCAGTGGAATATTTTATCCTCAAAAACAAAAAAAATGTTGAATAGTCTTGAACTTTTTTCAGGAGCAGGCGGACTTGCCAAAGGCATTGAAATAGCTGGTGCGAATCATACGGCATTTGTTGAATGGAATGCTGATGCTTGCAAAACCTTGCGATTTAATTACAATTCTGACATTGTTCATCAAACAGATGTTCGACAGGTCGATTTTAAAAAATTTTCAGGTGTTGACCTAATAGCCGGAGGACCACCATGCCAGCCATTTTCTATGGGGGGAAAAGCAAAAGGATTCGATGATGAAAGGGATATGTTCCCTCATGCAATTTCAGCAATTCGGCAATTAACGCCTAAAGCATTCATTTTTGAGAATGTAAAAGGCTTACTTCGAAAGTCTTTCGCAGAGTATTTTAATTACATTATTCTTCAACTGACTTATCCAGAGATTACCAACAACACAGGGGATTGGAAGCAGCATCTATCTGAGCTTGAAAAGGTTCATACAAAAGGAAATTATAATGGCTTAAAGTATAATGTAATTTTCAGACTTGTAAATGCCGCTAATTATGGGGTTCCTCAAAAACGGGAACGTGTAATTATCGTTGGTATTCGCAATGATTTAAATTTAGCTTGGAGTTTTCCTGAAGAAACGCATTCCGAAGATGCTTTACTTTGGAGTAAGTATGTAACAGGCAATTATTGGACAAGTCATAAACTCCAACCCTCTACTGCTGACCTTCTTTGTATGGACATTGAAAAAAAGCGGCTGATGAGCAAGCATGGTTTTTTCCCGCCGACCTTAAAACCTTGGCTTACAGTTCGTGATGCAATTGCCGACTTGCCGAACCCGCAAAAAGTAAAGGATTTTCATCCGGAACATTATCACCGTGGTGGTGCAAGGTCTTATCCAGGGCATACAGGAAGTGACATAGACCAACCATCAAAGGCTCTCAAAGCAGGGGATCACGGTGTGCCTGGTGGTGAAAATATGATACGATTTTCTGACGGTTCTGTTAGATATTTTACCATTCTTGAAGCTAAGCGTATGCAGACTTTCCCCGATGATTACCCTATACTTGGGTCATGGACAGAAGCAATGAGGCAACTTGGTAATGCTGTACCTGTAAAACTTGGTCAGACTATTGCCGAAACGCTGATACCTAGATTGACGGTACCCTACTAGTGGAGCTTTCACAAGCTCGGCAGGAACATGATCTTGAATGGTGTATTTGTTCCGAGTTAGAATTTCTAGTTTTCGAAAATTCTCGAGCGTTATGCAGAGCCCAAGAATACAATGCCAAAGATCATGTAAAAACCACTTTTGAGATTTATCACATTCCTGATAGCATTGCAGCAAATCAATTTCTATTAAAAGAAATAGTATGTCAACAACTTTAAATCAACATGACATTCCAACGCTAAAGCATTTTTCAAACTTCATAGAAAAACATTTAGCGCTTTCGAAGGATTCGACTCTTTGGTTTAGAGGATCCGGTAGGGCAACTTACACTTTATCCCCATCTATTCATAGGCATGCGACCATAGTATCGCCTGAGAAGATTATCGAACTAGAAACTCAGATAATGGATCGATTTAATCAAAGATCGGTTCCTTTTCTAAGCCGTCCACTTGATAAGAAGAATGATTGGGAGGTGTTGTTTTTTATGCAGCATCACGGAATACCAACAAGATTACTTGATTGGTCCGAGAACCCTTTTATCGCTATGTATTTTGCCCTGACGAGTGCTCATTACAATGTAGCTGCGAAAAAAAGAGTATATGAGGAAGATGCCTGCATATGGGTCCTAGACCCTGTCGTCTGGAATCAAGAATCCTTACGGGATTTTTCATATGACAAGGGGATTCTTTCTGTTGAGGACCATTTTGTGGATAGTTTCAAGCCACGCACACCGTTTGGTAACATCAGAGAGAAGCCAATCGGAATATTTGGAACTCACAATAGTTCTAGAATAGTTTCACAGCGAGGTGTTTTTACTGTGTTTGGAAAGAAGTTGAAGCCAATGGAAGAAACATATATCGAAGATTCATTTCCTCAAGATTCTTTGATAAAATTAATTTTACCAAAGGATAAAATTTTATCCTTACTAACCTCATTAACCTCATTAGGCATTACAGATTCTGTCGTTTACCCTGACTTAGAGGGTTTGGCAAAGGAAGTTCGACGCTTTTACAAATTTGATATTTAAACGATGTTCACAATCAGAAACTTTGACTCGAGAACCCTAAGCTGGTGGTACGATCAGCGAGACAATATCGACTTTTCACCTTCATATCAGAGGAAAGGAAAGCTCTGGTCTACCGCAGATAAATCATATTTGATTGATTCGATCTTGAATGGTTTTGATATGCCTAAAATATACATTGCTGATTTTACTTTTTTCAGCTCTACTTTAAATGAAGGCAGGAGACCGTATTCTGTTGTCGATGGTAAACAGAGGTTTGAGGCCATGTTTGATTTTTTTAGTGATAAATTGCTTATCGATCAAGATTTTATCTACATCGAAGAACCAAACCTAAACCTTGGAGGTCTAAGTTACAAAGACTTGAAATCGAAGTACCCAAAAATCGCCAGTAAGTTTGAAAACTATAATCTTTCTGTTATTAGTATAATAACGGATAATGAAGGAATGATTAATGAGATGTTCATAAGATTGAACAACAGCAAACCCTTAACTGGTGCTGAACTTAGAAATGCAATGAGAGGTGATGTGCCAAAACTTACTAGACGTATAATAGCTAATCACTTTTTTGTGGATCGAGTTAGGTTTAACACCCAGAGAGGGCAGGACTCAAATGTCGCTACTAAACTACTTCTTATCGAGTTTCGGGGAAAATTTGTTGATACTAAACGGATACACTTGGATAGACTTGTTGACGATGTCATTGCAGCTGAATCATCCAGCTTGGATAAAGCATACACTGAAATTGAAAAGGTTTTAGGCTATATGGACTCGTCGTTTATTTCTAAGGATCCACTTTTAGCATCATCCGGTATGATCCCGATCTATTACTGGTTTTATCGGACTTACGGTGCTTCACAGTCAAATGAACTCAGAAATTTCTTGGTTCAGTTTGAGCAAAGTAGAAAGAATAGTAAGAAGTTGAAGGATCGAGAATTGGACTATGTAAATTTTGACTCTTTTACACGAAGCATAAATGACCAAGGTGGTCTACAAGGCGCGTATAATATTTTATTGAAAAAATGGAAACAATGGCAAGAAGGAGAGGAAATATAACTAAACCTATAGGATATTTTCCGCCTTGCATGGTGTTCTCCACCTGCTAGCGCTCACCTCCCCAATCCCAAGCCCAACGCACCCTGCCGCGACGCTACAGCGTCGTGACATACCATTTTAGCCCGCTTGGCTGTCACTAGCACAAGAATATCGAAGAAAATGGCTAAACACCTACTCCGTTGTTCAATTAGTGACAATAGTAAGAGAGACGGGAATGATAGATTATTTACTGATTTTTTTAATGTCTTCAAGTGAGCGGCTTTCATCCACAAGAATCAACTTTGCGAGACCACCGGATATTTTCAACAGAGTTGCTAAATTAAAATTAGCAACTAAAAAGATTTGTTTTTTTACTGCTTTTCTGTATTTATCATCATATATTAAAAATGGTAATCTGATTAAAAGCAATTCATACTCAGCATAAAGTTTAACCAAATAAACAAATGGAACAAATATGATAGTTAGAAGTATAGGAAGAAGAAAACTTTTCAGGTTGGAAATAGTAAATAATAATTCCGGGTGAATAAATGCCCAAAAAATTGCATAGGATAGAATTGTAAGGCCGACAACGGCACTCGCTGACTTATAAAACGATTCAAGCTTTTTGTAATTGGGGTATAATTCTGAAGATGCCTGAATCATCCCTAAAAAGACAAGGATAGGTAATAACAATATCTCAGTCAACAGATTAAAGTTGTAAAAATTAACAAGAAACTCCAATATTATAGTCCACTTTACAAGATCAATTAGCACTTTTTTGAAATCATCCACCTGACGAAAATTTATTGAGTAGTATGTCATAACAATGCCAGTACCTAATAACCAAATGATGGTATCTTTGATTAGGCTTTCATCCCAAAATTGAACTCTTTGTAAAAAGTCAATCATCAACAAAGTGTAATCTAAGACTAAAATATTTATTATTATTAAGACGGGTGTTCCGAATATAATTTTAACTACGTCAATAAAGGATTTTCGGGGTGTATCATATACCATTAAAAATACTAAAATCGCAATTGCCCAAAACAACAGAGCAATTTCGCGATTTGAAAAAATCTGGAAAATCTTGTCCATTTGAAGTTTTTCTTACAAAAGTACATAAAACAATCTGTATATCAAAGTGCTTCATCTCACATTTTTTGTAGTGTGTCTCTAACTTTCATATTCCGCTCGCCAAGTCTTCCAGCATGCTTACCAGCTGCCACGAAGCCCCACCTTGAATCGATGGGATCCACTTTGCGTTTGCTGGTAAACCGGCGGGAATACTCTGAACGGGACTGAAGCCATCGCGCCAGCGTGCGTTGGGCTTGGTATTGAGTCAGCTTCGCGCAAGCGGGGATTTGTTCTGATTGGTTAAAAAATCTACCTTTGTCATGGGTCGGTGAGCGGTAGTTTAAGTTTCGCAACTCAAAAGTACAGTTACCGACCCTTTTTTTTGTCTACCCCCTAACTCAGACTTCGGGTGGATTCTTGCAATAAACCCTCAAAAAATTGTTACAAATTCTTAAATAATGCCAAACCGCAAACAATTGCTAAACCTAAATCTTGCAAAATTTTTTAAAATACCAATCATGAAAAAATTTTCTTTAACACTGTTTTGCGTTTTTATGACATGCCTTTCTTACGGGCAAAACCCATATGAAGTTAATGTACCCAGTAAAAATAATGACTTAATGCCTAATGAAGGCAAAAGTGAATTTTCAAAAAAATTTATTTATATTCCAATTTATAGCTGGGATGTCGGAATGAAATTTATAGTGGAACCTGATAGACGAAATAGTAGTTATACTCTTGACTTATTTCCTTATAAATCAAAGGATAAGTTTGCTGACAGAATCAAAGTGAAAACCTTTGAATATAAAATTTGCACATTCAAAGGCTTTGAAGAAAGAAAAGGACAAACTTTTGTTCAGTTTGAATGTGAAGGAAAAAAATATGAGCAGGAAACGTTTCCTTTTGCAGGTATTGACAAGATGAAGAAATATGAAGCGGAGGGAAAAGGATTTCTAAATGTCATAAAACATCTTATTTATACGGGGGAGATAGATACACTGAAAGCAAATCTGGTTGGTAAAAGAATTTGGCTTTTAAGTTCCATGTGGATGCGAGATGACGAAGATGGGTATGGAGCACATCAAAAAGATGGATTTAAGTATTACCCTGCAGTAGTTTCACAAGTTGGTGTGGGCAGTGCCGATGCTCCAATACGAGTTGTTTTTAAACCGGACAACCTAAATGAAGCCTATATTGATATATATCTCAGCGGCATTAATCAAAGAAATAAACCACATGGTTTGCACTTCGATAAAGTCTTTTCATTTGAAGACCCGAAGACGAAATATCCAAAAATTTCTAAAGAAAATTGGTCCCTAATTCAAAGTGGTAAGGTGAAAATTGGAATGAATGAAGAGGAATGCAAATTATCTTGGGGGAAACCGGATAAAATAAATTCTACAATTCTTGAAGGCTTAGTTTCAGAGCAGTGGGTGTATGGGGGCTCATTTCTGTATTTAACGAATGGTTTATTGACTAGTATTCAAAACTAGAAAGCTGATAGCCATTCTTGTTAGCGCGAGGCTAATCCCCCGCTAGCGCGAAGCCCCGCTGACACGAAGCTCCCCAAGCCCATCGCACCCTACCGCGACGTTTCAACGTCGTGACCTATTATTCCCGTCGGCTTTGCCGACAACCACAGCACAGATTTTAGCGCTACCCCACTTGTCTATCATACCTCACCCCCCACCCAAAGCCCGCAACGCCCCTCTTACACTCCCAAAACGCAATAAAAGCTGCTTCGCGGCCTCGTATTCCAGCCCGGTGGCCTGCATCACCATCTTTGCACCTCGATCCACGAGTTTGTGGTTGCTGAGCTGCATATCCACCATTTTGTTGTCTTCCACACGCCCGAGCTGGATCATAATGGCGGTGGAAATCATGTTCAAAATCAGTTTTTGCGCCGTGCCCGCTTTCATTCGACTGCTGCCGGTCAGAAATTCCGGCCCAACCACGGCGAGGATGGGAAAATCAGCCGCTGCCAACAAAGGCGCTCCGGGGTTGCAGGTGATGCAACCCGTGGTGATGCCGCGCTCACGGCAGGCCTGCAAACCATGCAACACATAGGGCGTCGTGCCCGAGGCGGCTATCCCGATCACGGTGTCAAGCGTGTCTATTTGCCAGATATTCAGGTCAGACCAGGCCTGGGTTTCGCTGTCTTCCGCATTTTCGACGGGATGTCGGATGGCCCGGTCGCCGCCAGCAATGATGCCCACCACCCATTCCGGGGGCGCGCCAAACGTGGGCGGAATCTCCGAAGCATCCACCACCCCCAGCCGTCCACTGGTGCCCGCGCCGATGTAAAAAAGTCGCCCGCCCTCGCGCATTTTGGGCACGATGGATTGAACCAAAGCTTCTATTTGGGGGATGGCTTTTTCAACCGCCAAGGGCACGGTCTGGTCTTCGGCGTTGATGTTGACCAGTAATTCGTGGACGCTCATTTTTTCCAAATGCCGGTATTTGGAAGCGGATTCAGTAATTTTTTCCATTAAATAGGTTCGGATGCAGCATTTGACCAGCGGCGGATTTTTTCCTCCAGCAACTGGATTGAAATGGGTTTTGAAACGTAATCATCCATCCCGCTGTGGAGGCATTTCTCGCGCTCGTCGGAAGTAGCATTGGCGGTGAGGGCAATGATCGGGGTGCTGTTTTTACTCGCCCGGATGGCTCTTGTGGCCGCAAAACCATCCATCACGGGCATTTTTATATCCATCAAAATCAGATCGAAACGGCTGTTCGCGGCGGCTTGCACGGCTTCCTCACCGTTGGAAGCAATCTGAATCTGAGGGTGCTCAATCAATTTTTGCAATAGCTCAGTGGCCAACATTTGGTTGAACTGGTTGTCCTCCACCAGCAAGATATCCAACTGAGCCAATCGCTTGCCCGAAACCACAGATGCCTGCTCCGGGACTGCATCCGTCTCTTCCAAAGGCAGCCAAAAACTAAAGGTTGAGCCCACCCCTGCGGTGGAACGAACGCTGATTTGGCCGCCCAATAATTCCACAAGCTGCCTGGAAATCGCAAGTCCCAAGCCGGTTCCGTTGTGCAACAAGTGGGTATCCTCGCCAGCCTGCACAAAGGGTTCAAAAATGAGTGCCAGCTTTTCAGGGGGAATTCCGACCCCGGTATCTTCAACTTCAAACAACACTTTTACACGATTGTCCGGCAACCTTTCCTGCACTTTCACGCTCAGTAAAACCTGGCCTTTTTCGGTAAATTTCACGGCATTGCTCAGTAAATTCAGCAAAACCTGGTTCAGCCGCGTCGGATCAGCGATGGCATATTGGGGAAGCCCGGCATCCAAGTCGAGCCGAAGCCCAATTTGTTTTTGCGTGGCTTGCAATTGCATGATTTGAATCTGGCTTTCCAGCAGTTTTTGCAAATCAAAAGGCTGCAAATGAAGCTCCATTTTCCCGGCTTCAATTTTGGAAAAATCCAGAATCTCGTTGATGATTGCCAAGAGGTTTTCGGAGGCCTGCCGGACTACCGCAGAATAGGAACGCTGCTGGGGAGTCAGCCCGGTTTCATGCAACAAATCCGACATGCCAATGATGCTGTTCAGCGGCGTTCGGATTTCGTGACTCATGTTGGACAGGAAAATACTTTTGTAATTGTTGGCGGCTTCCAGACGGACGTTCTGGGCAGCTATTTCGGCGCGTTGCTGCTCCACCTGGCGTTGGGCCATGATGCGTTGGCGGATGTTTCGGTACAATAAAAAACTAAAAATCCCCAAGGCCAACAAGCCCAGCAACAGCCCATAGCGAAGCTGCCGTTCATTGCGAACCTCGGCGGCTTGTCGGGCGTTTTTTACTTGGAGCAGCTCAATATCTTTTCTGTTTTGCAGCGCAACAGCGTTTTGCTCCTGCAGTCTCGCTTCCTTCACTTCCAAATCGAGATTGATGTTTTCATTGGTTTTTTCCAGCAAAACGGCCTGTTCCCGGGCGCGTTCGGCATTGATTTTTTCCTGCCGGAGTTCAATTGCGCGTTGTAAAGCTTCTATTTCCCGGTTTTTTGCGTCCGCGCTGAGCTGGCTAATTTCGCGTTCTTTTTTTTCGGATTCATATTTGATTCTCATCTCTGCCACGGCCTGATTTTTTTCGGAATCGAGCAAAGAATCAGCCATCGCACTGCTGCCCTGCAAATAAGCGAAGGCCTGCTGATACAAACTATCCTTCAGGCTTGCATTCTTCGCAATGGCGGCCTCTTTGACAAAACCAGCGGCAAGATTGGTGTAGCCTACCTGGATGAGAAAATTGTTGTTGAGTTGTTTCCCTATATCGAGCACCTCTTGTGAAATATCCCGCAGCGCTTTGTATTCACCTCTTTTCAAACTAATGGCGGATACTTTTGCCAAAAGCAGGGCATAATTCATGCGATCATTCGTCTTGGCCAGGGCGTTTCTGGCCCGTTCTCCATATTGGCTTGCTTCGGTGAGTTGATCGGAATCAATGTAATAATCCATGGCATTGCCCCAGGCCCCCCCTGCGATTTCCCACAATTCATAAGTTTCGGCTACCGCTGCCACGCCTTTAAATTCTTCGGCGGCTTCTTTTTTGCGTTCCAGGCCGTTCAGGATACTGGCAACGTTATTTTTTACAGACAAAATCCCGTTGAGAAATCGAAGCTGATCGAAGATTTTTTCGGCCTGACGCAGGTACAAAAGCGCGTTTTCAAGGTCGTTGAGATAGGTGTACACCGTTCCGATGCTGTTCAACGCTTTGCCTTTTCCAAGCGTATCATTGATTTTTTCGCAAATTTTGAGGGATTCAAAGTAAAAATCGAGGCTCTCGGCGTATTTCCCTTGTCGGTAAAGCAGATTTCCACTGGTCAACTGGGTGTGCGCCCGGTGGTATAAAAACGAAGCTTCATCGGACCAGCGATCGGAGAACTTTTCGGTGAGTGCCCGGGAACGAACAATTTTTTCTTGCGCCAAATCCATGTTGAAGCGCGAATATTGCGCCGCCAATTTGTTCAGGATACTCACCTGCACAGAGTCGGGTGCGGGCAGCTTAAGGGCACGTTCAAGCGAATCCAGCAAGGGCGTTTGCTGGGCGTACATCGGTACGGCGAGCAGCCATACGAGCAGCAGGGTGAAGTTTTTTTTCATAAGTGCGCCTTAGGTTTAAATTCCATTCAGGATTGTTTGGCAACCATTTAAGAATTTAACAAATATTCCGAAAGCCATAACAGGTTTTAATAGTCGAGGCAATTTTGATGCCCACATCTTGCAGACAAGTTTTAGGAAACAGTCAAAACGAAAAATTATGAACACCTCCATCCGAATCCTCGCCCCCCTTTTCCTGTTGTTATTTTTATTCAGTGCGTGTCGCAGCGCCCAAAAGTATGTCGAAAGTGGCGACTACGATAGCGCAATTGACCTTTGTATTCGCAAACTGAAAGGAAAGCCCAAAAAGAAAGCCGAATACGTGCAGGGCCTGGAGCTGGCGTTCAAAAAAGCACAGGCGCGCGACCTGGCGACCATTGAACAATTGAAGGCGGAAAAACGCCCCGAACTTTGGCAACGCATCCACAACATCCATCTCGATATCCGCAGCCGCCAAAACAAAATCTCGCCGCTGACCCCGCTGGTGGCCAGAAACGGTCATCGTGGACAATTCCAATTTGTGGACATCGCTTCGATGGAGCGTGAAAGCCGCTCAAAAGCCGCCGAATACCTGTACGATCAGGCGCTTGGATTGCTGGATCGGGCCGAAAAAGGAGATCGAATGGCCGCCCGAAAAGCACACGGGCTCTTGATTGATCTGCAAAAACGCTATTACCCTACTTATCGGGACAAGGATGCTTTAATGGCCAAAGCCCGCGATTACGGCACTTCCTACGTCGTGTTTGAAATCAAAAACCAGTCGGGCAAAATCCTGCCGAGTGGCTTTGCGGAACGTTTGTTGACCATGGACAAACAAGGCCTCGACAGCGAGTGGCGGGAATATTCCTTTGAGGCAAAACCGGGGCTGCACTACGATTACAAGGCCGTTTTTAAAATTCAAAACATTGACATCAGCCCGGAACGGGTCAGTGAACGCGCTTATTCCGACGAAAAAAAGATTCAGGATGGCTGGGATTATGTGCTGGATAAGCGTGGAAACGTGATGAAAGATACACTCGGCAACGACATCAAAAACCCGCGGATGGTGGTTATCCGGGCAGAGGTGCTGGAGGTTTTTCAAAGCAAAGCCGCCAGAATTACAGGAGCAATCGAGGTGCGCGATACCCGCAGCGACGACCTGCTGGAAACCTGCGAAGTGGGCACCGAGGTGATTTTTGAAAACTATGCCTCTACTTTTCGCGGCGACGAACGGGCCTTGACCCAGGATTCCAAAAACAGAATTGGTAATCGCCCAATGCCTTTTCCAAGGGATGAAGACTTGTTGATACAGGCTGCCGAACGCCTCAAACCAGAGGTAAAATCTGAACTTCGACACAGCCGGTCTATACTTTAGAAAAGCATTTCCCGCACAGGCCGCCTGACAATTTCAACACCCGTGAGAAAATGTTAGGCGGCCTGTTTTTTTTGCCGATTTTTGCGGAAAATTTTCCTCCATGCAAATTCGCAGACTACTACCATTCCTCGCTTTTTTTCTTCTGTCCAACCTTGTTTCCGCCCAAATTGAGTACCCGGAAGACGCTTTCCGTGAATTGCGTCGTGGCCTGGTTGGCACCTGGTTTATGCCCACGGAGCGCGGCGACCGCCTCGAAATCTGGTGGTTGGAAAACGACAGTACGCTCATGGGAAAAAATGTGCGCATCAAGCCAGAAGACGGCGATACCGTCCTGCTGGAACGTTTAAGCCTCGAATTGCGCGATACCAACATTACTTATACCGCCATTGCGCGCAACCAGAATAGCAAACAGCCGGTGCCATACCAACTTACGGACATTGATCCCGACGGCTTTTTTGTATTCACCAATCCAAAGCACGACGACCCGCACACCATCCGCTACCTGGTGCTCGGAAACCGCGAAATCCAGGTCGAAACCATCGGAAAACGCAATGGCCGTGAGGTAAAACAGGAATTTGTGTTCGAGCGCGAGTTCACCCCGGTGGCTGCGGAATTCCGGATACGTGGCGGCATCAACGCGCACACCCTGCGTGGAACGGGTAATTTCAACCTCGACCCACCTGGCGGCACACCAACGTTTGGTTGGCAACCCGGTTGGGAACTCGGGATGCAGGCCCGGTTCAAAGGACGCGGAGGATTTATCACCATCAACGCCGAACTGAGTGCCATTGGCCGGAGGGTCAGTACGCAATCCGCTTTCACGGTGAATGTGGACACCATGCCCTTCTTCTATAATTACCAACGCGACCTGACCTACAATACTACCTGGCTGACGCTTGCGGTGATGCCCGAAATTACCTTTCGACGCGATGGTCGGCTTTCGATGATGGCCGGACCGTATTACAGCCGTTTGGTGGGGCTGCGAGGCAAAGGCGTAAAGGAACCTACTGAGGGAAATCAGATTTTCAGGGTCATCAATGATTTTAAGAAAAACGATGTTGGCATCAACCTCGGGTTTCAATATAAACTCAATTTTGGCAAAAAAGACCTTGGAGGCCTCATCGGTGTTCGGGCGACCTACGGCCTCTCGAATATTGATAATTTGTATTCGCGCTTCTGCGATGGAGGCAATTCAGCCCTTTGCAATGCACAGGTTTCCTGGTTGGGCGCCTCGCTTTATTACAGCGTAAATCTTTTGAAAATTTAAGCCACCGTATGGCAAAGCAAAAATTTTACGTCGTTTGGGAAGGGCGCACTCCCGGCGTGTACACTTCCTGGGAAACCTGCAAACAACAGGTGGACGGCGTGGCCGGGGCGAAGTACAAAAGTTTTGAAAGCCGCACGGAGGCGGACGCAGCATTCAAAAGTAACTACTGGAAATTCGTTCAAAAAACAGCTGGTCCGCCCAAAACCACCGCCAGCTTGTCCAAATCCGCAATCATCCGCGAAAGTGTAGCCGTGGATGCGGCCTGCTCCGGCAATCCCGGCGACATGGAATATCGGGGGGTCTGGACGGCGGATGGCCGCGAACTTTTTCACATGGGGCCGCTTCAGGAGGGCACCAATAATATTGGAGAATTTCTGGCCATCGTGCACGCCCTGGCCATGCTTAAACAGCAGGACAAACCCACCTTGCCCATCTATTCGGATTCAAAAATCGCGCAGGGATGGGTAAAAAAAGGCCAATGCAACACCAAACTCGAAGCCAGCAGCCGCAACAAAAAAATCTTCGAGCTTATCCAACGCGCCGAAAACTGGCTCGCGGTCAATAAAATTACCAATCCAATACTC
The DNA here is from genome assembly GCA_964550795.1 of uncultured Saprospiraceae bacterium. Lineage (GTDB taxonomy): Bacteria > Bacteroidota > Bacteroidia > Chitinophagales > Saprospiraceae > M3007. The sequence continues at coordinate 32,763 of CAZKBH010000003.1, forward strand.
AAGTGGGAAACCAAAACCTGGGGAGAAATTCCCGCGGATTTTGGGCGGAAATGATTGAATGGTTTATGAAGGTTTATGAAAGTTGATGGGGGTTTATGAAAGTTGATAGGGTTGATGGGGTTGATGAAAGTTGATGGGGTTTATGAAGGTTGATAGTATTCGCTCGAAAAATGAGAAATGTACAGCGTGCCACAGAGCATAAATTATTGATAATCAATCCTCCGAGCTTCTCTGTGTGCCACTTTGTGTACGCTGTGTTTTAATCCTTTTCGACGGGGGCTTGGACAGTTTTCTGAACACTCTCCCCTCTTCATCAACTTTTATAAACCTTCATCAACCCTCATCAACCCTATCAACCTTCATAAACCCCCATCAACCCTATCAACCATTTCAACCACCACTCATTCATGAAACAAATTCTTACCCTTGTGCTTTTTGCGCTGCTTATGGCAGCTTGCTCCGAAACGCCCAAACCATCCGCAGCCCCGAGTCTCATTTTCATCAATGGCAATTTTTTTACCGCCGATTCGCTGAACTCAAAAGCCACCGCAATAGCCATTGTTGGCGACCGGATTTTGGCCTTGGGCAATGATGCCGACATGCAAAAACTGGCTGACAAAAACACGCAAATCATTGATTTACAGGGTGCTTTTGCCATGCCGGGCTTTATTGAAGGGCACGGGCATTTCAATGGATTGGGACAGAGTCTTCAAAATTTGAACCTCATCAATACCAAAAGTTGGGCAGAAATAACCAGTTTAGTCGCTGAAAAAGCCAAAACTGCCCAGCCAGGAGACTGGATTGAAGGGCGCGGCTGGCATCAGGAAAAATGGTCGGAGTCTGCGGGTTCTACGGTCAACGGCTATCCCTACCACCACGCACTCAGTGCCGTTTCGCCGAATAATCCCGTGGTGCTGTACCACGCGAGCGGCCACGGGCTCATAGCCAATGCAAAAGCCCTCGAACTGGCCGGCATTTCTGCTGAAACCTCCGATCCCCTGGGCGGGCGCATTGTGCGCGACGTGAAAGGAAACCTGACCGGCGTATTTGAAGAAAACGCCATGGAATTGATCGAACGGCCCTTTGCTGCCTGGGGTAATATGCGCTCTGAAGCCGAAAAAATCGCGATTTTTGAAAAAAGCACCCAACTCGCCGCACAGGCTTGTTTGGCCAAAGGCATCACCTCATTCCAGGATGCCGGAAGCAATTTTTGGAATCTGGATCAGTATCGGCGCATCGCAGAAGCGGGCCAACTCCCCATTCGGCTCTGGGTAATGGCCAAACAACCAACGGCACATGATATACCTAAACTGGGTAATTATCCGCAAATCGGGCTTGGAAACCAACATTTTACCTGCCGTGCGGTGAAATGTTACTTCGATGGCGCACTGGGATCCTACGGCGCCTGGCTACTCGCCCCCTACGACGACAAACCCGAGTTTGTGGGCCAAAACACCACCCCGATCGATACCGTCATTCGCATGGCAGAAGCTTGCAAACAGTATGGCCTTCAGCTCTGTGTACACGCCATTGGCGACCGCGCCAACCGGGAAGTTTTGGACATCTATGAAAAATATCAAAATCCTTCCGGCAAGCCAGAGGGAAGTTTGCGCTGGCGCGTCGAACACGCACAACACATTGATCCACAGGATATTCCGCGTTTTTCTAAACTCGGCGTAATTGCCTCTATACAGGCCATTCACTGCACCAGCGATGCTCCGTTTGTAGCCAAAAGACTGGGCGAAACACGTGCCCGAACCGGAGCCTATGCCTGGCGCAGTTTGCTCGACAGCGGCGCTCGACTAGCCAACGGCACCGATGCGCCGGTGGAAGAGGTGGACCCTTTGCCCTGCCTGTATGCTTCTGTTACGAGAAAACGGATAGATACCGGACTCGAATTTTTCCCGGAACAAAAAATGACCCGGGAAGAGGCCCTGCTTTCGTACACCATTTGGAATGCCTGGGCAGCTTTTGAAGAAAAAGAGAAGGGCTCCCTCACGCCCGGCAAATTGGCCGACATCGTGGTGCTATCCAAAGACCTGCTGCGCTGTGCGCCCGAGGAAATGTTGGAGGCAAAAGTGTTAAAAACGGTGGTTGGTGGACGGATTCAGTATGAGGCTGGGAAATAAGGGTAGAAGTGTGGCACACCTTGGAGGTGTGCCACACTTACCGCGCTTACACCTCTTTTTTGAGCAATTGTACCAACACGCCGCTTTTCAGTCGGGGTTCAAAATAGGTGCTTTTGGGCGGTAAAATTTCACCGGCATCAGCCAGGAACATCAAATCGGCAAAATGCACCGGATAGAGCGCAAACCCAACCTTATTGCGCCGAGTGGCTGCTTTTTTAAGCCCTTCCATTCCCTTGCTCCCGTCAATATAAGTGACCCGGGTATCCGTGCGCACATCGTGGATGCCGAGAATGCCGCCGAGTACCCGTTCGTTCAGCAAAGTGGCATCCAGCAAAGCGTTCTGTTCGTCCAGACCTTGGATAATTTCCGGACGCCAGTGCAGCGAATACCACTCCTTTCGGAGGCACATGACAATCTCGTGTTTGTCGGCGGGTCGGCGTTCGGTTCCCAGCGCTTCAATGTTGAACACCTTGGAAAGATGCGCCATAAATTGTGTCATGCTCATGTCCGCTGGAATCTCCGCCGCACGGTTGTAGTCCAGGATATCGAGTTGATCGGTAGCAAAAAACGCACAAAAAAGGTGGTCAAAATCGAAACTGGGGTGTTCATCCCGCATTTCGTGCAGCATAGCCATGGTCGAGGTTCGGTGGTGGCCATCGGCGATGTAGGTGGATTTGACGTTTTGGGTAAATAAATCCTGTAACTCGGCAATCGCATCTGCTTCTGTCACAGGCCAAACACGGTGATGCACTTTTCCTTGTTTGAATTTGGCGACAAAAAGCGGTTTTTTATGCTTCAAATAACCTTCCAGCCAGGTGCGAATCTGCGGTACACTGGGGTAGGTAAGTAGCACGGGTTTCAGAATGGCCTCCCAGCGGAAAAACATTTCCATTTGCTGGTTTTCGCGCTTACTGAGGGTGGCTTCGTGTTTTTTAACCTTGCCATCAAAAAAATCTTCCACCTCATTGAGTGCCACGAGGCCTGTGTGCTGCCCTGTGATGGATTGAATTTGATAGATGAAAAAGGCCGGCTGATCAACTTTTTGGTACAGCCCGTCTTCAACATACTGGTTGTACTGGTTTTTGGCTTCGTCGCAGAAAATATCGGACGATTCAACCTTGTCGAAAACAGGGTAGCAAGCACGTAGTGGTTTTATCTTCATGGCGGATGGTGGGCGGAAAAACGAGGGTTAAAAGTAGGGAAAATTCTGGAGCTGCCTCGCCCTACACATATCCCTTGGCTTGCAACTGAAACAACTCTGCATATTTTCCGCCCTTGGCTAACAACTCCTCGTGGGTACCCAATTCGAGCAATTGCCCGTGTTCGAGGAACAAAATTCGGTCGGCCATGCGGACGGTAGAAAAACGGTGCGAGATGAGTACTGCCGCTTTTCCTTTCATCAATTCAGCAAAACGTACAAACACCTCATGCTCGGCGCGGGCATCCAGCGAGGCGGTCGGTTCATCGAGTATAATCAATTGAGCCTCACGCATATAGGCACGCGCAAGCGCAACTTTTTGCCATTGTCCGCCGCTGAGGTCCACCCCACCCGCAAAACGTTTCCCGAGCATTTGCGCGTACTTTTTAGGCAGCGGTTCAATGACATCATCGGCCAAACTTTTGTGGGCAGAATCCTGGATTCGGGACTGATTTGCCGCTTCGGAAATATTGCCGATGGCGATGTTTTCCCCCGCCGTAAACATGAACCGCACGTAATCCTGAAAAATTACCCCGATTTCCCGGCGCAGGTCTTCTGGATCGTATTCACAGAGGTCTACCCCATCGAGCAAAATGCGGCCTTCGGAAGGTTCGTAGAGGTGGGCGAGGAGTTTGACGAGTGTTGTTTTGCCCGCTCCGTTTTCGCCCACAAGTGCCAGTTTTTCGCCCGGATTGAGGGTGAAACTGAGGTTCCGCAGCGCCCACACGTCGGTTTCAGGGTATTTGAAACCCACATTTTCGAACACAAAACCCTGTTTGATCGGCCTCGGGATACTTAGTCCGCCTGCATGATTGTCGGCAAGCGGTTTCAATTCCAGAAAATCAAAAAAGTCCTGCAAATACAAAGACGTTTCCGCAATCCGCGAGAACCGGCTGACTATGCCCTGCAACAAACCTTGCAAACGGCTGAATGCACCGGCCAAAAAAGTGAGCGTACCCACGGTAATTTGCCCCAAGATGGTTTGCCCGATTACAAACACATACGCGGCGTAGTACGACATCGTGCCAAGTGCCGAAAACAATGCGCCCCAGGCCGCTCGCTTGAGGGCAAGTTTTTGATTGACAATAAAATAGCGGTCTGAAATGGTTTTAAAACGGTTGGCGATAAACCCTTCGAGGCCGAAAATTTTGATTTCTTTGGCCGTCTCGTTGCTCGCGCCGATGTAGCGGAGATAGTCAATTTCACGGCGTTCGGGCGTCCAGGAACGGGAAAGAGAGTAGGATTCCTGATTGAATTTGCTTTCCCCGATAAAAGACGGAATGACCGCAATGACCAGGATAATCAAGAGCCAGGGGTTGAATGCGACTAGGCCTGCGGCCAAAAAAGCGACCGTGATCAGGTCTTGCGCCTGCGAAAGTACCATGCTCATCAAGGCGGTCCGACCGGAAGTTTGGGTGCGGGCGCGTTCAAGTTTGTCGTAAAAATTGGCATCCTCAAACTGATAAAGATCCAGGGTAGCGGCGTGGCGGATAATTCGGACGGAGGAGTCGTTGTTGACCAAATCGCCCAATAGGCTGTCGGTCAGCGTAATAGCCCGATTGAGCAGACTGGAAAGAACGGCCAAACCAAGTTCGAGCAACACCCAGTTCCAAAGTGAAATGGGTAGCAGATATTCGACAGGTTCCGGATTGCTGATTTGTGTGAGTACTCCATCCACAATTTCTTTGCCGACGTAGAGCATCGTGAGTGGAACGGCAGCTTGCGAAAGGCGTAAGAGTACATTCCAGAGCGTTAGTTTAGGGCTAACCGCCCAAATCATCCGAAAAAATCGCGGCACATTGCGCAGCGACTCAAATTGGGCAAAAAAACCCTTCCCTTTTTCTGGTTTTTTAGTTTTCCCTTGTGGATTGGCAGTTCGTACCGCCCGACGGTAATTTTTATCTTTTACAATCATTTTTTTCTTACTCTGAGGGTATTGATCAATCGTTTTCCCGGGAGTGTTCAGAAATGTGTGGCACACCTAAATTCTAATACTGATAATCAACGTGATAGTCGAGGTGTGCCACACTTTTCTGAACACTCCCGTTTTCCCTGCGCCCACGATTCAAAACGCGCGATTTTAGACAAGCACTTAACTGCTCTTCGTGGGCAACACGGTATCTTGGTTCCAAAAGTTGCAAAGTAAACATGCAAACCCGTCTTACATGAAAAAGTTGTTCTTCTTCCTTCTCGCCGTCCACTGTTTTGCGGCGTGTACACACAAAACCACCCTTCCCCTCAACCCACCTGCGCCCGGATTTAATGCCGCCGCTTCCGATGCAAAAGCCATCGCCATCGCCGATGAAGTCATGCTGGCCATGGGCGGGCGAACCGCCTGGGATGAAACCCGCGTCCTCTCCTGGAATTTTTTCAAGCGCCGAAAATTGGTCTGGGACAAACAAGCGGGCACCTGCGAGATTGAATGGACCACCCGCCCGCTGAAAGTTTCGATTAATCTCAACAACGGAACAGGGACCGTAAACCTTAACGGTGTGGAACAAAGCCACCCCGATTCTTTGTCCAAATACCTGGATATGGGCAAAAAAGTTTGGATCAATGATTCCTATTGGCTGGTAATGCCCTTCAAGCTGAAGGATTCCGGTGTGACCCTCCAGTATTTAGGAACGGCCCAGTCTGAAGCCGGTGCAACCGCAGATTTGCTGCAGCTAACCTTTGAAGGGGTTGGCGTCACCCCTGAAAACAAATACCATGTTTGGGTGGACAAAACATCCCGACTTGTGACGCAATGGGCCTTTTTTGCCAAGTTCAGCGACGAAAAACCAAGCCTCGTAAACGCCTGGAGCGGCTACAAACGCTGTGGAAAAATCCTGCTTGCCACAGAACGGGGCGCAATGGGTTCTTTGGAGCCTGTGGAAGTTCGGTAATTGAAATTGGGCATCCGCAACACCAGGTCCTTATAATCAGCCCGTACAATGCGGACTACAGGATTGTTCCAAGATGGTTCACCAAATGTCCGCAGCGCTTCGGTATCTTTGCCACCCTGATTGTTGAAGATGCACACGGGTACAAAATACGTCTCGATGGCTTCGACGATGAGCGTAAATCATCAGTATTTAACAGCAAAACAAGAAAAACATCCATTTCATGGAAATGCTTACCAACCCCGACATCTGGATCGCGTTTCTTACGCTTTGTGCGTTGGAAATCGTTCTGGGTATTGATAACATCATTTTTATTTCAATTCTCACTGGTCGCCTCCCTGTCGAACAACAAGCCAAAGGTCGTAGAATTGGTCTGGCCTTGGCCATGATTATGCGCATTGGGCTGGTATTTTCCCTGGCCTGGCTAATGCGCCTCACACAGCCTTTGTTCACGGTTATGGAAAACGAAATTAGTGGGCGCGACCTTATTTTGATTATTGGCGGCTTGTTTTTAATGTACAAAAGTGTAAAAGAAATTCACCACAAGGTTGAAGAGGGCGACCAAGTAGATGTAAAGAAAGGCACCGCGAACTTTGCTTCGGTGATTGCACAGGTCGTTGTAGTAGACATCGTCTTTTCGCTCGACTCGGTGATCACAGCGGTTGGGATGGTGAAGGAAATTGAAGTGATGGTAGCTGCTATCATTACCTCGGTGGCCGTGATGATGTGGGCGGCTGCTCCTATCAGCAATTTCGTGAATAAACACCCGACGGTCAAGGTACTCGCCCTTGCTTTCCTGATTATGATCGGCGTTGCACTGCTCGGCGAAGGTCTTGATTTCCACATTCCGAAAGGATACATTTACTTCTCCATGGCCTTCTCGGTCGCGGTGGAGTTCATCAACATTCGCAGCAAAAGTCGAAAAGCTTAAAAAACGAGCGTGTTCAAAAAAGTGTGGCACGCCTTTGCCACACTTTTCTGAATACGCTCTTGAATGCCTGCGTTTGTCAAACATTCCGTGTCTCTGTGCCGTAGCGGAGGCTCATTCCGATTTTGTCCGATGAAGAAAAATATTTTTCCCTTGGTAGCGGGCTGCTGTTTTGCCTGGACATTCTTCTTTTCTGTAAAATTAGAGGCGCAAACACCCAAAAGCATCACCCTCGAAGATTGTTTCTCGTTCTTCAAATTCTATCCTCAAACAGGCTCCAATTTCCAATACCTGAGCGATGGATTTCATTACGCAGAAGCCGATTACAAGGGCATTTTGCATATCCGCGACGTGCGGGATGCGAAATCTGATTCTATTCTTACGCTTAAATTGCCCGACGAAGTCAAGGGTTTTGACCAGTTTGAATTCAGCGACGATGAAACCAAACTCCTGCTCCGCACCGGAGCGGAACCCGTTTACCGGCATTCGGTTTTAGCCAATTATTTTGTGTACGATTTAATCAAAAACACGGTTGAACCCGTTTTTGAGACCAGTAAACAGCAATTCGTTGCTTTTTCGCCGGACGCCTCCAAGGTGGTTTTTGTTTCGGGCAACAACCTGTTTTTCAAGCATTTAGTTACTAAAAAAACCATCCAAATTACGCAGGATGGGGTCCAGAATAAGATCATCAACGGCTTGCCGGATTGGGTGTATGAGGAGGAATTCAGCCCGGTGGACGGCGATGGCATGGTGGCTACCCGCTGGAGCCCCGACGGCACGATGCTGGCCTTTATCCGTTTCGACGAGACAGCAGTGCCGGAAATGCCACTCACTTGGTACGAGGGCGGTATGTACCCGCGCCGCAGCACGTTCAAATTTCCTAAAGTAGGCCAGGCCAATTCAGTGGTAAGTGTGCATCTCTACGATCTCAGCACGCGGAATATTTTGGGTAAAGTCATGGGCCTCGAAGCCGACGACTATTGCCCGAGAATCAATTGGACGAAAGATAATCAGCTGGTAATCACCCGTTTGAATCGAGCGCAGGATACGCTGGATTTGTTGTTGGCGCTGCCGGAACGAGTCTTGTACGACGAAGAAGACCAAACCAACTGGATACCAACCCGACTGCTTTGGGAAGAAACAGATCCTGCTTATGTGGAAGTGGAGTCGCAAAACATGCTGCTTTTTTTGGACGACCCGCAGCACTTTTTGTGGATGAGCGAACGCAGCGGCTGGCAACATATTTACAAACTTTCCATGGCGGGAGGTGGAAAAACGCCCATACCGCTCACCCGCGGCGAGTTTGACGTGACGGCTTTTTATGGCGTGGATGAAAAAAACGGCAAGTTTTACTTTCAGGCAGCTACCCCCACGCCACTGGATCGCCAGATTTGGGAAGGGGATTTGGCAGGCGGAGACCCGAGGCTGCTTACTCCGCCAAGCGGTACGCATGAGGCCAATTTTACCCCCACGTTTAGCTATTTTACCCATATTTGGTCCAACGCAAACACGCCCCCCGTGGTGGCTATTTGCGACCGGAACGACGACACCTTGCGCATTTTAGCGAAGAACGAACGCGTGCGAAAATTGCGGCAGGAATACGGTTTTGTAGAAAAAGAATTTTTCCAGTTTCCTTTGGAAGATGGCACCCTTTTGAATGGCTGGATGCTTCGTCCGGCGGTACTGGATTCGCTCAAAAAGTACCCGATTTTATTCGACGTTTACGGTGGACCAAACTCACAAACTGTTCAAAATCAATACGATGGATACATGGGTAGCTGGCATCAGATGCTGGTGCAAAGAGGCTATATCGTGGTCAGTGTGGATAATCGCGGTACCGGGGCGAGGGGCCGTGCGTTTAGGAAAATCACCCAGCTTCAACTCGGAAAACTCGAGACGGAGGATCAAATTGCTGCCGCTCAATTCCTTGGATCACAGCCATGGGCCGACCCTAATCGAATCGGTATCTGGGGCTGGAGTTTTGGGGGTTATCTGAGCACTTCCTGCATTTTGAAAGGGGCCGATGTGTTCAAAATGGCGATGGCGGTGGCTCCGGTCACCAACTGGAAATGGTACGATACGGCCTACACCGAGCGGTACATGCGCACTACGAAGGATAATGCGGCGGGTTATGAAGCAAACTCACCCGTCAATTTCGCACACCTGCTCCGCGGCGACAATTACCTGCTCTGCCACGGCATGACCGACGACAATGTGCATTGGCAGCAAGCGGTGGAGATGATTGATGCGCTTATCAAGGCCAACAAACAGTTTGATACCTATTACTACCCGAACCGTAACCACGGGATTTTCGGGGACAATGCCACGCGGCATTTGTTTAGCAAATTGACGGAGTTTTTGATGGAAAAATTGTAGATCAACATGAGTCACCCCGACCTCTCCGTATAATCACAATCCAAAAATATCCCAGGCAAATCGAAGCACAATGCCTGCTACTACGACCAAAAAAACCTTTCGGATAAATCCATTGCCCCGCAGCATCGCCATTTGGCTGCCGAGGTATGAACCGGCCACATTGCAAACCATCATGGGCAAAGCGAGGTGAAACAGCACGTATTTGTTCATCAACAGGAAAATCAGCGAGGAAACATCGGCAATAACATTGATGACTTTGGAGATCGCCGAAGCGGTCAGAAAATTGTATCCGATGATGCTCACGAAGCCAAATACCAGCATACTACCCGTGCCGGGACCGATAATTCCGTTGTAAAATCCGAGTACGGCACCAATGCCAGCGGCCCACCAGGCCAGTTTTTCGGGAGCCACATTTAGCCGCTCCTCATGCCCTAAATCCTTCTTTTTGAAGGTGTACAGCGCAATGCCCACGATGAGCAGGAGGATAATGGGCTTGAGCACGGAAGCGGGCAAACGGCTTTGCAACGTAACCCCCAAATACGAGCAAATGCCCGCTGTAACACCTGCATATAACACCGTTTTCCAGGGAATTTTTACACTTCGAGCGTAATTCAACGCCGCCACAGCCGTACCCACTGTCGAGGCCAATCGGTTGGTTCCGATTACATTGGGGACGGAGAGATGCGGATAAAGCACAAAAAAAGCCGGTATTTGTACAAGGCCGCCGCCCCCTACAATGCTGTCAATAAAACCGGCCAAAAACGCGAAAGCGCAGAGGAAGTAGAGTTCCATGATAGGCTGCAAGGATACGCCAAATCACAATGAGTTAGCGATAGCAGCCACAAACTATCCACCAATGGGCGGTAAGATGTACCTTTAATTTTCACAAAGCACTACTGGATCTAATTGGAGACCAACAAGTTTTCCGAAACCTGTGGGTTGTAAGGTCACGAAATGTTCCCAAAAGACATGCAACAACGAGATTATTTTATGGTCTCTTGCATCGCTTTTTGTAACGGCACCCCGGCGCCTGCGAACTTGCCTTAATTTTATCCACTTTATAAAACGAAAATGAAAAACCCACTTTTTGCATCCTCCGCTTGGCTGTACTTCGCTGTTTTTGCGGCTTTGCCCCATCTGAACGCCCAACATCAAGTCGCAGGCACCCTTTTGGAAGCCGGAGGAGGTCCACTTGTTTCAGCCAATGTTTTGCTTTTAGACGCTGGGGATAGTTCGCTTGTCCGTGGTAGCCTGAGCGCGGCCAATGGAAGTTTTGTGTTCGAAAACGTTCCAAAAGGGTCTTTTTTGCTCAAATTTTCGATGGTCGGGTATGCGCAAAAATTTTCAGAACCCTTTATTTTGAAGGAAACAACGGGGCGTCTGCAACTGGAACCTGTCAAAATGAATGAGCACGCGGCCATGCTCAACGAGGTGGCGGTTGTGGCCCAGCGCCCGTTTTTGGAGCAAAAAATTGACCGAACCGTCGTCAATGTAGCCAATTCGATCACCAGTGCGGGTGGCAATGCGCTGGAAGTGCTGCAACGCTCGCCGGGGGTACAGGTCAATCAACTCACCAAAAGCATTTCGCTGGCCGGTAAAGAAGGGGTCGTGATCATGATCAACGGGAAAATATCCCGCGAACCCGCCGATGCCATCGTGCTGATGCTTGCGGGGATGAACGCCAACAATATTGACCGCATCGAGCTGATTCATACACCTCCCGCCAATTTCGAGGCCGAGGGAAATGCGGGAATCATCAATATTGTATTAAAAAACACCGGCGATGAGGGTTTAAATGGCGGCTACTCTGCGAATGCCGGCTATGGCTTTGGTCCAAAATATGGTGCAGGGGTCTATTTGAATTACCGCAAAAAGAAGGTAAATTGGTTCGGCAGCTACGACTATAGTTTTGACCTCAATCCGCAGGTTTTTACCAATTATCGAGGCGTGCAACAAAACGACGATTTCCTCGAAACGGAAACGTATAGCGACCGACCACACACCCCTACAGCCACTCAAAACGCTCGCCTCGGGGCCGATTTTCAACTTTCCAAAAAGACCTTGCTAGGCTTTCTGGGCACTTTTTTTGACCGAAACTGGTACATGGAAGCGGTCAATGACGTGAAATATTCCCAAAATGGCATCCTGGAAGGTCGCCTGCGAATGCCCAATGAAGAAACCAATCATGCCCGGTCTTTTGCGGGTAATCTTAACCTTACCCACCAGTTTTCTGCAAACCAATCCCTCAATCTGGATGCTGATTTGATTCAATACGACATCAAAAACCCCAGCCACTACGACATTCAACAACTCACCAACTATAGCGTGATCCCCCAAACGCAGTATCAACTGCGCATTAATAAAAACACCCCTATTCGCGTGGCGGTAGCAAAGGCCGATTACTACCTCAATTTGGGCCAAAATGGCAAGTTGGAGGCCGGTGCAAAGATTACTTCCATGCGCTTCGACAACGATGTTCGGGTGGACAGCCTGCCTTTGCAACAAGATTGGACGACGGTTGCTTATCTGACGTCTCTGTTCCACCTCGACGAAGATGTTTTGGGTACATACGCCACTTTTTCCACCAAAATAAACGAAAAAATTGATTTTAAAGCCGGTTTACGCTACGAATATACCCAAACCAACCTCGGCTCCGAAACCCAACCCAACGTGGTAGATCGGAAATACGGCTCCTGGTTTCCAAGCGTTTTCCTGACGCACAAAATTTCAGAAATCCAAAACCTCAATTTTTCGTACAGCCGACGAATTGCTCGACCGCAGATTCGAAATCTCGCTCCCTGGCTTATTTTTTCCGACCCGACTACGCTGGAAGGGGGAAACCCTGCCCTACAACCCTCTTTCACCAATGCCTTGAAACTGGATTACGGGTTCAAATCCTGGCGCTTTGGCTTGTCGTACAGCATCACCGATGCCCCGATGCGCTTTGTACCGGGAGTGGATCCAATTTCCAACCGACAACTGAATCGATTTGACAATCTGGACAATGAAAAAGTGGCCAGTGCAAATTTGTTCCTGCCCTTCCGGCCGACCAAATGGTGGAACATGCAGCATAATTTGTACGTCAACTCAACCGAAATAAACTTTGAACTAGAAGGCCAGAAATTTCGCACAGGCAACGTGACCTATGGATTCAATAGCACCAATACATTCTCGCTGCCCCGTAATTTTACCCTCGAAGTTTCCGGCAATTACGATTCTCCAGGCTACTGGGGAGTAGCTATATGGCGGGCGACAGGCTCTTTAAACCTGGGTATTCAAAAAGATTTTGGCGAAAAATGGGGCAAACTCCGCTTAAACGCGAGTGATTTATTCCTTTCCAGCAATTGGTTTGGCACGGTCAGTCAGCCCGAAATCAATCTGCTGGTCAAAAATTCATACCAGTTCGCAGAACGCACCTTCATGCTTTCCTGGTCGAATACTTTCGGGGACAAAAAATTGAAATCCGCCCGTGAACGCCAAATGGGTTCGGCAGAGGAGATGCAGCGGATTTGAGTTAAGCATGATTACCCCAGCTTTTTCAATGCTTTTTGTAGGATTTGCCAACCTATTATGTAAAATTCAGGTATATGGTAAAACGCCTTTAAAGCATTGATTTTGAAATGTTTATACAAATAATTTTGCATCAGGATAAAACTCAGCGCATACCCCGTGAGCATGGCGTAGGCTGCCCCAAACAGACCAAATTCTTTGATAAACAACACGCTGAAGCCAAGATTTATCAGTGCGGTAATTAGGGTGTACACAAAATTCACAGCCGGTTTGCCCGTAGCGTCCAGCACCGTCCCAAACTGAACAGCAAAAGGCATAAACAATCCAAAAAAAGCGGTCAAACGAAGAATATCTGCCGAATCTGCATACTGGTCGCCGGCAAAAAAACGAATGATTGGTTCCGCAAAAAGCAGCACAAAAACGACAAAAGGCAGGATAACGGCCAAGGTTGCACCCACACTTCGCTCATAAAGTTGTTTGACACCTGAGGCTCCTTCCGAGACCATTTTCTCTGCACTTTTGGGAAATACAACCTGCGCGATGCTAAATGCCGGGGCTTCTACCAATTGTGTCACTCTTCCGGCCGCATCGTACACCGCAAACGCCAGGGGCCCTAACAATTGTCCGAGCGTCAGTTTGTCAATGTTTTTGTAGAACATCGTGCTGAGGTTCGTACCTAAGACATATTTTCCGTAGCCGACAAGATTCCTAACCCATTGAAAATCAATTTTTTTTGAAAAATTCCAAAAATGGCGGGCGTACCAACCCGAGGCGAGTGCAGCAAGACACACCCCGACCAAAACGGCTATGCTAAATTGCCAAAGTGGCGCATCAGTGCCCCTAAACCAGCAAGCTAAAACCCAGAAAAAAGGTGTGCCCCGATAAAATACAGAGGCCCAGAACAAGCCACGAAATTCAAAATTGGCTTGTTGGATAAAATTGCTGTGGGCGGAAAACGCCATGAAAAAATTAGCGAGGAAAAACGCGGGCAACATCTCTGCCAGTTGCGGAATCTGGTATTGACCAATGATCCAATCTACTGAAAACCACAGGATTAGGTTGGATAGCAGGGAATATGTGAGGTTAATCGCAAAAGCCGCTGTCTGTATTTTGGCCTGGATTATTGGATCGTCTTTGTGGGTATTTAAGGAGCGAATGAGGCCATTTTGGAGCAGGCCGTTGCGACCCATTTCAACAAAATACGCCATCAGGATAAAAAGCCCCCAGGCAGCAAAGGCTTCTTTGTTCAAAAGCCGCAACAGCAACATGGCTGTTCCGAGGTTGAACGCCATCGCTACCACTCTTTCTGACAGCGAATACAGCCCTGATCTAAGCCAGTAGTTTTGCTGCGATGGAGGGGGCTGGGTGTTCATTTTCGGTCATTTGTCCAATAAAAAACGGGAAGGCTTTTGACCCTCCCGTTTTTTATATGATGTTGGCAAAAATTAATCGTAACGACGTTTTTGCTTTTTGCGCTTGCCTTTAAAGTGGTGACCGTCTTTATTGCCGTTGCCAGTTACGGCACCTTTACGAATCATTGCACAGCGGAAACCTACGGATCTGCTGGACTTGTCTTCTTCGAGGAAACGACGTGCGCCAGGCGAAAGCCAGAAAGCGCGATCCGCCCATGAACCGCCTTTGATTACGCGGGCCTTATCGCTGATCAGGGTACTCACGCCATAACGGTATTCTACAGTCGACTCTTTGTCACCGTCCAGGAAGTTGTACACTTCAGGGCGTTTGTAGTTGTCGCGGAGGGCAGTAGTGGTGGTATCCATGAGTTCATACACCAGACGACCAAGGCTGTCTTTTTGTACTGGAGCACCTGTTTCGGGGTCTGTTGTCTTGGTGGTGAAAACGTTACCACGGTATGCGTTCAAGTCGTGGTTTTCCGTATCCTCCAAGTCAGAGGCCGTGAGTGGATGGTAAAGGTCCATAGTCCATTCGTTGACATTTCCGGCCATGTTGTAGAGACCGTAATCGTTCGGCCAGCCAGAAAGCACTTCGGCAGGGAAGAACGCGTTGTCATTGAGTGCACCGGCCATACCACCGTAGTCACCGCCGCCACGTTTGAAGTTGGCGAGCATTTTACCCTGGTTTTTGTTGCGCTTTTGGTAGCGAACGGTATTACCATTCCAAGGATAAATACGACGGTCTGTGATGAGTTCGTCTTTGGTCGTTGCCTGGTTTCCGAGGAGACCAAGTGCGGCGTATTCCCATTCAGCTTCCGTCGGGAGACGATAAGCGGGGAGCAGGATGCCGTCTTCGAGGCGAACCTGGCGCTCACCGCCAGTTTGTTGGTCTTTGAGCAACTTCCGTGGGGAAGGTTGGTACTGACCGACGAGATACGCCTCCGTGTTGAAGTTGTTGTCGTCTTTTTGGTCAGGCGTTTGCTCAATGATGCCACGTTTGATGAGAATCATCTCATTTACGCGGTCAGTACGCCATTTGCAGAAATCCGTTGCCTGCAACCAGCTTACCCCTACCATCGGGTAGTCGTAATAGTCCGGTGTACGGAAGTAGTTCTCTACCATCGGCTCGTTGTACGCGAGCTCCTCACGCCAAACGAGCGTATCCGGGAGTGCACGTTTCCAAACTTCGGGGTACGTTTCACCATAAACCCGCTTGATCCAGTAAAGATATTCCTGATAATCAATGTTGCGCACCTCTGTTTCGTCAATGTAGAACGAACTTACAGTTACGCGACGCTCGAGGTTGTTCCATTCGTAGGTAACATCCTGCTGTACTTTACCCATAACGAATGTGCCGCCTTCAATGAGCACAAGGTTAGGGCCTGTGGCCTGGCCTTCATAATCGGTCTTTTCGAACCCGCCCCATTTCTGGTCATTGTACTTCCAGCCCGTGGTGGAGGAGCTTTCAGACTTTCGTCCACAGCTAGCTAGAACGAACACCAGAAGGGCGAAATTCAACCCGTGAATTAGTGTTTTCTTCATTGTATTAAAATACAGGTTTTGAAAAAAATGAGTGGCAAATGTAGAAAAAGTAAATTTCTCCTTGGGTGTGTTCT
Organism: uncultured Saprospiraceae bacterium; assembly: GCA_964550795.1. Taxonomy (GTDB): domain Bacteria; phylum Bacteroidota; class Bacteroidia; order Chitinophagales; family Saprospiraceae; genus M3007. Next base: position 48,814 of record CAZKBH010000003.1, read on the forward strand.
TCCAAATTTTAACGAATCAAGGAAAAATCATTGAAACATCCGGGTACAATCGTTGATGTCAGGGCGGTTTTTATGCGGAAAAAGATAGCCCATCGTCAACTCAAAGGTTCCTCCGGCACGGTTGGCCAACCCTGAAACGGTCGCATCGTAGCTAATCCCGATTTTAATTGGCCCCTGTCTGAACCCTACCAACGCAATAACTGCGTCAGCATTGCGAAAAGTATGCCGAAACCAAGTCCCCACAAAAACAGATCCCATACTAGCATAAGCCCCCACATTCAGTTGTTTGTACGGGCCCTGTGCAACAAACAAGAAATTCGGTGAGACAAACGAGGCCTCTTGGCGTTTATTGCCCTTTTTAACTACCCACTCCGTTCCGCCATGAAAAGTATAACGAATCGGCAGGCCCGGCACCAGGTTGTTTTTCAGGCGTAGAATGCTCTGCCTGGGGGTATTGAGGTGTTTTAGCCCCACGCCCAGGTAAAATTTATCGCTTACGAGGAGGATACCACTTGAAATATCCAGATCGGTACGGCTGGTCATGTCGGGCCGAATTTCTTCCGTATTGTAGGTAATCCCGTTGACGGCATCCAACTGGTCGGGAAAAAGTAATTTATCCCAGTTTAGGCTGACTTGGTGCAAGCCCAATTCAAGCCCGAGTTTGAGGGCCAGGTTTTCAGTTATTTTTAAGCGGTAAGCGTATGCCCCCGAGAAACGATTGGTTTTGAAAATACCGTCGCCGGCATTATCGCCCTCCAGATGGAAGCCAATCCCGCTGTTGAGCCGATCAAAACTTTGTTCATAATAGGCCGCATAGGTTCGGTAGGCGCTCTGAAAACCTGTCCATTGGTTCCGATAAGCCACCCCAGCCCTTGGCGCGCGCGCACTCCCCGCAAAACCCGGGTTGATTTGCAGTGGCATGGCGTAGAACTGTGAAAAAATAGGATCCTGCGCCAACACTTTGGTCGGTAAGAAACCCGAAACAACAAAAAACGCCACACCCAACACCATTAAGGCAGTCCTTTCCGGGGCCAAAGAGCCTTTTGCTGAAGCGATGGCAAATAAATGCCGAAGTAGTTTTTTCATGCCGTGAAGTTCATGCTTTGGTTTAAATGTGCAAAAGCAAACGTTGCGATTTGCAATGGATTGCCAAAAAAATGGGCGTGTGCAAGATAGTGTGGCACACCTTAAACAATACTTAGGTGTGCCACACTTTACTGTTTTCGAGGCCAAGTTACGCACACCCCCAACAAATTCACACGACATCCGGTTTTCAAAAAAGACTGACGTAGCCCAAATGGAATTTGGTGGACCGAAAATCTACTGCCTGCCCCACATCTCGCCGGCCAACTGCCGCTGAAATGCCAAAAATACCCGCTTTGGTTTCAAAATTCAATCCCGCGCCCAAACCTAGTGGCCTTAGAAAAAGCCGATTGCGCAAGGTTAAATTTTCCAAATAACCCCAGTCCGCAAAAGCAGAAAGGAAAGAATTTTGCCCCAAAAGTAGCCGCCACTCTGCTGTACCAACCACAAAACGGGTGGCGAACAAACTTTCCTCATCAAAACCCCGCAAGAGTTTGTTGCCGCCCAAGCGGTATTGTTCGTTGACAAAGACCGGTTTTTCTGAAAAAATGCCGCCGCCACGCAAACTAAGCTTGAGGGTGCTGCGCACAAAAAGTGGCACAAACCACTGCCCTTGAAACTCGGCTCGATATCGTGCCGCGCGACCCACCAAACTGTCGTACAAGGTTGAAAATGTATATTCCGGGTCGGCGGGATCGCGCAGATTTTCGATTTGGCTGTTGCGCTGCACGGTGTTGAATCCGGCCACCACTTTCAGCGAAACAGACCAGCCCTGGCGTGGATTGAACCGATAATCCAGTCGGGTGAACGAGGTTTCAAGGCCAAAACCGTTTTGTCTAAAATCCAGATTGGCCGGCAACTGCCGCGAAAAAAGCACCGCAAGCGTGTCCACTTTTTGCAAGGAAGAGGTTTTGTTTTCCCAGAAAAAACGCACAAAATCGCCCCCGGTAAAGAGGTACGAAGCTCCAATATCGCTCTGCGCCTCGGTCCAGGTGCTGTCTCGTCGGAAAATATTGAGCCGGGCTTCTGCACCAAAAGAGGAGCCTAAAATATAAGGTACACTCGTTTGCACGTCCATTTTTTGGGTTTCCGGGCGCAGGCGTTCCAGTTCCGCCGAAAATCGTTCGCCCAGATTCAGGGCATTTTGGAACGCCGTGCTGAGCGAGCCGGTGAGCAGCACCCGACCATCGGTAACATTGGGTTGAGGCAGCAATCCGATGATAAAATCGAAGCGGCTTGCGCGTTTTTTTTGGAGAAACAGGTTAATCGTAGCCTCCCCCGTTTCGGCGTCAGGATTGCTGGCAAATGTGATGCTTGGATTGGCAGTTGATTCCAAAAAAAGCAGCGAGCGGAGTTGATCTCGGAGCCTCAACACCCTTGCGCGGCTGTAGGGCATACCCGGTTTTATGCCCAAATAATTGGGTAAAAACGACTTGGGTAATTTTAAATCCCCGTTGATTTTCAGGTTTTTAAACACAAAAAACCGATTTTTGTCCATTTGCAAAACCGCCTCAATCCCCCCGCTTTCATCCATCAAAACACTGTCGAGCCAAACCGTTGCAAAGGGGTATCCATTGTTTTCAGCTTGTTCCAGCAGGCTTTGTTGCAGCTTTAAAATGCGCTCGTAGCGAAGTGGTTTTTCGGCAAACATTTGTGCCCGGTAACCGGCTTCTTCCAACCAGTTTTCCCCCTCAAACCCGGTCCCGGCGCGCAGCGAAACCCAGCGCATACTTGGTCCGATGCTAAATGCCTGGAGGATGGACGGATTGGTAACGCTCGAATCGCTGGCCGACCACTGGAGGGTATCTATGGAGACCAGGAGGAAGGCTTTTTGGCGAAAATGAGTCAGTAAATGGAGCTGGAAGGAGTCGAGGGCTGTTTGGGAGGAGATTTGAAAACTGGCTAAATTCCCCTGTTTTTCGATTGGAGTTGTTTTAAAACCTCGAATATTATCCCAAAAAAGTGTTTCTTCAACCGGGTCCAGCGCAAAACGAAGCGTGGTCGTTTGAGCAGAAAGGCCTGGGCTGAAAAAAAACAAAGTCAGCAGGAATGGAACAATACGTTGAGTCAAAAGTCTCCACATGGCTTCCATGACGGTTTTTCGGCAGCAAGGTTGTGTGATACGCTGCTTTTTTGCAAAAGCGTGTACACACGCTAATCTTTCATGGTCAGCAATTTATCCGTCGGTGCTTCGCTCAAAACGGGCGCTTTGGCGTGGATTGGTTTCCCATTCAGCACTTGTTCGTATAATATGAGGTAATCCTTGGCCATGCGTTCGGCAGAAAAACGATCCACAGCATATTCATGGCATCGGTGCCGATCGTAGGAATCTACATTTTGGATGGCTTCTACAAGTTCTGATTTTTTGACAGAAAGACAGCCAAAATCCGCGTAAAAAGCATCCACGACCCCATTCCATTCTTGCTTTTTTCGGTCGGAATGGTCTTTTTTTCCCAACAATTCGGGCAAAGACCCATACGGCGTGCCAAATACCGGACAACCGAAATAAAGGCTCTCGACAATGGCCAAGCCGAATGGTTCGTGCCATAACACGGGAAAAATCAAACCTTTGGAAGCATTGATGATGGCATTTTTGCCATCGCCGCCCAGCATACCGTGGAAACGAACATGGGGCGTGAGTGTGATGCGCAGTCCCATGCGGAAATTGACGCGCGTGCCGCCGATGACGTGCAGGCGCTCGCCAGCCTTTCCAGCCAAATCAATGGCTCCGCGCACGTTTTTGACCCGCCAGGCCGCATTCCCGAGGAAGTGAAAATACATGCGGCGATTGTCCAGATCGGGCTTGCCGTAGTCGTCAAAATCGAGCCCGTTGTGGACATACACCGAGCCGCCATGTCGTTGGGCATGGTTGGACGAGATGAAAACCGTGTTTGGATGGAAGGTGTGGGGTTTGGAGATGTTTCCGTGCAAGGTGGTGAGCTGTGGTTTGGGCAATTCCTCCTTGGTTTCAAAATGGAGGTGCACCACATCACAATCTTCGGGGATCTGTGCCGCAAGGGGCTTTTTTTCATCCAAAGTCAGCACTCGGGCAAAGGGACAAGACGAATCGGCTTTGACCAGATACGTCACCTCATGGCCCATTTGAACGAGCGATTTTCCGAGCCACCAGATGACACGCTCGGTACCGCCGTAGAGGTGGACCGGTATTTTGGTATTGTTGACCAGGAGGATTTTCATCAAGTATATATTCCAAAGGCAAAAGTATCATTTCAACCCACTATCCGCTCTAAAAACTCGGCTTCTGTCCAGATTTCTACGGTCTCCAAAGCCTGGGCTTTTTTGAGTTTCGAACCCGCTTTTTCGCCTACCACGAGAATGCTGAGGTGCTTGCTCACGCCACTGGCCAGACTAGCCCCCGCCGAAGCCGCCATTTTCGCCGCTTCTTCGCGGGTCATCTGAGAGAGCGTGCCGGTGAAAAGGATACTTTTCCCGTAGAGCGGTCCGTCGGTGTTCACATCCGTTTTTTTATCTTCGTCGGTTTGGCGGAGGTTCACACCGAGGCCTTCCATGGTCTCCAACAATTCGATGTTGTGGGGGTTTTGGAAAAAGTTAAAAATGTTTTTCGCTACCACCGGGCCAATGTCTTTGATGGTCTGGTATTTTTCCAAATCCCAATCTTTCAAATCAAGCACGTGTTCGATCTCGGCGGCCAATAGTTTGCTCGTGCGCTGACCCAAATGATGGACACTGAGTGAATGTAACAGGCGTAGAATGGGGTTTTGTTTGGCTTTTTCCACCGCGGCCTTCAAGTTGGCCGCAGATTTTCCGCCAAACCCTTCCAGCTTTGCAATGGCCTCATAATCAAGCCGATAAAGGTCTGCAATGGAGTGCAGCCACCCCAGCTTGTAAAATTTTTCGATGGTACTTTCGCCCAGACCTTCTACGTCCATGGCGTGTTTGGAGGTGTGAAAGACCATTCTTGCCAGCACCTGCGCCTCGCACTCGGCATTTTCGCAGCGCCAGATGGCCTCGTCTTCCGGCTTCACTAAAATGGATTGGCAAACGGGGCAATTTTTGGGATACACCACTTCCCGTTCCGAGCCGTCGCGCAGTTCCGCCAGACTTTTTACGATGTAAGGAATCACGTCTCCAGCCCTTTCCACCAGCACTTGATCGCCGATGCGCAGGTCTTTTGAACGGATAAATTCCTCGTTGTGCATGCTCACATTTTGCACGGTCACGCCCGCCAGGGCCACGGGTTCGAGCTTGGCGACGGGCGTAACTGCCCCCGTTTTACCCACCTGGAATTCAACATCGCGCAAGCGGGTGGTCGCTTGCCGAGCTTTGAATTTAAAGGCAATGGCCCAGCGCGGGTGGTGACTGGTGGTGCCGCATTTTTCCTGCAATTCGAGGCGGTTCACCTTTACTACCATGCCGTCGAGTTCGTAGGGGTATGCATCGCGGTATTCCTGCCAATCGGTACAAAATTGAATGACTTCTGCGATGTTTTGGCAGGTTTTGGTGGCGGGCAAACCCAGCCCTACACCCGCTTCCTCGGTCCGGGTACCACTTTTGGCCAGCGGCGTTTTAAAAGAAAGGGATTCCAGCAGGTGAATGCCCTCGTCGTGGGTATGGAAGCTTGGCAACACATCGTTGCCGTCCTGATCCACCGCGTAGCCCACTTGATACAAAAAAGCTTCCAGTCCCCGTTCGGCGGCTTCGCGAGGGTCTTTCATGCGCAGGCCACCCGTTGCGGCATTGCGTGGGTTGGCAAAAACCGTATTGCCGGCTTCCTGGCGCGTGCGGTTGATTTTTTCAAAAATATCTTTTCGGATGAGGGCTTCGCCGCGTAATTCCACTTTTGCAATGCCTTTTTTGGAAAATTCGGCTTGCAACGGCACTGAACGCAGGGTGCGAATATTGGCAGTAATATCGTCGCCCACATAACCGTTTCCACGGGTAGCTGCGCGGGTGAGCCGGTCGTTTTCGTACACCAATGCAATGGTGCCACCGTCGTATTTTGGCTCCACGCAGTATTCCACTTCCGAGTCTTTGTCAAGGCCGCAAAGTTTTTTGACCGAGATGTCAAAATCGTTCAAATCTTCCGCGTTATAGCTGTTGTCCAACGATAGCATTGGGGTGAGATGCGCCACTTGGGGGACGTTTTCGGTCAGGTCTTTGCCCACACGCTGCGTCGGAGAATCGGGCGTAAGTAATTGAGGATGAGCTGCTTCTAAGGTTTCAAGTTGTTTGTAAAGCTGGTCGTACTCGAAATCGCTGATGACGGGATCATTGCCCACATAGTAGCGCCATTCGTGGTAACGAAGCACCCGCCGCAGGTCTTCGATTCGTTCAGCGGGCGGTTCCACAAACAAGGACGCTTGTGGCGAAAACAGCAATTTTTTGGAAAGTTCGTAGAGACTGCGTTGGGCGGATTGGCTGTACACGATGGGTAAAATTTTGGACAAAAGTACTGGAAGCTAGGCGTCCAATCCTAGTGCTTTAGTGCTTGTCTAAATTTTAGACAAGCACTTAGAAAGGCAGCAAACCAAATTGTAACAAATCGCCGCAAATGCGGTTCTTTGCAGGGTATGTTGGAAATAAATTTCAAAACGACGCTGGTGATATTGCTGTGGTTTTTGCCCCTTGTCGCAAAAGCCCAGGATACCTGTGTTTGGTTGCATTTAATTCCAAAAACCGCAGATTTTGCCACGGCAGATCATTTGTCAAATACTTACCTGATTCAGGGTTTTGAACTGGAAAAATACGATTCCACGGGACGGCTTGTCACCCGATATTCAAACAATCGCCTCGGAACCCCGGCATTTCTCGATGTTTCCAACCCTTTAAAAATAATGGCTTGGTACGCTGATTTTCAGACGGCTGTTTTCCTGGATCGAAATCTGACCGAGCTGGGTAGCGTAAACCTCAATCAAGCCGGATATCCGGCCGTTCGCTGCCTCGCCTCGTCGGCAGATGGCAATCTTTGGGCGTACGATGAGGCAACATCGTACTTGCTCAAGCTATCCACGGCGGGGGAAAAACTACTCGAAAGTCAGCCACTCAATCTGGAATTTGCCCAGCGTTTTGCGCCAACCTGCATCCGCGACGATGGCGGGCAGGCGGTTTTTCTCAGCGACCCATTGCAGGGCGTAGCGATTTTTGATCCTTTTGCACAGATGAACAAAGTGCTGTTAATCAAAGGATTGACGCAATTTGAAGTAGAAAACGGGCAACTTATTTATACCAAAAACAATCGCATCCAGATGGAGAATTGGCGCGGATTGTCTGTTCGGCAAATCCCATTCCCCACGCCGTCCCCAGGCGCTGCGATGATTGGATTTTCCAGAAACCGCCTGTTTTGGAAAACGCTGAGTGGAGTGGAGGTGTATCAGTTTTAGGGGTGCATAAAGTGTGGCACACCTAAATTAATCTAAGGTGTGCCACACTTTTCTTCTTTACGGCGCCAGCCGTTCAATTTTCCAAGCTTCCGTTTCCCGCGAGTACAAAATCCGGTCGTGCAAACGACTAAGTCTGCCTTGCCAGAATTCCAGGGCGTCCGGGCGCAGCAAAAATCCGCCCCAATTCGGCGGAAGCGGCAATTTTTCCAACCCGGCGAATCTGGTTTCAATTTCTTTTTCGCGCAATTCCAAGGCCTCCCGATTGGGTATGACGTGACTTTGTGGACTTGCCCAGGCCCCTATTTGACTTTCCCGAGGTCGGCTCTGGAAATAGGCAAGCGAGGCTTCCGGGCTGACTTTTTCGATGCGCCCCTCGATGCGAATTTGGCGTTGCAACTCGAGCCAGGTGAACAGCAAACTGGCCCGCGGGTTGGCCATCAATTCGACGCCTTTGCGACTTTCGTAGTTGGTAAAAAACGTAAACCCTTGATTATCATAGCCTTTCAACAGCACGGTACGAATACTCGGGTGGCCGTCTGGAGTTGCCGTGGCCAGCGTCATGGCATTGGGTTCGATGAGTTGGCTGTTGAGCGCCTCCTCAAACCAAAATGCAAATTGGGCCATGGGGTCAGGCCGGACATCGGCTTTGGAAAGGGATTCGAGGGCGTAGTGCTGGCGAAGTTCGGCGAGATTCATTAGAAAGAATGGATGTAGATTCTTTTAGGATGCGTTTGCGCGACAAAGGTCCGTTGGGCTTACCCAATTTGTGCAGTATTTGCCCTTTCTTTCTTTTTCCATGGGGGAAAATTTACCTTTGCGCCTCGAAATCGGGGGTGATGTAAACTAAATCACTAAACGCCCCATTTACCTTATCGTTCATCGTTTACCGTTTTAAAAAATGGCCTATCTATTCACCTCCGAATCCGTTTCAGAAGGACACCCAGACAAAGTGTCTGATCAAATCAGCGATGCAATTCTCGACGAGTTTCTCCGCCAAGACCCTAATTCCAAGGTGGCGTGTGAAACCCTGGTGACTACGGGCCTTGTGGTAGTGGCTGGCGAAGTGCGCTCACATGCCTACGTGGACGTGCAAGAAGCCGCCCGCCGCACCATCGAACGCATCGGTTATACCAAGGCAGAATATCAGTTTGATGCCAAAAGTTGTGGCATTCTCTCTGCCATTCACGAACAAAGCGCAGACATCGCGCAGGGCGTGGATGTGGGTAAAAAAGAAGAAGAACAAGGCGCTGGCGATCAGGGCATGATGTTCGGCTACGCAACCGACGAGACCGAAAACTACATGCCGCTTCCCCTGGATTTGGCGCATTTGCTGCTCCGCGAATTGGCGGCCATCCGCAAGGAAGGTAAACAAATGAAATACCTCCGCCCGGACGCAAAAAGCCAGGTTACGATTGAGTATTCCGACAAGCACGTCCCGAAAAAAATTGACACCATCGTCATCTCGACCCAGCACGACGATTTTGATGTGGACGATAAAATGCTCGCTAAAATCGCGTCGGATGTACAGAAGATTTTGATTCCACGGGTAAAAAAACGCCTTCCAAGCCGCGAAGCACGCCTTTTCACCGCCGATGTGAAGTACTACATCAACCCAACCGGCAAGTTTGTGATTGGTGGACCACACGGGGATACGGGGCTAACGGGCCGCAAAATCATCGTGGATACCTACGGGGGAAAGGGTGCGCACGGCGGTGGTGCATTCAGCGGTAAAGATCCTTCCAAAGTGGATCGCTCGGCTGCTTATGCAACGCGCCACATTGCTAAAAACCTGGTAGCCAGCGGTTTGTGCAAACAAGTATTGGTGCAGGTCGCCTATGCCATCGGGATAGCCAAGCCGGTTGGTCTCTACGTGAACACTTACGGAACCTGCAAAATCAAAGGCTTGACCGACGGCGAAATCGCAAAAAAAATTGAGCATATTTTTGATCTGCGCCCGGCAGCCATTGTGCGTCGCTACGGGTTAAAAAACCCTATTTTCTCTGAAACGGCGGCCTATGGTCACTTTGGTCGGACGCCGGAAACAAAAACGGTGGTTATTGGTCTGAACGGCAAAACAGAAACCAAAACCGTCGAGACGTTTACCTGGGAAAAACTGGACGCAGTAGCGGATATCAAGAAGGAATTTGGATTGTAAAACGTTAACGCGGATTTCGCGGATTGGACGGATTTGCGCGGATAGTTGAAACGCGGATTTCGCGGTTCAAGCGGATTTACGCGGATAGTTGAAACGCGGATTTCGCGGATTAAACGGACTTACGCGGATAGTTGAAACGCGGATTTCGCGGATCAAACGGATTTACGCGGATAGTTGGTTGTATCCAAATCCGCGTAAATCTGCGTTGCAAATCCGTCCAGTCAGCGTTACAACTATCCGCGCAAATCCGCTTAATCCGTAAAATCCGCGTTTCAAATCCGTCCAATCTGCGTTGCATATGAAATCCCCCTTCCATACCCGCGCCCAAGGCAAACTCCTGCTCACGGGCGAATACGTTGTACTAGATGGTGCAAGGGCACTCGCTGTCCCGGTTCGTTTTGGACAAAGTTTGTGGGTAACGGAAGGTGATTCGATTGGAAAATTGAGTTGGCAAAGCCAAAATCCCGACGGCTCCGTTTGGTTTGAGGCGGAATTTGCCTGGCCGGATTTTTTGCCACTCGGAGCTTCCGACGAAAACACAGCCCAAACCCTGGCCGAAATACTTCGCGCGTGTCGGCGGCAAAACCCATCCTTTTTTATTGAAAACCAATCGTTTCGCATCACTACGCAGAACGATTTTCCCCGCGAATGGGGACTTGGTACCAGCAGCACGCTCATCGCCGCTTTGGCGAAATGGACGGAGCTTGACCCCTACCAAATCCTGTTCGAAACACTTGGAGGCTCGGGGTACGACTTGGCCTGTGCGTATGCGGAGGGGCCGATTTTGTATCATCTGGAGGGCAAAACACCCCGAATCGAGGCGGTTTCCTTTTTGCCCGGCTTTTCCGAACAGTTGTATTTTGTCTTTCTGGGCAAAAAACAGAACAGCCGCGAAGGCATTGCCCGTTATCGAGCGCGAGTATCGCAAAATCCGGAAATTCTTGAACAAGTATCGCAGCTCACGCAACAGTTTTTAGCGGCCAAAACGCTAACGGATTTTGATGCCATCCTGCTCGAACACGAACAATTAATCGGCCAAATCATCGGACTTCCCCGTGCCAAAGACCTGTATTTCAGCGATTTTTGGGGCGAAATAAAAAGTCTGGGAGCCTGGGGTGGAGATTTTGTGCTGGTTACGAGCGAGCGACCGGAAGTGGAAACGAGGGCGTATTTTAGGGGAAAAGGATTGGACGTTTTTCTGCCGTGGCGGGAAATGGTTTAAAGCCTGTGGGGATTTAGTGCTTGTCTAAACTTTAGTTTCTGGCCTTCAAGCGGCAAATTTTAGCTTGTACGGCGTTAAATTTTTCGCCGAATTGCCCGCATTCGACTGCAAAATTTGCCTTGTACAATCAAAAATTTCCTCGCTTTCGCCTCAGAACTAAAATTTAGACAAGCACTTAAGGTTTTCGCCACTCCCGGCAAATATTAACGCCCCATGTGCACCAACAAAACGCTCACATCCGCTGGATTCACCCCTGATATCCGGCTCGCCTGACCAATCGTCCGCGGACGAATGCTGGCCAGTTTTTGCCGGGCTTCAATGCTCAGGCCGTGAATGCTGGCATAGTCCACATCGGCCTGCAAAGCCAGGTCTTCGAGGCGGGTCATTCTAGACACCATCTCTTCTTCTTTTTTGATGTAGCCGTTGTATTTGATGTTAATTTCGGCCATTTCCACAAATTCTGGCTCGTATTTTCTTAGAAATTCAGCCAGTTCAGGCAATGCGCTGCGCATCCCGGCAATGTCGGCCTGCGGGCGGAGCAGGATATTGTGCAGCTTGGTTTTTTGACCAATCGGCGCAGAATCAACACTTTGCAAATACCCGTTTAATTCCTCTGGATTGACAGATCCGTTGCGGAAATAGGCATCTATCTCGGCCACTGCCTTGTTTTTTGCATTTACGCGCTCCATCCGAGCTTCGGCCCCAGCCAATCCGAGCCTATGGGCAATGGGCGTCAGGCGCAGATCCGCATTGTCTTGCCGTAACAAAATGCGGTATTCTGCCCGGCTGGTAAACATCCGATAAGGCTCTTCCGTGCCCTTGTTCACCAAGTCGTCAATCAACACGCCGATGTAAGCCTCCGAACGCTTCAGCACGAGCGGTGCTTCATTTTTTGCGGCCAATGCGGCATTTAGCCCGGCCATCAGTCCTTGACAAGCGGCCTCTTCGTACCCCGTGGTTCCATTGATTTGTCCGGCAAAAAATAGATTTTTCACCAGATTGGTTTCCAGGGTTGTCTGCAACTGGGTAGGCGGAAAATAATCGTATTCAATGGCGTAGCCAGGGCGGAACATCTTGGCATTTTCCAAACCCGGAACGAGTCTAAGTGCCTTAAACTGAACATCTTCTGGCAGCGAACTGGAAAATCCATTGACGTAAATTTCCACCGTATCGCGGCCTTCCGGCTCAACAAAAAGTTGGTGCCGATCCTTATCGCTGAACCGATCAATTTTGTCTTCAATGCTGGGGCAATAACGCGGACCAAGTCCCTGTATCCGCCCGTTGAACATGGGCGATTTATCGAAACCCGTGCGCAGCATGTCGTGCACTTTTTGATTGGTATAGGTACTCCAGCAACAAAGCTGATTTTGGAGCGGCGGCGTATCGGTGTAAGAAAATTTACCGGGCGGGTTATCGCAATCCTGAATTTCCATTTTGGAATAATCCAAACTGCGCCCGTCAATGCGCGGGGGTGTGCCCGTTTTCATCCGGCCGGCCTCGAAACCCAGTTCCACCAGTTGCTCGGTGATGCCGCGCGCCGCACTTTCTCCTGCTCGTCCGCCACCAAATTGTTTTTCTCCAATGTGGATAATGCCGTTTAAAAAAGTGCCGTTCGTAAGCACAACAGTCTCACTTTCAATCTCCAATCCCATGCTGGTACGCACACCGCGCACTCGTCCGTCTTTCACAATCAGCCCGCCCACCATTTCTTGCCAAAAGTCAATGTTGGGATTGTTTTCGAGCATTTGCCGCCATTTGGAAGCAAACGCCATGCGGTCACTTTGCGCCCTGGGACTCCACATGGCGGGGCCTTTGGAGCGGTTCAGCATCCGAAATTGCACGGCAGTATGGTCGGTAATAATGCCCGAATAGCCGCACAAAGCATCCACTTCGCGCACAATTTGGCCCTTGGCAACGCCGCCCATGGCGGGATTACAGCTCATTTGGCCAATGGTCTGCATGTTCATGGTGGCCAGCAGGACCTTGCAGCCCAAATTGGCAGCAGCTACGGCAGCCTCGCAACCCGCGTGGCCCGCGCCTACTACTATCACGTCGTATTTTGGAAACATTTTTGCTTAAAAAAAGGAGCGCAAAGGTAGTGAAAAACGACTACACACTCCCTAAAACACCGCCCGAACCTGCGCCCGCGCCACATGAATTACCCGGGACTCTCCCGTTTTCCGGCCCTCGTAATTCAAACTGAGCTGCATGGCTTTCGATAATTGACGGTCGAGTATGAGATTCCAGAGAAAATTTTTGCCATCCTGCAAACCCTCCAACATGGCAAATGCGACGGCGGAATTGGCCGAGCCCGTGTAACGCACGTCGGCAAAAGTGCCTTTTAGACGCAGCGAGGTCGCCGCACGAAAACCCTGCGCATTGGCCTTCGAAGTCGGATTCCAGATCAATTCGCCCGTCCAGTTGGTTTGTGTAGCGCGCTCGGCAGACGGGAGGGTGTTTTGTCCTTGTCGCCACTTCACATCAGCCACCAAGCGGAAGCCGCGCACGGGCAGCCAGGTCATTTTAGGCCCCAATTCCCAGCCCTGGATGCGGAAGTTCCGCGATTCAAACGCCTGATTTTCAGAGGTTTTTAAAGAATTCTCCACATCTGCCTCCGCGCTCAATCGGCGACTGAGGTTGCTGCGCAGGTGCAGTACATAATCCAGCGCCTGCCGTTGTTCGAAGCCTGTGGTAAGCGCCAATTGGCTCTGGTTGTTGCCCGCAGAAAGAGACGCATCCCACTTGGGTTGGGCTCGGTTGATGAAGAGAATATTTCGGGTCGCTGAACTCAAAGTGGCTAAAGAAGTGTCGGCTAAATCAGCTTGAAAGGGATCCCAGGATCGCACCCCGGGTGCCTCGGCAAAGGTCCGGCGCGTGATTTGCAGGGTGCTTTGTGTAGAAACCCTGCCCATAATTTTCCGCCAGCCACTTTTTGCGCTTGGCCAAAGCAGGCGCGGCTCCAGGCGCAGGGTCTGATTAAAAGTTACATTGTTCGTACGTACATAATCGGGGGTTGTCACGGCCACCCGCACGTAGTTTGCCTGATCCTGAAACACGGCAATTTCCATCTCATCCACCTGCAAAATACTGTCGCGGTTGCGGTCAACCCAGGTGTACTGACCCTCGCCGGGGTTCACCGCCAGGTAATTGAATTCGATCCGTGGACTTTGGCCGGAGCCTAATTCGTAGCCCGTGGTAATGCCCAGGGCGTTTTTCATGGCCGAAAGATTGTAATCTACACGTCCGAGGTAAGTATTTTGAGGATCTTCGGTTGTCAGTTCGGGCGACAGGATGCGCAACTTACGGAGCGTGAGCACCCAGGCCAATTGTTGGTTGGTAGATTTGGTATTGGGCTTTTTTGAATTGCTCCAGGAACCGTTGAGGTTGAAATCGTTGGCGAGCGTATTTTGTTGAAATAAAATGCCCGCAGGGGCAAAATCATTGCGCTGCGAAACATGTCCGCCCCATTGCCAAGCACCTTGATTTTCAGGGGTTTGGAAATAAACCCGCATCAAATCATACCAAAAACTGGCGGCAGAAAGGGTGTCGGCTAAAGCAACCTGGCGCGCATTTTTTTCCCGCTCGACATACAAGCCCACTTTAAGCCAGGCCCGTGGGGCGCTGGTGTCTTTTTGGGCAAAAAATGTCCGCGACAAATCGGCTTTAGGCCGCGAAAAACGGGTGCTTTCCAACTGCCCATCCGTCTGCAAAAGATTTGCTTCGCCCGTGAAATCCCAGCCACCGCTCTGTTTGCGACCGGGTTTTGGTGGCAAGCGAAAATTCCAGCCACCAGAATGCCTGGCCCCATCGTAAAAGCCCTCCCGGCGAAAGCTGCCAAACTCGTATCGAATGGTGCCCAAATTGCGCTTTTCCAGCAAAATTCCGGCTTTGGCCAAATGCTCCGCCGTGGTGTCTTGATTCGTTTCAACGTTCCAGTCACGCACAAATTCCGCAGGTCGGTAGGGGTTAAGCGGTCTAAATTCGCTGGCCGTGAACTCGTAATGGGTGAAGATAGTACCCTGGAAAGCCCTGGCGGGCAGTGCATTTTGGATTTTCCGAGTGTTGCTTGAGTCTGTTGCCGCAAACGGCATTGATCCCGAAGTGCTGAACGCCGAGTTGCCCGCTGCCACCCGTTTCCCAAAGCCAAAGTCTTGCCGCCAGCCAAGTGCTGCCGCTGCACCCACATTATCGGTATTGCCCAAAGGCGAAAAACGGTTGAGGTCGCGGTTGCTCAAAGCTATTTCTGCTTTTAAATTCGAGTTTTTAAACGGCTGAAAATCAGCGCCCAAGGCATATAACTGGCGGGTTTCGGGAGCCACAAGCCGTACGATGGGTTCAAAATTGCCCGTGGGTTGACAGGTGTTTGGATCGGGCGGACTCCAGCGAAACACGCGTCCGTTGGCGGCAGTGAGTGCCAGCACATAATTGCCTTGACCGACGGGCACTTCCGTAAATCGCGCAGCAAACCGGGCGGAATCTGGGTTGGTGCTGTAGGTCAAAATTTGCCGCAACTGGCCGCAAAGCACCGTATCCACAGCCTTGTACAGCACCCGCGTCGGGTCGAAGGCGGCGAGTGTATCAATCCCGGGGGCAAATGCGTTGCGCAGGTCGTCGCCAATCTGTGCCAAGCGACTGCGTTCCGCTGGCGAGAGTTCCTGCGCGCCGCCATTGTTGCGACTGTCTTGCTCGGAATACAGGTTGAAAAAAACCTTGGCGCGGGAGGTTTGCCATTGGGCGTTGGTAGCGACCGTGGAGCGCAGGTAGGTTTGTACCGCGTATTCAAATTCCACAATGATCCGGATATCCTTCGTGATGAGCCGCCGGGGAGTGAAACTCAGTTCGCCGAGGTTGTAATCAATCGTGTAATCATCTTCAAACCCACGGCGCAGCAACTGGCCATCGGCAAAAACCTTTTCCGTTCCGGCCAACACGATGATAAATCGTTCACCTTCAGCACCTTGCAAACGGTAAGGCCCTTGGTTACCTTCTTGTCCCTGAATGATTTGTCGGGCAAATTTTCCCCTGGAAATGGCAGCGGCGACGCGGAGGTTAGCGGAAGGATTAGGGTTTTTACCCGCCGGAGCCTTGGCGTAGGAGGAGAGGGGTGTGGGGAGGGGTTGAGGGGTTGAGGGGTTGAGGAAATCAATTGAAACCATGGCCCCTTGCAGTCTTTTGAAATAGTTGGAAAAGTGGCCATCGGGGCGGGTGAGATCAAAATCGCCTGCGGTGAGGGTGGCGTTTTTGCGTTTTAGTTGGATAAAAATCCGGTCAAATTCCTGCAGCTGCCGGGTGGTTCCGTCAGGTTGGAGCGGGATGGAATTATCGGATAACGCGGCAGTAATTTCGAGGTCGTTGCCCAGTTTTCCGTCGAGTTGGAGGTTGAGGTTGGAGTTAAAAACGAGGTTTTGGCTGTTTCCAAACGAAAGCCCACGGGTGTATGCGCCCGAAGAGGAAATGCCACTTTGTTCCCAGAGCGGTTTGCTGGGCTGATAGGGTTCGTAATCGAATTCGATGGCGTTATCATTGATTCTGCGGCGGATCGCGGCGGTGTCCACCCGGCTGATTTTGCTACTCAGATTAAAAGGCAGCACCCGATATCGGATCAATAATTTGGAAGCTTCGGGGTGAGCCAAACGCAGGGCGGCAGTGTCGGTGCGGAGGGCATTGTTTTCTAATCGAAAAAAGCGGTTATCGAGTTTTTGTCCGGAAAAAACATCCGTAACCGATACCAATGGCGCGGCAACGCTCAGCGAATCCAGGATTTGAAAGGGAATTTGTGCATCCAAAACCCGCTCGCGGAGGCTGGAAAATTGAGCGGAAACGGACCCGGAAAGCAGGCAAAAGAACAGCACGAACAATACGCTGGCCGAACGAATCAGGCGCGCCCAACCACTTTCTCTGCGCCTCGATAGCGACGAATCTCTGAAAAATGAAAAAAGGTGCTGCAAAACAGTTTGGAAAGGTAAGGCCGTTGCTCAGACGTTCTGGAGGTGTTTGACGTTGCCTACCTTAAACAATCCTTTGTCCAAGGATGTTAAACGTTCTTTTTATTCAACTTCAGCTAATACACCTATGAAGGTTTCCGCTACCCGACGCGCCCACTTTAACGCCGCACACCGTTTGCATAATCCACGTTGGACCGACGAAAAAAACCGTGAGGTTTTTGGTCTATGCAATAGCCCCAATTTCCACGGACACAACTACGAAATGGAAGTGCGGGTGACGGGCGATATTGACCCCGAAACGGGCATGGTAGTGGATCTGGGCTGGCTTTCTCAATTAATCAAAACCGAAATCGAAGCCCGGTTTGACCACAAGAACCTGAATCTTGATACCGTGGAATTTCGGGAACTTATCCCGACGGCGGAGAACATTTGTGTGGTTATCTGGCAAATCCTGCGGGCGCAATTGCCCGAAAAGTTTGATTTGCACGTCCGGCTTTATGAAACGCCGAGAAATTTCGTGGAGGTAGGGTAGCGCGTGTTTTTGACTACACATTGGGCATTTTTAAATAGAGCCCAGACTTTCCAAGTTTTAAAAACTTGGAAAGTCTCATTCCGCACATTCCTGATTGATTCCCAGCACATAATGTCGTACAGCCCCGATTTCCCCCGCCAGATTTGCGCCCAAAAAGCCCTGTAAATCGCTGTCCGTAATTGATGTTTTGAATTGCGCCAGGAATGGTCTGCTCAGCGGCGTGTAGCTCCAATGCCATTTTTCTTCCTGATATCCATGGGTTCGGCCAGCGGTGTAGGGTTGGCAAAAGCCAAATTCCTGAGCGTGCGCCGCGAGCCATTGATACACTTTCAGGTGTTTGCCGCCCGGCTCAAAGGCGGCATTATTTAGGTCATTCAAGTCAATATCAGTTCCCCAATGGTGGCGTGAGGAACCGGGCATGGAGGAAAATTCCAAAATTTTCAGGGCACGCGCTTTAGGATCGGGCGCTGTTTGGGCAAAGCGGTTCCATTTTCCTTCCCAGATAATTTTTTGTTGGTTGAAATTGCGTGTGGAGGAGATGATTTTGAGCGAAATACCGTCTGCACGTGCTTTTTCCCACATTTTTTGGAACGCTTCAAAAGCTTCCTTGCGCAGCATCATGCCGGGTCTATCGGTGTATGGTTTGCCAAGGGGCACAAAATCAGGGTGCTTGGCAGGGTCAAATTTCCCCAACAAATAATCCTTGCTAACCAAGGCTGGGACGGGTAATGTATCCGTGGATCGGGGTGCCGAAACCAGCGTCGGGGGTGGGGCAGAAGCGGAGGTGTCCGCGTTGCTACAAGCAAGGATCAGGACGGTTGAAAACACCAAAAAGGGCATCAACCTATTGATTTTCAGCATCTTCAATCTTTTTTTTCAGGCTCTCTTTGGTGAACGTTCCGGCATCGTGCCAGAGGCGTTGTCCGTTTTTAAAAATCATAAACGTGGGCACGCCCATTACTTTCATCTCTACCGCTAGGTCCGTGTTTTTATCTACATCAATTTTGATGATGCGAACGCGTTCTCCCAGATCGGCCTTCAGCTCATCGAGCACGGGTGCCATGGCCCGGCAAGGCCCGCACCAGGTGGCCCAAAAATCAATCAAAACGGGTGTTTCAGATTGGATCAGTGCGTCAAAAGAGGATTTCATAGGGCACAAAGGTAGCTCGTTCAGCACATTTTTGGGTGTTTCGAACACCAAAAACGCAGGAATTGGATACACGGTAATATTTGGTGAATCACGGCACAGAAATGGAGTGTATGGACGCCTTATTCCTTTTATATCAATGGAAAACGTTCGCACTGTGGCACCAATTCCTTCCAATTAGTCAAAACAACGGAGGGCTGGAAAATTCAATACATCCTGGATACGAGGCGAAAACAGGGCTGCAAGGGCTGAAAAAGCCCATCACATGTCACTTGGAAGGCAAAAAAGCCCTTGTCCGGCAAAATTGTTGCGGAAATTGCTTGCACAGATACAAAACGCTCTACTTTTGGCGTTCGCAATCGCTTAAAACGAAATCAATCGGTTTCACCTAAAAACAGCACCGAACGTCTATGACAATCAACGCATTTCTTTCCTCTTTTTATTTTCTTCAACTCGCCGCAAAAGAGGTAACCACCGCCGCCACCGAATCGAAAAGCCTGATAGACATCATCATTGGGAGCAGCACTTCTGGCCTTATAGTGATGGTTGTACTTTTTTTGCTCTCTATTATTGCCGTGTACATCATCATTGAGCGCTACTTCACCCTCACCCGCGCCGGACAAGTGGATCACAACTTTATGAATTCCATCCGCGCCAGTGTAGAAAGTGGCAACCTTCAAGCCGCCAAAGCCCTCTGCCAAAGTGTGGATGCGCCCATGGCCCGCATGGTAGAAAAAGGTCTGGATCGTATCGGTAAGCCACTGGACGACATCAATAAATCCATCGAAAACGTAGGCAACCTCGAGCTGCTGAAACTCGAAAAAAATCTCTCCACCCTGGCATCTATTTCGGGTCTTGCTCCGATGATCGGTCTGTTGGGTACGGTAATCGGTCTGATTATTTCGTTCCAGGACATGGCCTCGGCGACCAATATCACGCCACAGGTACTTTCCAATGGTATCTACCACGCCCTCACGGCTACGGCTGGCGGTCTGTTGGTATCCATTGTTGCCATGGCTGGTTTCAATCTTTTGGTAACCAATCTCGACAAGGTAATTTTCAAAATGGAGTACACCGCAGTACAGTTCATGGATCTGCTGCAGGAACCTTCACGGTAAGGTGATTGGTATATTGGTGATTGGTGGAATAGTGCGAAATCACCAATCACCAATATACCACCAAAATACCAGTTACTAATCCACCAACCACCAATAAACCAATCCCCAATATACTAATCACCAATCACCAATAAACCAATCACCATTCAATATTACTATGGGACTCAAACGCCGCCAACGAGTAGAGCCGGAATTCAGCCTTGCAGCCATGATTGACGTCATCTTTTTGCTGCTAATGTTCTTTATGCTCACTTCCAAGTTCGTGACCCCCAACGCGCTCAATCTTTCTTTGCCATCAAGTACCAGTACCTCGATGGCTTCTCCTGCACTGGCTGTTTCGATTACAGCTGCTGGTAAATTTTACCTGGACGCAACCCCCATTCTGGAGGCATCCTTGGAAAACGGGCTGAAAGCCAAAATCAAAACGCTCGGGAAGGACATTAAAACAACCACCATCACCGTTGTGGCTGAAAAAGGAACCCCCATCGAAAGTGTCGTAACCGTGCTGGATGTGGCCAATAGATTGCAATTAAAAACGATTCTCGCCACAGATCCGAAGGCTATGCCTGAGAAATAATCTAGGAGTGTCACACGTTGCTGAACACGCTCGGAAAAGAGAAAAATCATTTCGCTCAAAATATGCATTCATCTCCCTGAAAACATCCACACCAAAACTGTATTCATCATGAGCGTCCTTGTAAACCATGCAGGTCAAGAAGATAACCGCACCAAAGCAGCCATTGGCAGTTTGCTTTTCCATGCAGCACTTTTGATGCTGCTGTTTTTTTACACTTTTGCTGCACCCGAGACCATTGATGAGCCAACAGCCATCGTACTTGATTTCGGTGGCGGCGGTGGCGATAATGCCGCTGCAGGTGAGCCTGACAAAGGCATGAACGACGACTACACGCCTCCAGGCGAGGAAATGGAGCCTGTCGCAAGCGTCCCTGCTGCAACTACGCCAACCCCAGCCCCAACCCCTACCAAACCACAGGCTTCGACCCCGCCTCCCTCTTCCACACCTACCACGACAGATGCCGATGTAGCCGCGATTCGCCAACAAAAAGAAGCGGATCGCCAGCGCGAAGCAGATCGTCAGGCAGAAGCTACCCGCCAGCGTCAAGCAGCGGAGGCGGCTGAAGCTGCCCAACGCGCCGAACAAGAGCGTCGTGATAGAGTAAAAAATAATGCTGGAAGCGCATTTGGTAAACCCGGCAGCAGCGGTCAAGGTGCTGGCGGCGGCGGCAAACCCGGCAACGGCGGTATCAACGGCGGCACCGGCGACAACCCCTTCGGTAAAAGCAGTGGCACCGGCGGCGGCACCGGCGGCGGCGATGGTACCGGCACAGGGGCATCTATCGGGGGCGGATTGGGTGGCCGTGCTGTGGTCAAACGTGGCTCCGTGGTGGACAATTCTCAAAAACGCGGGAAGGTGGTCATTGAAGTTTGTGTGGACAAAAGTGGGAATATTACCAGTGCATCCTACACGCAAAAAGGTTCTACCACGACTGATAGCGAACTAACAAGCAAAGCATTGCAAGCAGCTAAAGGCTATCGTTTTGCTGCTTCCATAGTAGATCAGCAGTGTGGTACCATTACGTTCAACTTCCAATTGAAGTAGTCGTAGCCTAAATACTGGTATCTTGGCCTAACAAATCAGCCCGGTAGGTTACAAAACCTGTCGGGCTGGTTCGTTCAATACACCAACAACGTTTTTAAATATAGCCAACACAGAGTGGTTTTGAACACGTAAGGATCATAGTCATGTCAAAATCAGGCATTTGCCTCACTCAAATCATTAAAATCACAAGAATCATAGTGTAAAAGCCCACTATTTTTATCCCAAGGACGTTCAGTTGCGAAATTGAATTTCGCGCCAAAGAAGTATGGATATTTATACTCGCAAGTCGTATTGGAAATGGTATCTGGCCGCGGGAGGCACACTCATCGTGATCCTCTCGCTGATGTACACCCGTTATCTCGGCGACCAACTGGCCGAGCGTGAAAAACAGCAGGTTGAACAATACCTTGAAGCCCAGCGTACCCTTGCCAGCTCCGGCGGTGACCCTTATCAATCCTTTTACTGCGACATCAGTTTTCAACTCAAAGTGGTGCAGAGCAATACCACCGTTCCCATTCTGCTCTTGAATGAACGCGGCGGCATTGACGGTTATACCAATGTAGGCGAAGACGAAAATGACAGCATCTCCACGGAAGCCCTGCAAAAGGTTTACCAAAAGATGTTGACCGAAAAAGCCGACACCATCCATGTGCCTGTCGGCGATGATCTGCAAATTGTGATGTACGGAAAATCGCAACTGCTGCGCTTATTGGAATGGTATCCCTACGTTCAATTATTCCTCATCGGGGTTTTTATCGGGTTCGGCTATGCAGGGTTCAGCGCCTCCCGACGCGTGGAGCAAAATAAGGTCTGGCTCGGCATGGCCAAAGAAACCGCTCACCAGTTGGGCACACCTATCACGGCCATTCTTGGCTGGATTGAAACGCTCAAAGAGGTGAACGAAGACCGGCCCGACAACCAGGAAATGCTGGAGGAACTGCGCAATGACGTAACCCGACTTGAACTGGTAGCCGATCGTTTTTCAAAAATTGGTGCTACGCCAGAACTTACGCCGGTAAATTTATACGAGCAATTGGAAGCTTGCCGGGTGTACATGCAACGCCGCGCCCCCCGCAAAACCAAATTCGATTTCCCTGCGCCGGAGAACCAAGCGCCAATGATGGTTTTTTTGAACCCGCCTTTATTTGAATGGGTTATTGAAAACTTACTCCGCAATGCCATGGACGCCATGGAAAGTGGAGATGGGACCATCACCGCACTTGTGTATCAGGAGAGTCGCTGGGCGTGTATTGACGTGAGCGATACGGGCAAAGGAATTCCGTTGGGCAAACACGCGACGGTATTCAAGCCGGGCTATTCTACCAAAACACGTGGCTGGGGTCTCGGTTTGTCGCTCGCAAGGCGCATTATGGTGGAATATCATAGAGGGCGAATTTTTGTAAAAAAATCTGAGATTGGAAAGGGCACCACGTTTACCATAAAATTGCCCATTAATCGCAAATAAGTGCCGAGACGCCTTGTTTTGCCCCAAAAATCCACTCGTTTCATGTATCAATTAACTCGGTCTCGGCACTTAAGAGCTCAGAAGTTTTCCCACGTATGCGCACGCTCCTCATTTTTATCCGAAACCCACAATTGGGCA
Source organism: uncultured Saprospiraceae bacterium (assembly GCA_964550795.1). GTDB lineage: Bacteria > Bacteroidota > Bacteroidia > Chitinophagales > Saprospiraceae > M3007. The sequence goes on from CAZKBH010000003.1 coordinate 71,602, forward strand.
AAGTAAAAACCCGACTCGCCCGGACGCTTGGCGACGAAGAGGCGCTTCGCATTGACCGTATTTTATTGGAAAAAACCCGCGCGGCAGCCCAGGCTTGTAGCGCCGTACGTTGCTTGCTGTACAGCGATTTTGTGGACGAAACGGATGACTGGGGCCCCCAGTCTTTTCAAAAATCAATCCAGCATCCCGGCGATCTCGGCCAACGCATGGAATCTGCCTTCCAACAAGCTTTTGAAGCGGGTGCCCGCAAAGTCGTCATCATCGGCAGCGATTGCCCGGAGTTGAATGGTGAAACCCTGAATCAGGCATTTGAAGCACTGGAAACCGCAGATTTTGTCATCGGACCCGTACCAGACGGCGGGTATTACCTCATCGGAATGAAACAACTGGAAACTTCGGTTTTTCGCGAGATGGAATGGAGCACCGAAGCTGTTCGAGCCATTACAACCGAGCGCATCCTGGCGCTTGGAAAGACCTTTACACTGCTGCCGATGTACGGAGATGTAGATACTGAAGAGGACTGGCGAAATTACACCCAACGGTAACATAGCTGCCAAAGCTAGCGCACGGCACACGCTGACGCACGGCATAAGCTGGCGCACGGCATAAGCTGGCGCACGGCTCTGCCGTGTGCCCACTATCTAGTCGGCTCAGCCGACACCTTACATCAATGGATAATCCGTATTCCCAAAAAACCAGCCGTCCTCTGCGAAATCAGACCACAGCAGTTTTACGTCAAAGACGCCATGCCCCAAAGCATAATTGCTCGCACTGCTGTATATCCATTCTTCGGGCTTGTGTACCCATTTGGCCCGCACCGGATTGGCGTGGATGTATTGTAGTTTTTGCATCGTAACTTTTTCAGAATACAGCTCGACGGGATGGTTGCCACTTTGCCACAACTTATGCTCTTGTGAATCCCTGCGGCGGTGTGCAAAATAGCTGAGCATGTGCATCAGCCATTCCCGCCGACTTTCGGGAATGGTCTGGTCCAGCAATGAATCCAAAATCCGTCTTGCGGTGTACGATTTAAAATCGCGCATCACTGCCTCTAGTTTGAATGGAGGCTTCGTGTTAGCGATGAGGTGAATGTGGTTGGACATGATGACATAGCCCCATATCTGCAACCCCTTGTTTTCGCTGCAAAACTTCAAGTTTTCTAACACGATGTCCCGATACGCTGAATGATTGAAAATATCAACCCAGCCACAGACGGTACAAGTGAGAAAATTTAGGCCGTGTTGATCGCGTATTTTGTGTTTTGTACTCATTTGGTAATGTGGATTGGTTCTTACAAAATTAACGGAATTACCCCCGAACATGCAAGTGGTATGGCGTTTTTTGGAAGAATTTTGTCGGCTGAGCCGACTGGATAGTGGGCACACGGCAGAGCCGTGCGCCAGCGGAGCCGCGCAAGCCATTACAGCGCATCCTTGCGCTTGGAAAGACCTTTGCACAGTTGCCAAAGTATGCAGATGCGGATACAGAAGAAGATTGGCAAAATTACACCCATCGGTAACGCCGCTTTGAGTGCTGGCGCACGGCTCCGCCGTGTGCCCACTATCTAGTCGGCTCAGCCGACACCTTGTCGGCAGAACCGACGTCGTAATAGGCACATGGTACCATGCGTCAGCGGATAGGCGAAACTTTACATTGCAGTAACCCTGGCTTCTCCGTTTCTTGTTCATTCATTAATATACAGTTTCCTAGCCTAAGTAGCCTCCCGCCCTACTTTCGTGCTTTTGATTAAATCACTCAATATAAAAGGCATGAACCTATCTCTCTACAAACCTATTTTCCTGAAAATGCTGTTGCTACTGCTTGTGAATCAGGCATTTGCACAACAAACTTTTTTTCAGGGTTTTGAACGAACCCCCAACGACAATTGGAATTTTGTCGCCACGCCTACGCCTTACAATTTAGTAAGCATCGAAGACTGTTGGTCAGACACCACCACAACCTCTCAAATCCAGCCTGTTTCGGGTAACCGGTTCTGGTTCATGCTCGATTTGGAAAATCCCAATGGGGGCGGCGACTTTTTTCACACCCTCGATTTCGCTGCTATAGATGTGTCGGCATTTTCCGTCAACAACCTGAGTTTCCGATTTTACACCATCGGCTACGAAGCGGCTGATTCTATAGGGTACATCCTCGAAACGGACAATGGCACGACTTGGGATTTTTCCAAATACGTGGATCTGAACCGCAACACACTGGCTTGGACACTGGTGGAGGTGCCGGTTCCCGCCGGAGCACAGTTTGTTCGCCTCCGTTTGATGGCCAAACAAAACGGCGGCTCAGACTACGCAGGTTTTGACGATGTACAATTGGTAAGTGCCGATGGCGACATCGTTCCGCCTGTGGTGATCAGCGCCAATGTTTTGAATTCAACCACGATTCCGATCGCTTATTCGGAGGCTATGAATGCGACTGCCGAAGACATCGCCAACTACACAGGCGTAGCGAATTTGACTTCAGCCGTGCTTCAAGGCAACGGAGATACCGTTCTTTTGATGTTTTCAGCACCATTTGTGAATGGCCAGGCAAATACTTTGAGCATCAACGGCGTACAAGATTTGGCGGGCAACGCAAACACCGCGTTCGACTATTCGTTCATTTTTAACAATACTACGCCGAAGCTGGTTATCACGGAGATTAACTACAATCCACCGAGCGGCGACCCTGACTTGTTGGAGTTCATCGAAATTTACAACAATGAGGCGCAGGCAGTCGCTATAGGTGGGTTGCGATTGGGTGGTTTGGTAAGCCTGACATTCCCGGAACTTACGCTTCAACCCGGTGAAACCTTCCTCGCAGCCGCCTACAAAGCGGAATGTGAAGCATTTTTCACGGGCCAAACTTTTTACCAGTGGAACAATAGCACAGCGTTGACCAACGGCGGGAACACCCTCGTGGTGCGCAATTCAGTGGGCGTTACCCTGGATTCTGTTCAGTACGATGATGCTTCTCCATGGCCTTTGGAGCCAGACGGCAATGGACCTTCGGCGGAATTATTATCGCCAAACCTCGATAACAACGACGGTGCTAACTGGACTGCCAGCACAACTGCCACTTCCGATCCTGGCATTTTTGCCAGCCCGGGCGTCGTAAATGTTGTTTCGCTGCCTACTATTGGTTTCGCTGCTACGCGCTCGCTCGTGCAGGAGAATGCAGGATCTGCCACCATTCAGGTGAATGTGAACAATATGACGGTCCCATTTGCGGAGGCAAAACTGCGCGTGGTATCGGCTTCAACCGCCGTAGCATCAGAAGATTATGTTTTGCTGGATACCGTAGTGACTTTCTTGCAAATTGCTCCTGCTCCGTTTTTAGTAAATGTAACCATCGTTGACGACAGCGATCCGCGCAACAGCCGCTATCTCATCCTCCAACTCACAGACTTTGTAGCCTCTGGACCAGGCTCCATCCGCGAACACAACCTGCTCATCAACGACGATGATACACCTGCACCACAAGCGCAGGCCAACGCAGCCATCTCGATGTCGCATCTCGGAAGCTACGCGGTTGGGGCAGGCGCAACTGCCGAAATTTCGGCATACGACCCAATTAGCAAACGTTTGTTTACCACCAATATCTTTCAGAACCAACTGGAAATCATTGATTTGGCAAACCCCGTAGCACTGTCCAAAATTACTGCCGTTGACATCAACCCTTATGGCGGTGGGATCAACTCTGTGGGCATTTACAATGGTATAATAGCGATAGCAGTAGATGGTACCCTTATTACCGACCCGGGCAAAATAGTATTTCTTGATTCAGACGGCAACTTTGTGAATCAGGTTACGGTAGGCTCATTGCCTGACCATGTAATCTTCACCCAGGATGGTACAAAACTTGTAGTAGCTAATGAAGGCGAACCTGCTACGGATTATTCCGTAGATCCAGAAGGTTCGGTTAGTGTGATTGATATGACTCCTGGTGCGGCCGCTTTGACGCAAGCGAACGTTACCCAAATTGGTTTCACACAGTTTGACGCGGATATTGATGTCTTGCGCGCTGCTGGCGTACGCATTTTTGGCCCGACGGAATCCGTATCCCGAAATATTGAACCAGAATACATCGCCGTTTCCGAAGATGGTAAAACGGCTTGGGTAACCTTGCAAGAAGCCAATGCAGTAGCGATTATTGACCTGGAAAACAACGTGGCAACTGCCATTGTACCACTGGGGTTGAAAGATTGGAGCAATTCCTCCCTCGACGCTTCTGATCAGGCTCCTGGCATTTTCTTCAATAACTGGAACATCAAAGGCATGTACCAGCCAGACGCGCTTGCTTATTGGAATGCCGGCGGCAATGAATACCTCATCACGGCCAATGAGGGTGACTCACGTGATTGGGATGCTTACTCGGAAGTCGTACGGTTGAGTTCTTCCAGCTATCAACTTGATCCGGTAGCTTTCCCCGATGCAGCGTATTTGAAACGCCCTGAATTGCTCGGTCGCCTCCAAGTTACCACCGCAACGGGTGATACCGATGGCGACGGCGACTTTGACGAAATTCACGCCTATGGCGGCCGGTCTATTTCTATCTGGAACGCTACCACCGGCGCCCTTGTTTGGGATAGCGGCGACGATTTTGAACGCATCACGGCGGCCGACCCTGTTTTTGGACACATCTTCAATGCAAACCACGGAAGCAACGCACCTAAAAACCGTTCTGACGACAAAGGCCCTGAGCCAGAAGGTGTCACAATGGGTAGTATCGAAGGTCGGAATTATGCTTTTGTGGGACTGGAACGCATCGGTGGGGTAATGGTGTACGATGTGACCAACCCTGTAGCGCCCGAGTTTGTGCAATGGGTGAATACCCGCACACCGGGTAGTTACGGTGGAGACCAAGGAGCAGAAGGCCTTGTTTTCATTCCCAAAAATGAAAGTCCAAATGGCCGGAACC
>CAZKBH010000003.1:76525-111009 GCA_964550795.1 uncultured Saprospiraceae bacterium
TGCTCCTCGTATCCAATGAAGTGAGCGGAACAGTTTCCGTTTTCCAGATTGACGTAGACAAAACACAAAACGGTGAATACGACCTGATTAAGTACGCTTTCGACAACACCCCAGCGATTGGAGTTTATGGAGATACCATCTACGAAGGCGGCATCTCAGGCCTGATGTACCGCGACGGTTCGTTCCGTTTCATCGGCGACCGCGGCCCAAATGCGAGTGCGGCAAACAGCCCACTGGCCAACGGCGCTAATGCATTGGTGTTTCCATTCCCGGATTACGCGCCAAAAGTGTGGCAAGTGCGCCCTGAAAATGGCGAACTAACGGTAGAAGATTTTGACTTCGTAAAACGCCCTGATGGAACGGGTGTAACTGGACTACCCTTACCAGTTGGATTAGGAAACACAGGTGAAGTGGCATGGTCAGATACCCTTGCTACCGTTGTAGCCAATGACCCATGGGGACTTGATTCTGAGGGGATTACACAAGACAACGAAGGAAATTTCTGGATTTGCGACGAATACGGTGTGAGCATCTGGAAACTTGACCAGAATTTCAAAGTTATCAATCGTTACACACCATTCCCGAACGAGCTGGAAGATTTCCCACTCGACCCAGTACTTGGAAAACGCCGTGCCAACCGTGGTTTGGAAGGCATCACCTACACGCCAAACGGCAAAATTTTCGCGGCCATTCAAAGCCCGATTGACAATCCAAACACCGCAACGGGCAACACCTCGCGGGTACACCGTTTGGTGGAACTTGATCCAGCAACAGGCGATATGCGCACATTTGTGTACTTGCAGGAGCCTGAATTGGGTCAAATTCGCAGCCGCGACTGGAAATTGGGCGATTTGATCGCCATCAACAACGAGGAGTTCCTGACGGTTGAACACGCAGAGCGCAATGGCTGGAATTCCAAAAACATTTACAAATTCAGCATCGCCAATGCGACCCCGGTGACGGGTGATGATTTCGGCGGCAGCACCCTCGAACAACTGGACGAGGCCGGTTTGGCAGCAAACGGAATCATTCCAGTACAAAAGGAATTTTTCGCTGACCTGCTCGAACTCGGCTGGGAACTCCAGCACGACAAGCCAGAAGGTTTGGCCATCCTGAACGATTCCACCTTTGCGGTGATCAACGACAACGATTTTGGGATCAATTCACCCAACGCGGATGGCAAAATTGTCCTGACGGGTAAAACGACTACCCTTTATGTTTACACTTTGCCGAGCGACAAACACTTGGACTACGTTAATCCGTATTGCACGGTCGATTTGGGTTCGGATTTTGTCGCTTGTGGGCCCCTGGATTATTATATTGAACTTGGAGATCAAAACATTACTCAGGCCACATGGTCTGACGGAAACACTGAAATAAATCGGATCTTCAAAGTCCCAGGCAATTACTCGGTTATCGCAGTGAACCAATACGGTTGTACCTCCCGCGACTCGATCATGCTCGGGCAATCAGATTTCCCTTTTGTAGATTTAGGGGACGAAGCACTTTGTCCAGGAGGTTCCATTACCCTCGACGCTGGCGTTTACGAATCGTATTCTTGGAACACTGGTGCGACTACGCAAACGGTATTAGCCACCAGCCCAGGGGGATATTCAGTGAGTGTCACCAACGAGTTTGGTTGTCAAGGCACCGGATTTGTCTTTATTACCCTGGCAAACAATCCTGCGGTTGAACTCGGCCCTAACCAAAATCTTTGTGCTGGCCAAATCCTTACCCTCGATGCCGGAAACACTGGAGTGGAATACCTTTGGTCAAATGGAGCTACCACACAAACTATTGAAGCCGATGAAGCTGGTAGTTATACTGTAACGGTGACCAATACTGCAGGGTGCAGCAGCTCTGATATTGTAACCTTAATTGATGTGGCTACGCCAACCGTAAACCTCGGCCCAGACAGCACAATTTGTGACGATCAGACGCTTGTGCTAGACGCGGGCAATCCAGGATCAATTTACGCTTGGTCTAACGGTGCTTCCACACAAACCATCACCGTAAATATTGAAAACGTATATGCGGTGACAGTGTCTAACACCTTTGGATGTACTGCAACAGATGACGTTTTAGTAGAAGTGGAAATCTGCGTTGGCACAAATGAATCTGATTGGGCAGCTGGAATGCAAATTTTCCCGAACCCGACAACAGGATTTGTAACACTCAACCTCTCACTGAAAGAAACATCCGAAGTTAGTGTTGAAGTGCTCAATGTACTCGGCCAAATAGTGCAAACACAGCACTTAGGCCAAGTAAATGAGCTCGGCCAAAACCTTTACCTCAACAATCTGGCGCAAGGAACTTACTTTGTCCGCGTGACCGTGGATGGATCAATCGCTGTGCGTCGTGTGATGGTGCAACGGTAGAAAAGATTTAATTCAGTAAGATTAACAGATTAAGCGTCGTCCTGAGTAATCGGGGCGACGCTTATTTTTTGGTGGAAGGTTGGCAAATTTGCTGCGGAATACTACATTTACCGCTGCATTTTCAATCTACACACTTACTTTCTAACAAAACGAACGATTTTATGATCAGCGAACTAAAAGCATTTCTTCTCCGCGGCGATGTCGTCACTCTGGCGGTAGCCGTGATTATTGGTGGAGCCTTCCAAAAAATTGTATACTCCTTAGTTACCGACATCATCACCCCGATTCTGGGCTTGGTCACGGGTAATCCTGACTTTTCCGGCATCTCCATCGGCGGCAAAGAAGTGATCAAAGATGGTGTTGCACACATGGAAGGCGGCATCATGATTGGCAATTTCATCAATGCCCTGGTGAGTTTCATCATGGTTGGCACGGTGCTGTTTTTTGTAATCAGGGCGGCCGGGAAAAAAGTCGAATAGTCTTTTAACTAATGATCTTCCGCGCGGCCTAAAATCTTCCCTTGCTGAAAACTTTTTCGCAACCGCTCATCTTCCTTTCGCTCCTCCTCGGAAAGGACAGGAGTTTCCATTTTTGACAAAATTGGCTCTCCAGCATCGGACCAAGCCGTGTACCAGGCGCTGCTGACCGCGTGAATGGCCGCCCGCATCCGGCGCTCCACCATCCCGTTCATGGCATCTTGATAAGCTGCGGCAAAATCCCGGCAAGGCATCACCGACATAACCCCGGAGCGCATATCCGGACACATTTGACGGTCAATTGGAAAGTTTCGACGTAAAGCTTTTTCAAAGCTTAAAACACTGTCTACCAATTTGTTAGAATCAAAAACCATTTGCCAATACCAATCATCCGTTTGTTCCACGTATTCTGGTTTACCCACAAAATAGTCATACGATTCGTCGGCAAAAAGTTCCGGAATTCGGCTTTCCCAGAATCCGTGAATGCCGTGTTGTTCTGTTTTTTGTCCGTTGTAATTGCTCGTGGTATGCAGCGGCACGTGTGCGTCGCCGATGTAGTGGCCCATATCGCTGGCGAGTTTGAGAATTCGCCGTCCATCGCGTTGGCGGAACGCATCGGTGAGCAGGTATTGCATCCGTTGTAGATTCCAGGGCAGGGTGCCGTGTTCCGAAAGTTCATCGCGGTAAAATGCCGCAATCGGGCGTTCCTTTCGACCCATAAATTCTAAGAATGACCGCAGCGAATCCACGTTCAACGTTTCCTCATCCCGGTAAAAACGCGGCATCACTTCCTGCGAAAACCATTTTTTGTAGTCGCGCTGCCACACTTCCTGCAATGGTTTTTTCCGGCCAAACAGCAGCACCGTATCGCCGGAAGCTTTTACGCCCCAAACATCTGTGTAGGCCATCAGTGCCTCGGTCCATTGCCTCGGAAGTGCGTCATAAGGCGGCTCCCCATAGTTGTCCAAGTCAAGATAATGGCGGGGGCCTTCATTTTTGCTGGCATAACGACGCATATCAGGATCCACCGCATGGTCGGTCAGGTAATCAATGTTGGGTTTGAAAAACACCATCATCTCTGGGGGCAGGGTCAGCACAGCCAGGCGATTGATGCGCTTATGGGCGAAGAACCCCCATTCTGGTGATTGGTGAGTGGTGGATTGTTTACCCGCCGTAGCCTTGGCGTTGGCGGGGTTGGTGGCGTTGGCGGCATAGGAGGCGTTGAGCGTTTCAAACCTATAAGGTTTTGAAAACCTTATAGGTTTTAGGGCACAGAGGCCGATGAAAATCAGGGCCAGCGCGGCTAATCGAGCGAAAATGGAGCGAGACATGGGCAGATCGTTTTTTGGGTTGAAAGGTAGGGAGAAGGCTTGTTGGTTACAAAAACAAAATCTGTTTGGAATTAAGGTTTTTTGCTTGAAACTCAAATAAAGTCCTTCCCAGCCCGCTAACTTGCCGACGCGTAAATCACCCACACCTATTTCCTTCTAAAAGCACATCGCACCCTATGCAAAATTCTACCTCCCGAAGCAGTGGCTATCTTTACCAAATCAGTATCATTGGCCTGCTGTTTTTTATATTCGGGTTTATCACCTGGCTGAACGGGACCCTGATTCCATTCCTTAAATTGGCCTGCCAACTGGATACTATCCAAGCGCTTTTTGTCACGTTCGCCTTCTACATCAGTTATTTTTTCCTCGCCATCCCTTCTTCCAGAATCCTGCAACGAACGGGATTTAAAAACGGCATGGCCTGGGGACTTTTGGTCATGGCCTTAGGGTGTTTGATTTTTGTACCAGCTGCTCAGGCGCGAGCATTCCCGCTGTTTCTGACCGGGCTTTTTGTACAAGGCATGGGCCTCGCGCTCCTGCAAACGGCCTCCAATCCCTACATCAGCATCATTGGTCCCATCGAAAGTGCCGCCCAGCGCATCAGCATCATGGGTATTTGCAACAAAGTTGCGGGTATTCTAAGCCCCTTGATTCTCAGCAGCATCGTCTTAAAAAATGCCACGGCAATCGAGACTGAAATCAATGCGGCCACCGATCTTGTTCTAAAAAACGGCCTGCTCGATCAATTGGCGGGCAGGGTGGTAGCACCCTACGTCGTAATGGCCATCGTGCTGGCGGTACTGGCCCTGATGATCCGGCGCTCCTCGCTGCCCGAAATTGATACCGCCGTAAGCTCCAACGAAGATGGTCAGACAAACCTCGCTGAGGGTCGCACGCGGGTGTGGCAGTTTCCCCATCTCGTACTGGGCGCAGTAGCAATTTTTGTGTACGTCGGGGCTGAAGTGATGGCCGGCGATGTTATCGGAGTCTATGGGAAGTCGCTCGGATTTGACCTGGACCAAACGAAGTATTTTACCACATTCACCCTGGGGGCCATGTTGTTGGGGTATGTGTTGAGCATCCTGTTGATACCCAAATACATCGCACAGCAAGATTTTTTGAAATATTCCGCCATACTGGGTGCCGTGCTCACGGTGCTGACCTATTTCACCACAGGTTCCGCTGCGGTGACTTGTATAGCCCTTTTAGGATTGGCCAATGCGGTGATGTGGCCGGCAATTTTCCCCTTGGCAATCAATGGTTTGGGCAAATTCACCCAAATCGGTTCCGCCTGGTTGGTCATGGGTATTGCAGGGGGCGCAATCATCCCGCAGGCTTATGGATTGTTGGAAGAAAACATTGGGTACCAAGCGGCCTTTCTGGCACTGATGCTGCCCTGCTACCTCTACCTTTTGTACTACGCGATGCGGGGGTATCGGGCGCGGTAATTTACATCGCTGCCGAAAACTGCCGCAAAAAGCGCACATCGTTTTCAAACAACAACCGAATATCACCGATTTCGTACAAGCGCAAAGCCTGGCGCTCAATGCCCATGCCGAACGCGAACCCGCTGTATTTTTTGGAATCAATGTAGCCGCCGTTTTCTAATACTACGGGATGGACCATGCCACAACCAAGAATTTCGAGCCAACCGGTTCCCTTGGTGAGGCGAGCGTTCTGCTCTGTATCGGTACCGAGCCAAATATCCATTTCCGCCGAAGGTTCCGTGAACGGAAAAAAAGAAGGACGCAGCCTGATTTGGGTTGCGCCAAACATCTCCTGGGCGAAATAAAGCAAGGTCTGTTTCAAGTCCGCGAACGAAACGCCTTCATCAATGTACAGTCCTTCTACCTGATGAAATTGTGCGTGGGAGCGCGTCGAAATGGTTTCGTTGCGGTACACCCGTCCCGGAGCAATGATGCGAATGGGGGGCTTCCGGTTTTCCATGATGCGGGCCTGCACGGGTGAGGTATGCGTACGCAGCAGCATCTTTTGCTTATCGGCGGACGAATCGGAGTCATCCACGACGTAAAACGTGTCCTGCATATCCCGTGCGGGGTGGTCTTCCGGCGTATTCATTGCCGTGAAATTGTGCCAATCATCCTCAATTTCGGGACCATCCACCACACTGAATCCCATACGGGTAAAAATATCCACGATACGATTCATCGTAATGGCCACGGGATGCCGCGAGCCAACCGGGAGTGGTTCGCCGGGTGCCGTCAGGTCAATGGCTTGCGCGGAGGCACCTTGGGTCTGATTTTCAAAGACTTCCTTCAGGGCATCGTGTTTGGCCTCGGCCTCTTGTTTGAGGCGGTTCATGAGTTGGCCGTAATCGCGTTTGCGCTCATTGGGTACGCTGCGCATTTCTTCCATAAGGCCCTTGATGATCCCCTTGGTACCAAGATACTGAATCCGGAATTGCTCCAGTTCCGCAGCGTTCGCGGGCGATTGAGCACTTATTTCGGTGAGCACGAGCTCGGCTTTTTCAAAGATATCTGCCATGTATTGGGCTGTTTTATCGAGCGTGTTCAGAAAAGTGTGGCACACCTAATGAGGTGTGCCACACTCAACCTTCCTGTCAAAAACGGAACAGGCGAACGCGAAGACGGGTCAAAAATTGATTGGCGCTAAAAGCCGGGCAAAGGTCAAAAATTTTTATCGGTACTTAAAGCGATACCATCCCAGCTCATCTGGAAAAAAGTGTTGAGGATAAAAATCTATGCTTTAGCTGGGGTTTTGTCACTCAAATCACAAAAATCAAACGAATCATATTTAAGATAGCCTACTGCACCTTATCCCCTCTCAAAAACCTATATCGTTTTCGGGAGTCCACGGCAAAGACACTGCCGGAATACTCCAAAAATATCTTTTCGTAAATCTCTTGGGCCTTTGCCAGGTCAATTTGCTTCAATTCATAAATCTGGGCCATTGCATACAATGCATTATCCGCCCGGATGTCTTCCTTGAATTTTTCGGCAACTTCCTGATAGAGCGGAATTGCTTTGGCGTAATCCCGTCGTTTGTCCCAAATGCGCGCTTTCAGGTAAAGAATATCGTCTTGCAGGGAGTGCTCTGGAAAATCCTTCGCGAGGGTGTCCAGTTTCAAAAATGCCTCATCATAGCGGTTTTGCATGACCAACAACTCCGCAGCAGCGTACAATGAAATGGCATCCGAGGTGGTGTCCAGGTTCAGATTATCCATGATAAACACCGACAAATCCAGCGCGTCGTTGGCGATGAGCTTCGAGGTAGAAGCTTTCAGCACGTCAAACTGCGCCTGCGCCCACTGGAAATCTCCGTTAAAATAGGAAAGCCGCGCGTTTTTGAATCGCGCTTCCTGCCCAATGGTATCTTCTTTGAAGGCTTTATCCACCTGGCTGTAGAGCAAGGTACTTTCCCAGATGTCGCCATGCATGAGGTAGTAATCGCCCAGGTGAATTTTAAGGGTAGCCAGAGTATTGGGCCGAAGTCCTGGCATCTGCTTCAATTCTTCCAAAATCGAGATGGCTTTGGGCAAATTTTGCAGGTAAATGGCTTCTAATTCAGCCAGTTGCATACTAATGGAAGCCGTCAGATGACTTTTGCCATACTCGGATAAAAACGCCTCATATTCCGATTCGAGGGTCGTCAAATCCTGCAAGGTGTAGTTGAATCCCTCCGTGACTTTGCGGCGGCGGTTCTGCATGGCCTCACGTTTGGCATCGAAAAAAAACGGGTTGCTTTGCCCTTTTTCAGCAATGATGTACTCGTACGCCGCAATGGCCGTCTCAAAATCTCCGGCTTCTGCGGCATCGTCGCCCAGGCGCATGATGCGCTGCCCACTTTCTCCGAGCCGTTTGTCGAGCGCTTTATACTGGCGCAATGCGCTTTTGAAATCTTTTCGTTGCACGAACGACCAAGCGAGCAATTCCACAAAATCCGGATTTTCTTGCTCCTGAATCCGGGCGTAAAGTTGCGTTTGAAGTTCGGTGAGATCTTCCGGCCCCAACGAGCGCGCAAAAACAGTCTGCAAAGTGGGCAGTTTACTGGGGTCGGAGGCCAATGCATTGAGGTATTGGGTGGTCATTTTCACCGGTTCGCCCTTGCGGCGGTAAAGATCGCCGAGGTTGTACGCAAATCGGTTCGGATCTTTGGTAAGGGTGCCGCCCCGCTCGTATGTTTTGATGGCGTAATCGTATTTTGAATCGTTCAAAAACAGATTGGCGAGTCGGATGACAGCGGAGTAATCGCTGGCCATTTTAGAAATGGCGCGTTCGTACTGGGCGTTTGCCTCGGTTTCTTTACCCTGTTCCTCTAAAATATTGCCGTACACTACAAACAACGTGTTGTTGTCCGGCTGATCCTTAATCTGTTTTTTGACCGCCTTTTCCGCTTCATCCCATTTTTCCAATTTGCCGAGACAATCAATGTATCGGGTAAAATAGTAATCACTGCGGCGTTCTTTTTCTACCAATTCCGCATAAAGCGAGGCTGCTTTTTCGTACTCCCCATCGGAAAAATACTGGTTGGCCAAATTCGGATCTGCATTCTGTGCAGACAAAATGGATAATTGAAGCCCCCAAAATAAAAGGGCAATCGCGGCGATGCGTGACGTGAAAATATTCATGTGCTTATCAAGTTTGGGAAAACCCTTTGCAAAAGTAACCAAGTGCGAACTGCCAAACGACGATTCGCCCTACCACATTTTAGTATCAGACAAAAGTGTGCCGAAATTGGTTCAAAAAATTTGAATCAGGTGACCGCCCTTCGCTAGGCTTTGCTGTTTCTCCGCGCACTTACCCGAGCCGCTACCCAGCCAGGTACCACGAATGCTCCAGCCAGCAAGTAGCCATAATAAGCCATACCGCGCCAAAGCAGGGCAATCACCAGCCCAATACCAGCGGGCACATAATCTGCGATAAAACCTGCCAACGCGATTTCCGCCAGTCCAGCCCCTCCGGGCGTTGGACTAAAAGCCATGATGACGAACATGGCGACCAAGCGTGCGTAAATGAACGCCTGGGTGCCGCCGTCAATCGGGGTGCTGGGGACAATCGCGATAATTAAACAGTTGATCATCAAGAACTTACTCGTCCATGCACCCACCGCACAAAGAATTACCTGAAGGTGATAGCGCCAGTTTTGCTGGCGCAATTCGGTGGCGGCCAGTTCAAATTCCAGACCAAGCTTTTGAAGTTTCGGGGCAAATTTTTTCAAAAAAGGCCATGTTGCGAGCCAATCCAGGCTGCTTTTGGCGTATTGGGGCCTCAAAAAAACAAAAAACATGAGGATTAGCCAATACGTGACCATCATGCCATACGTGACGAACATGACATTGGATGCCAGATTTTGATCCGAGTAGGATTGCATACCCGGATACATCATCGGCGGACCGTAAATGGCGAGTAAAATGGGAAGCACGATCACGAAAAAACCGGAATCGCAGATCATGGTGTAAAAAATAGCCGCTGCGGTGCGACCTGCGGGCACTTTTTCCTGAGTCAATACAAAGAGCATGACGAAGGGACCGCCCTTGCTCGTCGGGGTAAGGGCGCCGCTGAATTCCCAGATTACGATCAGTTCCAGGCATTTTTTCCAGCTGAAATAATTGCCGCCTGTGAGTACTTTTAGTCGGTAAGCATAGAAAAAATGTCGGGCCAGCAGCAGCAGAAACGCCAGTCCAATCCAGGCAAATGCCCGGCCAGACCACGCAATTTCGCGGAATTTTTCAAGGTCAAATTGTTGGTAAAAAAGATACCCTACGGCGAGCAACCCCAGCCCGACGGGCAACAGCATTCTGGAAAGGCGCATGGAATGGACGAATTTCCGGGTTTCGGCTTCGTCCAATGGCAGGGGTTGTTGTGGAGAATCGCTCACTAGAGGGGTTTTGAACGCAAGAAAACAATGTGCATTCTTGGTAATTAAATACGACACTGTCTTTAAGATCTTAGTGAAGATGCTCAAAGCGAATCACCCTCTTTCGGGTAATAACAAGCACTTAAAAACGCACCAATTCCTCAAATTGTTCTACCCGATTTTCAATCATGGCCGGTGTCAGGCCTTTCAGCCGTTCGATGCTGAATTTTTCCACACAAAAGGACGCCATGGCCGAACCATAAACCACCGCGCGTTTCATGTTCTCAAAGGAAGTATCGTCCGTTTTGGCAATCCAGCCCATGAAGCCCCCGGCGAAGGTGTCACCTGCCCCGGTTGGGTCCACAACTTCGGTCAGCGGAAGTGCAGGTGCAAAGAAGATGCGACCGCGGTGAAATAAAAGCGCGCCATGTTCTCCTTTCTTGATAATCAAGTACTTAGGCCCCATTTCATGGATGATTTTGGAGGCTTTTAACAACGAATGCTCGCCGGAAAGTTGGCGGGCTTCTTCGTCGTTGATGGTCAACACATCTACTTTTTCGACTACTTTCAGGAGGTCTGGCAAGGCGATATCCATCCAAAAATTCATGGTATCCAGTGCCACCAGTTTGGGGCGGTGCGTCAATTGTTCCAGCACGCGCATTTGCACTTGTGGCGTAAGGTTACCGAGCATCAGGTAGTCGCTGTTGCGGTAACTTTCTGGCAAAATCGGATCGAAATCGGCCAGCACATTCAGTTGTGTGTCGAGCGTATCGCGGCTGTTAAAATTGCTGTGGTAGCGACCCGCCCAGAAAAAGGACTTTTCGCCTTCTTTTACCTGCAAACCTTCCAGGTCAACGCCCCGGTGACGCAGATAATTCAGGGTTTCTTCCGGAAAATCATCCCCAATCACCGATACCACGCGGACCGGATTGACAAAATAGGTTGCCGCCAAAGAAATGTAGGTACAAGCTCCGCCGACTACTTTTTCGGCGCGGCCGGTGGGTGTTTCGATGTCGTCAAATGCGACGGTGCCAACTGTGAGGAGACTCATGGGTGAATGTGGATAATGTGGTCAATGGGGGTAATGTGGTCAATGTGCTTAATGTGGACAATGGGGGTAATGTGGTCAATGTGTTTAATGTGGACAATGGGGGTAATGTGGTCAATGTGTTTAATGTGTTTAATGGGGGCGAGGGCAAAAAAGGGCAAAAAAAAAGCCACCGCGGCTGCGGTGGCTTCCAGCGTCCCATCAAGGACTTGAACCTTGGACCTACGGATTAACAGTCCGCCGCTCTAACCAACTGAGCTAATGAGACAATGCTTTTTTCTAAAAGCGGGTGCAAAGGTAATTTCTGCTTGGGGAAATTACCAACCTTTGTGGGCGAAAAAATTTTAGAAAATATAATTGACAGCTGCCCGGGCAGTTTACGAGCCAAATTTCGGTCTAAAAACGCGAAAAATGCTTAAAACACACTTGATTCATGGTCCGGAAGTCCTTGCCGCCTTGCAAGAAAACCGACCAGTGGTAGCTTTGGAGAGCACCATCATCGCCCATGGGATGCCGTATCCGCAAAATGTGGAGACCGCTTTACAGGTTGAAGCCGCCGTGTGCGCCGCCGGAGCTACGCCTGCTACCTGCGCGATTATCGCCGGAAAACTGCGGGCAGGACTAAGTCCTGATGAAATGGAGCAGCTTGGCAAAAACGGTGCGAGCATCGCCAAAGCGAGTCGCCGGGACATCGCTTACCTGCTCAGCCAGGGAAAACACGGGGCTACCACGGTGGCTTCCACCATGATCGTGGCGCATCTGGCGGGTATCCGAATTTTTGCCACCGGCGGCATTGGGGGCGTGCATCGCGGGGCCGCTACGACGATGGATATTTCGGCAGATTTACAAGAACTCGCCCAGACTCCGGTGGCGGTGGTGAGCGCCGGCGCCAAAAGTATCCTTGACCTCGGACTCACCTTGGAATATCTGGAAACCATGGGCGTGCCCGTAATTGGTTACCGAACAGATGATTTTCCAGCTTTTTACACCCGAAAAAGTGGGTTAGGCGTAGATTTTCGCCTGGATTCAGCCGAGGAAATCGCCCGACTCTTAAAAACGCAGTGGGATTTGGGCTTCCAAACCGGGGCGCTGATTGCCAATCCCGTTCCGGAAGCACACCAATTGGATGCTGATTGGATGGAAAAAACAATTGCCGAGGCGCTCAACCAGGCAGAACGTCAGGGCATTCGCGGCAAAGCCATTACGCCCTTTCTTTTGGCCAATATCGAGCAACAAACGGGCGGGAGAAGCCTACAGACCAATATTGAACTGGTCCTCAACAATGCGCGATTGGGCGCGGAAGTAGCGAGGGCGTTTTCCAAGGGGGGCTAATGCATTCCCAAAAAAGTTTAGCTCTAGAATAAAAAGGCAATATTATACGGAATTTTAACATTAACACTTAATATTGTGCCTTTAATTTTGAACGCTTAATCCATAGGTACAGTTTGTTTAGCAAAATTTGCTATTCAACAGAACAATCGCATCAGGCTAAACCTTTAAAACCTTCCGGTTTTGCTCGTCAACGCTTACACTTTGAGTGGCCATACTATGCATAAGCACTTTCTGCTCCAACTTTTCCTGCTATTTAGCCCGAGTTTTTCTTTCGCTCAATCCGACCTGATTGGCTATTATAGTTTCTGCAATTGTAACGCAAATGACAACAGTGGAAACAACCATCATGGAATACTGACAGGCAGTCCTGAATGTATTCCCGGTCAAAGGGGGGAAGGCTTCCTGTTCAACCAAACTCCGGGGGCCAATGGATGTGGCCAATCCGGAGGAGAATATGTCCAACTACCCCCGTTTGGGGCTATATGGGCCAATGGTTTTACCGTATGTGCCTGGGTACGGTTTGACAACGTATCTTATTACGAACGCATTATTGATTTTGGAAACGGCTCGGGAGATTCCGGCGGACTGCCCATTTGGTTTGGGCGGGAAGGCTCCAGCAATAACC
Source organism: uncultured Saprospiraceae bacterium (assembly GCA_964550795.1). Taxonomy (GTDB): domain Bacteria; phylum Bacteroidota; class Bacteroidia; order Chitinophagales; family Saprospiraceae; genus M3007. Next base: position 89,554 of record CAZKBH010000003.1, read on the forward strand.
TGACCCTGGAAAGCTGGATTTCAAGTAATGCCGGAACGAACCGCAGTATTGGCCGATTGGTTGCGCCCAATGCCATCACCAATGGCAGCATTGAATATTATTGCGCCACTATTAGCGGGGATACCATGCGGATTTATGTGAATGGGGTATTGAAAGCACAAAAGAACGGGCACCCCATCTTGAATGTGCCCCGATCCAATAACTTTCTTGGCCGCTCCAACTGGTGCTTTGCGGATCCGGATTTCAAAGGCTTTATGGACGAGGTTCGGATATACAACCGGGCGCTTTCAGAATCAGAAATCAACGCTTTATATGTAGAAACGCCCACTTTTAGTGCTTACCAAAGCCCTGTTTACGGTGGAGATGCGGTTCAGCTAGAAGCAAAGGGTGGAATCGCCTACCAATGGTCGCCGGCAAACAGTCTGAACAACCCTAATATTCCAAATCCAATTGCAAGTCCTTATGAGACAACCACTTACACCTGTCAGGTTACGATGTCCGATGGCTGTTTGTTTACAGATTCGCTCAAAATCGAGGTGCTTCATTTGTCCTGTTCCAGTGCCTGTACTGGTACCCTTGGCGAAAACATTTTCCCCAATGGAGATTTTGGCTCCGGGGTTCCAAATATCGTCCAGATTGATCCGCAGATTGCTCCCGGTTACATTTATCAATTGAATCCGCCTCCCAACGATGGTTTTTATGTTATTTCAAACAATACAACTACCTGGGGATCTTTTGCTGCCAATTTCTGGATCAATATAGAGGATAATGGTCCGGAACCCAATGGTTATATGATGGTCGTTAATGCAAGTTATCAACCCGGATTATTTTATCAGAAAACTGTGGATGTATGTGAAAACACCACGTATGAACTTTCAATTGACGTTATCTCGCTAATCTATAGTTTTGTACCTGGATTTATACGGCCTAATATTTCCTTTCTAATTGATGGAAATTCAGTTTGTGAAACCGGCAATATTGCTCCTGATGAACAATGGCACACGCATAAGTTCTCCTTTACCACCCTACCCGGACAAAACTCTATTACACTCGCCTTGCGCAACAATGCTCCGGGGGGCGGCGGCAATGATCTTGCAATCGACAATATTTCTTTCCGGGCCTGCGGGCCAACGGTTGAGGTCCCGGCTACAGTTTATTTTTGTCAGGGCACATCTGTAATTCTAAATGCCGACATATTAAACTCCCCATATAGTAACCCTGTTTACAAATGGCAGCAGTTTGTCAATGGAGATTGGCAGGATATTCCCAATTCTGATAGTACTAGTATTACAATCTCTAATCCAATTGACAGCAATTTGTATAGAGTGGTGGTGGGAAGTGCCCTGGCTAATCTCACGATGCCCAATTGCCATATTGTCTCCGCTCCTGTTCAGATATTACTACTACCTGATCTGATTGTAGAAACGGCGGTTCAGGATGTCGCCTGCGCAGGCGGTTCTGACGCGGTGGCTACTGCGACGAGTATAAGCGGAACTGCACCCTTTCAATATGCATGGAACTCCGGTGCCAACACATCAACCCAGACAAATCTGGAGGCTGGCAGCTATCAGGTCACGGTCACAGATGCTTTGGGCTGTATTGGCGTAGCGGAGATAAACGTGTCAGAGCCTCCACCAACTACAGTAAATGTTGCTACCCTTATGGTGACCTGTTTTGGGGGCAACAATGCCTCGGCGAGCGCTGAACTCATCGGTGGGTTTGCCCCGTTTAGCTATGTTTGGAGCAATGGGCAGATTTCCGCAAATGCCAGCAATCTACCTGCCGGGAATTACCAGGTGACGGTGACAGATTCAAATGGTTGTTATGGAAGCGGATCCTTTTCGATTACCGAACCCCCTCCATTGATGGCCACCGCCAGTGCCAGTATGGTTTCTTGTTTCGGAGGCAATGATGCGACGGCAACTGCCTCAGTTCCAGGGGGAATTCCCCCGTTTAGTTATGTCTGGAGCAATGGTCAGACCCTTCCAAATGCCACGGGTCTCCCGGCGGGAATCTATCTCGTAACGATTACAGATGCCATCGGTTGCACGGCAGCGACCTCCGTGAATGTTTTGGAGCCTTTACTTTTAACGGCACTCACCAATACCGTTCCGACCTCCTGTTATGGGGGAGCTGATGCCATGGCTACTGCATCGGTGCAGGGTGGGGTATTGCCGTATCAATATTTGTGGAGTAATGGCCAGACGACTGAAAATGCCATCAATTTGAGTGCCGGTTGGCACACGTTCACTGCTACCGATGCAAATGGCTGTGCAGTCATTGGATCGGGTTTGGTTGCTCAGCCTTCTCCGCTATCAATCCTCACCAATACCATGGACGTGACTTGTTTTGGAGGCGAAGATGGTGCTGCAAACGCAACCATTTCCGGAGGTACAGCACCTTATTCCATTACCTGGAGCAATGGGCAAACAGGTGTCCAAACCAACAATCTTTTGCCCGGTACCTACAGCCTGACCACTACGGATAACAATGGTTGTAGTTGGTCAGATATGGTAACCGTGGGGCAGCCTCCCGAGCTCCTGATGAGCACAAATACGTCCCCGGTAACCTGTAATGGGGGGATGGATGGATGGGCTATAGCCAGCGTTTCAGGGGGAGTGGGTCCTTACAGTTTTCAATGGAGCAATGGGCTGACTAGCAGCCAGTTAAATGGTCTTTTAGTTGGAAATTATAGCGTAACGGCCACTGACGATCATGGTTGCATACAGACCGGAACAATAGAGATTAATCAACCAGCTGCACTTTTAGCAGGGACTCAAGTGGTGGCAGTCTCTTGTTTTGGCGGCGCCAACGGAGCCCTGTCTGCAACGCTGAGCGGAGGTGTTTCCCCTTACACCTACCAATGGAGCAATGGACAAACCAGCGCGACCAATCCAAATCTTTCCTCGGGGGTTTATAGCCTTACGGCAACGGATGCCCACGGTTGTACCATCACTACCCAAGCCTTGGTCTCAGAGCCCTTGGCCATTACCACCAACATTAATTCTCTGGAGTCCGTAAGTTGTCACGGAGGGGCTAATGGTTCCGTATCTGTATCTGTTTCGGGTGGAACACAGCCTTATACTTACCTCTGGAATAACGGAATGAATGCTGCACAGATTAACAGCCTCTCACAGGGGGAATATATCTTCAGCATTACCGATGCAAATGGTTGTCTGTCAACAACTTCGGTCCTGATAAATGAGCCGGAACCACTATTAATTGGCTCCATTATTACCCATACTTCCTGTCCTGGTGTGGACGATGGAGCATTGTCTGTCCTGGGAATGGGAGGACTTGCCCCATACACCTATGCCTGGAGTAGCGGACAGACTACTGCCGATATTGATGGACTTGGAATAGGTTCCTACACCGTGACCGTTACAGACGCCAACCTATGCACCTTTAGTTATAGTGCAAGCCTGGTAGAAGATTTAATCCCTTGGGTAGACCTGGGGGATGATCTGGTGATTGATCTGGGGGATAGGATTGATTTGACAGCAATTAGCAATATCCCTCCTGAGGAAATCATGGATTATACCTGGTTTGGTTCCGAGGCTCTTTTACCCTGTGCTGATTGCTTTCAAATAGACTTTCTGCCCCTTGGTCCTGGCTGTGAATCGGTCATGCTCAGAAGTTATAAAGGATGTATTGCCCTCGATACGGTTTGTTTTCGGGTAATTTCTCGCCGGAAGATTTATGCACCGAATGTTTTTAGTCCGAACAATGACGGATCAAACGACTTTTTTACTATTTTTTCAGATGCTTCTGTGCGTCGAATAGTGAACCTTTCCATCTACACCCGCTGGGGGGAGATGGTGTACCAGGCCCATGACATTCAGACCAATGATGAACAAAGAGGTTGGGATGGCACCTACAGAGGTACGTTGATGAATCCAGCTGTTTTTGTCTGGCATGCAGAAGTAGAATTCATCGACGGAGAACGACGATTCCTGAGTGGGGATGTGACGATAGTATTATAGCACATCTAAGTGCTTGTCTAAATTTTAGTTCTGAGGCGAAAGCAAGGAAATTTTTGATTGAACAAGGCAAATTTTCCCGCTCGGCCAAGACCCGTTCGGACGGGGCAGTCGAATGCGGGCAATTCGGCGAAAAATTTAACGCCGGACAAGCTAAAATTTGCCGCTTGAAGGCCAGAAACTAAAGTTTAGACAAGCACTAAGCCCCAACAAAGAGTTCCATAGCGCCGGTGCCTCTTAAATCTTTATAAATTGATGCATTTGCGATGTTTTATCATTGTTGAGCTTTAAAAAATACGCTCCGCTTGGTAATGTCGAAACATCCACATCGTTGAGTTTATCCGTAAATGAGAATGTACGGATGAGCTTTCCGTCAACAGTATAAATTTGCCCTAAGATTTTCTGGTTCTCTATCAGTGTTACTTTCAATATTTCCGAGGCAGGATTGGGTGTAATCAAGGCAAGTGCATCACTTCCTGGATTTTGCAGTTCATCGTCCACGTTCACAAATTGAATTTCGCACATTTTGTCCATCAAAGTTGGGATGTCAGTGGAATATTGTGGCAAATTATTGGCGCCCAGCACACCCTTTCGAGTTCCATGTTTTTTATTTATGCTGCAATCGTAAATAGAGTCTTGGTTTATGTCAAATTTATAATTGCTAAATAAACCAAGTTCAACTCCAGCACTTTCACTTTTATAGTCATTAAAAATTTCCCTGCAATTTTTGGCACGATTCCAGATTTTAAAATCGTCTATATTCCCTTTAAAAGCGCGGTAATTTAAACTAAAATCATACCGGTTTCTACCCAATTCAGTTATTGGCACTACATTAATGGTGGGATAAAAACCACAGCTTACAGCCTCAGGAAATCCATCTATGTATAGCCAAATGCGCTCGTCGCCTTCCTTAACCACCGCAAAATGATGCCACACATTGTCGTTCACTACCGTAGTCGAAAAAAGATCATCTCCACCAAGCACTTCTGCAACTGATCTATAATTGAATCGGAGCAACCCGTTCTCTCTAACTTCGACAGTTACATTGGCGTTTCTATCTGGAATGTCCAAAAATGACATTAAGATTGTTTGGGGATTGCTAAAAGGTTGGCACTTGAACCATCCCTCAATAGTAAAGCTGGGGAATATCAGCGCTTCAGATTTTGGGAGTAAGGCATAATCATCATTGCCATCAAAATGGAGACTGAAGTTTTGCCCGTAGGCTGTGGTGACCGAAATAGCAACAAAAAGAAAACATTGAATGATCAATTTCATAAAAAATAGTGTTAGTTCGTGAAAAACAGGTCTTCGACAGAAAAGATTTTTTCGGCCTATGGAGTTTGAAAACAAATTTCAGCTTTCATGTGCAAAAATCAAGCCATACCTGAGACCGCATAGTTTTTCGGGAATACCTACCTTTGGCGAAAGAGACACCCAGTTGTGTTTCCCGAAAAAAAAACACCCGTCAAACAAGCCACCACCATGCTCCTCTCAAACGAACTCCTCTTCCTAACCGCCGAAAAAACGGCCCTTTCGGACGCAATTGGAGGATTCTCGCGTCATTTGGCTGTGCTTGTCGCCGAAGAGCCTGCTGCTGCGGCCAATCGGGATTTTTTGGTAAAGATTCTCGCTGCAGCCAATCTGAACCTCGCGCAAGATGCACTACTGGCTGAAATCCCCCCCAACGAAGCCCGCGCCATCGCGCCTGATCTAAGCACCCACCAGCCCAAACAGGTACTGGTTTTTGGCCTTTCACCCGCCCAATTGGGGTTGTCATTCGAGGTGCCAGCCTACCAACCTTTTAGCTTTTATGGTTGTACATGGCTTTTTGCAGATCGGCTTTCCACCCTGGAGCCAGACAAGACCAAAAAAACCCAACTCTGGACCGCCCTAAAACAGATGTTTTTGTAGACATATTCATCATTCATCATTCATCATCCATCATTCATCATCCATCATTCATCATTCATCATTCCAACTTGCGCATCCTCCAACTCTGCCACAAATTCCCTTACCCGCTCAAAGACGGCGGAGCCATTGCGGTCACCTACCTCGCAAAAGCATACGCCTCGCTTGGCCATGAGGTGACTTTGCTTTCGATGAATACCAGCAAACACTGGTTTGATTTAGCCACTTTGCCCCCTGATTTTGACCATTATGCGGCCATACACACCGTTTTTGTGGAAAATCATATTCGCCCGCTTCCGGCCCTGCGCAACCTGTTTTTTAGCAAAAAATCTTACCATGTCGAGCGTTTTGACTGCGTGGAATTTGCCGAAAAACTTCGCGAGTTGTTGGAAAACCAGGTGTTTGAGGTCGTGCAACTCGAATCTATTTTTTTGGCCCCCTACCTGCCCGTCATCCGGGCTTACGCACCCAATGCCAAAGCCGTGCTGCGGGCGCACAACGTGGAACATGAGATCTGGGAGCGCGTAGCAGTCAACGCCAGTCCCTTCAAAAAATGGTATCTCGAGCGCATCACACCGCGTTTGAAAGCCTACGAATTGGAGCAAATCAACCACTGCGATCTGGTCGTCGGAATCAGTGAGCGGGATGTGGAGCGATTTCAAAAGCTGGGTTTGCGTACCCCTGCCACGGTTTGCCCCATCGGTCTTGATTGCAGTGATTATCACCCTGACTGGGCGAGTTTTCAAGCACCACTCAGCCTCTCGTTCATAGGTTCGCTGGATTGGATGCCAAATCAGGAAGGTTTACGCTGGTTTTTGGACACGGTTTGGCAGCCCTTGCTCGCGCCGAATTTCCCCGAATTGCATTTTCACATTGCGGGTCGGACGGCCCCGGCCTGGTTGCGGGAATTGAAAATGGAGCGCGTTGTATTTCACGGAGAGGTGCCCAGCGCAGCCGATTTTTTGAACCAACACTCGGTCATGGTCGTGCCGCTGCTCTCTGGCGGCGGCATGCGGGCGAAAATTTTGGAAGGTATGGCCCTGGGCAAAGTTGTGCTTTCAACCCGCTTGGGCATCGAAGGCATCGTGGCACAAGACCGCACAAACTGTTTGCTGGCAGAACATCCCGAGGAGTGGGTATCGGCCATTCGCTGGTGTTATTCGGCTGGAAAAAATCTCCAAACGATGGGCGAAAAGGCCCGAAAGTTGTGCGAGGAACATTTTGATAACACCGCAGTTGCCAGAAACTTAGTGGAAATCTTGTCCCAAGATGAATTCATCGCCGCAGGAATTGACCAAAAATGACAAAATGCAGGGGCCCGAGGCCACTACCTTTGCCCCATGAAATGTACAAAACTACTTCTATTGCTATTCCTGCCGATACTGCTCCCGGCACAGGACGTATTCATCAAATCCTTCGATAATTTCTTCACAGATCGCGCAAACGCGCTCGAAATCCTGTCTAATGGGCGCATGGTTTTGGCCGGCACAACCGCCTTCCAAAACAGCAGCCAGCAAAATATGCTGATTGTGATGCTCAATGAAAAAGGCGAAAAAATCTGGGCCAATACCTATTCCTCCGTCCAACGCACCGAAGCCCAGGACATATTACAAGCCAATGATGGCAACTTATTGGTCGTTTATGATGCATTCAACGCCAGCGGAGAGGCCAAGGCGAGCTGGATGAAAATCAGTGCGGCCGATGGCGCTGTGTTGTGGAGCCGCCGGGCCGTCCCCAGCAGCCGTTTGCTCAAAATATCGCCCCTCCAAAACGGCTACTTACTCACCGGCGATTTTGTGATTTCTCCCACCGACCGCGACGCGCTGGCCGTTAAAATCAAGGAAAACGGCGAGGTCGAATGGTTCCATATTTTTGGCGAATCAGGCTACGAACAGCTTGGCGGATGCTGGCAAAGTCCTCAGGGATTGATTCATTGTAGCGGATATCATATCGAGACCAATGAATCTTACGGCATCTATGCGCGTTTTGATGCGGCGGGAAATTTGCCCGGTTCCGTCAAACGTTACTCCATCGGGACCAACACAGACCTGCTGAGCCGAATCGCCCCACTCGAAAATGGGGGACTACTTTTTGCTGGTAATTCACAGGGATTTTCAGACGGATTCGCCCGTGCCTGGACGATGACTACCGATCAGGACGGAAATCTAAAAACGTCTTTTACCTACGGAATTGCGGGCAAACACATCGGCGTGACCGACATGATTTCACTGCCCGGCGATCAATTCGTGCTGAGTTTAGGTCGGCCAGCCCCCAGCGGAACTCCGGCTACTTTGATCAAAATAAACGCCGCCAACGACATGCTTTGGCAAAACACCTACAAAGGCGAAGGGACTGGCAACATCCTCTGGCAGGTAAAGCAGCACGGCAACGGTTTTGCCACGGTTGGGACCAATACAGTGGGCAACCAAAGCAATTTTCTGCTTGCTAAAACTGACCAAAATGGCAAATCCGGCGATTGTTGCCCAGCAGCCCCCGGTCTGTTTCGCGAAACGGTGACGCCGGAGCAGACCAGTTACGTCCCGGATGAAACGACCATTTTTTTGACACAAAATGAAATTGTCACGGCCGCAGAAGCTTCCGCTATTCCCAAAACCATTTGTTTGCCGATTAAAGTTGATTTTGAGCTACAAGACAGCACTTTATGTCCAGGAGAATGTACCGAAATTACCCTGCTCGACAACGAGGCCGACGTTACCTATTCGCTTGAAATAGAAGGCGCGGAAGCAACTCCAAATGATCCCCTGAAAATCTGCCATACGGATGGCGGTCGCATCGTTGTAACCCGCACGGGCGAGTTCAACAACTGCCCGAACAAACTTTCCAAAATTATAGAAATTGGCTCAAAAGCGGACGTTTTCCCGAATGCCTTCACCCCAAATGGCGACGGCGCCAACGATATTTTCCGTCCCATTTATCCCTGCGAAGTCCTTTTTTCCAACCTCAAAATTTTCTCCCGCTGGGGGGAAATGGTATTCGAAACAAACGAACCCATGGTCGGCTGGGATGGCCGAATTAAGGGTCTGGAAGCGCCCTCGGATGTGTATATTTGGTGGGTAGAATACGAGGCCATTCGCTCCGGGGTACAGCAAAAATTTGTAGAAAAAGGAGACGTAACGCTCTTGCGTTAACCGCTGCGGGCAGTCGTACAAGTCTTTGCTTACGCCTATCTTCGCCCGCTCAAACGCTCAAATATGCACACCCACCAACAAAAAATAGAGGCTTTCGGCCGCCTGCTTACCATCATGGACGAACTCCGGGAGCAATGCCCCTGGGATCGCAAACAGACCAATGAAACCCTGCGCAACCTCACCATTGAGGAAACCTACGAACTCGCCGACGCAATCCTGTCCAATGATTCCGCCGGGGTCAAAGAGGAAATTGGCGACCTCATGCTCCACATGGTTTTTTACGCCCGCATCGCTTCCGAACAAGGCGACTGGGACGTAGCCGACGCGCTCCATGCCATCTGCGACAAGCTCATTGCCCGCCATCCGCACATCTACGGCGACGTAAAAGTGGCTGATGAAGCAGAGGTGAAACGCAATTGGGAACAGCTCAAATTGAAGGAGGGCAAAACCTCTATCCTCGCCGGAGTCCCTTCCGGGTTGCCTGCCATGGTGAAAGCCTATCGGATGCAGGAAAAAACCAAACAGGTCGGTTTCGAATGGGAAAATACCGAACAGGTGTGGGCGAAAGTGGAAGAAGAAATGGGCGAATTGAGGGAAAATATCGAAAATAAAGCCCCGCAAGCCGATATTGAGGAAGAATTTGGGGATGTGCTGTTCTCCCTGGTTAATTACGCACGCTTCATTGGTGTTGACCCGGAAACGGCGCTGGAACGGGTGAACCGGAAGTTCAAAACCCGCTTCGAACACATTGAGAAAAAAGCCCCTAAGCCCTTGAAAGACATGACTTTAGCCGAAATGGACGTCTTGTGGGAAGAAGCAAAAACGCTCTAATTACCGACGGCTTCTTCGGAATACTCCCGTTAAATTCCAATAAAAAAGCAGCGCGGCCAGGCCTAGCCAAATGTACATCCAAACCTTTGCCGGGAACAAACCAACCACCTGTTCGTACATCGCCAAATCGCTGCTGGGGCCAACGTTGAAATCTTGAATGATGTACAAGACGGCCGCAAGTCCGAGGAACATCAGTACATCCTGGTCAAGACGGGTTCTGAGCGCGATGTAAACCAGCACAAGCGCAAAAACCAACAAAATTCCGGTGCTTTGAAAGGATTCAAACCAAAGCAGGCCAGCAAAAATCATAAAAACTGCCATCGCTACCAAAGTGCCCTGTGCCAGGCGGTGATGCCTTGCGCCAATTCGGAAAAGTATATTTCCCAAAATTGCGCTGCCCAAATATCCTCCCATTAAAATAAAGCCCGGGCTGCCTCCCCGCGTGACCGTATAGCCGCTGCCATCGGGACTAATTTGCATGCCTTCTACCGTTCCGCCCGTAAGTATTCCGCCCATTGCATGCCCGAATTCATGCAAAAAAGTGACCAACAAGGTTACCGGATACAACAACAGTGCGCCAAAAGATCCGCCCATGAATTTGAGCAATACATAGACCAAAAGCATGGCAATCACCCTGAAATGAAGTTTGTTTTGCATAAAATGGCTTGTGATATTGTTCAGACTAAGAAACAGTTTCTAAATCCTAAACAAAAAGACCCGCATTAGCGGGCCTCTTTGCGGGGGGTAAAAAGACAATCGAGCATCCCGATAAACAGGAAAACCGAGAGGCCAGTGGAGGTTTTTCAAAGGATCCTCAGACCTTGATATTGGAAGCCAAATTTGGCAGTTGTTTAAAAAAAATGCCCCTAACCGCGAGCCTAACCGGAAGGGGCAACCATGAGATTATAATAATATGTGACAGGCCGCTGGAGCCGCCGAAGCAGCTACAGACCAGACCACAAATTGGAAACGTAGTTCGTGGTTGAAACGATTAAAAAGTAGATACTTTAAAATCGGAAATAAAATCGGTTGGGAACGCGATGTCGGCACGAATGCCGGGGATTAAAAGAAAAAGGTTAGCACAAAGATAGAGCGACTACCCTATGTGCCAACCTTTTACAGTAATTTTTAGCGTACTGGTACAAAACTACTACCGAGTACCGTACCATAATTATGGTACAAAGTTTGGTTAATCTATTGAAAATGAACAAATTGAAAAACCAATGCTTCAAGTACAATTCCTAGAACTTAAACCCGAGCGTGAGCAGGAAATCGTTTGTGGTCGTTTTTGTGCTGGCTACCGGGGCATTAGCGTAAGGTTGTACGGAACCTAAGCCTCGTCCACGCCTCCAACCCAGATCCAGAAAAAATGCGTCACCGCGCACCCCTGCACCGGCAGTGAAGGCGGTATTAAAGTCGGTTGCACCATCTTCTGGTTTTCCCAGCAGGTTAAAGCCTCCGCGCAGACGGAAATCATCGAGCACCAATTCTCCACCAAGGCGCACATTCATGGTCTGCCGATAAGCCCGTTGAATGTCATTATTTACTTCCCGTTCCAAAATTTGGTTGTCTCTGCTCGCTATATCGGCTGTGAAATTGTAGCGGTTGGCTGCATAATCTACCCATTCCACATCGGCACTCACGAAGCCCATTTTACTGATAACTACTGCAGCACTGGCACTGGCCCGCCAGGGCGTGCGCAATTTATAGTCGAACGTCCCGTCCGGAGATTCCAGCACGTCGCCACGGGTTGGACCGTTGCCATCCGTGTAGTCATAACTAAAGGTATTGCTGTAAGAGTCTGTCAGGCTCAACGCCGTAGGGGTGTGGAAAGCCGCGCCTAAACGAAAAGATTGGCTCACCTTATAAATCACGCCAAGTTTGAGGTTGACCCCTACTCCTGAGCTGCGCAAATATTCGGTGTAAACCAGCCTGTCAAAAAAAGGAACCGCGTTTACGTCGGAAGGATCGGTTTCAATGTATTGACCCTCAATGCGATAATTGACAAATGGCACCCCAATGGTTGCACCGACCATCAATCGTTCGTCGTAGTTTCCGGCAAAAGAAATGGCCATTTCGTTCATACGCCCAAAGGTTGTAATGGCCTGCGAACGGTTGACAGTTTCATTCTCAAACCCGGCAAAATCATAGGTCAAATTCTCTTCGGAATCCTGATAAATGGCGTTAGCATCTGCAGCCAGATCGCCCCCAAACGGATTGGAAAAACCTGCCTGGTACTCATCAAAAAAACCATTCATGATGGTGCCTGGGGCATTCCCTTCATAATAGACCACCCGGTTGTAATCTGCCTGGCGATTGTAGCCAATCGCAAAATTGAATGTTTTCCATTTTTTGCCTCCCGGAGTTGTGTTGAACACCAAGCCAATGTTGTCAAATCCAAATTTGCTTTTATCATCACTGAATGGAGTCTCGCCTTGAAGACTAGCGCTCGTGTTTGCAAAACTAAGGGAAGGGGTCAACGTAAGTTCGCTGGAGCGGAAAAGGGCTAGCCCTGCGGGATTTTGGCTAATAGCCCCAAATTCTGCTCCCAACGCACCAAAGGCGTTGCCGGCGCCTAAGGAACGCGCTGTTCCGCCTGGTTGGAGATAAGAGTAACGCAACACATCGCTCGCATTTTGGGCAAATAGAGGGCCTGCAAAAAGAAGCCCAAGAAATAAAAAATGTAACTTTTTCATGGTTCGTAAATTTTGAGTTAAAAAGGTTGGTTTTGGGCAAAAAAAGGGCGGAAAAAGGCGACTCGCACCCATTTCCGCCCGTATTTATTGGTTACTGATGCCGCGCTTGTGTGTGTCTCGGAACAGGAATAACCGATTCAAAGACATGATGAGCATGAGACACCAGATTAAAAGAGGCGGTGTTAATTGCGACCGCCACGACCACCGCCGCCGCCGCCACTTTTACTGCCACCTCCACCAGAGGACCCTCGGCTGCTGCCCCCAGAACTGCCACCGCTACTGCGGCTGCTGCCACCACTGTTGGAGCGGATGCTGCTGCCCCCGTCGCTGGAACGGCTCGGACGGCTTTGGATAGAACCACCATCATTGCTATTCGATCTGCTAGGCCGATCATACGTGCGATCCTCTGAACGACGCGAAGGGCGGCTTTCTTCACGAGCGGGTGCCGTTTCGCTCCGACGTGGGGTGCTTTTCCCACTGCTTTCATTGCTGCGGCGCGTCGGTGTTTCAGAACGTTGCGGGCGCGTTGTGGGCGTTTCAGAACGCTGTGGCCGAGTCGTTGGTGTTTCAGAGCGCTGTGGCCGAGTTGCAGGAGTTTCCTCTAAACGACTTGGTTTGGTGCCCTCATCGCTCCGGGGAGTACGTGATTCGAAGTCCCGACCTGAAGGGGTCGTAGTACTCGGGGTACGTGTGCGGCCAGAAGGCTCTGCATTGGTACCTTCCAAGCGACGGCCACCGTTGTTCGGCGAAACAGTGCTACGATCCGTGGCGATTTTACCGTTTCCTACAGCTGTGCCTGGTTCAATATCACTCACCGTACGACCAGGTCGGCTGGTGCTTTTTTCGATTACAGGAACGCTGGTTTGACCAGTAGCCAAACGGCCTTTGTTATCCGCAATCCGGGCATATCCAGGGTTCACCTGCGAACCACCACGACGCGGGCCTGTGTAGGTTTGGGGGGCAAAACCGCCGCCACCGTTGCCACCGCCGTTGTTGTTGTCGTAGTAGTAGTGATTGTTTATCCAGGTGTTACCGAAGTGGTTGTGCTGGAAGTAAGGGTTGTAACCGTTCCAAGCCCAGTACGGGTCATAGAAGAAGTTGTTAGCCACCCAAGGGTTGTGCCAAGGCCTGTTGAAGGCATAGCAGCTGTTCCAGCCCCAGGAATTCCAGCCGTAAGGGTTGCCGCCCCAGCCGCCCCAGCCGCCGCCCCAGCCGACATTGCCCCAGGCGTTCCAGCGATTCATGCGGTTCCAGCGACGCCAGGTCCAAAAGTCGTTGTAGTTGTGGACATAGATGGACGCGCCTGGCGAGAAGAAGGGGTCGTAATTGTACAGATCAACGAAGAAGGGATCGTAATAATCCACCGCTACAGAGCGGCGGTGAAAACGTCGAACCCGCGAGGAATACTCAAAGGCGTAATCATCCTCCTCGTAATACTCATCTTCATTGTCGTAACGACGAGTGACGTTGTTCGGTTCGTCATAAACCTCCGTGTAAACGTTGGCATTGGGCGCTGGAGCGTCCGTAGCCGGGTCATAGTAGAGGTCATCTTGTGCGTTGACTGCAGGTGTGTAAGCTACAGCGAACAGGCCGACGATTGCCCAAATCAGAGATTTATTTACTTTTTTCATGGCGCGAAAGTGTTTGAAGATTTGCGCGATTTCCGATGCGCTTATTTTCTGGGTCAAAAATAGGTGCTTCAATCCTGTATTCTTAGTTAAGAGGGCATTAAACTCAATTTTACTCGTGGTTAAACTTGGTTAAAAGCAGTTGTAGGGCACTTGATTTAGTTAAAATTTTAATTTATTAGTCAAGCCACTCCTATCAAATGCACTTGAAACCATATTTCTGGTTCCAATCTTTGACGTGTTGTTACGCTGCAAGTTAAACAAGAAAAACCGCTAAACGTTCTACATTTGCTTTTGAAAAGGCCAAACGCTGCCATGAAAGAAACAAAATTTATTGAGCAAAATCAGGAAAAGTGGGCAGCGTTTGAGCAAATGCTCCGCGAAGATCACCGCGACCCTGAAAAACTAAATGACCTATTCATTCAGGTCACAGACGACCTTTCTTACGCACGAACATTTTATCCCAACCGCTCGGTTCGGGTCTTTCTAAATTCCCTGGCTCAGCGGGTTTTCCACAATATCTACCGCGGGCGCCGCTTCCCGCTTGGGCGGCTCCGAATGTTTTGGACCGACGAGCTGCCGCATATCATGTGGGAGTCTCGAAAAGCACTGTTGCTTTCGTTTTCCCTGTTTGCATTAGCCTTCGGAATTGGCGTGGTGTCCAGCATAATCAACCCCGATTTTGCAAGGATTGTTTTAGGCGACAGCTATGTGGATATGACCCTTGCAAACATAGAAAACGGCGACCCGATGGCGGTGTACAAAGATTCTGGCCCACTTGGCTCCAGTGCAGGGATAACAGCTAACAACCTGTTTGTGGCTCTCAGAACCGCGATTTTTGGGGTAATTGCCTCGATTGGGACGGTTTTTATCATGCTTTACAACGGAATCATGGTGGGTGCCTTTCAGTATTTTTTTGTGGAACAAGGCGTTTTTTGGGATTCCTTTTTGGCAATTTGATTTAACGGATCCTTGGAAATCAGCGCAACCATTATTGCCGGGGCGGCCGGTTTGTAGCCGGGGCTGGACTCTTATTTCCAGGTACTTATCGGCGGGTTCAGGCATTTCAGATTAGCATGCGCCGTGGGTTGAAGATTTTTATCGGGATTGTCCCGGTCATTATTCTGGCGGGTTTTTTTGAGGGCTTCCTGACCAGATTCACGGACACTCCAGACTTAATCCGCGCGGCATTCATTTTTACCTCGCTGTTTTTTGTGTTGTGGTACTTCGTCTGGCTGCCCTGGCATAAAGCGCGAACAGGCGCTTTTCGACAGATACATTTTGACAAAGAACTGCCCCCAAACCGCGAGCAAGTAATTGATTTTCAAAGTATTAAAAATGTCGGAGAAATTATTTCCGATGCGTTTAGTACCCTTGCAAGGCACCCTCGAACCACGCTCTTGGGGCTTTTTGCCACTACGGCGGCCTTTGCTGTTTGGGGTTTTGGAGGCTCACCAAAATCAGCCGCAGACACTTTTATTTACCCAGATACGCCTTCATGGCCCCTGGATATTCTGGCTGGGATTGGTGGATTTTTTGGAAATGAGGCAACCTGGGGTTTGTTTGTTTTTCAAATATTCCTGCTGGCTGGGGTAGCCGTTGCGGCATTTCGAGCCTTGGAACAGGAAATGGCTGATGGAACACGTACCCCTACTACTCCCAGGCGGGCTTTGCTTTCCTGGATTCCTATGTTGGTTTTGATGCCCGGAATTGCCTTGGGCCTACAGTCTTTTTCTGAGATGTATGGGGTTGTTTTGTCGTGGATTACCTTCCCGTTTCTGGCCCTGTGGGCGGCGGTGATTTATTTTGAAACGCTCAATCCATTGTTGGCGCTCGTCCGCGCATGGAACCTGGTGAGATTGGGGCCTGCGCTCGGGATTGGCGTATTGACGGGTGCACTTAACTTGTTGTTTTTCATGTTTTTAGAATCGCCCATTTGGGAGATGACGCTGCAGTTGTTCAGTTGGCTCGTGCCCCCTTCTGAAGGTGCGATGAATGCGTTCAATACCATCGCAATCACTTGTGCCGCAGGCATTTTGATGTATTTGTTCTTCCTCTTGACCATGCTTTGCGGCGGTCTTCAATATTTCTCTTTTCGGGAAATTGAGGATGCCTCAAGCCTCCGCCAGGACCTGGAAGGGTTGGGACAAACCCGAAAAATTAGGGGCTTGGCGAGGGAGTAATGATAAAATGACCAGTATAACCATGCGATACCTGCTCTTCCTCTGTTTTTTTCCACTGCTGCTCTCCGCTCAGATCGAGCTGTTTGAGGAAGATTCTATTTTTCACCTCGAAACTCCCACCGATAGCTTCTATGAACAGGAAGAGATAGAAGCGGAGGAATTTTATGTCCGTCCGCCGTACGTCGCGCCGCCGCTGGAACCAGTGCCACTCCGGGAAATTAAAAAAGGTCAGTGGAATGATGCCACCGGCGACCTTGACTATAGTAAGGATTTGCCAAAGCCGCCCAAAGAGCGCAAAAAACGGGAACAAAACGAACCCTCTTCGGATTTCGATTGGTCTGGAATCCCTGAAAGTGTGGGGATTTTTTTACAAATACTGGCCATCCTTTTTGCTTTGGGAATGCTTGCTTACGGGATTTACTGGATGATGCAAGCCCCCCGCAATCGGGTCATTGCTCGGGACGGGACGGAAATTACACTAGCCAATTTAGACGAGTACATCCACGAAACAGACTTGGAAAAATTCCTCCGAGAAGCATTGAACGCCTCCAATTGGCCCTTGGCAGTCCGGCTCTATTTCCTGCAAATTATCAAACAATTGTCTGAAAGAGAGGCCATTGTGTGGTCCAAAGAAAAAACGAACCGCGACTATTTACGCGAAATGCGTGGCCATGTATCGGGCGCTCAGTTCCGCGAAGCGACGCGGGAATTTGAACGTGTCTGGTACGGGAATCAACCCGTTTCAGCAGCGGAGTTTGCGCAGTTGGAACCGACGTTCAAAGACTTGCTGGGTTCGGTGTCAACCACTGATTCCGGGAAAACTTGATGCTGCGTTTATTCCTCCGGAATCGAGTTTTCCCGTCTTTCAAAAAAAACTTCCACGGCCTGCGCCTCCATCGGAAAAATGATCCAATACTGCGTTTTTGGGTCGTTATTTGATGCCTTTAGCGTCTTCTCGCGCAGCAAGGGTGGCCACCAGGCCAAACTGGGCAACATGGTGGTTGCCACTTGTTTCCATTTTTTCATGCCTTCTGCAAAGGGTGCAAATGCAATGACCACTGGCCCCGTTTCGGTTTCCAGGTACAAATCGGCTTCCACCCGAAGCAAACGTTTGCCCAGAAAAACTTCTCCGGCATACTTCACCAGCACTTTTTGGGGATTAAATTTGGTTTGCAAAAAAGCCCTCAAATCCTCCGATTGGCGCAGCAACTGTGAAGCGTTCAATTGTTCACTTATTCCCCTGATTTGCAATTGCTTTTGGGCCGTTTTTTGTCGAATTTCAGTTGGATAATCCCCCTGTTCAGCGAGCAAAAAGGTTTGCACAGCCTTGCCCAAGACCGGTGTGAAATCGCCCTTAAATTCCAGCCAGCGCCCCCAGGCAAGTGGCTCGCCAAAACGTGGATGAATGCCGGGCGGCAGTTCAAGTTGGGTATCAATCTGCAAGGGCGGGCGGGTCTGCGGAGATTTACCGCGCCGTGCGCCATGATAGGTTACCGGAGATTCATCGGGCAAAGTTTCGGGGAAATCTTTGGGTTTGTAGGCGATCTCCGTTTCAATCCGAACCGGGGTTCCCGCGTGGTAAAAAGGCGTTTCGTCCGAATGTGGGTCCAGGGTTGGAATCGTGTCGTCGCCGTGACTGAACACGCGGTTGAGCCAGCCCGTCCCCTTGACGGTTGTTGGAAATACAAGGTAGTCCCGCGCCCGTGTCAGCCCGACATAAAGCAATCGGGCCTCTTCTTCCCTTGCGGTTTTGCTGGCTGAAAACCATTCATCGGTTTGTTGCAAGGTCGTTTCGAGCGGCGTGTTTTTCAATTGATCGGCATAAGGATTTACCCAAAAACGCAGCCAGCGATTGCCCAGAATATTGTCCAAATCCGGTTCCTCTACTTCGCTCACGAGGTTCAAACCCCACACCTGCTCCTTCAATTTTTGATCCAGAGAATGACAGATGCTGAGCGGATATTCCAAACCTTTCGACCGATGGTAAGTGAGCACTTTCACCGCGTCGTCTGTTTCGCCGGAACCCTGGGCGTCCTGTTCATTGTCTGCTAACTGATTGATCCACAGAAGAAAACCACCCAATGACGCTGCGGAATGTAGTCTTTGACAAGCGGATTCATAATCCAGGGCATATTTGCGGAGGCGATCTAAATTATCGAGGCGCTGGTCTGGATTGCCCAACTGGACCGCCGCCCTGCGCAAGTCGAGTTCCTCCATGACGAGGTTTAGGATTTCGGAGGCGGATAGATCGGCTGTTCGGGGGCGCAATGTGAGGAGATGGTGCAAAATGGGGGCTTCTCCCCAGCCGCCAGTGTACATGGGCGACGCGGTTTCTTCCGCCAAGTATTGGAGTCTGCGTGCTACAATTTCTGGCAAATTCATGCCTCCGGTGAGCAACAAAATTTCGGCTGCCGCGAGTGAATCGGAGGGGGTGAGCAGGAATTTCAGGCAAGCCAGCGCAAGCTTGATCTCTTGGGTATCCAGCAGACCATTCCGGGCGATGGCTGCTTTAAGTCCTGCCCCGTGCAAGGCATCTGCCATGCTCATGCACTGGTGATTGCTTCGGCACAAAATCGCAATATCGCCTGGACGTATGCTGCGCACCTGATCTCTTTTTTTGTTGAAAATCAAGGGCTTACGTTCCAATAAAATGCGCACTTGATCTGCAATACACTGATCAAACCAGGGCGAACCGGGTACTTTTTTCTCGTCCAGCTCGGAGCGGAAATGCCAGTGTTGGAGGGGGCGTTGAGGGTTGAGGGATGAGGGTTTAGAATTTAGCAGCGCGCCCTCAACATTCTCCTCCACCGCCGGCTCCAGCACAATCTGTTCCCTTGGCATCCCTTCAAATGCCCGTTCAAAAATGGCATTTGTGGCATACACGATATCAGGTCGGCTGCGCCAGGATTTTTTGAGGATATTTTCGTCTTTCACACCGCCCGTAGCTCGAATAATGGCTTGCATGAGCGCTGGATCGGCTCCTCGAAATCCGTAGATGCTTTGTTTGGGGTCGCCGACCCAGATGGAATGCCTGGCAAGTTGGCTAATTTGCAGAAAAATATCGAGTTGGATGGGCGAGGTGTCCTGAAATTCATCCACCAACAGCAGATCCAGCTCCGCGCGGAGGGTTTCACGCACGGTTTCTACCCGCAGCAATCGGCTGACGTAGGTTTCCATGTCGGTATAATCAATCAGCCCGCGTTTTTGCTTGTACTGTTCGTACTCGTGCAGGGCATCTGCGGCGATGTCAAAAACGAGTTCGATATAGCCTCGGATGTCTTGATGAAATTGCGGGTGCGCATCGTGGCTGAGGGCAATTTGCCGGAGGTCTTCCATCAAATCCCGGCTTTTTGCACCGGGATTGGTCTTGGCAATTTTGACCCACTCATGCCAGTACAATTCGCCCCGGTACTTGAGTTGATTTTGAAATTGTTTTAAAATTTCAGCCGCATCACGCGTAGTTTTGGTGGTGTCGGCCTCGTTGGCATCCAGGGCGGCCACGGTTTGGTCTATGGCAGCAAGGAGGCGGTTGTTCCAGATTACGGGGTCGGTGTTCTGGACGGTTGGAAGCAGGCGTTCAAATTTTTCCCAGGACCGCAATTTGCTCGTTTCCAACACTTTACGGTCAAAATTATTGGCTCTGGCTACGTCCGTAAGATTCCGGATGTCGCGCCGCCAATCGTACGCTTCCCCGATGCCTTTTTTGGTCAAACCCAATCGGTCGGCCAGTACATTCATCCGTTCGATGCGTGGCTCCGTCAGCACCTGAGCAAGGGATTCATTGAACAGGCGTTGTTCGTCGCCATCCGCGATGATTTCCACGAGGGGCGACACCCCGGCTTCGAAAGCGAACCGTTGTAACAATCTGGTTCCAATGCTGTGGACCGTCCCGATGAGTGCCTCCCCAAGTTCGTTGGCGGCCTCGGTCATGCCCACTTCGAGCAAGCGCAGACGGACGCGTTCTTGTAGTTCTGCCGCCGCTTTTTTGGTAAAGGTGGTGGCCATGATGCCCGCGGGCCGCACGTCGTTCTGGAGCAGCTTCACCATGCGCTGCGTGAGCGTATAGGTTTTGCCAGAACCGGCTCCGGCAGAAATGACTTCAATGTTGAGCGGGGTATGGGTTGGGTTGTTTGGCACGACGCGGCAATTTGTTTCGGGCGAAGGTCGAAAATCGCCGTGAGTATTTCTGCCGGAGGATTAATAAGCGGTACGTTTGAGGCAAATTTCATCCATGTACCAGCCATTTGCGTTGTTTGCGGTCCTATTATTGTTTTCCTGCAATTCCCCTGAAATCCAACTGGGGCGATTGCAGCACAGTTTTGGGGAACAATTTGCGAAACAGGATTTTTTTGAGGTTCAATTTAAAAAAGAGGTGCTGTTGTTGCCACTCCCGCCAAATGCAAAGCAATCTGGAGAACTTAAAACTTCCGCAGAAGCGTTGCAAAAAGTGGCAAATTCCATTGAAATAAAGGCGCTCAATACGACCCAACAAAAGCAGTTGTTACAAATCCGCGCAGCTTTGGAAGATTGTGTAACCCACGCCGGGAATCCATTGTTTGATCCTTCGCGTTGCGCCATTTCTGCCAAATTGCAGCAATATTCTGAGCATGCGGAGCTGGCCGTTTTACTGGAAAATATCCCAAACTATTATGCCCGGGTCGAGCAAGGTTGGCAAACGCCAGACAGCCGATTTGTGGACAAAGCGGTAACGGAGTCGCAAATTGCGCTTGATTTACTCAAGAAATTGGAGGAAAACTCGAAGAAGGAATTGATTGGACAAGCCCGTGCGGCGGTCAAAGATTTCATCGGACTATGCCAAAGTGCTGTTTTAGAGTAAAATGGCGGTCAATGGCTCAAATTTAGATGGAATTTGCCTGGTTTTTATCTGCAATGATGTCCTTCAGCTCCTTTAAAAAAGCGTACTGCTGCGGCAAAACACGTTTGAAAGCTTCTTTAACGGTCACGTAGGTGCCTTTTTCAAAGTCCACCACCAAGTGTTTGATGTGCAGTCTGGCTTTTTCTTTGGCCACCCGGAAATCTTCGTACACCAAGGCACGAAGGGAAGGAATCTCGTGCCAATC
>CAZKBH010000003.1:111019-111352 GCA_964550795.1 uncultured Saprospiraceae bacterium
GATGGCTTTGCGGGTATCGCCGTTGGCATCGGCCACGGGATCCAGTTCGATGCAATTGGCTGCGGACCGATCCTGCGCGGTATCATTGGCAAAGGGAGAAGAAAGTGAACCATCACTTTCCTGATCCACTAAAAACACTTCGAGGCCACCTTCGCGGACCCGATAAATGATTACATCTACTTGTTCGTTCGATTGCACAGTAATAAAATTTGAACTTGAACGCGCTATGGAGCAAAAGGTTTGCTGCTTTGGGCCGACAAAGAAAGGAAAATTTTTGCGAACTGGTTTGGGACTGGAGTTTAGGCTTCCTACAAATGAAAAGCCGCCAGATCG
>CAZKBH010000003.1:111362-144270 GCA_964550795.1 uncultured Saprospiraceae bacterium
CGAGTTCGATGTAGTGTGCTGTCAGCCGTTCAGGCGCAGTTTCGTTTGCAAACGGTGCAGAGAGCGAACCGTCATTTTCCTGGTCCACCAGGAATACTTCCAGGCCGCTTTCGCGCACCCTGTAAATGATTACATCCACTTGTTCGTTCGATTGCACGATGATAAAATTTGAACTTGAACGTGCTTTTGTGAAAAAGGTTTGCTGATTGAGGCTTGCAAAGAAAGTAAAAAATTTTGAACTCCGGCCAATCTGCTTGAAACGACCATCCTTATCGGAACGCGGCCTGAGTTTTTTGTACGGTAAAGGACATTACAACCAATTTGCAACCGGCTCAAATCAACTAATTACCCTACGCTACAAATGAAAAGCCGCCAGATCGCTTGCGCGACTGACGGCTAATAAACCCCAAAAAACCAAATGAAAACTGATGCAAAGGCCGGGAAAATTTTTGACATTGTCAAGTGTTTGGCCAAAAAAATTTTCAAAAGGCTCCTTTTTTTTTCAACACCTCCGCAAGACCTGCGGCATCGGGCACTACATAATCGGCTCCTGCATCCCAAAGTTTTTGCCCGTGACCATCATGGACATGGGTAGCCCCCAGAAATCCAACTGTTTGAATACCAGCACTTTTTGCCGCTAAAACACCGGTTACGCTGTCTTCCACAACCAAGGTTTCCTTGGGCGAAAGCCCCAGCGATTCCAGGGCAAAAAGATATACATCCGGCGATGGCTTCGGATTGTCCACTTGCTCGGCAGAAAAGATTTTTCCATCCAGGGCGCCATGCAGCCGTACCCTTCTCAGGCATTTTTCCACGTGCAATACGCTGCCATTCGACACCATGCTCTTTGGCACCTTCAGGTTTCGGAAAAGGGTGGGCATTCCCCGGATAGCACGGAGCGTGGTTTGAAAGGCATCTTTATGTCCGTCATGGATTTGTTGGATAAAATGCTCGGGTGGCACAAAGCCTTCCTCTTCCTGAAGTGCAGTTAAGATGTCGCGGGTTCGGAGGCCAGGGTACCGCATATTATATTGTTGCTCGGAGAGGTGTAGGCCGTGTAGCGCGAGGAATTTCAGCATAATTCGGGAGGAGATAATCTCGGAATCCACGATTGTGCCGTCGTTGTCGAAAAGGACGTGTTTAATGTTCATGAGAGAACAACAAAAAAAACCGCAACAGTGCCAACGCCCCTTGCGGTTTTCATGAAAATGTACGCTCTGTTGGCAATTATTTGCCGAAATCTAATACAGAGCTGCGGTTGTACAGCATGAGCAGCACTGCAACGAGGAAAAATAGGCCCATGAAGATGTAGAGCATGCAATACCCCTTGCCACGTGTGTTTTTGATATCGTCCATATGTCCAGCGAAATTAGGTGGTGCAAAAAAAAGTGGTGCAAAAGTAGAAAAGCCCAAACCAGATTCTGATACAACCGCGTTTTTTTTCGCATTTTCAGAATGGATTTAAACATCGCTGAAGACTCCAAAAATGTTTTTTTGCCAAAATTCACTTTTTTTGAAACTCTAAACCCTTGATTTCCAAAAAGTTTAGAAATTTGTGAGGCGAAAAATGGCATACTTTGTGCCAAGCTATCGTCGGCGCAAGTCTTTTACCATGAATTTTTTTCTGGAAGACCCTATATTGTTTTGGCTCGTGTGGGGCATTTTCACACTGGCAGGGACCATCATCGGATGGTCCTTGCGAGCGAACACCTCCGAAAAAGAGGTGCGTGGCGCTTTGGGTCGGATTGAACAGGAAAAAAATACGCTGGCAAGACTTTACACACAGGTAAAACACCAACACGATCTTCGAGAAGCTGACTTTCGCCGAGCCGTTCTGGATCTGGATAAACTCCGGACTATCATTCAACTACTTGAGGATGAACGCTCTACGCTGCTCCCGGATGCACCTTTCAATGCTGCGCGAATTGCCAGTGCCGAAGCCGCCGCGGCACAATACGCGCAAAAGCTAGCAGCACTCGAAGTCCTCGCAAACGGCCTCAGAACCAGAAACAATGAACTCTCCGATCAACTTGCCGTTGCCCAAAAAGAGATCGGAGACTGGGACACGCTCTATCGGGGTTTCAAGGCCACACAGGAACGACTAGCCAATTTTGAACAAAAATCGCTCACCCTGGAATCCGAGCGCGACACCCTGCGACGTGAACTCTCTCAAGCCCGCACGGAGATGGAAATGCTTCAGCAGGAACTCCAACAAAAAGGTGAAAACCAGACTCAAAAGCAAAAAAGCTCGCGAAAGGGGAGCGTTGCTGAACCTCAAATGGACGACCTGAAAAGTATCAAAGGCATCGCTCCGTTTGTGCAGCGTTTATCCGGTATGGGGATTTCAACTTTCGCCCAGATTAGTCGCTGGGACGACGATACGGTGATCGCAGTGGCTAAAACATTGGATATCAGCCCCGGCAAAATTTATCGCGACGACTGGGTAGGCCAGGCCCAGCGATTGACCGGTGAACGGCGCTACTGCTAGCGGTGAGGATCATCATTAGCTTTTCAAAAATTTCCACCATTTCAAAAAAACTGACCACTCGTGGCGAACCCTAAAGTAGGGTCTTTGTTGCGCGCCAAATTCGCGGCAGCTATGTTCTATGGTACGAATCATGCTGCCTTCAAAATCGAATATTGGCACCCTCACTACATTTTTGGCATACAAAATAGCCGCCCACTTGAGCAAAACAGCCGCTCCGGAATTACGCGAAGCGGGATCGTCGCCGCTCATCAGGTAATATGCCGATGTTTTGTCCCAAACCAGCAATGCGGCGGAGTGTAGGTCTCCTGTTTCCGGGTCTGTGGCGAAAAAAAGTTTGCCACAACCAAGCTCAGAAATAGCTGCGTACAAACTTTGTAAAAACTGGAAATCAATCGAAGTTTTCAACCCTTGACGCTCAAAACTGGCGCGCACAAGTCGGTGCAGTTCACTCAGGGGCAGATCGTCGCGGAGAACCAACCTGGCTTTGGCGGCATTAATTTTTTTTATATAATCTTTTTCTATATTTTTTATAATTAATTCTTCAGGCGGTTCAAGCGAAAGGGTATAGGAGTACTGCGTGGTTTGTTTGAACCCTTTCCAATAGAAAGGCAGCCAGTTCGTGACAGTATAGTTGAAATTCTGTTCAAAAGCCGCGAGTTGCTCAGGAAGTTGTTCGATTAACTCCCTGTAAAGGCGCATTTCCCACTTTAAATTGCGGTATTCCGGCAGCAAAAACGGACCTAACTGTTTACAAAGTTTGGGCATCGTGACGTATTTCCAAGCAAGTTTATGCTTCAAAAAATAGGGCAACACAGCCACTGTTCGGCCATTTTTCTGCACTACTGCAGCATCCCAACTGCCCTCCGGGCATACCGCATCCAAATACCAAGGCTGCATGAACAGCGGTAAATCAGCCACTTCAGAGGCAAATGTTCGGTACTCGTCGCGATGATGTGTGGACATTGCTTTGGTTTGCGTACGCAAAGAAAGGGTGTTCGGTTGAGTTTGTCGGCGCGGATCAAAGCCCCGTGTTGATGCGCAAGTAAAATCCGCCTTCGCCCAAGTCATTCCAGGTCCATTCAAAACGGAACGATTTGTCGTAATACAATACAAAATCCAGTCCCGGACCATAACCGTACAGCAAGCGATTGGCCAGCGGATTGGTGGCAGCGTAGTGTGGATCATTGGCCCAACCCAGGTCGTTGTTGAGGGCGAGATAGAGTTTTATGGGCATTTTTCGATATGCTTTTACGGGCATGGCTCTGCCCAGATTGAATTGTCCATCAAATACCCGCCAGTGCCAGGACGTGCGCAAAACGCCAAAATCCAGTCCATCCACCACATAATAATCGTAACCGCGCACCAGATTGCTGCCATAACCGAGGGCCTGATTGTTGCTCTGGGGCGGTTTGCGCCGGGGCAGGCTGGACCGAACTTTTCCGATGAGTTCAAGACTCAACCAATCGTTGAACGATATATATTGGTTCCATTCCGCAAAAGCCCGCAGGAGTTGTAAATCATCCGAAGGCAACAAACCGTTTTTGCGAATTTCGATAAATGCGCGCCAGCCCTTGAGCGGGTAGGGCCTGAAATCCCGGTAATCAAATGCCAGGGAATACACGGCACTGAAGTGACTTTGGCGGGTACTGCTTTCCAAAAAATAATCCGGGTTCAACACTTTGGCAATGGTGTCTGACACCCTGTTGTCGCGGTATTCCAGTGTAAATGCTTGACTGATAAAGAGTTTTGGTCGGGAAATAAGCGTCACGGAGGCCAGCGTCTGTTCCAACTGCCAAGATTCGCGCACCTTTAAAAAGTCGAGTTTATTGGCGGTGGTTTTATAAGAAAGCTCATGGGCGCGACTGTAAGAGATACTGGCTTCTAGGCCCAGGGTTCGGGTTCGGTTTAAGCCGGGGCTTCGGTACGCCAGTTCATAGCGATTGGTAAATCCGAATTGGAGCTTGGCTTTCAGGGCATCTGCACGTCCTGTGAGGTTGAGCTGGCTCCAATCGAGGCCATAATTCACGCGTTTGAACGAGCGGTCAAATTCATTCCACCAAACGTTGAAATTTCGGTCAGAAAGGGAAAGTATCGGCACCGGATAGATGTACCAGCCTTCTGTAACTTTAACTTTAAGCTCCACACGCGCCGGACCAAGCCATTGATCCACATAAATGCTCGCTTCCGTAAAAATGCCGAGATTAAGCAAAAGGAGTCGGTTTCGCTCCAGGGCTGCCGGAAGTTCGGATTTGAGTATGGAATCGCCCGCCGCGAGTTTTAATTCTCGGAGAATTGTACCCGTTTTTGTTTTTTTATTCCCTGAAACCGTAATTTTTTCAACCACAACGAAGCCAGAAACAAGCGAATCTGCCTGCGCCGCAAGGATTGCTGGACAAAAGAAAAGGGGGATTAAAAATCGGAAAATTGGGGAGAATCGGAGGTTGGACATGCTGATGCTTGTCAAGACAAGGCGTGCTTGTTTTTTGGAAAATTCCTATGCCCGCACACATTTCTCAAGGGGCGAACAATTGTCGAGCAACAAATTGCCCCGGTATTTAAAAATAACTCCGGGCGCATAGTCCACTTCAAAAACCAACTCTGTTATATTGGTCTTTGGGCTCAGTTCAAACTCATATTGCCGCCAATCCGCGTGATCTATCAGGGGCGAGGAAGCCAAAAGCGCCCCTTTCCCTCCCCGTTCGGCATACCCGAAAATGCGCAGTCGAGTAGGTTTGTTGTAGCCTACATACTTCGGCGCATGTGCGAGATAAATGGAAAAAGTGTAACAAGTGCCGCCCACCAGCGGCTCTGCCAGTCGCTGGCTGATGTCTTCGCGGGTACCATCTTCTCGTACAATCAGACCCAGGCAGGTTTTCCCGTCTTGGGGCTGGAACATGATATCCCAAGCCCCAGGCAGGAGGTCGGGCGTGCTGCCGAGATAACCTGCATGCCAGCCTTTTGGGCATTTACCGGTGCCCGGGGTATCTTCAAAGGACGGATTTCGGAAATAAATTTTCCCGGGTGGTTGCCCGACACTGCCGAGTAATGGCAGAATGGACAATAGTAGTTTCAACATCATAATCAAAGTCGTTTCTGAAGGGCTTGGGCGGATGGGTTGATGGATGGTTGATGAGGTTTATAAGGTTGATAAGGTTTATGGAGGTTTATAGGGTTGATCAACGTTCATCAACCCTATAAACCACATAAACCTTATCAACCTCATCACCCTGGTTTACCAGAAAACAATATACAAGGCCGCCAAAACGCCCAAAATAATCAACGCGCCGATGGCGAAAGTTGACGAAGTGCGGAACGCAGAAACGTCCACTTCCATTGCCTTGGGGTTGTTTTTGCTTTTAGGGTCGGCGAGGCTGATGATCGCCATGAGGCCTACCAAAATCAAAAACACCCAGCCCATTTGATCCAGGAACGGCATCTCCGGTTTCCAAGCTTTAAACAGCAAACCCAAGGGTATCGTGAGCAGTGCGGCCACCAATGCCGCATTGGCTGTGGCACGTTTCCAGAAAAAGCCCAGCAAGAAGATGGCCACTACTCCCGGCGAGATCAATCCTGTGAACTCCTGGATAAACTGGAATCCCTGTTCCAATTTTTGCAGTTGGGGCGCCACCAGTACCGCTATCGCCATCGAAATCACGATGACCCAACGACCCACCCGCACCTGTTTGGCCTCGCTGGCATTTTTATCCACGTACTTGTTGTAGAGGTCGAGCGTGAAAATGGTGGCGATGGAGTTGGCCTTACCTGCCAAGGAGGCTACAATGGCTGCTGTAAGTGCCGCGAATGAAAGTCCTTTCAAGCCGGGGCCAAGCAGGTTGAGCAATACTGGATAAGCTTTGTCAGGCTTGACTTCACCCGCAGCATTCAACATTTCTTGTTGAAACATCCCTTTTTGGTGCAATACATACGCTGCAATGCCCGGCAAAACCACAATGATCGGCATGAGTAATTTCAAAAATGCTGCGAAAAGCAGGCCACTCCGAGCCGTCTCGATGTTGGCGCCCAGGGCGCGCTGGGTGATGTACTGATTACAGCCCCAGTAATTGAGGTTGGCAATCCACATCGCACCGAACAGCACGGTCAAACCTGGCAGGTCCTTGTAGTACTTGTTCGATTCGTCAAAAATCATGTGAAAATGCCCCGGCGCCTGCTCGCGGATAAGCCCAAGGCCGACCATCGCGCCCTGTGTGCCAAACTGTTCGGCCACGAGGTTGAGGGCAAGATAGGTGGTAAACAAACCGCCCATCACCAGCACGGCCACCTGGATCACATCGGTGTAGCCAATCACCTTCATGCCACCCAGCGTGATAAAAATGGCGAAAACCGCAATGAAAATGGCGCAGAGGGTAAAACTAAAGCCCGAAATCGTACTCACCGCAATGGAGCCGAGGTAAAGAATCGAGGTCAGGTTCACAAAGACATAGACCAACAGCCAAAACACCGCCATCATCGTCGCCACCAGCGGACTATACCGTTTTTCGAGGAATTGCGGCATGGTGAAAATCCGGTTCTTGATGTAGCCGGGCATAAAAAAAACCGCCACCACAATCAGCGTGGCCGCAGCCATCCATTCGTAGGAAGCAATGGCCAGGCCCATGGCGAATCCCGAGCCGCTCATGCCGATAAACTGCTCCGCACTAATATTGGAGGCGATCAGCGATGCCCCGATGGCCCACCAGGTCAGTGAACCCTCCGCTAGAAAGAAATCGGTGGCCGTGTTTTCGCCCGACTTCTTTTTGAGGTAAATCCAGTAGCCATACCCCGAAACGATGAGAAAATAAAGAATGAAGACGGCATAATCCAAAGATTGTAAAGCAGAACCCATGAGTGTCCGGTTAAAAAGGTGAATTTAGGAACGGGTTATTATTCCCCCGTTCCTTAAAAGGTGGTGTGGTAATAAAAATGGGTCTGGCTAAGGCAGCCCAAATGTAGGAAGGCTTCTGAAAATCAACGGTTCAGGAGGATATTTCTTCCTCCAAATTGGATTTTGCTTCAAATAAGCGGTAAAACAGACCCAAATTCAAGAAAAATAAAAATCATCTGGCCCATTATTTGGTTTATTTCGGCGAAAACCCTTTTCTTTGCACCCGCTTTTAAGTGATACGGTTTCCTGGCCGAGCGGTTAGGCACAGCTCTGCAAAAGCTGCTACAGCGGTTCGAATCCGCTGGAAACCTCTCTCAATCAACGGCTAATTTTCTGATGCGCAGAAAATTAGCCGTTTTCTTTTGCAAAACGTATCCGCGGATCTGCCCAGGCATACAATACATCCGCAAGCAGACTTCCCAAAATTGTCAACGTTGCGGCAATCATCATGATGGCAGAAAGTAAGGGAAGATCTTTCCCCAAATACGCCTCAAAAGTCTTGTTGCCCATTCCGGGGAATCCAAAAAGGGTCTCCACTACCAGGGATCCGGTAAAAACAGAGGGCAAAACACTTGCAAACACCGTTATGATCGGGAAAAGGGCATTGCTCAAAGCGTGCTTCCAATAGACTTCTTCCTCCCCCACTCCCTTGGCACGGGCCGTCCGGATATAATCTTGCCCCAAAGTGCCTAGCATCCCGCTGCGCATTTGCAGGGACAAAATGGCCACCGCGTGGAGGGTCAAGATGCTGATCGGGAGCACACATTTGGACGCGTTTGCTTGCCACCAATCTCCAAAATTGGTTACGCCGGGCCGCCAGGCATCTTGAATGTCAAAATAGACGGAAGGAATCGCCGTCTGCCCCCAAGCCGTATTCATAACCAGCATGATGAGCAGCCCGCCCAGCCAAAAAACGGGCATCGAATAGAGGAAAAACAAGACGCGTTTTCCCCACCGATCCAGCCAGCGATTTTTACGCCGCGCCATTTCTATGCCCAAGGGTACTGCAATCAGATAGGCCAAAAAAATAGCTAAAAAATTGATGCTCAAGCTGGTAAGCATACTTGCCTGCAAATCGGTCCAGACATCCATCTTGCGCCTGGTCAGACCCAAATCTCCTGTGACGAAGCCACTGAGCCATCGGTGATACTGATTATCAAATCCATGCCAATGCAGGGACGGGATAAGTAGTTTGGTGGGTGTTTTTTGCTGCTGCAAGGCCTGCGTGGCTTGATCCAACTGCAAAAATGCATTGCCGAGCGAGGGCGGCGCATCCGATATTTCAGCAGCCAAAACAGCAATGCGTTGCCTGCTGGAATCAACCAAGGCCAGTTTGTCGGCACGAATCAAAAAAGGAAGCTCGCCGCGCAAATGATCTCGTTGCGATATGGAGGCGGGTAAAGCTTCCACGGCGCGTACGGTTGCGGAAATGGCGGCATCATATTGTTGGACTGCGGGCCAGTTTCCGGTTTGTCCAATGAGTTTTTCCAGGCGCGCGCGTCGGTCGAGTGGGAAAATGCGCCAAAGGGTATCGGGGTAGGCTGCGGTTGTCAGCGAAAAATAAAAGTCTGGGTGGTCGAGACCGAGGCGGAGGGCATTGCTGCGGTATTGAATGGCTTGTTGAGCCGGATCAAGCGAAGGGTACAATTCCTCCCCGAACACGTTCACCACTGGGTCGCCGGGTGCACATTTCCCAAGCCCAAAAGCGAGGAAAGAAATCACCATCAAGGTAGGCAATGCCAGTAGGCTACGACGAAGGAGGTATTTTAACATAACCGATTGGGCTTAGTCTTCATCTCGCACGATGAGTTCCCGGCTTTTTCGTTCCGCAGCAGCCATTTCTTTTTCCCGACGGCGTTCAACCCGCGCAACCACCAAAATACTCGCCTCGTACAAACCATACAGCGGGATGGTTACCATCGTCTGCGAAACCACATCCGGTGGGGTAATAATGGCGGCGACGATGAGGATAACCACAAGGGCCTGGCGGCGATTGGAACGCAAGAAAGCAGGCCCGATCAGACCAATTTTGGCCAGAAAATAGGCCAATATGGGCATTTCAAAGATTAAGCCAGTAGGCAAAGTAAACATCGTCATGTACGTCACATACGAATCCAGCGTAGGCGCTACCTCCAGACCGTCGAGGGTGTAACCGGCCAAAAAACTGATCGAAAATGGGGCGATGATAAAGTAACCGAATGAGACGCCCGTCATAAAAAGAAGGGTGCAAATCGCTACGACCCCACGCACGGCTTTACGCTCCTGCTCAAGCAGGCCTGGGCTGATAAACCTCCAGAATTCCCAAAAAATATACGGGAAAGCCCCGATGATGCCAAGCCAAAAAGAGACGTACAAATGTTGCATCAACACCTCGCCCAATTGCCGCGTAATCAGGTCAAAAACAGGCGGCGTAAAACACATCGTTTCTCCCGCACCAGCCCAGTGCGAAAAGTCACAAAGCACCCGATATGTGATGAAATCGGCGTTTTTCGGGCCAAAAATGAGCGTGTTAAACACAAAGTCCTTGTTGACAAAACAGACAATTCCGACCACGGCAATTGCCAGCGCAGCACGCAGGAGGTGATTGCGCAATTCAGCAACGTGGTCAAAAAAGGTCATCTCATTTCGGTCGTGTTCGTGCTGTTGATCGAGCGGCATGTGGCTTGTATTTGAAAATAGTGGGTCGTTTGACCCGGCAAATGTAAAAAGTTAAGTACCCATGCATGTAAAAACAAAAAAAACAATCGTCTGGCTGCATGTATTTGCCCAAAAACAGAAGCCCAAAAACAAGTAGCGGGTCTTCCTGTTTGTACCTTTCGCACGCTAATCTGAAACCGTCTCGCGAAACCAAAACCACGCATCTATGCAAACTTTCAGCATTCAAATGGTACTCTTCGCGCTGGCCATTTCCAGTTGCCAGGGACAAAACAACAAACTTGTTATGATGAACGACCTCAAAGCATCCAACCCTCTGCTCTGCGACGTTGAAACAGGGGCCTGTGAAACCCCCGGATTGGCCGGAACCGCCGATGAGATCCATTTAGCTGCTAGCCCTAAACCAGTACAAATCCTCTACTTCACTGACCCCATTTGTTCCTCTTGTTGGGGCATTGAACCCCAGCTTCGTCGGCTGAAGCTGGAATACGGCGCGTTGCTGAACATTGAATACCGAATGGGTGGGCTGTTGCCTTCCTGGGATGTGTACAACAGTGGCAGTATCAGTAAACCCTCCGATGTGGCGCATCACTGGGACGAGGTGAGTCTGCATTACGAAATGCCCATTGATGGCGATGTGTGGCTGGAAGATCCCTTGCCGTCCTCGTATCCGCCTTCCATCGCGTTCAAAGCGGCTCAAATGCAGGACGAAAAAAAAGCCATTCAATTCCTGCGCAGGATTCGGGAAATGGTCTTTATGGAAAAGAAAAACATCACAAAATGGGAGCATTTGGAAGCCGCAGCCAAACAAGTGGGCCTCGATGCCGTGAAAATGAAAGCAGATTTTGAAGGCGAGGCAAAGGCGCTTTTTCAGAAAGACCTGGATCTGGCGCAGAGCCTGAACGTACGCAGTTTCCCGACCATGATTTTCAGCGATGCCGATCAGCAAAGGCTGGTATTAAAAGGTGTCAGACCGTATGAGCAGTTTGAGCAGACTTTGCTGGCGTTACATCCAAACGCGCTAAAAAACGCCTATAATACAACACCCGAAGCGCTTTTTGCACAATATCCGACCCTGACCAACAAGGAGTTTGAAGTGCTGGCGGGCGTTTCCAAAGAAACTGCGGAAAAGACCCTGGCCGAACTTTTGGCCCGGCATAAATTAGCGCAATATCAAAGCAAAAACGGGGTGCTTTGGAAGAAAGTGGATTAAGCGCACATTTGCCGTGTGTCTAAAATCTAAATCCCCCTTCGCTTCACTTCTTCCCGAACCAATTTCAATTCTCGTCCCGCATCGCCCGTCACGGAAGTATTTTCCTGGGCACGGCGAATCAGGTACGGAATCACTTCTTTCACCTGGCCGTAAGGAAGGTATTTCGCCACGCGGAACCCGGCTTTTGCGAGGTTAAACGTCAGGTTGTCGCTCATGCCGTAGAGTTGGCTGAACAGGGTGTTCGGGTGGTTCTTCGCCAGCCCTTTTTTTTCCATGAGTTCAACTTGCAGCATGTTGCTGTGCGCATTGTGGCTGGCATTGCAAACGGCCATTGTGTCGAGGTGGTCAATGCAGAACCGCAGTGCAGTGTTGTAAAGATCGTCGGTAGCTACTTTATCGGCATTGATGGGGTCGGGATAATTCATTTCCTGGGCCCGGGCGCGTTCTTTTTCCATGTAGGCGCCGCGCACAAGTTTCGCCCCGAGCAGGAAGCCTTCTTTTTGGGCGCGATCGTAGCTCTCGGTGAGGAACTGAAGTCGGTCGTGGCGATAAAATTGAAAGGTATTGTACACGACGACCTGTTTTTTGTTGTACCGGCGCATCATGAGCCAAACCAGGTGGTCAATCGAATCCTGAATCCAGCTTTCTTCTGCATCAATAAACACCGCCACGTTCTTTTTGGAGGCATGGTAGCAAATGGCGTCGAGGCGTTTGAGGGCGTTGCGGTATTCCGATACTTCTTCTTTGGTAAGCGTTTCAGCGGATTGAATCCGTTCCAGCAGGTTAAACCGCATCAAACCCGTCACTTTTGTACTGATGACCGGGATACTTTTGACAGAACGGTTCGCGAAATCAATGGCCCGGATATTCTCGTTCATCGTATGGTTGAAATCGAGTTCCGTCTCCTTGGCTTCCGCACCATAATCGAGAATGGTGAGGGTATTGTGCTCGGCAAGTCGTTCAATGCTGGGCTGGCTATCCAAAAGGGTGGTTCCGCCCACGAATTGTGAAAAAACCGTTTTTCGCACCGCCCATTCAGCGGGTGGAATCCCGTTTTCCACGGCCCAAAGTGCCAGCGCTGAGCCGTACTTGACGAGCAAGGGCTTGTTCATCATGCTGAACAGCCAGGCGGTTTTTTTAAGTTCTTTGTCCGAAAGGTGGGCAAAGGCAATTTCTGTATTTGAAAAATCAATGTTGGGCATAGAGAATGGTCGTGAAACGTTTTTCGGTTTGATTTAATGTTTTGTTACTAAATCAATCAAGGTTCCTAAAAGTATTGCGCTCAAAGTAAAGGTTAACATACCTAAAATGTATGCAGAAAAGGCTTTCAAATAATTGACAATCTTATCCTTTCCAAAAAATTGTCCAATAGCCCAAGTGGTATAAACAAAGCCAACAATACCTGCAGTTTGCATTAGATTAATGTGTGCCAATCCTTGTATAATTCCAAAAACTGAAAAAATAAGCATTCCTATTCCCATTACGAAGCACAGCAGGATTAGAATTTCAAAGAAGTTGAATTCGTGTTTTCTGAAGAACAGCTTTGTCCACAATGCAATCAAAACACCCATCATTAAATTTGTGTAACCGTAATGTCCTTGAATCCATTTAAAAATCTCGGCTGTTGTTGTTTTTTTGCTATCCCTATATGCTACATACCCGTCTTCAAAATGAAAATAGTGATTGCATATGGTATAGATTAATGAGGTTACGAGGATGAAAACAACAGGTTTAACCAGTCGGCTTCTGGTTCCTGTAAGAAAATTCCTTATGGTTTGTCCAGGATTCGTTACAAGGCTTC
This sequence comes from uncultured Saprospiraceae bacterium, assembly GCA_964550795.1. GTDB lineage: Bacteria > Bacteroidota > Bacteroidia > Chitinophagales > Saprospiraceae > M3007. Next base: position 124,402 of record CAZKBH010000003.1, read on the forward strand.
TAATCGTATACAAAATCCCACGTTCAAAATGCAGAACGTGTTCAATTTCGTGCAAAATGTACTGTCCGTCAATTCTTTTGAGGCTTGCTGCTTGTCCACAGTTTGGACAAAAGTTTGAATCAAATTCGGTGTTACAATTTTTACAGTTCATTTATACTATGATTCTTGTGATTTTGATGACCTCGGTAAGAGCATGTTGGTTCGGGAAATTGCCATTAACTTAGTGCTTGTCTAAATTTTAGTTCTGAGGCGAAAGCGAGGAAATTTTTGATTGTACAAGGCAAATTTTGCAGTCGAATGCGGGCAATTCGGCGAAAAATTTAACGCCGTACAAGCTAAAATTTGCCGCTTGAAGGCCAGAAACTAAAGTTTAGACAAGCACTTAGGAACTTTTGGAGGGTAAAATTCAAGGATTTTGCTGCCAAATCTCCCAAGCAGCTTCGGCTTGTAACTCCAACATTTCCAGTCCGTTATTCACCCTGCAGCCCTGAGATTTAGCGTCGTGCAAAAGTAGCGTTTCGGCGGGATTGTAGATCAAATCATACACGAACATATCGGGTCTAAAAAAATCGGCTGGCAATGGTGGCTTTTCTCCAGTTTTGGGATGTGTGCCGACCGGAGTGGTGTTTACGAGCAACACACAGGATTGCGCAGACAGTGCTTCGTAGCTGATTTCCCGGGCGCTGGCGGGGGTTCTGGAAACGAACAGAAACGGGATGCCGAGTTTTTTGAAAACATACGCGATGGCTTTAGAGGCGCCGCCGGTTCCAAGTATCAGCGCTGGCCGGCCATCTTCGAGACAGGCCTTTATCGTTTCGCCGGGAAGGCTTTTTTCAAAACCAATTGCATCGGTGTTGAAGCCGATAAGGTGTTGATTATCAGTAATTTTAATGCAATTAACGGCACCCACCGCCCTCGCGGTTTCGTCCAATTCATGAAGGAATGGAAGGACTTTTTCTTTGTAAGGAATGGTGACATTGAGGCCTCTCAGCTCGGGATTTTCGTGCAGCAAACGGTCTAAATCGCTTAGATTTTCCAATGGAAAAAGTTCGTAGCGCGCATCTTGAATGTCCTCGCGTTCAAACTTTTCACTGAAATATTTTTTGGAGAAAGAATGACCGAGCGGCCAGCCAATAAGACCAAATAAGCGCATTGAATAGCCAATTTACTTAATTCCCGTAACGTAGTACATATCCATCATGCCCTTGTTTTTAGCAGCAATTTTGCCCCGGTGCTGCCACTCAAATTCATATTTGGCAAGCCAATAGGCATCTTCGCTGACATTTACGCGGCCAGGATCACATTGTTCTTCGAGCCGGGCGGCGGTGTTTACGGTATCGCCCCAGATATCATAGGCGAATTTTTTTGCGCCCACCACCCCGGCGACCACCGGGCCAGTGTGAATGCCCACCCGCGCATCAAAAAACGGCAAGCCCTGGCTCAATCGCTCGGCCTTTAGTCCCAAGAGAAAATCTTGCATTTCCAACGCCGCTTTCACCATATCAGAAGGACTGGCATTCATATCAGAAAGCCCGCTGGCGCAGATGTAAGCATCCCCAACGGTCTTGATTTTTTCAATTCGGTACTTGCTGATGATATGGTCAAAGTTGGAAAAGCAGAGATCAAGTTCTTCGACAAGGCGTTCCGGGCTAAGTTTTTCGGCTACGTTGGTGAAACCCTTAAAGTCCACAAACATCACCGTGGCCTGATCGTATTTCCGAGCAGCCACCTTGTTTCGCATTTTTAATTCCTCTGCAATAGCTGGCGGTAAAATATTGAGCAACAGGCTATTAGAACGTTTTTGTTCTTCCTCAATGATGGCATTTTTTTGAGAGAGTTCGTTGGCTGTGCGTTTTTTAGAACGGAAACGGGCGTAAAACAGCATGGCCAGGAAAAAGACAAAAATGACAACAAGCCCAAGAATGTTTCGGATGTTTTCCACTTGCTCACGGGCAAGTTCCGCTTCCGCTAGTTTGGTTTTATTGGTCTGGATTTCGCGTTCCTGTTGGGCCTTCACAATGGAGTCAATCATTTGCGCTTCCGACAAATTTTTGAGTCGCAACGAATTTACCCGAACGGCAGAATCTGCACGCAGCACACTTTGGGAGGCTTGGGTAAGGGCCAGTTCTTTTTCAGAAAGTACGTTCTGGGTTTTGGCTTCAACCTCCCTGATTTGATTCTGGTAAGTGTTTTCCAGATTCTGCGTTTGGCCAGTAACAGAGGAAAGTTGATCCCGCAGTGTGCGGTTTTCGGCTTCTGCGGAGGCTAATTGGTTCTCAAGTTTTTTGAGGGATTCTCCGCCACCGCGTACCCCGCCACCAGATTCTTTAAGGTATTTAACGGTTTCGGTACTCCACTTGAGCGCCTCGCGTAAATCGTTCTGTTTCACTGCAATATCCTGCAATTTCTCTGAACTTGTTATCACGAGATCCCGAAATCCGTAGTTTCGGGCAGTGTTCCAGGCGCGGTTAAATCGGCCAGCAGCTTCCGTATAGTTGCGTTGTCGAAGCTCAGCCTCCGCCGCTAAAAATGCGGCATCGGCCTCCTTGCGCTTGTCTCCGATTTCAACGGCCAACTGAGTGGCTATCACGGCATAGCTAGAAGCTTTTTTAGCACTGGTAGCAATAGATTTTTCGGCAATTTGATAGGCATAATTCATGCGCTCGCTTTTGGAAGTCGAACGTTTGAATTTTGCTTCCAGCTCCCCCACAGATTGGGCGGAGAGGACATTTAGCCCCAAGAGTAGAAAAAGTGCGGTAAAGGCGGATTGATAATTCATCGTCGCTGATTCAGGCTTTGGGGGATTTTACAACTACAGAAGAAATGGAGTATGCGTTCAAATGGGGGATGCGGTTGGCAAATGTCGAATTTTCTTGCGTAAATTCTTGCGCTAACTTTTACCGGATGCAGCTTTAAATCACTTTGGATTGCAAGCGACCCTCATAGAATTGAGTTTCCAGTAAATCGCCGGAGGCCAAGGTCGTCGGCTCTGCGATTGGTTTGCCTTGATGTGTGGTAATGCTGTAGCCCCTTTGAAGCACGTTTTGAGGGTTCAGATGGTGACAAATAGCTTCAATCGTGCTTAATTTCTGACCGTGTTCGCGCAGGGTTTGAAAGGCAAAAACAGGCATATTTTCAGCTAAAAAATCGAGCTTGCGGGCGGCATCCTGGGTTTGGGCTTGGGCGGCCATTCGGGCAGTTGTTTCGGCGCGTTCGAGGGCTGAAAGGTTCAAATTCAGCAAATTATTGGCCAAATTTTCGAGTGTTTCGGAAGATTCCAACACGTTTCCTTCAAAAAAAAGATTGTGCTGCACCAAAAAATCAGCCACGGCTGTGGGGGTTTTGAGGGAGGTATGAGCCACCAAATCCAGCACACTTTGGTCAATATCATGGCCAATACCGACGAGGAGTGGGAGGGGTGTTTTGGCCGCAATCTGGCACAGTTCCAGATCATCAAAGGCCATCAAATCGAGCTTGGAACCTCCACCACGGACGATCGCCACGCAGTCGAACCGTTCTGATTGCTGGCTGATTTTTTTTAAAACAGCGATGACTTCCGGTGCCGCATTTTTTCCCTGTACGGCCGCTGTAAAATATTGACAATCAAAGGCATAACCAAAGGAATTGCCTTGAAGATGTTCCTGAAAATCCTGTTTTCCTGCCGCCGTTTCGCTGCTGATCACAGCGATGCGTTGGAGCACGAGCGGCAGGTTTTGGGCGCGATTCAGGTCGTACAATCCTTGTTCGCGCAGGGCCTGAATGGTTTGTCGGCGGAGCAGGTCAAGCTGGCCAAAAGTATGCGCCGGATCAATGTCGGTAATGTGGAATTTGAGTCCGTATCGTTCGTGAAATTCCGGGCGCACCTGAAGTCGTAGTTCCAGGCCCTCGCGGAGGAGTGCCTGAAGTCCAAACGGGAATTTAGCGTTGATTTGGCGGAATTCGGCGGCCCACAATGCTGCTTGTGCTTGGGCAATTACATCGCCAGAATCGCCTTTTTGGACCAGATCCAGGTACCGATGGCCGCGCGATTCTCCTATTTGCGCCACCTCAGCCACGATCCAGACGGGTTGCTGGAAATTCAGCGCCAGTATCCTGCGGATGTGTTCGTTGAGTTCAAATAAGGTGTGCGTGTGCATGGAGCGAAGGTAATCATCGGTTTTTAGAGTGTGTTCAAAAGTGTGGCACACCTTAATTTTCGTGTGCCACACTTTTTGAATACGCCCGTTTTTATTCTAACTCCCAGTCTTTAAAATATTGTATTGCGTTGATTTTCAGCAGTTTTTCTTGCTCCACCGTATCTCGTTTGGGCATTTCGAGCACCTGGCGATAATGCGGCCAGCCATCTTCATCGCGGCCAACAAAATCAAAAAAGCCTTCCTGACTCAACAGCCTGCACACGGCGATGTGCATCAAATCTTGCTTTTCTTCTTTAGAAAAAGCGCGTTTCCATCGCCCCAATTCTTGGATTCCGATCAGGAACAGGATCATATTCAGGTCAGGCAGAACCGCTTGGTTCATGGTATCTTTCACGAGATGCTGTGTGCGCAGCCATTCAAAATCAATTTGCCAGTCTTCCATTGTTGTTTTATTCGTCAGCAGGAATAGATCTTCAATTCCCTGTTTGCATTATTTTATGAATTCGCTTGTCGGACTATCTTTTTTGAGATAAGTCTTGATTGCGGTGTAAGGAATGAGCAGCGTTTGACGGCCGTATTGGGGGTGAAACAAGCTGCTGATTTCCAGCCCATCGCGCCGCAAAGCGAAGAGCGGGAAACCTTCTTTACTGAGCCATTCACGATATTTTGGATCGCTGGCAAAGGAAGGCAGCTTGGGCATTTCGCGGTTAGCCCAATCTGTCAGGTATTTTTTTGCATCAAAACCTTTGTTAAACAAGTCGTCGAGACTGATTTCTTTGTTTTTACGCAGGTCGTAATTGAAGGAAAGTCCCTGTGCCTGCGTTGTCCAGGTATCTGAAAAGGTAATGTATCCCGTAAAAACATTGTCTGTCCAGCAGACAATTTCGGGCCAGGCGCTGGCTCGCTGGCTGCTACGATTGGCCGCAGAAAGTGCAATATTTTGTTCCGAAAATATTGTTTTACAGCGTTCTACCCATTTGTTTATTTGATCATCTAATTGTGTATTGCAATGTGGGCAAGGCGTGCGTGGATAGATGACATCGTAACTGGTCGCATAGTCGGCATACTCGTAACAGCCGAGCAGGAAGTGGTCTTTGAGAATAAAATTGAAGGTTCGCCGTTCGCCGCTTCCCACCCAGTTGCAGACGGTATTTTGGCCAGCTTTAAGGTTTCCGCTCAACAGGGCAGCGAGGCGATCGCCACTTCCCAACACCTCCATTTCGTAGGCGCCGTTGGGTTTAACATCGCCCTTGAGCCGGTAGGTTCTTCCATCCATTTCGACCCAGAGGAAGCCATCCAGCGCGCCATTGTGCGACCGAACCAGCACCATGTCGCAACGTGCGCCATTGAAGCGCGTGATGTAGCGACTGCTCCATTTATTGTCGGAGCAATAGAGTGTGAGGGATTGCCCCGGGCTTACTTCATCGGCTTCCAGACGACGGCCCAAGGTATTGTCGGCGTTGGTCCAATCGGCTTCCAGGCGGCGGTTTTGGTAGGATCCAACGAAGCGTCCTGTGATGTTGCGGGCCATGTCGCGTTCTTCCAGGGCAAATCCCGCGGTATCCAGCAGGCCGGAGAGGTTAAATTGGATCCGGCTTTGTGCATAGATGAGATAACCCCGGCAGTTTTTGCCATCAAAGCCCAGCGTTATGTCCACTACCGAGGCATCATCGAGGCGGCCTTTGAAGTTTTTCACCCATTTGATATCCGTCGGCCGCTCAAACATCCGCAGGATTGCGGTATCTTTTTTACCCGCCGTAGCCTTGGCGGAGGCGGGTTGCTCGCCCGCAGTCACCGGTTTTGTGGCCGGTTTGCCGGGAGCAGGCACGTCTTTTTTTTGGGCTAAAACAGTAATTGGCAGGAATAGAAGGAAAATCAGGGTGCGTATTGGTACAGACATGGTGTAAAAACTTTTGGAGGGTAGCAAACGAAGCATCTTGCACATTCTGATTTCGTTAGGCTCAATTTCGTCAGATACTTTCGCGGCCAGCCAAATTTGGTAGTTTAAGCGGCCATTTTCCAGGCTTTTTCATCTTCAAATGCTTCGTGCAAAATATCGTAGAGCAGATCATGGTATTCGGGGTATTCCGGTAGGTTGTTGTGCCCCGCCCCAACGATGGGGTGAAGCGAGATTTTTTCCGGCGCCAAAGCCTTGAGCATTTCGGATTGACGGTAGGGAATGAGCCGATCTTTGGTGCCACCGATGATGTGGATGGGGCAGCGTACTTTTTGAATGAAGCGGTCTGTTCGGATATGGTAGCGCAGCAGCCAGCGGATGGGCAGCAGGAAACCGTAGCGGGAAATGTGGTACAAAAAGGAGTAGTACGGACAATCCATGATGAGCATCTGTGGCCGATTCCAAGAGGCTACCCGAGCGGCAAGTCCGCTGCCAAGCGAGCGCCCGTACAGCACGATGTTGCCTTCTCCGTACTCATCGGCCAGCCATTTGTAAACGTGTTGCAGATCGCTGAAGAGGATTTGTTCCGTTCGTCGGCCCCGACTTTTTCCGAAGCCACGGAAGTCGAGGATAAAAAAATCGAAGCCTTTGCCCACGAAGTCTTTGGCAAATTTCCCCCAACCTTTTATGCTCCGCGAATTGCCTTTTATGTAAAAAACGACCCCCTTGCTGTTGGGTACCCTGAAGTGGAGCGCATTGACCATGCCGCCATCTTCCATGTCAAAATTGACCTCCGTAAAAGGGAAAGGATATTGATAAGCGAAGGTTTTGGCCAATCTTTCAGGGCGAAAGAAAAAAAGGTCCTGCCCAAAGTAGAACAAGAAACACAGCCCGACATACACCGCGGCTGGCCAAAAAAGGATATTGAACCAAAACAGCATCTGCGTGCAAAAGTAGGCAGACTTGTTGCGGACTTGTGGTTTGTTGAAGGCTTATTATCTCGGTATTCGAATTATCTGGAAAGCGCGGCCCCTGGGCTGGGGAACTGCTTTTTGAGCAAACACAGACATTTTTGCCCTGTGAGCAGTTCCCCAACCATATAATTACCGAATTATTAATCTTTTTTCTACCGTTCCTTCTTCGGCTCGGATGCGCAGGGTGTATAGTCCGCTAGCCCAACCGCTCAGGTCTAAGTGGGTGTTTCTGGCACCCGATCCCTGGATATTGCGCACCGATTGTCCGAGACTATTCAATACTTCGATGCTTTCTACCTGAAGATCGGAGGTATAGAGTTCGGTTGAATTGGCCGCGGGATTTGGGCTGAGCAACACCTTGGAACGGAGGAATTCCTCCTCGGTTTTGGTCGGTTTTGGGAGCGTTTTTATCCACACCGTGTCCTGCGTCATAGGCGCCGAAATGTCAAATTTCTTGCCGTATCTATCTATGGCTCTCAAGCCGCGGAGCGGCACCACGAAGGGCACTGGTTTGCTTTCTTCTCGGGCAATCACATCAATGATAATGATGACATCCGTGCTAAACGTAAGTTTTGCCACCCGTCCGTAACCATTGGCCGAAAGTCCGTTTTTTCGGGTTAGGCCGATGTCCAATTGGGCGCGTTCATGATTATCCTTGGACAACCAGAGCAAGTGATTGGTGGAGCCAAAAAAGTCGTCATCGTAATCCGCGTCTGGATTGTGATTTACATAATCCGGATAAAGAAGCGCGAAGGCCAAGCCATAAAGCCCCAGAGCTGGTCGGCTCGGGCTGCCCACCTTGACCCAAGCATTGATTTCGATCGGAGCTGGATTATTCGGATCAACCACAATGGTATCGAGCTCAAATTCCAGCCTCAATTCTGGGGCATTTGGCAAAAAAGAAAGCTGCGAGGTATCAATGGCAGCATAATGCTGCAAAATCACATCGGCATCATATTCATTCACAAAGCCATTTCCGTCGCAGTCAAGGTGTTTGTAGTTAATTTTTTCCTGCAGCTGGTTATCCCAATTGGGGGAAAACTGTGGCAGCCATGCGGTGTGTGCTTCTGGTCGGGGTGTCCCAATGCTGTTATGTCCAACCCCAAGATTGAGCAGGTCGTAAGCATTGGCGCGCTGATCGCGGTTCGCATCCCCGGGCATCACGTAATCAGTCGTAGCAGGCAATCCATGACTGACCATGCTGCTGGCATCGGTTACCACCAGATTAGTCTGGGAAGAGAGACAACCCGCATTGCTCCAAATCGTCAGGTTCGTTCTGTAAATACCGGGAGATTCATACGCGTGCAGGATCGTATCCCAGACGGAGCCTTCCCAAATTGGGCTGCCGTCCCCAAAATCCAATTGTGAGAACGTGTAGTTGTCGGCGCTGTGGTTGACAAATTGGGTTAAATACCCCGCGTCGGGGGAGCCGCTCAATATTTTGGACTCCAAATCGCTGACACAGGGGCCAAACACAATCCCACATCCGCCAGCCCACCACTGCGAAACCCCGGCACTCATGGCCTCACATTCATTGGCGTAGGTGATGCCGTCACAACCGCAAACCGGGACATACAACTGGGCAGCACCGGGACAAAGCTTGGAATGATCAGTCAGAATTGGATTGGTGCAGGCTGTTTCGGCTACAACAATCGTTTGGCATCGAGTCGCACTGCATACCGACCCATTGGAAAGATTGGTCGCTTGGTAGTTGGCACATACGGTGTAGGTGCCATATTCAGGCAATTGGGCCACAAAAGAGGGCGCATCTGAAATAACCTGGCTAGATTTATGGGTGTACCACTGTACCGAATCCAATACCCAATCCTGGTCGGCATTGGTCAGCGGTAGAATTTTTCCCTGCAGTTCTTTACCGATTGCGGTTACTTGTATGTCAAATCCACACCAGTTAAAATCTTCTGTTGAAGCCGTCACTACGGCGCATTCCTGAGCGGAACAACCAAATGCATCGGTGACGGTCAGGCAAACGGTGTAATCCCCTCCAGCGGGAAAAGTATGTTCCACGCTTGCGCCGGTGGCAGTTTGTCCGTCGCCAAAGTCCCAATGACAGTTTTGCGCGGAAGCGTCGTAGATGTAGGCAACGAATCTGTATGTTAAAAGCTCATTTTCAATGGGTAATCGCGCAAAAGCCGCTTTGCAGGGCAGCTGATCCGAAATACAAGTGAGTGCGACCAGCGGAAACTGAGTAGTCTGACAACCCGGAGGCAGTTGGGCCGGTGTGGCGCTGTAGCTAAAAATTTGGCCACCTGTCAGTCCCTCTGCTCCGACTACAGCTTGAAGTGTTTGGCCATTGTCGAGATCAATGATTTTTGCCCCGCATCCAGGCGTTACCCCAGCCACCCAAGCCACCCGGTCGCATTGTGCAAACAGTTGGGCGGGTTGAAAAATGGCCAAGAGCAGCCCTAGAAGAAGGTAAAAATGCTTTAGCATTTGCAGACAGGTTTGAAAACGTTCAAGAGAGAGACGGATTAGAGCTGTGCTTCGTTGGGGACGGTTTTTAACTTTACAAAGGTTCACATTTTTTTTGGCCGGAACAAAGACAATTTTCCGAACTTGCCGGGAGTTTTTATGCGCTAAAATCATTATAATTGCCTGATATTCATTAACTTATATCGCCTTATTCGATATTATTTCGAATCAAAAATTTGAGGTGAAGCATCCATCTGATTCAAAATGATTAGTGACAAACTGCTTGCTATTCTTCAAACCCTTTCGAAAGTTGAACGAAATCGCTTTCGAAAATACCTGCTTTCGCCCTACCTGAATGATCAACCTGATTTATGTGTCTTATTTGACGCCGCCGACAAGGCACTTCGCGATGGAACTTTCGCGGAACTTGAACGGCAACAAGTGTGGCAAAAATTATACCCAAATAAACCCTACAACGATGCGCAAATGCGGCGGCTTTTGTCAGATCTGAACCAAAAAGCCTTGAGTTTTCTTTCAACAGAGGCCCGCAGCCAGGACCCACTTGCAGAGGCGATAGACTTGCAGCGACTTTTGGAAAAGCCGGAACTCAAAAAACACTTGACAGGAGTGGAGCGAAATATCAGCCGCTTGTTGGATGAGGCTTCTGGGGAATCGGCGGAGTTTTATTTGGCGCGTTTCAATCTGCACAACAACATTGTAAACAGGACATCCAAACACCTTTCGGTGGCTGGTTATGCCGAAAAACTCTCCGCAGCTGATTTCTATCTGGAATGTTTTTACCTGACCCAGAAGTTGGAGCTTTACATCGGTTGGCTCTTATACCAAGGGTCGAGGGTGTCTGAAAAAAGCGTTCAACTGCCTGCAGGTTTGTGGGCGCACCTTGAAAGTGGTCAATTCGATCAAGTGCCCCTGCTAACAGTCTATCGTGGCGTTGTGCGTTGTTTGACCGAACCTGAAAACGAGGAGGAATACAGGAGGTTTCTGGAGGATCTTGATAGACAGGGGAAGTATTTGGCAAAAGAAGATTTACGAAAATGCTACTTCATAGCACAGAATTATTGTGCCTTAAAAATCAATCAAGGCAAAAGAGAGTATTATCGGGAGATGTTTGATGTTTTTAAAAAAATCATCCAAAAAGAAATTTTACTGGAAGAAGAAACACTATCGGAAGGGATTTTTAAAAATATTGTCACGGTAGGTTTAGGCGTAGGAGCGTTTGAATGGATTGAACAGTTTATTCAAGAATACGCGCAGTATCTACCAGCAGCTACTCGTGAAAATGCACGCACCTTCAATCTTGCATATCTTTTCTTTTACCAAAAAAGTTACTCTAAGGTATTGGAATTACTCCAAAATGTAGAATATAATGACGTAGTCTATGTACTCGGATCAAAAATCATACTAATTCAAACCTATTACGAAATCAATGAAATTTTAGCATTAGAATCGTTAATCGACAGTTTTCGTATCTATCTGAGACGCAATAAAGTTATCTCTAAAAATTTGCAAAGGGAATATATTAATTACCTTGGATTCGTCAAAAAACTAACCATCTCAAGCGGGCTTGAGAAAAAAGAACTCTTGAAATTCAGAGAAAAAGTAATGGCTACTACTTCACCAACGCATAAGAAATGGTTGCTCGAAAAGATTGACAATATAGTTAGCCTCAAAAAAAAATAAAGCCAGCTCTTCTTCAACCTCGAAAAAATTGATGAACTACAAAAAAACTAGTCTCGTCCTTTGCCTGGCCCTTGGTACCGTCACGCTCTTTGCTCAAAAAATATCCCTGGATGCCGCAGTGTATCAAGGAAAAGTCTGGCGACATACGCCAAAACTAAACACACAGTCGGGCGAGTGGATCGGTGGTCAAGAACTCGGATTGCGCATCCACACCACCGGGCGACAATCCTGGCAGGCCTGGCAGCGATACCCAGCCCTTGGGTTTGCTTTTTCACATTTTAGCCTTGGGGAGGGATCGCACAGCCGCGCGTTCGGCTTTATGCCCTATTTGAGTATTCCGCTGTTCCGGGCAGGAGATTGGTCGGCACATTTTCGCGTGGGTACGGGCCTGGCTTGGGTAACAAAACCCTACGACTGGTTCCAAAACCCCGGCCAAAATGCACTCGGATCGCATTGGAACAACATCACCCAATTCCGGCTCGGCACAGAATTCCGCGCCACACCACAACTTCGATTCAGTGCAGGGGGCAGCATGACCCATTTTTCCAATGGCGGTTCGGCACTTCCCAATTTTGGGGTGAATATTTTTTCGGGATGGGCCGGAGCCGCCTGGTTTTTTCAAACTTTAGAAAAAACGGATTTCAAGACCGCCCAAACCAGCAAACACGCTTTGGGCCGACGCTTCGGGGCACAAGTACAAGGCGGAATGGCCCTGCTTGAAATGGCCTCGTTCGATGGCCCCAAACAGGTAGTCTGGTGCAGCTCCGTAGCTGGATATTTCCAGATCAGTCAAATCAATCGGGCCATGCTCGGCGTGGATTACGAGTTTAACCAAGCCATTTTTGAATGGGGTTTGCACTCCGCGAGGTTTGCAGATGAACCCGCTGCAAGGCAGGGCGCTACCCGCCTGGCGGTTTTTGCAGCGGAAGAGTTTTTATTCGGGGATATCAGCATCGTGCTGCAAGTGGGTAAATATTTGGGCAAAAACGTGAACCAATACGTTCCCAAGGCGAGTTACGCCAAACTCTCCGCGCGCTATTATTTTCCCGCATTAATCGGGCAAGGCTGCCGTCCCTTTGCAGGAATCTCGATCAAGGCGCACCAGTTTACAGCAGAGTATATATCGGGTAATGTGGGGCTGTCTTTTTGAACTGAAGCAGCGTTTACCAATTTATTTTTTGGACCAACAGAACACGCAGCGCTGGAACAACTTCTGCTTGCCGCTGGCGCACGGCTCTGCCGTGTGCACACTATCTGGTCGGTTCCAACGACCACTGTGTCGGCAGAGCCGACCAAATAATAGGCACACGGCAGAGCCGTGCGCCAGCGGGGCAAAAACGCGAACCAACACGTTCCCAAGGCGAGTTACGCCAAACTCTCCGCGCGCTATTATTTTCCCGCATTAATCGGGCAAGGCTGCCGTCCCTTTGCAGGAATCTCGATCAAGGCGCACCAGTTTACAGCAGAGTATATATCGGGTAATGTGGGGCTGTCTTTTTGAACTGAAGCAGCGTTTACCAATTTATTTTTTGGACCAACAGAACACGCAGCGCTGGAACAACTTCTGCTTGCCGCTGGCGCACGGCTCTGCCGTGTGCACACTATCTGGTCGGTTCCAACGACCACTGTGTCGGCAGAGCCGACCAAATAATAGGCACACGGCAGAGCCGTGCGCCAGCGGGTTCTTTTTTCAGGGTCAAGGCATCTGAACCAAGCCCCGGCATCACCCTATTCCACCCCCTCCCCCATCAACTGTCGCTCATACAACTCAGCATAATAGCCGCCTTGCGCCAGTAGTTCCTCGTGGGTGCCTTCCTGGGCAATGCGGTGCTCGTCCAACACAATGATTTTGTCGAACTCCAGCATCTGGTAAATGCGGTGGGTGATGATGATGGCCGTTTTGTCCGACAAGGCTCCGGAGAGGTAGCCCAGAATACGGCTTTCGGTATTGGTATCCACGGCAGAAAGGCAGTCGTCGAGCAGCACCACATCGGGTTGTTTGGCAAAGGCACGGGCAATGCTGACCCGTTGTTTTTGTCCTCCGGAGAGGGTTACGCCGCGCTCGCCTACCATGGTTTCATAACCTTCCGGCAGCCCAATGATTTCATCGTGCACGGCGGCATTTTTGGCAAATCCTTCGGCGGCTTCGCGGCTAATGCCGGCTTTCCCGAAAGAAATATTGCCTAAAACGGTATCGGAAAACAGGAAAACATCCTGTGGAACATAGCCAATTCGTTGGCGCAAATGCGGTAAATGGTGCGCTCGAATGTCTTTTCCATCAATTAAAATGCGCCCCTCGTCCACATCGTACATCCGAACCAGCAAATCGGCGATGGTTGTTTTCCCACTGCCTGTGCGGCCAATAATCGCCAGTTTTTGACCGGGTAAAATCTCAAACGAGACGTTTTCCAAAGCCTTAATGCCGGTATCGGGATAGATAAACGATACATTTTCAAACTGGATATGCCCGCGCAATCCCCCACTCTCTTCGCCGTCGGGGAGCGGGTTGGTAATGGTGGGTTGGGTTTTTAGAAATTCATTGATGCGTTTCTGCGAGGCCGCCGCCTGCTGGGTCAAGGAGGCAATCCAGCCAATGGCCGTGACGGGCCAGGTGAGCATATTGATGTATATCACAAATTCGGCAATGTTGCCCGGGGTGATTTTTCCAGCCACCACCTGCAAACCACCCACATAAACCGTGATAATCGTGCTAAAACCAATCAACAAGGCCATGAGGGGAAAAAAGACGGCGTCAATCCGAATCAATTCGAGCGATTTTTTGCGGTATTCTTCACTCTGCGCCGCAAACCAGCGCCCCATCGCCCATTCCTGAACGTAACTTTTCACCACCCGAATCCCGCTGTACACTTCCTGGGTTGTGCTGGTCAGGGTGGCCAGTTGTTGTTGTATTTTTTCACTCCGGCGGTTGATGAGATTGCTCACCCAATAGATAGAAATGCTCAAAAACGGCAGGGGCAACAAGGACCACAGCGTTAATTCCACGCTCACCCGAAGCATGGCAGAAATGGCCAGCACAAAAAGGAAAATCAGGTCAAGGCCATACAAAATGGTCGGTCCCAAAAACATGCGCACTTTGGAGACATCCTCCGAAACCCTCGACATCATGTCGCCCGTGGAATTGCGCTTGTAAAAAGCGAGGTCCAGCGATTCGTAGTGCGCGAAAATTTCTTTGCGCATATCGTATTCGATGAGGCGACTCACCACGATGATGGTTTGACGCATAAAAAACATCGAAATACCCATCATCAATGCCAACAAAATGACGCCTGCCCCGAACCAGGCAATCTGTCTGCCCAGGTCGCCAAGGGCTTCCGGGTGCGCGTCCAGGCCACCGTTGGCTTTGTAATACGCCACCCGTTCAATCACGGTATCGAGCGCTTCCCGAATCACCTGCGGTTGCCAGACCCGGAACCAGTTTGCGGCACCAACAAATAAAGTACCGACAAAAATCCGCCAGCGATACTTCCAAAAAAACTTCTTGAGATAGGCGAGTTGCTTCATGGCGGAATGGTATTTATTAAGTGTGGCACACCTTGGAGGTGTGCCACACTTTTTGAAAAAGGCCAAAACACACTGGCCCGCAAACTGTTTCAAAAGAGCCACAAAGGTTTCAAAAAGGAAAACAAATGAACAATGTACTTTTGTAGGTGAAAGTAAAAACGTGTGGCATACCTCCAAGGTGTGCCACACGTTCCGATCAAAATCATGTCCTGGTCGCCTCGTGTTCAAAATTAGCACATGAAACGGCTAAAAATTCTTCCAACATGCAAGAAGCATATATTGTAGCAGGTTTTCGTTCAGCCATCGGCAAAGCCGGCAAAGGTGGTTTCAGAGGTTATCGCTCCGACGATCTCGCGGTGAATGTCATCCAACACCTGCTCGCGTCCGTGCCACAACTCGATCCAAAACTCGTGGACGACTGCATCGTGGGTTGTGCAAACCCCGAAGGCGAACAGGGCCTGCAAATTGGACGGCTTATTTCCAACCGCGCCCTCGGCAAGGAAGTTCCGGGCATGACCGTGAACCGTTACTGTGCTTCCGGTTTGGAAACCATCAGCATTGCGGTGGCCAAAGTTCGCGCCGGGATGGGTCAAATCTACGTCGCAGGCGGTACCGAAAGTATGTCGCTCATCCCCATGACGGGCTACAAACTTGCCCCAAACTACAACATTGCAAAAGATACGCCCGACTATCTCGTCGGCATGGGACTCACTGCGGAAGCGGTTGCCAAAAAATGGGATATCAGCCGGGAAGCCGCCGATACGTTCAGTGCGCGCAGCCACCAAAAAGCGGCAGCAGCCATTGACGGCGGCAAATTCGTGGACGAAATCGTGCCCGTTCAGGTGCCGGAGGTCTGGGTTGAAGACGACCAACGCAAAGAGCGCGTGAAAACGGTAGATACCGACGAGGGCGTTCGACGCGAAACTTCTGTGGAGGGTCTGGCCAAGTTGCGCCCGGCCTTTGCACAAGGCGGCGTGGTCACGGCGGGTAATTCATCCCAAACTTCTGATGGGGCTGCGTTTGTGCTCGTTATGTCGGAAGAAATGGTCAAATCACTTGGTTTACAGCCCATTGCACGACTGGCGGCCTGCTCCGTAGCGGGTGTTGAACCGATTTATATGGGCATTGGTCCTTGTGCGGCGATTCCAAAAGCCCTCAAACAGGCGGGCATGAAACTGGACGATATTCAGGCCATTGAACTCAACGAAGCCTTTGCTGCACAAGCTTTGGCGGTGATCAAAGAAGCGGGATTAAACCCTGATATCGTGAATGTAAACGGCGGCGCGGTCGCTCTGGGCCACCCACTCGGCTGCACGGGTGCAAAACTCAGTGTTCAACTGCTGAATGAAATGCGCCGCAGCGATCAAAAATATGGTTTGGTGACGGCCTGTGTGGGTGGCGGACAAGGCATTGCGGGCATCTGGGAACGATTGAATTAGACCCCACTTTCCCCCAAAAAAGCCTTCAGAATGTCGAGAAGTTCTTTAGGCTTATCTGCATGTACCCAGTGCCCCGCGCCTTCGATGGTGACGAGTTCGGCATTGGGGAACAGTTTTTTGGTTGCCTCCCAATCACTGTCTTTCACATACGTGGAGCGGCTTCCGCGTATAAAGAGGGCAGGTTTTTCAAATGGGTGGGCGCCATGAACGGCTGCCAGGATGTCGAGAAAATGTTTCCAAAGCACGGGCAAATTCATTTTCCAGCTAAAACTTCCGTCTTCTTCCCGTGTAATATTTTTTAACAAAAACTGCCGGGTGCCGATCTCCTCCACCCGCGCAGCGAGCTGGGATTCAATTTCTTTACGGTCTTTCATTTCTGACAAATCCAATTCCAACAGCGCTTCGAAGATACCACTGTGTTTGTCCTCTGCCTGGCCGGGGGCGATATCTACTACCACCAATTTTTCCACCATATCCGGGTGATCCAGGGCAAACTGCATGGCCACTTTCCCACCCATGCTGTGTCCGACTACAACCGCGCTAAACATCCATTTTTCCTCCATAAACATCCGCAAATCCTCTGCCATCTCCAAATAGGTATGGGTGGGCAGATGTGGCGACCGACCATGGTTGCGCAGGTCGGGCGTAACCACCAAATGGTGCTCAGAAAGGCCCTTGGCAATGGTTTGCCAGTTGTCTGAAAAGCCAAAAAGCCCGTGCAAGATGAGTATCGGATCTCCGGAGCCGAATTCACGGGAGTAGAGGGTATGGGTCATCAAAAAAGTCGTTTTTTAACTCGGGAAAGTGAGCACGAGACTGCTTCCTTTGCCCAATTCGCTATGTACATCTACTAGGCCTTTATGGGCGGTCATGATGGCCTTAACGTAGCTCAGCCCAAGCCCGAAACCTTTTACATCGTGTACGTTGCCGGTATGTTCGCGGTAAAATTTATCAAAAATATGTTTTCGCACCTCTTTGCTGATACCCATTCCTTTGTCGGTCACGGTTATTTCCACGCCAATCGGTACGGTTCGGGTGCTGATGGTGATGTCTGGTTTTTCCGGGCTGTACTTGTTCGCATTGTCCAGAAGGTTGTGAATTACACTGGCAATATGGGTTGAATCGCCCTCAATGACCGGATTTGTAGCCTGCAAATCCATGCGCAAAACGCCCTCCCGCCGCTCTACCTGCAGACTGAAATTGCCGACCGCCTGCTCAATGACCTCGTGTAAATTCAGATCCCCCAAACTGAGTTGAAAATCTTTTTTGTCAATCATGGCCATTTGCAACACCCGTTCCACCTGAGCGTTCATGCGCCGGTTTTCCTGGCGGATAATGTCCACAAAACGTTTAATCTTGTCCGGATTGCCCAAAATCATAGGGCTTCCAATGCTGTCTGCGGCGAGCGAGATGGTTGCAATAGGCGTTTTAAACTCATGCGTCATGTTATTGATGAAATCGGTTTTCATCTCTGAAAGTTGTTTCTGGCGGTAAATCACCTGAATGGTGTAGCCAAAACAAAACAGCACAATCGCCGTGAACACAATCGAGAGCGACAACATGCCCAAAACCGAGCCTAATACAATGCGGGTCCGATTTGGAAAATACAAGGACAGATCGCCGGGGGATTCAATATCCTGGGTAAAAAGCGCCACTCTGTACGGGGAATTAAAAAGCGTCGGTGCGCCGCCCTGCGCGATTTGTGGGCCGCTGTCTTCTACCACAAAGTGGTCATTTACAATGACATAGCTGCCCCGTCTTTTGGAATAAACGCCATATTGATACTCCGAACGGATACCTCGATTTTCAATTTCCTCTTGGATGGATTTGGCCAATAAATCCAATGGAACCCGCTCTGCCAAAGGTTTGGGATCCAAAGATTGGCTCACTTTCATATATTCCCAAAGCGTCATATCGCGCTCAAATCCCTCTTCATCCTCGAGCGTGGAGGCAGAATCGGGCCGCGGATTCTCAAAACGACGTTTGGAGTACCCATTTTCCATGGGGTGCGCGCGCTTGTTGCCCTGCGATACGGCGCCCCATTCCCGCACCTCTTCGTAGTACTGAAGTTTGTTCGCCACCCGGTTGAGCGCAGCGTACACGTTTTTATCAAACTGCTCCTGATTCAAGCGAATGTTCCAACCAATCCAGTAAATCTGCAAACAAATGATGCCAGCAAGTGCCAGCGTCATTAGTCCGATAATAAGTTTGATGCGTCGTGGGTTCATAATAAGGGGGAAACAGCCACAAAGGTATAGGTGTGGGCCGGGGAATTTCAGCCACGACGGCGCAAAAAAACTTGCCCCTGCATCTGTTCTGGCCTGCGGCTCCTAAGATTGTCGCGGCTAAACAGCTTTTTGCAAGCCAGTCAAAACAATCCGGGTAATAACCAGATTACTTAGAAACTGTTTTAAAACCCCTCACCGGCCGCAAAGACTTATCTTTTAAGGTTATATTTTATCCATTTTTAAAGGAATAGGCACCACTATGCCTTGAAAAATGGATCTTATCTATCCTTAAAATCTAAGCCTTTTCGCCTCGGCAGGGGTTTTAAAACAGTTTCTTAGCGTACCAAAGTGACATCGCCTGACTTTAACAAGAAACTTCCGTTTGCGAGCCTAATTTCCGCCAACCAGACATAAACGCCGGGCAGCATTTTTTGGCCGCGCGCCATTCCATCCCAACCAAGTCGTTCATCATTGAGCGGTATGGATTGGGCTTCAAACAGAAGCGCACCCCAGCGGTCATAAATCATTAACCGTTCAATTTGCAGGGAACTTTCGTCCTTGCCGAAAAGAGTAAAAAAGTCGTTCTGGCCGTTGTCGTCGGGCGAAAAAACGTTGGGTGCGTAAACCTCTGGTTCGAGGGGACGTACGTGCAATCTTAGTGAATCGGTAGCATCACAGCCCTGTTCGTTTTGCAAAAATAGCGTGTAAGTTGTTGTTTCGGAGGGGCTGGCCAAGGGATTTGGACAATTGACGCAGGATAATCCTTGCTGGGGTGCCCAGGCATAACTGAACGGCCCGGGCTGGTTGATCTCTATGGGTATCAAATAGGATTCACCCTCTGTAAGCCATTGAGGCTCGCCGAGGTCAAGCGTAAGCGGTGGAGCGTCATTGAGCATAAAATTGAAAACGGTGGTGCAACCAGTGCTGTCAGTGAGGAGTACCGACCAGGTTCCGGCGGACAGGTTTTGGAAAAGGCCATCGGTTGTTGGTGCTTCGTTGTTGAGTTGAAAGACAAAGGGCGTTACTCCGCCCGTCAGACTGCTCAATTCGACAAAACCGTCCGTGCCGCCGTGGCAGAGCGGCGAGGCAACCTCCCACAGGGCCTCGACGGGCGGCCATTCCGCAACCGTTATAGAGTCGTTGTCACTGCACCCGTTGGAATCGGTTACCGTCACTGAATACACGCCGGCCGCCGCGCTTGCCGTCTGGGTTGATGTGCCGTCCGACCACAGGTAGGCGGCAAAGGGTTCCAGCACGGTCAGCGTCGTCATTTCACCTGAGCATACAAGCATATTTCCCTCAATCTGGGGCTGAGGGGATGTGAAAAGGCTCAGCGTGAGAAGCACTGTGCTGTCGCAGCCCGTAACGGTGCTTTGCAAGGTGTTGACGTAAACGCCAGGTGTGCTGATCCATGAACCGGCGAAGGCCATCGAATCGCCTGGGCAGATGCTCGCCGACACAGACGATTGTAGTGGCTGTTGAACATCCAGCGTGAGAAGCACTGTGCTGTCGCAGCCCGTAACGGTGCTTTGCAAGGTGTTG
>CAZKBH010000003.1:144370-144723 GCA_964550795.1 uncultured Saprospiraceae bacterium
ACGTAAACGCCAGGTGTGCTGATCCATGAACCGCCGAAGGCCATCGAATCGCCGGGGCAAATGCTCGCCGACACAGATGATTGTAGTGGCTGTTGAACATCCAGCGTGAGCAACACCGTGCTGTCGCAGCCCGTGACGGCACTTTGGAGGGTGTCGAGATAAACGCCAGGTACACTGATCCATGAGCCGCCGAAGGCCATCGAATCGCCAGGGCAGATACTTGCTACCAGCGTTGATTGTGAGGTCTGTTGAACATCCAACGTGAGCAATACCATGCTGTCGCAGCCCTCCGCAGTTTGGAGGGTCACGGCGTATTGACCTGCGGTGGTAAAGCTCTGGCCGCCGAGCGAAAA
>CAZKBH010000003.1:144733-147411 GCA_964550795.1 uncultured Saprospiraceae bacterium
CCCGTGCAGATGGTGGCGTCCAGCGGCATCGTGTCGGGTGGATTCACCGTCAGCTGTAGCATCGCGGCGTACAGGCATCCGTTGTGAGGCACAGTATCTTGAAAAAGACCGGGTTGCGAAAAGACCAGCCCTAGCCATGAGAGCGTCTGGCCAGAGCAAATCGAGGTGTCAAGTGCCAGCACTGGGTAGAAGAATGTTAGGTTGATACAGTCGAGCGAATCGCAGCCATTGGCGGAAGAATAGGTCATGCATACACTTGTGTCGGCCGTTAAAACCTGCCCGTTCCAAGCATAAGGCTGTCCATGGCAGGCGGAGACGAAGTTTTGCGATTCGACGGGCTGATTGACGACCACGGTCAGCGTTGCGGTGTCGGCAGGACACACGCCATTAGAGACGAGGTATTGGTACTCGCCGCTTGTATCGGATTGTGGCAAGAAAACACTATTGCCAGAGGCTGGGAGGGGCGACCACTGGCCGCCCGGGGTCGCGCCCGCTGCAAGTGCCGAGGCCAGGTCGTAAGGGGATGCATCTGTGCAAAAACTCAGGGTCGTATCGCGTCCAGCGCTGACGGGCACAGGCACAGGCAGGAAGGCGTGAGCCGTGTCGCTGCGGCCGCCGGAAGCGTATGCGATAATCTCAATTGTACGTGTGCCGGGGCTGAGGGGAACGGCCTCATTGTGCCATCGGGCGGAGCGCAGCACAGTCTGGTATTCGGTGTTGGCGGTCGCTACTGCGGTGTTGGGCGCGGCGGTGAGCGTGAGCAGGGTACTGCCCTGGCCACCTACACTGACGGCGCCGGTAGATTGCGCGCTGAGGTATTCAAGCGGTGCATCGGGGACGGGCGGTAGAATGCGGATACTGAGCGAGTCCACGCGATAGCCGGAGTAGAATATGGCATCGGTATCCGTTACGGCAAGGGTGTTCAGCTCGCCGCAGAGGGGCGGGGACTGATAGTCCTTTTCTGTGGGTGCGCCGGAGGAGTTATCAGAGTCGAGGTCAAGGCGGACGGAGCAGTCTGAGGCTAGAAATTCAAAGGCCGAGGCGGCACCATAAATAGGGCCGGGGGTATCGCAGAGGTAGGTAGCAGTCTGGGTGGCAAAATCAATTCGATACAACTGGTTGACGGTGTTTTGTTGGTTTAGCATGCCATTGGTCGCGGTAACATAGGTGGAGGTACTGTCGCAGGATTCCACATGCGATATTATGCCCCAAGCATCCAAGTCGACCGGCAACTGCAACTGGAAGGCGATACTGCTTTGGGCAGGAGGGCCGATATTGATTTCCATGATGTTATCTGAGGTTGACACGCAATACAGTTTTCCGTCCCGATAGGTCAAATCTCCGGCGGTTGTAAAACCCGGCGGCCCGAAATCTGTTCCAATGCTGGTATTGAGATCGAATGAATAAAGAGACCCGCTACCTGCTGCCCAAAGCACTCCGTCAGCATCACAGGTCAAGGAGTTATAGACTCCAGGCAGTACTGTCTGAATGCTCAGTGTATTGGATGGTGTATCTAATTTCACAAGATACCTACTCGCGCTTGATGATACGATGAAATAAAAATCTCCCGAGGGGCTTACTGCAATATCGGTTATGTTAAAAGGCAAGGCAAATCCAACCGGGTCTATTTGAATAATGTCAGTACTCTGGCAGGTTTCGATATCAAAAACACCGACAAGAAAAACCGGAGGGTTTGTCGGGGGGACTCTTCGGACATAATAAAACGATTGGGCCGACAATAGCGAGGGGCCACATAGCATGGCCGCTATAAACAAAAAGCATTTCATGGAAAAAAGACGGTGAAATGGATTGAAAAAACCAGCCATGAGCAGGCGCTCATGGCTGGACATGATCATTAGCCAAGTCAAAGTTTGACTAAACGCAGTGTTTCGTGACCAAATACAGTCGTGATGTGAATGGTGTAGATGCCCGGCACATCAGGCAGGTAGCTAAGGTCTACCGTGTTCCAGCCCCCGGCTGAAAACCACTCCGTTTGCCCCACTGGTCGCCCGTTCGGGTCAAAGACTGCGGACGAAACGACAGCATCACCGGGCAGATATAGGGTCAGCTGCGGAACGACGGAACGGGAAGGATTGGCTCCAAGTAATTTTGCGAAGAACGCCTGACCGGTATCAGGGCTGTGAAGGTTGAGGATTAGGCGGGCACGATTGGCCGGGCAACCAGTGCATACCGCTTCATTAAATCTGCTCGCTGCGTCCTGCCACACAAGACCTGTCAGTGAGGATGCATCTTGTTTTGCCCTCACCCGCAGATGGAACACCGCTTCAGCTTCGGCTACGTCAATGCCTTCAGGCTCCATGCTGAACCAAACGAAACGCAACGCAGCAGCCGAGCCTTGTTTTTTTACGGTGTAAGTCAGGTAATCGGACTCCGTCGCCCCAACCTTTTCGATGCCCAGTACTTCGACCTGCGCGGCATCGAAAAGCAGTTCCATACCCAACACGCTCATCCCTGTGGTCGCCGAAAAGCGCAGGGGGAGCATATACTCCATTCCGGATGTCATGGCATGGGTTTCCAAGAAAACATCGCGAAGAGCAATTGTCTCCCGCTCTTCGGCAGGAGGGGCAAATTCTTCGCCGCCGCATTCTGTGCAGTCTTGTTCGACTACATCCCCTCTTTTGATACCATAAAAATCCTGGTTGGGAAGGTTGCCTGTC
>CAZKBH010000003.1:147421-164491 GCA_964550795.1 uncultured Saprospiraceae bacterium
TTGTAAATGGTTTTGGGTACAAACCTCCAGGGCAGCCAGTTTGGATAAGCGTCAACATCAAATGTATCCAGCATGCAATAGGCGATCAGCACCAGATCATAAGTGGTCAGCGTGTCATTCCCGTTAAAATCGGCGGCGATCAGTTGCTGTAAAGTGGGATATTTGCTTCCCAATATAAACGTCCGCGCAGTATCTATATCCTCGAAGCCCAACCCGCAGTCACAGTCCGTGTCATCACCCTTTTGAGGGGTTATCGCGTACACATAATAGCGGGGAGTTCCACTGGTCGCATAGTAGCCGTCGGGAGAATACTCGCTGAAAGGATTAGTAGTTGAGCCGGCAAAACAGGTTGTTGCCGCCTGGAACGACACGGTTATGTTGGGTATCCCGATGTCGCTGCCACCGTCACACTCCGGCGGCGCGGAACCGTCGGGCATCGGCGCTTTGCGAATCAGGCCTGATATGGAAAATCCAGGGGGAGTCTCATACTGCACCGTGTCCGGAGTAGGGAGCGCTATTTGTTTGAATGGCCCAGACGATGTTTCAAGCACTTGATGAATTCCACCGATGCCTATAGTAGCGAGCGCCTCCGGAGCGTCCCGAAAATAGAGGGTAATTAACGGTGTGAAATCTGAGGGCAATGTGACATTGAATTTGAAGATTGCAATGGAACCGCCGCTTATGGAAACATCAGAGGCCGAAAAGGGAGATGCCACCGAGTTTTTGGTGGCCGCCTCGTCAAGACAAAGCACGGTTCCAGGACTGATGTACAATTCAAGACGGGCAGCAAAAACCGGAACCGAATAATTGATTGATGTCCATTCTACCGGTACAGCAACGTAGCCAGTTGTGGGATTGACACTGATACTTCCAAAGGAAAGTTCACCAGCTTGCGCGTGGAGCACATTTGTCATCATAGTAAATAACATTACAATTACAAATGTGTGTGTGTGTGACAACCATCGTGCCACATTTTGGAGGTTGGAAATTGATTTCATTGTGTGGGAAAAATGTTTTTAGAGCTTGCCCGACTTTATTTGAATCGAGAATCCAACATTTTTGATTCCGTGGATAAAAAACAAAGGTCTCTGCTCTTACAAATTTCTTTGCCTCTTAAACTCGGTATTTTCATAAGTCTTTGATTTTCATATCAAATAAAACTCAAGTATGCTCTTAAAGTGATAAAATAGGATGAATAATGTACCGCCTAATACTATACTTATCTAACGGTTTTACAAAGGTAGGCAATTCACCGAGGTTTCAAAGGCCAGGACTGTTAAATTTAGTGGTTTTTGCCACGAAGATGTGTTCCGGCATCCGTTCAACTTGTGATAAGCATCTGTTTAGATACCCATACCTTCGCGCCATGAATTGGCCGGCTGCTGTGCGATCTTTCCGCGATTATCTTCTACTCGAACGTTCGATGAGCCACCACACCATCGAGGCCTACCTCAACGACGTGGGCAGGTTTGTGCAATGGCTTGAACTGGAAGGCCGCGTGTGTCCACCGCTGGCGGTAAAACCAGATGATTTGACGCAGTTTATTCTCTGGGCCAATCGGCTGGGCTTGGAAGCCAGCACGCAGTCGAGACTCATTTCAGGACTTCGGGCTTTTTACAAATACCTGATGGTGGAAGATTTGCTGGAGGAAGACCCGACGGAATTGTTGGAAAGTCCGCGTCTGCGCCGCAAAATCCCGGAAGTACTCAGCGTGCACGAGGTGCAAACCCTTCTCCATGCCGTGGATCTTTCCGATCCACAGGGCCAGCGGAACCGGGCCATTTTAGAGATGTTGTATGCCTGTGGATTGCGCGTCAGCGAGCTGGTGAACCTACGCCTCACCCAATTGTTCCTGGAGGCTAATTTTTTAAAAGTAGTGGGCAAAAACGACAAAGAACGATTGGTGCCCATAGGTTCGGAGGCTGTCAAATATCTCAGCATTTACCTCGAAAACGTGCGGAAGTTGCAAAAAAACATACAGAAAGGGGCGGAAAACGTGGTTTTTTTGAATCGCCGAGGGGGCAAGATGAGCCGGGTGATGGTTTTTTTGATTGTCAAGGAATTTGCGGCAAAAGCTGGCATTCTGAAAAATATCAGCCCGCACACCTTCCGGCACACATTTGCCACGCACTTGGTCGAAGGTGGTGCTGACCTCAAGGCGGTGCAGGATATGCTCGGCCATGAAAGCATCACGACGACCGAGATATACACGCATCTGGATACGGAGTACCTCAAGGAGACCATTTACCTTTACCATCCCAGGTTAAAAATGAGCCACTTATCTAAAAAAAATCCTTCTATATGAACTACTGGCTAGTCAAATCAGAACCCGATGTGTATGCTTACGACCAACTGGTGCGCGAAGGCCGCGGCCGCTGGGATGGGGTGCGCAATTACCAGGCGCGCAACAATTTACGCGCCATGAAAGAAGGCGATCTCTGCTTTTTTTACCATTCCAATATTGGACTTGAGGTGGTGGCCATTGCCCGGGTGGTGAAAGAGTATTACCCGGACCCAACCGCTGAAAAGGGCGACTGGTCTTGTGTGGACTTGGAGCCGGTGAAGCCATTGGTTCGGCCAGTGACCTTGGCTGAAATCAAAGCGCATCCGGATTTGCAAGCGCTACTTTTGGTCCGCAACGCACGTTTGTCGGTTATGCCCGTGAGTTCCGACGAATTTTCTACCATTTTGCAGTTGGGGGAGACCGACCTTTGAGCCATGATCTATCAATTTTCTTCTGGAGGCCGTAGTCTGAATCAATTTCCTGGCGGCGGAGTGGGCTGTCTGGTTTTTGCTGTTTTAGCCGTCGTAGGTGGCTACTACCTGTTGCAGGGGCTTTATTACTTGCTGCTCTGGGCGGCACCCGCGCTGCTCGTGCTGGCACTGATTATCAATTGGCGCGTATTCCCGGACACCGCTAAAACCTGGGTTAAAATCCTGCATACCAACCCATTATCTGCCCTTTTTTTGCTGGCTTTGTCGGTATTGCTGTTTCCTTTTTTCTCTTTGTATCTTTTGCTGAAAGCAATTGGCTACCGGAAAATAGAGCAACTGCGCCAGCAATTCCAGGACCCTGAGCAAAAGATTGTCGAGACGGAGTTCGTGGAATTTGAGGAATTGGAAAGTACACCCAAACAAGGACCGGGTGCGGTGGACGAAGCACCGCCCGTAAAACCGGAGATTTTACAAGCGAACAAGCCGGAAAAGCCCCAGAATCCGTACGATTCGTATTTTAAATGAGTTTTGGTATTGAAATTTTAGCGTTCAAAGACCTGCAACGCGCTGTGGTTGTTGGCCACTAAAATGATTCGTTTCCCTCCGGCACCGCGGAGTTGCGCCAGATCTCGGGCATCTCGCATGGCCCAAAAACCACTTTCAAGGTTGTTAATCCAGTTGAAATTGCCTTTGCCATTGCCGGCTAAAAACACGCCATTGCCCGCATCGTAGCGGCCGGTTCCAACTTCCATTCCGTATTTGTTGCCGGCCATGAGCAGATCCAAATGCCCATCGCCATTAAAATCTTCGACGATAAGTCCTTGAATCGCAGAGGCTTGTACTTGGAACGGAAGACTACGGCG
Source organism: uncultured Saprospiraceae bacterium (assembly GCA_964550795.1). Taxonomy (GTDB): domain Bacteria; phylum Bacteroidota; class Bacteroidia; order Chitinophagales; family Saprospiraceae; genus M3007. The sequence goes on from CAZKBH010000003.1 coordinate 151,000, forward strand.
CACAAATTTCCCGCCTTGATTTTCCCACCAACAGGTTTCGAGGTCGTACGCCTTCAGGTGTAGCGCATCGTCGAGGCTGCTGCCCCACATTTTTTCGATGGTGGCCTTGGCGTAATTATCCGCGTAGAGGTATTTCTTTTTCAGCCCGGGCATCTGCTTGACCATCACTTCTTTCTGGATGAGCGGGAAGTTATTTTTGCCTTCGTAAAGGGTTACGATGGGATCAATGGTGCCATTATTGTCAAAATCTTTGGCATAACAGCCGAATGGGGCCGTTGCACTGGCCGTAAAACGGGTGTTTAAGCCAAAATTGCCCGTTACCAAATCCAGATCGCCATCCCCGTCGAGGTCCGCAATTTTGAGGCTGAACCACAGGCCATTGCTCTGGCCAAGCCCCATATTTTCGGTCACATTGCTCAGTTTTCCACCCACGAGTTTGAACACTGAAACCGGCATCCATTCCCCGACTGCCACGAGTTCCGCCTGCCCGTCTTTGTCCAAATCCGCCCAAGCAAGCTCGGTCACCATGCCACAACGGGCAAAATCTCCGCCTACTTCCTCCGTGACATCGGTCATTTTGTTCCGGTCGTTGCGCAGCACCATGCTTCGGGGGGTAAGGGGCCACTTATCCGGCACCAGGCGTCCGCCTATAAACAAATCCAGATCACCGTCGCCGTCGTAGTCGTGCGCGACTACGCGCAGGCCAAGATCACTTGCTGCGGTAGGCAATGCGGTAGTGGATCGGGAGAAATTGCCTTTGCCATCGTTGAGGTAGAGGCGATTTTGCCACAGTTTGTCACGTCCCTGTTGGGGCGCATCAAAACCGCCACTGACGACAAATAAATCCTGGTCGCCATCTCCATCAAAGTCGAAAAAAACAGCGCCGTGGTCCTCATGTATTTTTTCAGTTTCCCACAGGCTTTGATTGCTCGCTTTGAAACCCCCGTTCGGTGTTTGCACATAAAGCGCAGCCGGCGAGTTGAAGGCGTTTCCGACAAAAAAATCATCCAGTCCATCTCCGTTTACGTCGGCTTTGGCTAAGAGCGGGCCAAGTTCACTTTCCTTCCAGGGCATGAGCGGAAAGTTTTCGAAGTCGTTGAATCTGTTTTCTTTATGTATAAAATTAACCCCTGATGCGGTATTCTTTTCGGTGAAAAGCACCTGAACAGGTTTATCTGGAACCAGCGTTGGAACGTACCCGGAAGCATTGCTCCAATCCAGTTGCAGGCGTTGGTTGGTTGGAACATTGGTCAGGATTTGTGTTTTACCATCGGGCCAGCGCACGCTCAGTTTATCAACCTGCGTTACTTTGCCCATGCCAAAATGTATCAGGTGTTCTGAGCTGGAGAAAATGCCTCGATTGGGGCTAATTTCCTGATATTGTATTTGTCCGTTGGAAAATTCAATCAAGACAGAAGCTCCAACGGCAAATGGATTTTGAGGACTGCCCTTTAGTTTGGCTTGCAAATAATTGCCCAAATTTTGCTCTCGGCTCAGGTTTTTGAACACAAAAGCGGGGTCTTCCAGGTTGTTGGCCACCAAATCCAGGTCGCCATCGCCGTCCAAATCGGTCCAGGCAGCGCCGCAGGACCAGGTAGCTTTCATGGTAGCCCATTCACCGCTTTTATCTTCAAACTTCCAATTGCCTTTGTTTTGGAAAATAAAATCCCGGATTTTGTAGGAGGGAACGGAGTTCAGGTAATCATCCAGGGTTTTAAATTCTTGCAGAATTTGCTGGGATGATTTGTTCCGCTTCATTTCCTTCATAAAATCCGCGTGGTCAATGTGGTGAATCTCACGGCGGTAACCATTCGTCACGTAAATATCGCGCATCCCATCATTGTCGTAATCGGCGATTAAACCGCTCCACGACCAGTCGGTTTTAAAAACGCCCGCCTGACAAGCTACATCGCTGAACGTTCCGTTGCCGTTGTTGCGTTGGAGCACATTATGGGTCACCGGCTCAAAAATGCCATTTTGTATGAGCGACTGATAAAGGCTGTTGGTATTGGAAATTTTGAGGGTTTTATGGCGATAGTTGTTGGCTGGCATCATGTCCACGACAAAAATATCCACCAAGCCATCGTTGTCGAAGTCAGAAAGGTCGCTACCCATAGAAAACTGGGTATTGTGCCGCACACTTTCGTCCAAGCGATCCACAAAAGCACCCTTACCCGTATTATAGTAGAGCCGGTCGGGCTGCAAAAAGTCGTTGGCCACGTACACATCCGGATGTCCATCCCGGTTTAGATCTGAGACGGATACACTGAGGCCAAAACCCCGGTTCCAAATACCAACTTCTTTAGAAACGTCAGCAAATTTCCCGGTGCCCTGATTGCGGTAAAAACGGTCGGAATCGAGTGGGTCTTTGGGATCAAAATTTGGAATCATGGTGCCGTCCGGACCCGGTTTTGACTCAATTTTATTGGCAAAAACCATGTCTTTTGGGTAATTCAGCAAGTACAAGTCAAGATCCCCGTCGCCATCGCCATCAAAAAAATTGGCACCGGTAGAGGCACTCATATCATCTAGGCCATATTCTTTAGCCCGTTCGGTGAAGGTCAGATCACCATTGTTTACGTACAATTTATTGCGCCGTTCATTATTTTCAAAAGGCCCAGCGCGACACACATAAAAGTCCAAAAAACCGTCTGCATTGATATCCACCGCAGCAACGGCGGTCTCAAAACCTTCTTCCGAGGTCAAACCCGCCGACGAAGTGATGTCTTTAAACTTGAAATTCCCTTGGTTGAGGTACAAGCGATTCTGACCGTTGCTGTTGACAAAATAGAGATCGGGCAAATTATCGTTGTTCACATCCGCGACGGCCACCCCACCTCCGTTGTAGATATTGATGTTGGTGGCAAAGTTGTTGGCCTTGGTTTCCTCGATATAGTTTTGAAAATCAATGCCTGTCTCGTCTGCTTCAAGCAGTTGCAATAGCGGCTTTTTGGCTGTTAGGGTCTCTTCTACGCCCTGCATTTTACCCGGTTCGTAGCCCGTTGATGCTTTGGGCCAGAATTTCCAAGCAGCAAAACCGCCCACCAGCAAAAGCAAGAGCAGCCAAATCAGTCGTTTTGGGAAAGGTTTGCGTGCCGAAACGCTTGGTTTCTTACTTTGCGCCGGCTTATTTGTCTTTTTACTCATGATGGACGTCAAGATTTGAGGTGCAAAAATAGAACAACAAGCACCACATTCTTTGGCCTATTGGTACATCTCTGCGATCTGTTTGCTACATTTTTGAAGGATAATCCGCCGTTTCATTTTAAGTGTCGGGGTGAGCTCTGCGTCCGATCCATCTGCCTTGACGGCCTCCCATGGCTCAGCCACAAGCGCGAATTTTTTGAGCTGGTCCACGTGACTAAAATGTGGGTTCACACGCTCCAGAAGCATTTCGTAACGGCGCATAACTTGTGGATTTTCAATCATTTGCGGCAGTGTTGTCCACTCAATTTCATGTTTTTTACACCAGTCCCGCAAGCCCTCTGCGGAAGGAACAATCAGGGCTGAAACAAATTTCATATTCTCGCCCACCACCATGGCTTGCTCCACGAGTTGGTGTTCTTTCAACATGGATTCAATGGGCGTGGGCGCTACGTATTTGCCACCGCTGGTTTTGAGCAATTCTTTTTTTCGATCCGTAATTTTCAAAAACTTTTTCCCGCCAGGTCCATCTAAAAGCGTTCCTACATCGCCTGTGGCCAGCCAGCGTTCCCCGTTAATTTCGCGGATCATTTCGGCGGTTTGCTCGGGCTGTTTGTAGTATCCGGGCATCAATCCGGGGCTTTTGGCCAATATTTCACCTTCGCCGGGCTTAAAATCAGGCCCTTCTTCAATCTGGAGTTCTACGCCTTCTATGGGCATTCCTACTGTACCGAGCAAAGCCTCGCCGGGACCAAAACCGTTGACGGTCAAGCCCGGCGCTGATTCGCTCAGACCATAAACTTCCCGTACTGGAATTTTTGCCGCATTAAAGACACGCAACACTCGTACCGGGCAGGCGCTTGCTCCGGTGGTGATGCCGTGCACATGGCCGCCCAAGCCCGCGCGCCACTTTGAAAAAATGAGCTTATCGGCAATTTTCCATTGAAAAGCCTTCCAGCCACTGTACTTTTTGTCAAATTCCCAATCTTCCGCCAGATCCAAAGCCCAGAAGAACAGCCAACGTTTCAGTCCGCTCAACTCAAGTCCTTTGTTGTAAATTTTGTCGTACACCTTCTCCAGGAGCCTTGGCACGCAGGTGAAAAAATGGGGTTTAATGGCTTGAAAATCACCAGATTCTCCACCCAGATTGTCTGTCCCGGTAAACGAAACACTGGCTCCTGCGGCGGTAAACACATAAACCGCCACCCGCTCATACACGTGGCTAACCGGAAGAAAACTCAGCACCCGGTCGCCGGAACCGATGGGCGCAATCCTGCCCACAACCTCCACATTAAAGGCAATGTTCCGATGCGTGAGCATGACTCCTTTGGGATTGCCTGTGGTGCCGGAGGTGTAAATGATGGTCGCCAAATCGTCGGGTTGAATCCTGCTTTTGATCTGCTCGAGCTCCGTCAGATCGGCATTTTCCGGGGCGTGTAGTTCGGTCCAACAACGCACGCCTGAGTCCGTATGAAAGCTCAAAATTTCCAACAGCGCTGGGGATTTTTCCTTGGAAACCAACACTTTATCCAGCAAATCGCCTTCTCCGACAATGCAATACTTTGCTTCGGATTCATTTAATATGTAGGTGTATTCGCGGGCGCTGATGGTTGGGTACATGGGCACATTGATCACCCCGATTTGCAACATGGCAAAGTCGAGCGCCACCCATTCCGGGCTGGCCTGATACACCACGGTTGCTACTTTATCCCCTGGTTTCAACCCCAGCCGTAGCAGTCCGACGCTGGTACGATTGCACAGCGAGACCATTTCTTGCGTGGATAAATACTTCCATTCACCTGCTACTTTTCGGCCAAAAGCTTGGTCGAGGGGGTGGTTTTTGGATTGGTGTTCCAGGTAATCGAACAGGCGTTTGTTGTAAAGCATAAAAAAACTGTTGCTGAGGTGGTTAAATTCATGCCAAACATGAATTAAAGAGCACAATATATGGGTTCCTGAATGTATTGAAATGAAAAATTCGGAAACAGGTGAGTGCTTGAGTTCAGACAAGTACTTAGTGCTTGTCTAAATTTTAGTTCTGAGGCGAAAGCGAGGAAATTTTTGATTGTACAAGGCAAATTTTGCAGTCGAATGCGGGCAATTCGGCGAAAAATTTAACGCCGTACAAGCTAAAATTTGCCGCTTGAAGGCCAGAAACTAAAGTTTAGACAAGCACTTAAAGGTATCGTTCCCGCAATACCCCCATGTGGTGCATCTGATGCCCGATGATAATCCAAAACAAGGCACGCACCGAAACCTTCCAATTGCTGGCAGTCAGGAGAAATTGCGACTGTTCTTCCGTGCATTGCGCGGCGAGGAGGATGGTATGCTCGCGCACCATTTTCCATTCTTTCAATAAATCTTTGAGGCTTCGATCCTCCACCGGAGCCTGTTCCATCCAAAAATCCTGATTGAACCCTGGCAATGGCGCACGGTCTCCCCTCATGCCCCAGAGTGCACGGAAGGCGAATACCCGTTCTGTATCCATGATGTGGATGAGCACTTGTTTGATGGTCCATTTACCAGGGCCATACGCGTAATCGCCCATGGTTTCGGGCAGGCTGCTGAGCAATTGATGTGCTTCTTTGAAGGACTTTTTCAATAAGCCCTGTGCAGTTCCACGTTTGGGAAGTGCATGCAGGTATGTTTCGTAAAACGGAGCAAATTCGCCCTTTTTTGGCCGTTTCATGCGACTATGATTCAGGTGATTTGATTGATTTGAATGAGCAAATACCTGATTTTGAGGTAATTATAATCCTTCTGCAAAACCACGCCGTGTTGGTTGTAAATGCGGAAATCAGGAATTGCTTTTGGCTAATTTAGTCATAAACCAGACTTCAAACGCCGTGAATATCGCATAGCACCACAAAAATATGCCCACAAACCACTGATTGGTTGGGGCTGCAACCTGCTGGTAAAGGAACAAGGCGGCCATGGCCAACACCATTTTTCCAAACACCGAGACCGACACCAGGTTGCTGAATGCAAACTTATTCTTGCTACCTGCGGTACTTTTCCCACCATAAAACAGACCGATACACAACAACGCAAATAGCAGCACCGAGCCTACTGAAAATTTCCAGTGCGACTGTGCTTGTGGCGCAAAATAATGAAGCAATACTAGCACGAATGCAGTGCTCGCCGAGATGAGAAGGAGTTTTTGGAAAAAAGATTTTGGGTTCATATCCTTGAAAAAAACCGTCCTACGGACCTTGGGCCATAGGACGGTTTGTGTTAATTATCTTTCAGCAACTGCCTGTAAATCGCGTAAAGCGAGGCCGCCATAAAAATAATGGTCAGGAAGACGGCCCAAGTGGGTCGCGCCAGCTGCATCACGCTATCCAGCCATTTACCAATGAATACGCCAGCCAAGCAGGCTCCCAGAAGTTGGAATGCCATGCCGCCGTATTTTGCGGTGGCTTTAATTGCGGACTTCCGCTGTTCCTGAGGCGACAGCTTTGGTCGCGGCGTTTGTGGCATCGTTGGCAGATTTGATGTCAAAGTGCTTCACTGTGCCATTGTTGGTTGCACCTACTTCCATTTTGCAGGCAACATTGAACTTGGCTCCGCTTTGTACAATGAGTTTATTGGTCGTGATTTCTCCGTCCACCTCGGCGGTTTCGCGCACATTCAAGAGTTCGGTGACGTATAAACTGCCCTTAAAGCGACCTTCAATAACAGCATTTTGGCAACGGATTTCTCCTTCAACTGCACCGGTAGGGCCAATGATGACCTTGCTCTGGCAGCTGAGTTTGCCTTTAATGGTGCCATCTACACGTAAGTCGCTGTCGCAGCGGACCGTGCCTTCTATAACAGTTCCTTTAACCAGCGCATTGAGTGCGCCCGCAGACGAAGTGGCTACAGATTTCTTGGAGTCTTCTGTTTCTTTTGAGCTTCCAAACATATTGATGTGTCGGTTTTTAAAATGAACGGTAGCAATGCAAACGATTAAAAAATGAACGCGTCTTCGCCAAATTGTTTCGTCGGTACGTAGCAGAAAAAATTGGCGATTGCAAAAATGGAAAAGATTCCCGGAGCCACCAAGCATCCGGGAATCTTTTTATCAACAGTGGGTTTATTGAGGGGGAAAAAGAGCAAGGTGTAACCCCTAAACGCCCAGCCCCTTAGAAACTCGGGCAATAAACGCCGCGGCGTTCTGGGCCACAAATTTTGTAAACAAGTGAGAACTCAAACGCGCCATTGCCATTGGTAGCCCTGTTCAGGTTTGATGTATTGATATCGTAGCTGAAGCCGATGTTGAACTGCTCGTAATCGAAGCGGGTGCTCACAATCAGGGCATCCATCAATTTCTTGTCGTTGAGTCTGTTGGCAACGCGGGCCCAGAGACCAAACTGGAACGCCTGGTTGTAACGACGGCTGTTGCCGAGCAGGAACTTGAAAGAGTTACCCACATTCACCTGCCAGGATGGACCCTGGAAGAAGGTAACAACCCCTGGGTTGAGGCCAAAACGCTGGCTGGTCATGAATTCACCACCCGCATGGAAGGTAAATTTGCTGTAAAGCGGAATGTTTGCGTTTGCGAACGACTGATTTGCACGGTTCAAGTGGCTGAATGCGCCACCGAAGTAGAAATTCGTTTGTTCGCTCAACACGCTGAACCACAACACGCCCGCAGAAAGATCCGCAAAGAGGAAGCTTGGATCATCAATTACTTCACCGGGAAGTTGTCCGTTGAAACCGCCATTTCCGTCGTGTTGACTTGGCCATTGGAGGTTGGCGCTGTTGATGCTGCGGTTGCTCAAGCCCGCGTCCGCACCAAACACAAGGTAGTGTGCTTTTTTGCGGTATCCGCCCATTTTCTTGGCGTAAGAGCCAGAAAGACGCGCCTGAACGGTTGCAAATTCTGAAGAACCCGCTTTGTCGCCCCAAAGGGTACCGCCCACGCCGAAGTAATCGTAACGACCTACTGGAATTTTTTGATCGTAAGAAGCGGAGTAGGTGTTGTAGGCACGGTTTTTAAGAATCGAAGCCCACTGATTGCGGTAGTTGGCTACCAAGCGGTGGTTGCAATTCATCACACCGGTCATGGCCGGGTTCAGATTGAGCGGGCTTTGGTAGAACTGCGAAAAGTGGATGTCTTGGGCTTGTGCCACTGCCGCGAACATTACGAAGCACAGCGTAAGAATGTGTAGAGTAGTTTTTTTCATAATCAAGACGATACCTGTGGTTTGGTTGATAAACGACAAATGAAGGAATTGGCAAACACCATTTTGATTCAAGTCGGGTGGGCGAAGGTAGGTTTTTCCCAAACTTTCCTACACCACGAAAAAAAATTTTAACAAGCGAAGCCGATTCAAAGGCAAAATTCAGGGCATGAAGCACAAAAAAGACTTTTCTATTTCCACAAAACAATGGGAATCAGATGCTTTAATGTACTGCCGAGCCTGAACGATGGCCTGTTTCGGCGTATTTTTCCGTTTATGTTAAGGTGTGTGGATTGCAAGAGGTTTTAACCTTTGAAAACGCTGCCTGATTAAAAATTTGTCTCATCACTGCCTCCGACTTACTTTTTTCACCATCTCGTTTTTCCAGGTCAAAAAAGTTCCTGCAAGAATCTGGGTTCGGGCTTCCCCCACCAGCCAGAGGTAAAAACCAAGGTTTTGAAGCGTGGCGAGTTGCATGCCCAAAATTTCGTTGCAAATAAATAAATGGCGCAAATACGCCCTGGAATGGGTGCGGCTCGTATGCACGGTGCTGTCCGGATCAATTGGAGAAAAGTCCGTCTGCCACTTTTGATTTCGGATATTTACAATGCCTTCGGAGGTGTACAACATGCCGTGCCGAGCGTTTCGGGTGGGCAAAACACAGTCGAACATGTCAATTCCCCGCGCAATGCCTTCCAAAATATTTTCTGGCGTACCCACACCCATGAGGTAGCGCGGCTTGTCTTTGGGCAAAATTTCGGTCACCAATTCCGTCATGGCGTACATGTCCTCCGCGGGTTCGCCTACCGAAAGCCCGCCAATGGCATTGCCCTCCCGCCCATGTGCGGCGATGGTTTCGGCAGAAATTTTTCTCAATTCGGGGTAAGTGCTGCCCTGCACAATGGGAAAAAACGCTTGTTGGTGACCGTAAATCGGTTCTGTGTTGTCAAATTGTTGAATACAACGCTCCAGCCAACGATGCGTGAGGCCCAGGGATTTTTCGGCGTATTTGTAATCACAAGGATAAGGGGTGCATTCATCGAAGGCCATGATGATATCGGCTCCAATGATGCGCTGGATGTCCATGACATTTTCGGGCGTAAACGTGTGCTTCGAGCCATCAATATGGCTTTGAAAGGTAACACCCTCTTCTTTGATCTTCCGCCGATGCGCCAGAGAATACACCTGAAAACCGCCACTATCGGTCAGTACGGGCTTATTCCAGGCATTAAACCCGTGAATTCCACCCGCCTGTCGCAGCACTTCCAGCCCCGGACGGAGGTAGAGGTGGTAGGTATTTCCCAGACAAATTTGGGCTTTGATATCGTCGCGAAGCTCATGCTGGTGTGCTGCTTTTACCGTAGCCGCCGTACCGACGGGCATAAAAATGGGGGTCTCAATGGTCCCGTGGTCTGTTTCGATTTGCCCGGCACGCGCGCGGGAGTGGGGGTCTGTGTGGAGGAGGGTAAAATTCATGCTTCGAGTAGATGTCTCATTATCACGCCAAATTCCGATTACTATCCAATTTTAACAACACCGCTATCATCAAGGTAAAACCGATAAGCGAAGAGCCGCCGGCACTGATAAATGGCAGCGGAATGCCAATAATGGGCAGCAAGCCCATGGTCATCCCGACATTGACCACCAGGTGCACAAATATAATCCCCGCAACACAGTAGGCGTACACCCGCGAAAAGTTGGAACGTTGTCGCTCCGCGAGAATGGTAATGCGCCAGAGTAGCCACAGAAAAATTCCGATCAGCCCAAGCACCCCCAAAAAGCCCTGCTCCTCCCCGACGGTGCAAAAAATAAAGTCGGTGCTCTGCTCGGGCACGTACTTCAGTTTGGTCATGTTCCCTTCCAAAGTTCCCTTCCCAAACAGTCCGCCGGAACCAATGGCCATTTTGGAATGGAGGAGGTTGTAGGCAGCTCCCCGGGCTTCATTGGCGGCTTCTTTGGGCCGGAGCCAGATTTTGATCCGTTGTTGTTGGTGCGGTGCGAGGAGATCAAAAAATGCATTTGCCGCAAAAACCAGCGACACCGAAACAATCATCAGGATCGCCCAGGCTCGAAGCTGCCCCTGTACCATATTGTTTCTTTTCCAATAATTATGAAAAAAAGCGACCGAAAACAACACAAAATGCGGCACCAGCACGAAAACATGCTTTTGCATTTCCGGCACCTGGAGGTCCAACAAGGCCAATAACTCGTTAAAAACCGGAATCCACCAGATGGTCAGTGGAATCAAGGCCACAAAAATTGCCCACCAAATGCGGGTCTTTTCTTTGAATCGCTTGATAAGCAAGTAGTTAACGATGGCAATTATCCACGCCGCAGTGTATTCCGGCGGATCAAATTTTAAACCCAGAATCACCAATCCCGCAGTGCCAAATCCCAGCGCGTACAGCACGGGCGACAAGCCTTCGCGGTACAAAACCAACATGAATGAAAAGAAAACCAGCGCCGAGCCGGTGTCACTTTGAAGCAAAACGAGCAGCGTTGGAATCAAAAAAATACCAAATGCAAATACTCGGTCTCGCCATTGGCGCAAATCCACGCCCGGACTACTCAAAAAAGCGGCCATGGCCAAACAGGTTCCAAATTTGGCAATTTCAGAGGGCTGAAACGTAAACCCTCCGATGTGATACCAGGCATTGGCACCATTCACCTCCCGACCAAAAATCAGGGTGCCGGGTAGCAACAACATCGAAAGCAGGTACAGCGGCATGGCCAGGGTGCGCCAAAACGTCCAATCCGCCAGCATGACCACAAACATCATGACCAAACAAACCACGATGAAAAAAAGCTGTTTGCCCGCCGTGTGGCCAAAATCGAGAAAAGCAAGCGGTAATTCAGGGTTGTAATTAACCGCAAATATCATCAACCAACCCACCGCAACCAACGCCAGATAAAGCCCCAAAGTGAGGCGGTCAAAACCAAATAAGGGAAGGTTCTGGTTGGACATGTTTTTGTGGATGCTGAGAACTTACTGGGATAAAGAGGGTATGATGCGAATCAAAGCGCAATTGGCTCGTTTTCAGCAAACTTTTACTGTTCCAAAAAATCTCTGGGATGGATGTTTGGGTCTTTAGCCGGGTACGCGCCCGCCCAGCCGTCGAGGGTTGTGATAAACACCAGCGCTTCCTGTTTGCTGCGAAAAGCGCCGACGCGGAGTTTATAGTAGGGTTGTTCCTGCACCGTCGTAGCGGCAACTTCCGGGTTTTCCGTCCGAAAACGGGTGCGCCCGAGTTCCACCTGCGTCCGATCCGTAGAGGCCATGATTTGAACGCGCCAGCCGTCTATACGGGGTTCCGCCCGATTGTTGTTTAACCAATTATCCATCAATTGCGCCACTTTTGGTTCTTCGTTGATGCGTACATCCTGCGCCGAAATGATTTGGACAGCACAGCCGAAAACCAATAACAACACGCTTACTCTATTTGCAAAATTCATATCTAATTCATTGAAAATCATTACTCCATCTCCAAAAGCAATTGCCCTTTTTCCACCGGTGTGCCTTTTTGTACCTCTACGGATTTCACGATGCCATCGGCTGCGGCTTTGAGGACATTTTCCATTTTCATGGCTTCCAGGATAAGCAGCGTGTCTCCTTTGAGCACCGACTGCCCTGGCTCCACCATAATATTGAGTACGAGACCGGGCATGGGTGCTTTCACGGTGTTTTGTTTCTGACTGCTTCCGGCGTGGAGGCCCAGTTTTTGCACCAAGCGCTCATAGTGGTCGGCAATGTGCAGCGAATACTTGACGCCATTGATCTTGAAGGAAAAATGCCGCGTGGCGTGATTGGCCTCCAATAGTTCGGCCCGGAACGAGCGTCCAAGGTGCAAAATATGAAAGAATCCTGCGCCATCTGGCACAATATCAAGATTTTTGGCGTCTTCGGGTTGCAATGCAAACTCGTGTTGGCCGCCATTTACGACAATTTGGAAAGGCTCTTTTTTCTCCATAATCCTGCAAAATTAGGACAAATGAATTTGCTGATTCAAATTTGCCCAAAAACTTAAAAATGAGACTTTTATTTCAGCCCGTCCTACTCGAACTCCGCCACCCATTTCGTTTAGCTACAGGCTCGCGTACGCACACCAAAGTGATGCTCACCGAAATCCATTCGGAGGGCTTTGTCGGTTACGGCGAGGCCGCAATGCCGCCTTATTATGGGGAAAATCACGACACAGCTGCGGCGTTTTTGCAACAGGCGGCGGCGGTATTGTCGGCGGTTCCCAAAAATTTTGAACTTTCAGAAAGCGCGATTGAGTCCCTGATGGCCGAAATAGATGCAATCGCGCCGGGCAATCACGCGGCCAAAGCTTCGGTGGATATTGCGCTGCACGATCTTTGGGGCAAAATGCTGGGCCGCCCGCTGTGGCAATTGCTCGGCACCGATTTAAGCCAAATGCCGCCCACCAGTTTTACCCTGGGTATGGATGAACCCGAAATTTTGCGTCAGAAAATTACAGCATCAACGGATTTTCAAATACTTAAAATAAAACTCGGCAGCGAAAACGACCGTGAAATCATCCAAACCATTCGAGCCATTTCTGATAAACCCATCTATGCCGATGCCAATCAAGGCTGGACAAATCGCGAAGCAGCACTCGATTTGGTGCATTGGTTGGCCACCCAAGGTGTACAAATCATCGAACAACCCTTTCCCAAAGATGACCTGGATGCTGCTGCCTGGCTGACCGAGCGTTCCCCGCTGCCCATTATTGCCGATGAAAGTTTCCAACGACTCGCAGATTTGGAGCGGGTAGCCAATTGCTTCCACGGCGTAAACATCAAACTCATGAAGTGCTGCGGCATTTCCGAAGGTTTTCGTGCGGCCAAAGCTGCGGAGGAAAAAGGACTACAGCGCATGATCGGCTGCATGACCGAAACGTCCTGTGGCATCTCGGCGGCAGCTTTGCTCGCCCCACGCTGCAACTACGCCGACCTCGACGGTTGCTGGCTCATTCGGAATAATCCTTTTGAGCTGCCAGTTTTGGAGGATGGGAGGATTCGGTTGGGGGCAGGGCGGGGGTTGGGATTAGATTTTAGGGTTTAAGATTTAGAGTTTACGATTGTTGGAGCGCAAAGTGACTAGGAATGGGTTCAAACATTAGTTTGAGGTTTAGTGTCCTGGGTTGAGAATATAAGGTTTAGGTTTAGGGTTTGGGGTTTAG
>CAZKBH010000003.1:164501-182959 GCA_964550795.1 uncultured Saprospiraceae bacterium
TGAATTTCCGTGAAAAATGGAAATTTCTCAGCGCCCCCCTAAACTTTAAACCCTAAACCCTAAACTCCCCCCCCCTAAACTTCCGCATTCGCCGCCGGTATTTCCGAGAGTTTAGCCTCAGCGGCTTCGCGTTCGGCTTCTTGCTCGGCTTTTTTCCGATCTCTTTTGGCGCGTTCCTCTGAATCTAACTTCTCGTATGCCTTGATGATTTCCTTCACCAAACGGTGGCGCACTACATCCTCGGCAGTGAGGTGCATGGTTGCGATGCCCTCCACACCCGAAAGGATTTCGATGGCCTGGCGGAGACCACTTTTTTGGTGGTGTGGCAGGTCAATTTGCGTCATGTCGCCCGTGATGATGCATTTAGCAGAAGGCCCAAGGCGCGTGAGAAACATCTTGATTTGCAGCGGCGTAGCATTTTGCGCTTCATCCAGAATGATGAACGCATTGTCGAGCGTACGCCCCCGCATGAAGGCCAATGGCGCAATTTCGATGATGCGGTTTTCCATGAAAAAATTGAGTTTATCCATGGGCAACATATCGTCGAGCGCATCGTACAACGGGCGGAGATAGGGGTCTACCTTCTCCTTGAGGTCGCCGGGCAGGAAGCCCAGGTTTTCGCCAGCTTCCACCGCCGGGCGGGTGAGGACGATTTTTTTGACCAATTTGTTTTTCAGGGCGCGCACTGCCAGTGCCACGGCGGTATAAGTTTTGCCCGTACCGGCAGGTCCTAGCGCAAAAAGGATGTCGTTGGTATCGCAGGCCTCGATCATCAGTTTTTGGTTGCGGGTTTTGGCCTTGATGGGCCGGCCTTCGCGACCATACAGAATGACATTGCCGCCGGAGCCATCGCCATTTACCGGGATGCGGACCTCGAACGGATTTTCACCGCCGAGCAAATCTTCCACGGTTTGGACTGAAAGTTCTTGATGCTCACGCAGATAACGGGCCATCATTTCAAATTTGGCCTTGGCTGCTTGTGCGTCTTTTTTTTCGCCGGTGATTTTCAGGCTGTTGCCCCGCGAAGTGATAACGGCATCTGGATAGGCTTTGCGCAAAAGATTTAACTTTGCGTTGTTTTCGCCGAAAAGTTCAAGAGGGTTAATGCCCTCGATGGTGAGAATGATTTCGCTCAAATTTTACCCTCGATTTTTTGCAGCGGGAGATAGACAGCAGCGTTTTTTGATTTTTTTGGAATAGTCTGTTGCGTCTCCATGCTTTTTTGAAAAAAGTAGTTCACTTTCGCCCACAAAACTAAGGTGTTGCAAGCGGATTTTCAGAACAGAAAAACGCAAACAAGAGTTTCTTTTTTAAGCGAAAAGTTTTTAAGCTCCACTATGCAGTTCACGACCCTTACCACCGATTTTGGAACCCAGGACTATTATGTAGGCGCGCTCAAAGGCGCCTTGCTGCGGCGTTCCCCCGCGCTTCATTTGGTAGATATTTCGCACGACATCACGCCTTTTGATATTGTGCGGGCCGCATTTGTACTGGCCAATGTGTGGCAAGAATTCCCGGAGGGAACGATTCACTTAATTGGGGTCAATTGTGTTTATCAACCCGATTATCGCTTTGTGGCGGCGCGGCACTCGGGGCATTATTTTATTGCGCCCGACAATGGGGTGCTTTCGCTCTTGTTTCCCCAACTCGACCAGACCTCGCTGCGGAATCTTCCGGCCAATCCATCGGAACATTTTGCGGTTAAAAACCTCTTTGCCGAAGCAGTGGCGTATTTAACGGAAGGAAACCCATTCGAGACCATGGGCGAACACGCGGCCCCGCTGCTCGAACGTATCAGCATTCAACCTGTCATAACGCCCGTCCAGATACGCGGCACGGTGATTCACATAGATAATTTTGAAAATGTGGTAGTTAATATTCGTCGGGAGGTGTTTGAAAATGCGGCCAATGGGCGGTCTTTTTCTCTGTATTTTAAACGAAATGACCCCATTACCCAACTTTCCGGCAATTATTGCGACGTGGCTATGGGCGAACAACTTTGCCTGTTCAACGCGGCGGGATTCCTTGAAATCGCTGTAAACATGGGTCGGGCAGCTACGCTTTTGGGTTTAAAAGTGGAGGATGTGATTGAAGTGGTCTTTGATGCCCCACTGACGGATGCGGCGTAAGGTCTGTTGCGCTTTTGTTAACAGCTGGCCGAGTTTTGCCGGATTTTGCTCGAAAAAAGAGGGCAGTGTGTCGCACTTTTATTCACTTTTGGTTCATCAAAGTGTCTGTCACCATACTACTGGACATTTTTGCTTTGCTACCAGACCTATAAGGTTTCCATAAACCTTATAGGTCTCGATTTCGGAAAATGTCCAGTAGTATGTTCTGTCATATACCAAATCAACTTTCTATCCCATGGCATTCCCGTCAAAATCTGATCGCCCCAAAATCAAGATCCCCCTGCAATCTTTGGACTATGCATTGGAAATCCTGGCAGCTTGGGGCTTGCTGGGCATGCTCGGTCTGGCCATTTTTTACTACGGCCAACTCCCCGAGCAGATTCCCACGCATTTTGGCCCAAGCGGCCAACCCGATGCTTTTGGCTCAAAAAATAGTCTGTGGCTGCTCCCGATTTTAGGCACGGCCATCTTCGCCCTCATGACATTTTTAAACCGCCGACCTGATTGGTTCAATTATCCGACTAAAATCACAGCTGAAAATGCCGAGCGGCAATACACAATGGCAGTCCGCTTCATTCGCTTTTTAAAAGCAACGGTGATGTTGCTGTTCGCCTACCTGGTTTGGGGCACCATCAACATCGCAAACGGCGGCGCGGAAAAACTCAATAGCTGGATATTGATCCTGCCTTTGCTCATTGTCGGCTCGGTGCTGTTTTTTTTCTATTCCAGCGCAAGCAAAAAATAACAATCTTTTGGGAGGTCTGGCATTGGGTCTCCTCTTTTTCACTTCTCAACAACTTTAACCATGTTTTTTGTCTTTCTCGGCATTCTTGCCATCATCATAACCACCTCCATCGCCAAAGTAAATCCCAAATTTTCGGGAGCGGGCAGAACCGGGCGCTTGATCGGTTTCGCGTTGATTTTGCTCGGTATTTCCACGGCTTGTTTTGTACAAATTGAACCCGGTGAGGTCGGGGTAAAAACACTTTTTGGAAAAATTCAAGAGGGGATAGTCACCGAAGGTTTGAATTTTGTCAATCCCCTCGTGGAGGTCAAAAAATTTGACGTGCGGACGCACAACTACACCATGTCGGCGGTGCACGAAGAAGGGATTCGGAATGGCGACGACGCAATTCGGGTGCTCACGGCAGACGGTTTAGAGGTGGTGATTGATCTTTCGGTGCTGTATCACGTGGTACCTGACAAGGCTCCTGAAATTCTGCGCAACACGGGCAGCAGCGAGGTAATCACGGACAAAATCATCCGCCCGCTAACCCGTACCAAAATTCGCGACAATGCGGTGTATTACGACGCGGTGGCCCTTTATTCTTCCAAACGCGAAGAGTTTCAGATGAAAATCACGCAGACCATCGAAAAAGATTTTTCCGAGCGCGGGATCGTTTTGGAAGATATTTTGATTCGGAACATTACCCTTCCTGAATCCGTCAAAATGGCCATTGAATCCAAAATCAACGCGGAACAAGAGGCGCAAAAAATGAAATTTGTACTCGACAAAGAACGCCAGGAAGCAGATCGGAAACGCGTGGAAGCGCAGGGTATTTCGGATTATCAGCGCATCCTGACCTCTACCTTGACCGACAAACTTCTACAATACGAACAAATTAAAGCGCAGCGCGAACTCTCTACTTCAGCCAATGCCAAGGTCGTCATCATGGGCAGCGGGAAGTCTGCACCGATTTTGATAGGACAATAAGGGAATGTGGTCAATTTTTTAATGTGGTCAATGTGATTAATGTGGTCAATGTGGTCAATGGAAGCAAAATAACCCGATGGAGTTGCACTTGGTGAAAACACCTACGGTATGCACACATCTAGTACTCATTTTCAGACACTTGGCGGGTATTGAATCATCAATATCGTTTAGATTGATCACAATCCCAAGATTTGTCATCTTGACGAGACCCGTCCGCATCAAGTGCGCGTACCCCGAGTATTTGCACTTTTGGGTGCCTGAATGTGCAATCACTCAGCCAAAGCGCACTTGATGCGGACGGGTCTCGTCAAGATGACAAAGTTTGGGCACTCAAGTAGAAAAGAAAAGATGTCGACAAGCACTTGACAATCAACCATTTTTGTATGCATACCGTAGGTGAAAACACCAAGCGCGCCGGGAATGGATGACTCTCAATTTGGTATCAGACCCTTGCGCGGCGGAAAAGCTCAACTTAAGCAGGCTTCAACAAATCCCAGGATTAAGGCTATTTTGCCCCCCCCTGCATTTGTTTTGTTAGCCAATTTACAAGTTGATGGAGGCGACCGTTTTCTTCCTTTAGCACTTGATTATTTTGGAGGAGTGCAGCGGCGTTGTGGATTGGAAATTCGTTGGTTTCCAAATCAAACTGGAGAATATCGTCCACGTTACATTGAAATCCATCGGCTAGTCTGTTTAGGTAATCCAAGTTGACAGTGGTCTCGCCTGATTCAAGTCTTTGATAAGTACGGATTGGGATGTTGGCGAATTCGGCAGTTTGAGTTTGAGAAAGGTTGCGTTTTTTGCGCACTGCAATGATTTTCTTGTGGATGTCGGGCATGGTTAGAAGAGTGTTTAACCGAAATATTTCGGTATTCGGTGAAGTAGGTTTTGCAAATATATATTGCCCGAAGCATTCCCGCCAACTTTGTCGTTACTTACGCCAATTTTGTCGTTGTTTTAAACCTATTAGGCTGAGCAACTTTGTGACCTCTTTTATTCACAAATTTTCTCACATACCTAAGTTTTTATGAAACAACTTAATCTTTCCACCCACTATCTTTGTGTACTGACCATTATTATTATGGTAAACCAAATGGTATACGCTTCTGGTGATCATTTCATTGCAAGCCGGGTGACCGACAAGGCAGCGTATGACCTTGAATGGGAACCTGAGTGTGCAGGATGCGGTGGACTCGCTGCTGTTGCAAAACGCCGCTTTGGAGGATAGTACCTGGCATTACTGGTGCGAAAAGCGATACAATGAGATCGCAATCCAGTGGATGATAGGGGTCGAGCCAGACAGCCTTGCCCGGGTTGATTTGCGCGAGATAGCACAAACCTGTCTGGACGAAGGCGGAAGGGCCGTGCTGAGTGCGAGAGGATTGTGTGAAGTATGGCTCAAGGAGTTTTATGGAGAAACCGGTTGCCAGGCGGCTCAGGAACGAAGTGCAGCACCTGAAATGGAAAAATCAACGGATCTGCTGATCTTACCCAACCCCGCCCGCGACCAGGTAACCTTAAGGCTAAACACCAAAAGCCAACAGGGCGATTGGCACGTTCAGGTCTTCAGCCTGAGTGGCGGACTGATGCAGCAAAATACCCTTTCGGCGGCTGCGACCGAATGGGCCTTTTCGGTGCAGGATTGGCCTTCCGGCATGTACGTAGTACAGCTGATGAACGGCCCTAAGGTCTTCAGTCAGACTTTTGTGGTACAACACCGTTAATCAATTACGCAGTGCAGGCGAGGGGGAATGGTTCCCCTCGCCTGTTTTTACTATAAAAAAGA
Organism: uncultured Saprospiraceae bacterium; assembly: GCA_964550795.1. GTDB lineage: Bacteria > Bacteroidota > Bacteroidia > Chitinophagales > Saprospiraceae > M3007. Next base: position 170,131 of record CAZKBH010000003.1, read on the forward strand.
TTTTACCCATGAAAAATACGCTACACCTGTTCTTGTTTTTTTTTATAATAGCGATACAAACGGTAACCGCTCAACAACACGACCGTTATTGGTTGGGTAGAGAAGTTGATTGGGATACCATACGAACTACCGTGCTGATGCGCTTTGATGGAGACAGCATTGTTTATACTGCTGTTCATAGAGATTTTCAACTCCACGAAGGCGCACTTGCCATGAGCGACATGGCGGGGAACTTGCAATTTTACACCAACGGCAATGTGGTGGTATCGCACGACCATCAGATCATGGAAGGAGGCAAGGGCTTCAATGAAGGAGCCGAAAGCTCCGACTTTGGTGGGCAATGGGGCGATACCACCCTCAACCAGGCTTACGCGCCATATACCTATCAGCTGATCCCCGATGGTTTTGAGGAGCATATCTACTACATGATTCATTCCTTTTTGGAATATTCAGGCAATGGCTGGCAATGGAATACGCCCCGGATGCAGATCAGCAAAATAGATATGTCGGCCAATGGGGGCAGGGGCAAGGTGGTGTACAAGAATCGCTACTTTGATGAGGAACCGTCATCTGCTACTTTTGCGGTCGTCCGTCATGGGAATGGTCGGGACTGGTGGGTCATACTCCGAACACAGGATGGGCTGCGTTACCGCTCCCTGTTGTTTGAGCGGGATGAGCTGAAGCAGGAGGTGATCAGTACCCTGCCGGAACTTTCTTCGGAGTGGTTTACGCTGGTGGATTCCCTGATTTCAAACAGCAATATATTTTTTGCCTCCGAGGACGGGAGTCGGCTGCTGGATCATTACGGTGAGCGCCATGTAAAATGGATGTCTTTTGACCGCTGCAGCGGGATGGTATCGCTGCTGGATACGATTGATACGGGTATTTATACGGTGCAGATTGGCAGCAGTACCGATGAAAAAAATATTTTTACCTACGAATTATCTCCCTCGGGCAGATACCTGTATGGCGTGGGTCATGCGGGGTACATGCAGTGGGATTTGGAAGCGGCGGATGTGGAGGGCAGCAGGATGCAACTGGGCAGCCCTCCCTGGGTTCTGGATAGTTATCAGAATGTTTTGGTAGGCCTACCTGGGGGTTATTATGTTTTTGGCCATGGCCCTGACGGGAAGTTGTACAATTTATTTCTCAATATACACAGCGTGGTGGAATATCCGGATGAAAGGGGGGAAGAGAGCGGATTTTGCTTAGCGGCAGATAATCCGCCTTCCTGTCTTCAGGTGCCGTATAATTTGTATTCCAGCCGGCATCCGAATTTTCGCCTGGGGCCATTGACGGGCAGTGGCTGTGATAGCCTGGTCAGTGGGGTGCAAGTCATAGGGGCGGGCGGTCCGGAGTATGAGCTATTACCCAACCCCGCCAGCGACCAGGTAACCTTAAGGCTAAACTCCAAAAGCCAACAGGGCGATTGGCAGGTTCAGATCTTCAGCCTGAGTGGCGGACTGATGCAGCAAAATACCCTTGCGGCGAGTGCGACCGAATGGGCATTTTCGGTACAGGACTGGCCTTCCGGCATGTACGTAGTACGGCTGATGAATGGCCCTAAAGCCCTCAGTCAGACGTTTGTGGTGCAACACCGTTAATCATTACGCAGTGCAGGCGAGGGGGCATGGTTCCTCCTCGCCTGTTTTTTTTCATTTAACTCATTTTATTCATGAAACATACACTACACCCGTTATTGTTTTTTTTTCTAACGGCGATACAAACGGTTACCGCTCAACAACATGACCGTTATTGGCTGGGGGGGGAAGCTGATTTGGATATTATACCGACTGCCGTACTGATGCGCTTTGATGGGGACAGTATTGTTTATACTTCTGTTCATAGAGATATTGAAATCCTACACGGCGTACTTGCCATGAGCGATAAGGCGGGAGCCTTGCAATTTTACACCAACGGAAATGTGGTGGTATCGCACGACCATCAGATCATGGAAGGGGGCAAGGGCTTCAATGAAGGAGCCGAAGGCTCCGACTTTGGGGGGCAATGGGGCGATACCACCCTCAACCAGGCTTACGCGCCATATACCTATCAGCTGATCCCCGATGGTTTTGAGGAGCATATCTACTACATGATTCATTCCTTTTTGGAATATTCAGGCAATGGCTGGCAATGGAATACGCCCCGGATGCAGATCAGCAAAATAGATATGTCGGCCAATGGGGGCAGGGGCAAGGTGGTGTACAAGAATCGCTACTTTGATGAGGAACCGTCATCTGCTACTTTTGCGGTCGTCCGTCATGGGAATGGTCGGGACTGGTGGGTCATACTCCGAACACAGGATGGGCTGCGTTACCGCTCCCTGTTGTTTGAGCGGGATGAGCTGAAGCAGGAGGTGATCAGTACCCTGCCGGAACTTTCTTCGGAGTGGTTTACGCTGGTGGATTCCCTGATTTCAAACAGCAATATATTTTTTGCCTCCGAGGACGGGAGTCGGCTGCTGGATCATTACGGTGAGCGCCATGTAAAATGGATGTCTTTTGACCGCTGCAGCGGGATGGTATCGCTGCTGGATACGATTGATACGGGGATTTATCCGGTGCAGATCGGCAGCAATACCTATGAAAAAAATATGTTTACCTACGAATTGTCTCCCTCGGGCAGATACCTGTATGGCGTGGGGCATGCCGGATACATGCAGTGGGATTTGGAAGCGGCGGATGTGGAGGGCAGCAGAATGCAGTTGGGTGGCCCTCCTTGGGTTCTGGATAGTTATCAGAATGTTTTGGTAGGCAGCCTGGGTGGCTATTTTGTTTTTGGCTATGGCCCGGATGGGAAGTTGTACAATTTGTTTCGCAATATACACAGCGTGGTGGAATATCCGGATGAAAGGGGAGAGGAAAGCGGATTTTGTCTGGCGGCAGATAATCCGCCTTCCTGTCTTCATGTGCCGTATGATTTGTTTTCCAACCGGCATCCGAATTTTCGGCTGGGGCCTTTGCCGGGCAGCGGCTGTGATAGCCTGCTGAGCGGGGTGCAGGTCATAGGGGCCGTCGGTCAGGAGTTTGAGCTCTCACCCAACCCCGCCCGCGACCAGGTAACCTTAAGGCTAAACACCCATAGCCAACAGGGCGATTGGCACGTTCAGGTCTTCAGCCTGAGTGGCGGACTGATGCAGCAAAATACCCTTGCGGCGAGTGCGACCGAATGGGCATTTTCGGTACAGGACTGGCCTTCCGGCATGTACGTAGTACGGCTGATGAATGGCCCTAAAGCCCTCAGTCAGACTTTTGTGGTACAACACCGTTAATCATTGCGCAGTGCAGGCGAGGGGGCATGGTTCCCTACACTACTGGACGACATTTTTATAGAACACAGCACGCAAGTGCTCGCAATACTACTTTATCCCAATCGGAAAATCCTGTCCATAGCCGTAGCTGGCCGGATATTGGGCCGTTCCTTTGTATTGTTCGGTCACTTCTGGCACTTTTGCCTCGATGTATGCTTTGAGGCTGTTCACGGTAATGGAGCCGTTTTGCAGGGCTGCTTCGCCGGAAAGTCCGTTGAGCAGTACGTATGTAAACGCGCCATGTCCCAGCTTGTCGAATTCCGATGCAAACTGATCGCTGCCGCTGGCTGTGAGCCAGTGTGTGCCCGTACTTCTGGCCAATTGCGCAATGGCCTTCTCCTCCGCTGCCCCCCGCATCGCAATGCCTTGTAAGGCACCCGCACTCTGGCAGGCATCGAGTATAAATAATTGTTTTTGCGCCTTGATGGCCACGCTCAGGTTTTGTAGTTCTGTCGAGCTGATGCCCTTGCCCGCCAGGCCTGCGTCATTGCCGTAGAGCTGCGTGACATCGTGCGGCACGAGAAAAAAATCGGGTTTGGCGCTCTCGCTCATCACCCCGTGCCCGGCGTAGTAGAACACCAACATGTCTTGCGCCTGGGCCTTGCCGGCAATCTCTTTCATGGTACTGACAATCTTGTCTTTGGTCGCTTCCGTATCGGAGATGTAGTGGGTTTTGCATTCATTAATGATGCGACCGCAGTTTCGTTTGATCTTTTCTTCAAAGCCTTTGGCATCGGCTACGGCGTAGTTGAGGTTGTAGCGGGTATTTTTGTATTGATTAATGCCTACCACGACCAAGTGAAGCGTGGTGGCGGGCGTTTTCACCGTAGTGGGCGCCGATTGTGCCGGCTTGTAGTTTAGGCTGAGTCGGGCCGGGATACTCTCCGTGCGCTGTGTGTTGATGCTGATGGCACTGAATGCATTTTCACCGGGTTGGAGCGTGATTTCGTAGGCAACGTTTTCTTCCTGATCATCGTCGCCAACCACCAGGTTGCGGGTGTTGGGCGACACTAATTTTCCATTGTGAAACAAGCGTATTTCAGCCACTTTATCATTGGGGGCCGATGCAGTCACGGTGACGGTCACTTGTGGGGTGCTTAGCTCATTGATCGTGGGGGCCTCGTCGTCGTCCACAATCAGACCTCGGTGCCCAGTTTTATATTTCAACTGAACCAAAGGCGGACTCTTCAGGGTGTTCACGTTGATGACTGGCGGCCCCGGCTCCGAGCGCTCGAAAATCCTATTGAGCAGACGGGGGGTGTACAATTGTTCAAACAGCGATTGTAAAGGTACCGTGGTACTGCCCTTCACAAAGTACATCATGCCGAGTGCACCCTGGCTGCCTTCAAAGTAATTTTGACTGTTGATGACCCCGTAATCGTCGGAATCCATGAAGGTCACCAAGTTAGCAACTTCGGCTTTGCGCTTCAAATCCACCAATCGAAGGCCATTGACCTTGTCTTTAAAAAACACAAAATCCTGATCGGGCATAAAATAACCGTTGCTGGCGCCGATGTTTGGTCCATTGAACTGGTCGGTAAACCGGAATTGACTGCGATCAAAAATCTGGAGCTTGCCCGATCCGAAAAACAGCATGGTTCGTCCGTCAGGATTTTGACCGATGAAAGTTACAGGCCCCGAAGCCGGTATGGCCTGCTCGCGAACGATATTCCCGGTAGCGGCATCGAACACCCGGAACGTGTTGTCCAAAAGACCAGACACGGTCTTGTTGCCCGCATCAAATGCGATGCCGTAGAATGATTCTTCTATCTTCTTCTCCCAGAGCTTGGCCCCGGTTTTGACCTGAAAGCAGACCACCCACTTTTCGGTTTTATTGCCGTCAGCCAGAGAAGGCCGGAGGATATACGCGGCGAAAACATTGCCGTCGGAACTGAACGCACCTGGATGGCGAGCGCCCATGTTGGCAAAGCGCGTATCGCCATCTACCCGGCGGATGAGTCGCATGTTGCTGGCATCTATGAATTTGATGCCGTTACCGCCGTGATGGGCAAACGTCTTGCTGTCAGGACTCCAGGTGATGTAGCTGCCGGAAGCCTGCCCGGCATTGCTGAACATCCGGGGCTCATTTTGCAGGGCATTGGCGTCTATCAATCCATAACTATATTCAATGGAATTATAAAAAACCGCTTTTTCACCATCCGGCGACCACACCGCGCCGCTCCAGGCCGACTGGTTATAGTTATACACCTTTGTGCCGTCGGGTTTCATGTCAATAACCTGCACGGTTCCGGTTTTACTGGAACCTGAGGTCGTGGTGGCAATCATTTTACGCTTCGGATTGGCATGTAGGTGATACATATCCATGGCCCTTCCGGCACCGAATGTTTTCCAGGTATCTGTGCGGAGATTCAATACCGCTATTTTGAAAGGTGGATAAGTCGTGACGGTGGTGGAGAGGTTTGAGAGGAGTTGCACATGCCTAAAACCCTTACCCTCGTTCAGCGTGGTCGCGATGGGTTCAGTATTGACCTCTCCTTTGTTGAAATCAATGCGGACGACTCGTTTAAAGGTTTCATTGAATAAAATATTGGCATAGCTGAGGTCGCCGGAGTTTATTTGTGTGTGGCCGTAATTGCCGGCGGTATAGGCGGCTATGGTGGGTGTGCTCAGGGTTTTAAGAACCCGCATTTCGGGGTAACTGACCAAGCGCGGGATGGAGTTTTTTAAATCCGTTTCACCCTGGCCTTCTTTCATAAAATACGCCCCGAAATGTGCCAGGCGGTTGTTGCTTAAAAAGATAAACGTCTGATTACCAGGTACGTCGAGCTGTTTTTCAACTTGTCCGCTAAGGGTACTGATAAACACCACATTGTATCCGATTTTATCGGCTACGCCGGCATAATAACTCAGACTAGCAGAGAGTTTGGAGCCATCCGGGCTAAGGCTTAATTTCTGAAAAGCAAAAGGAAAAGAGGCCGAAACATTGCTCAGCGTAGTTCTGGACTGCGCCACTTCGAGGAGTGTTTTTTGTGCGCCAGTGGCGAGATTTATCTGCACCACGACGGCCTTGCCTCCGTTGTAGTTATGCCCGCCGAGGTAGGCAAACTTCCCCTGTAGGTCCGTCGTTACAGCTACGGGGGTCATAAACTGGGTCAAATCAACTACCCTGCGGGTTTTTAAGGTCTTTCCGTCCAGCACACTGACTACCCCTCTGCTAATCATCCCGATGTGGGGCGTATTGCCGATGCGAAAAGGCATGTTGCCGTTGGCGGTGCTAATCGGTACCGTAATCAGTTCGGCTCCGCTCGCCACATCCCAAATTTTGAAACCTTCGTCGGACATAGAGGCCAGCAGCCGCTCGTCGCCGGAAAGGGCCAACTCGCTGATGTATTTGTTGTGGCCTGCCGGAATCATCAACTTGAGGTCGTCAGCGTTTTGGCTGAAGGCCGTTGCAATAGACAGCAAGCAAAGAAAGACAATCGTCGGAATGGTGTTCAGTATCTTGTTCATGGCTGTTTTCAGTATTTAGAGGTGCGTAATTTCAATCATCAGCGGCACTACGGCATTGCGGCTGTAGTTGTCGAGGCTGAATCCGATCTGGCCGGCCGTATAGCTCACTTTACTTTTGTCCACCAACTTATCGCCGAGGGCGGCTTTAATCTTTTGGCTCAGTCCGCCGGAGGTGGCACTCATGACCCTTGCAATTTCGGATGGGTCTAGCTTCTGTGTGCTGTACAGGATAAGCAGATAATCGGTGCCGGGATTATCATCCATTTTCACCACTTTTGATTCGGAGGGAAAGGCCACAATGCTGTTCGGCCCGATGTGCGGACTCATTTTGTCGTCAAAGGGGAGTATTCTGTTCACTTTGCCGCTTAAATCGGTAGCGAGGGCGTAGATGTATGCTTCTGTGTTGGTTTGGATAAAAAACCTGAAGCGGGTACCCGAGGCGTAGGATTTGTCCATGCGGTAGGCCACGAGGTCTTCGGCGCTCACGTCATCTACCACGATGAGGTTTCGGGTGCTCACCCTACTTGCAGGCATGGGCTGTCCGTTGTTCATGACAAACTCGACGGAGCCTTTCAACATGGTGGCTTGTGGTGCGGGTTTGGGTTGCGGGGCGGGTGGAGGTGTAGGTTTCGGTGCTGGAGTAGGGCTCGGAGTGGGTTTCGGAGTGGGTTTCGGAGTCGGAACAGGGCTGGGCACAGGATCCACGGGTTCTGCTCGGGGGATATACGCCTGAAAAGCGCCGATGGTACACTCGGCAAACTCCGTGTATGGAATCCAAACATAGCCTTTGTCGGCCCAAGCAGTACCCCAGCTATTGAGCACACGGAAAGCGCCACCGGCCACGGCTTCGTCATAGCCCACCACACACATGGCGTGCATGCCGTGTTGACCCGTTGGTCCGTCATCGCTCGCTTGTTTTTTCCAGGTACCTGGACTTTTGTAAAAGCTCTGCATCACTTTGAAGCAGATTGTCACCGGAAAACCTTCAGAAATGGCCTTCTTCACGGCATTGATTTTCACATTGGCATCGGTCTCCTTGGGCAGGAATAGAATCTGGTAATCGCTGATTCTGTATTGCGTCGCTTCTTCTACGGCATCTGTGCTCAAATCCTTGTCGCACACAAAGGGTGCTTTTTGGGTGGTAGGCACGCCCAATTGGTACAGGGCTTCGAGTGCCAACACGGGATTAGAACCCGCCTGGCAGTCCACATCAGCGGTGTCTTTAATAATATTATAGAGGAAAATGGCACTAAAAGCCTGCTTGTTCAGCCGGGCTTTGTCGGTGATATTATACTGCTTGCCCCACAGAATGGTTCGCATGTGATAAGCCGTAGCCCAGGCCACACAGGTGCCGGTGCGTCCCTGATCTCCGGGGTCGGGTGCATACTGCTCTAAACTGTAGCGCGGTGGCAGCCCTCTATAACTGCCCGCTGTGAGCTGTAATTTGTACGGCACATTTGAATAGGATTCTTCGTCAAAATTAAGGCCCATGCCTTTCTCCTGCGCTGCTGAGGTGCCGGCAAACAGCAGTGCCAAAGCCCAGATAAAATACTTCATAAAGTCGTGGTAATTTTATGGTAATCAATCGTTTGCAGGGTCATGAAACTCGATGAATTTCGCGTTCCGACCTCATGGCGCGGCCAAAATAGGAAAAAAGGGATAAATGGGATTAATGTGGGAAATGGGATTAATGTGGTCAATTTTTTAATGTGGTCAATGTGGTCAATGTGGGGATGTGGATAATGGGTTCAAAATCCAAAAAAGGAGAGCAGTAGTTTCATGATTGGGCTGCGTTGTTTGGAGGTGTGAATAATGGCGCTGAGCAGGCGGCGGATTTCGGCCAATTTATCCAGGAGATCTTGGGGGACGGGGTACCCTTTTGAATGTTTGCAGAGAAGCAACCAAAAAAGAGTTTCGCGGGCTTCTTTCGCGGCGATTTTCATTTTATGGATAAAATCGGCCCTGCTTTCAGATTCTTGCGCCTCCCAAACATTCGCACCAATCGAAGTGCCAGCACGGAATAATTGGCGAGATAAATCAAATTTTTTGAGATCGCGTAAGTGCTCGCAATATATTTCAACCAACAATGCGAACTCAAACGAATGCCGCACAATTGGATTTTTTTGATCCATTTCAGATAACATCTTCATTAGGTTTTGAGTAAATGATATCCAAAGTTAAACTACTCAAACCATATCTCCAACATTTATCTCACTCCCAATGACTACATTCCACACATTCCCCCCATCGTCCACACCCCCACATTGACCACATTTCACACATTGACCACATTTCACACATTTCACACATTCCCACATTCCCCACATTGACCACATTGACCACATTTTAAATATTGACCACATTAAACACACTCGTTGCCATCAATCCCGCCGTTTCTGTCCTCAGCCGGGCTTCCCCCAGACTCACGCCCTGAAATCCGTTGGCTAGCGCAATTTGGACTTCTTCAGGAGAAAAATCGCCTTCCGGACCGATGGCAATTACCGCATCCAGATGGGGATGGAGCGCGTGTTTGAGATGCGGCATGGGTTCTTCCGCACACCAGGCGAGGCATTTTTGTGCCTCGTTTGTTTTTTGAGCAAAATCCTGAAACCGCGTGAGTGGGTTGAGTTTGGGCAGCCAGGCCCGGAGCGATTGTTTCATGGCCGACACCAGGATTTTCTCCAGCCGATCTAGCCGGAGGGTATCGCGTTCGGAGCGTTGGCACAGCAGCGGGGTGATTTCGTGGATGCCAATTTCCGTAGCTTTTTCCAAAAACCACTCCAGTCGCTCCATCTGTTTGGTGGGCGCAATCCCGATGTGAAGTTTGCCGGGAGGCAGGGGCGCAGCGGCTGTTTTTGAAACGATGCGGGCAAGCACCTGTCGCTTGCCCGCATCGGCCAATTCCATTTCGTAGAAAAAACCCCGGCCGTCTGTGCCTTGGAGTAAATCGCCCGTTTTTTTGCGCAGCACGGTGCTCAAATGGCGGGCTTCCTCTTCCTCAAAAACGGCAAAGCCATTTTCTATTTTCGGGGTATAAAAAAGTTGACTCATGTTTAGGGCGGTTACTTCCGGGTCTTCATTTCCTGAAGGACGTATTCCCCGATTTCTTTCCCGCATTTAAGGCCCGCCTCGTTGCCTCTGCGGTAGTGAATGCCGCCGTATAATCGGCTCATGCCCACTTGTTCAGAGGCTTCCATAAACGAATTAAAGCTCCGGGGATCAATACCAAATTCCATTTCAGTACTGTCGATGAACGCAAAATTATCGCCAAAAAGCCCGGTGAGCGTTGAAGCAGCGGCCATCGAAATGGTGCTGTGTCCGCTCGTATGTTCCGGGAACGGAGGCGTTTGAATCAGCGGCTGCCAGCTTTGGTCAATGTACTGATTGATGTACGATTCCGGGCGGATAAGGTTGGTTTTGTACTTCACGTCCCAGCATACAATGAAAGCATCTGCCAGCGCGCAGGCCACCTTCGCATAGGCCTCCGCAGAGGCCATAATATCCGCGTTTGCTTTGCGACAAGCATGGCCCACAATGTTCATCCAGTGACCGCCCGGGCTGATTTTTTTGAGTGCAAAAGCCACGTGGCCGCTCACTTCCATGGCGAACGGATTATCGTCCCAATACCATGCAGTAGCCTCATTTTCAGGGTTTTTCTCGTTTACAATGTCACGCACTTCCAGGGCTTGCTTGTAAAATTCGCTGTTTTTATCCGTACTGAATGGAAGTGGCGGGTCTGACTTGAATTGGCCGGCTGAGTCAATGACCCAGGGCCGGATTTTAAGCCAGCAAGGCTCCAGTGCATCACCATACGCAGGAGGGGTTGGTCGCCAGCGGGAGGGGTTTTCCACGTCAATGGCGAATTTTGGTGCGCTCCGCGTCTGCGCGTAATTGTCGCCTTTAGACCAGGTCAAAATGTGTTTTGCAACCGTTTCGCCGTAGGCCATGGAACGGTCGTACACATCATTCGGGATGTCCATTTGTTTAAAATCCTCGAAGGTCTTTTCCTTTAGTTCCTCCGCATCGCCCTCTGAAAAAATGAGCTGCTTGCCAACAATCAGTTGTGCATTGAAACTAGCCAAGGGAAAACAATATTCTTTGCCCGCTTCCGGCTGAGGCACGGGGCTGAGTCCATTGAGTTGGCCAGCAAGGCTTTGGTATGCCGGGAAGCCCGGAACCAGCGCTTCGTACGCTGCTACGGCCGAATAAGCGTAGATACGCGCAGAAATGGGTGGCGCAAATATGTCGTGCCGAATAATGTCTGTGATGCGACGAACGCCCGCGTGCATGAACTCCGGGTTGTTTGCTTTTTGCTTGTACGCCTCGTTGTCCTGCTTGCAACCTGAAAGCAATACCAGCAGCGCAGATGCTGTAAAAAAGAGTGACTTTATGCTCATTGTAAATGATTTAGATTAGAAAGAAGGAATGGATGGGCGGCAAAATTCTGTGGAAAAATGGGGAAATAAGCTACCGTTTCTCAATTTTAATTGAAAACTAAGCAGTCGGTTTCCGGCAAAAATAATACAGGCCAAAGCAAAAACAACTGTTACTTTTCCCGCTCAATGTAAATCCAGAACTTTTTCATGCAGCTATTCAATCGTTCTCTACTGTTTTTCCTTGCCCTCACCATCTTACTGCCAAATTGTTCTGACCACATTCCACCACGCATCCTCCTTTTTTCCAAAACCGAAGGCTATCGTCATGATTGTATCCCCACCGCCACGGCGGCGCTCCGCAAACTTTGTCTGAGCAATGGCATAGCCGTGGACACCACCGAAGATGCAGAAGATTTTACCGAAAAAAACCTGCGGCGATATCAAGCCGTAGTGTTCCTCTGCACTACCGGCGATGTTTTAAATCCAGCACAAGAGACTGATTTTGAACGCTATATCCAGGCAGGCGGCGGATATGTCGGCATACACTCGGCCACAGACACCGAGTATGGCTGGACCTGGTATGGCGGCTTGGCAGGTGGGTATTTCAACGGCCACCCCGAAATTCAAAAAGCAACACTTCGGGTTGAAACCCACGACCATCCTTCCACCCGGCACCTCTCGGGTGACCAATGGCAGCGCAAGGATGAGTGGTACAATTTTAAAAATCTGAACCCCAACGTGCAGGTTTTGCTCTCTCTCGACGAATCCAGTTACAGCGGCGGCACCAATTGCACCGATCCCGCGCCCAAACAGCCCTGTCACCCCGCGGCTTGGTGCCATGTGTACGACGGTGGTCGCGCATTTTACACCGCAGGTGGCCACACCAATGAAAGTTATGCCGAGCCGGAATTTTTGAAACACGTGCTCGGTGGCATCCGATACGCCATTGGGAAGCAAAAACGCCTCGATTATTCCGCCTGCCGCACGCCGGAAATTCCAGACCCCACCCGTTTTCAAAAAACCGTGTTGGCCGCAGAATTAACCGAACCCATGGAACTCGAACTGTTGCCCGACGGGAAAGTCCTGTTCGTCGAACGGCGCGGCGCCATCAAGGTCTTTGATCCGGGTACCGGACTGGTGAATATCGCCTGCAAATTGCCCGTACATTCTGAAGAGGAAGACGGACTCATGGGCCTGGCATTGGACCCAAATTACGCTGAAAATCATTGGATTTACCTCTATTACTCGCCAGTTGGAAATGAATCGGTGAACAATCTTTCGCGCTTTGTTTTTCGGGGAGATTCGTTGGATCGGGCCTCTGAAAAAATCATTTTGCAGGTGGCGGTGCAGCGAGAAGAATGTTGTCACGCTGGCGGAAGTATTGAGTTTGATGCTGCCGGAAACCTCTACCTCAGCACCGGCGACAATACCAATCCCTTTGATTCTCAAGGCTATTCTCCTTCCGACGAACGTCCGGGTAGAAGTGCCTGGGACGCTCAAAAATCCTCCTCCAACACCAATGATTTGCGCGGTAAAATTCTGCGGATAAAACCCTTGCCGGATGGCGGATACATCTGCCCTGCCGGCAATTTATTTGCAGAAAACGATGTGCCCGTGGCCAGTGGCCAAAAACCAATGCAACTGGATTCCCGCCCCGAAATTTATGTCATGG
>CAZKBH010000003.1:182969-185299 GCA_964550795.1 uncultured Saprospiraceae bacterium
GGGACGGCAAAGGCGCTGCCGGAGATCTATGCGATGGGATGCCGGAATCCGTTCAGAATTTCATTCGACAACCGCCGCAATCTGCTCTTCTGGGGCGAGGTTGGCCCCGATGCCGGCGAACCCGATACCGCCCGAGGCCCACAAGGCCACGACGAAGTAAATCGAGCGCGGGCGGCAGGTTTTTTTGGCTGGCCTTACTTTGTCGGGAACAACAAACCTTACCGCGATCATGATTTTGCCACCGGAAAAAACGGCCCCTTGCACGACCCATCAAATCCGATCAACAACTCGCCGTACAATACCGGAAAACGCACGCTGCCTCCCGCACAGCCGGCCTTCATTTGGTATCCTTATGGCAATTCGCCGGAGTTTCCGCTCGTGGGGGTGGGTGGTCGCAATGCCATGGCCGGGCCTACTTATTATTGTGACCAATATCCCGCCGAAACCCGAATGCCGGATTATTACGACGGAAAACTCATCATTTACGAATGGATGCGCGGCTGGCTAATGGCCGTCACCGTGGATTCAATAGGCAATTTCAGCCGGATGGAACCTTTCGCCGAAGAAGTCAAACTTTCCCGCCCGATGGATATGGTGGTGGATAAAAACGGCTCGATCTGGGTGTTGGAGTACGGGACCCAATGGTTTGCTACCAACCCGGATGCCCGCCTTTCGCGCATTGATTATGTGCGCGGAAATCGCCCGCCTTTGCCCGCCATTCGGGCGGCCAAAACCGCCGGGGCAGCGCCTTTCGAGGCCTGTTTCGACTTATCGGAAACCAAAGATTACGACGGGGAACGCCTGCATTTTGAACTTAATTTCGGCGATGGAACGCCTGTAAAATCCTTTACCTCCAAACACGCCACTGCGCGCGGAGGCCTTGAAAAAAATGCCAAAACCTTGCCCAAACGACATGCCGACCTGGACAGCATCGTGCATGTTTACACAAAACCGGGCACCTATGAAGTGTTGCTCAAAGTGACCGACAATGAAAAAGCGTTTAAAACTGCCAAGCTGAAAATCAGCGTGGGCAACGAACCGCCGCTGGTTCGCTGGGATTTTGGCGGCAAAAACCGTAGTTTTTATCAGCCCGGTCAACGATTAAATTATCGGCTGGTCATTGCGGATGCGGAGGATGGCTCACTGGAAAATGGTTCTATTAGTCCAAGTGCGGTGGCCACCACCATTGATTATTTGGAAACCGGGTTCGACATCACGAGCATTGCCCAAGGCCACCAGGCGGCTAAACAAGTGGCCGAATATGCCAGAGGTAAATTGTTGATTAGCCGCTCGGATTGCAACACCTGCCACGCTGAAGATCGGCTGGTGAATGGCCCCTCGTATCAGGCGATTGCCGAACGGTATCGAAAAAATGATTTTGCGGTGCGCAATCTTTCGAAAAAAATCATTCAGGGAGGTGCCGGGAATTGGGGCCAAACTGTGATGAGCGCGCACCCCCAGATTTCGGAAGAGGACGCCGGAGAAATGGTTCGGTGGATTCTTTCGCTGGGCAGTCCGCCCAAGATCAAGCATAGTTTCCCACTTTCCGGGGAATATGCTTTGACGCCGCCACCGCCCAAAGACAAAAACGCTAAGCCAACAGCAGGCACCTTTATATTTAAGGCCAGTTACCGCGACCGCGGCAGCAAAAGCCAAAGTCCGCTGGAAGGTGGCGAAACCATCGCGATGCGCCCGGCGTTCCAGCAGGCGGAGCAGGCTGACAGCATGTCCAAGAACATTCGCACCTATCGTCCGTTTAATGGCGATACTGTAGTACTCAACGAACTAAAATCCAATAGTTTTTTTGTGTTCAAACACATTGATCTCACGAAAGTGCACAGCGTGGCAATGGGCATCGGCATGAGTGACAGCAAATATCAGTTCGGTGGAGGGCGCGTAGAAATCAGGCTTGGTTCCGCGAAGGGACTGCTGCTTGGCAAGGCTGTTTTGCCCCAAACCGCAACCAAAGCAAGAATGGAATTTGTAGAGGTAAGTGTTCCCCTGTTGGATTCCACCGATGATGCGTTTCACGATGTATATTTTGTGTTTAAAAATGAAAATAGCCCTTCAAAACCCGTTGCTGCAGTGGATTGGGTTCGGTTTGATTTAAAGGAATAACCTAGGATGGGGATTTTTTCTGCAATTTTGCGGCTTTACCCGCCGAAGCCGCAGGCGAAGGAGGGGGGACTGAAACTCTTTTGACGATAAAAAACGAACTGACTACCGCATATTGGGTATCAAAAAGAATATCGAACCGCAGAACGGCGAAAATTGAATATCGAACACCGAATATCGAACACTGAATATCGAACACCGAACACCGAATATCG